>NZ_JBHSFV010000015.1:2837-102114 GCF_042653865.1 Dokdonia ponticola | reverse complement strand
ACAATTGTAAAATGAGTAATTAATAACTCAGGTAGAATTAACTTTAATAAGTCTAAGGACAGTTCCATTTTTTTTACAAAAATCCAACTTCTATTTTAATTCACACACAACTTTTAGGAATGATCCCATAAGTGGGTGATCACATTTTAAAAAAGTGTAGCTTTCAGCACACTTTTTTAAAATGTGATCGTTCCTACGAATTTTATCGGCTTTCTCTTGTGATTATTGTGCTTATTGGTTTTTATAGCTTTCGGCACACTTTTTAGAAAAGGATCGTTCCTACGGACTCCATCGGTTTTCTTTTATAATTGCGCCTTGTAGATGTTTTTGCTTTCGGCACACTTTTTAGAAAAGGATTGTCCCTACGGATTCCATCGGTTTTCTTTTATAATTGCGCCTTGTAGATGTTTTTGCTTTCGGCACACTTTTTAGAAAAGGATCGTTCCTACGGACTCCATCGATTTTCTTTTATAATTGCGCCTTGTAGATGTTTTTGCTATTGGCACACTTTTTAAAAGATGATCGTTGTTACGGGTTTTATCGGCTTTCTTTTGCTAGTTTGACTCTTATTGGTTTTTTGCTTTCGCACACTTTTTAGAAAATGATCGATACTACGCGACTTCATCGGCTTTACTTTGTATCGGTTTACAAGTTTTTAGAATAGGATTGCTTTTACGTATTACATTGGCTTTTAAAGAAACTGTTTGAAGAGTATTTTTAACTACATATCCTTAGCTATTCGAAGTTTATACTGTTTTGATTATTAAAACCCTTCGACAGGCTCAGGATGACAATTAGTTTGTTGAGGCACTTTTGGAGACATTGCTTAATAAGACACTCATTGTAGCGAATTTTGTTGGTTTTCATTTTGTAATTCCTTTGCAAATTGACTTTCCTTGTTTTAATCACACTTTTTAAAAAGACGACTATGATTATTATAATACTGATTTTGTGAAAGCTATTCCTAAATGAAGTGGTTCTGAGTCCTAATCCTCTCAAAAGTCATTTTTTTTTCATTAATTAGCAATTCTTAACATATATCAATTAGTATACTACTTATGAAAAAAATAATTTTTGCTTTAGCCTTTTTAGGAGTATTCACTGTACAAGCACAACAAAAAGCCGTTACTGAGGTTGGAGATGAAGTACTTCTATTTGATAATGGTACATGGAGGTATGCAGATAACAGGGCATCAGAAACTTCAAATGAGGTGCCTACCAATCCAGAGCGCTTTGTAAAAGATCCAGAAGCTACATTTCTTCTTAAAAGTACCAAAGTTGACATTGGGGTTTGGCTTGATCCTACAGAATGGAGTTTTCAAAAAGCACAAGACAATCCAGAAGCAGAATATGAGTTACAATTAAAAGGGGAAGATTTATACGGCATGATCATCGCAGAAAAGTTAGAAATCCCTATCGAAAATCTAAGGGATATTGCTTTAGAGAACGGAAGAGAAGCTGCTCCAGACCTTAGCGTTATTCAAGAAGAATACAGAATTGTAAATGGACAGAAAGTCCTATTCTTACAACTCAATGGTACCTTACAAGGAATTAAATTTACGTATTACGGATATTACTATTCGAGTCCAAGTGGCACTGTACAATTTATCACATACACCTCACAAGGACTTTTAAATTCGTATATTGAAGATTGTGAAAAAATATTAAATGGCTTTGTAAAAGTTCAATAATAAAGAGTCCGTTAGAGCTCAATATACATCTAACTCAACCAACTAGAGGAATTCCCTGTCTAAATCATTTTAGATGGGGACTTTCATTTTATAGGGTATCGATTATTCTTGGGCAGCTTTTCGCTCTTGGATCAATTTTTCAAGCTGTTTCCCATACTTAGAACGTTTTATTTTATTTGGAAAACGCTTGTATATAGTGTCTAGATACGTCACATTGGCATCTGGAATCTGACTTAAGATAAGAAAGGGAGCCATTTCTAAGTCTGCATGTGTAGATGCAAACTGACCTGTGTACCTATATTTAGATCTAAGTAAGCGTTGTAGAGAATCGTCATATTTAAGAATATCTTCTTGTACACCAGAAACTTGTGCGTCATAAGATCCTTTAATGAGGTCTACATTTTTATCATTAAACTTTTGATTCATTTTTTGAAACTCAGTCCATCTCATTTGGTTTTCTGCACCCATTACAGCGGCAAACCCTTCAAAATTCTTAAGGGAAGTCGTAATATTCATTTCGCCAGGTTCAGCAAAAAACAGGATACGATCATCATATCCCGAAGCATCAACTTTATCTAAGTGTAAGTAAAGAACCTCAGGCTCATCAATGGTAAGGGAAAACTCAAATTCTGGATCACCATCTACTACGATAGAATCTATGTTTACCAATGCAGTATCTTGAATGCGTTGTAAGTAGAGAGTTCCTTTTTTAAGACCTTTTACGGTTCCAGAAACTGTAAAATTGGTTGATTCTGAGCAAGCTACGAGTAGGCCAGTTACTAATAAAAGTGTGAAAAATCTTCTCATTAAAATGGGTTCATTTAAAGCACAAAGATGCTATTATTTTTACTGAAATACTAGCTTGTCGCAGCGATTTCCATTAAAATTGTACACAAAATCGCACCGTAGGTCCCCACCACGTATCCAAAAACAGCTAGTAAGACACCCACACTCGCTAGGGAAGGATGAAACTCAGCTGCAACAACGGGTGCTGAAGCTGCCCCGCCTACGTTGGCTTGACTCCCTACCGCAAGAAAGAAATAGGGGGCTTTAATCAATTTTGCTACTAGGATCAGTAATCCAGCATGGATACTAATCCATACAAAGCCTATGGCAATGAGTCCTGGATTTTCAAAAACACTTCCTAAATCGATACTCATTCCAATAGTTGCCACAAGAATATAAATAAAAACACTTCCGATTTTACTAGCTCCCGCACCTTCATAGTTTTTGGCCTTTGTAAATGATAAACCTACCCCAATAATAGTAGCTATAGTCACTAACCAGAAGAATTGTTTTGTAAATGTATAGGCAGTAGAACTTTTTGGAACATCAGCAAAGAATCCTGTAATATAATCTGCTCCAAAATGCGCAATGCCTGTCGCTCCAAATGCAATTCCAAGGATAATCATCAAGTCATTTAAAGAGGGATTTCTTTTGACACTTTCTGAAAATTCAGATACTTTTTTCTTTAAATTTTCAATAGAAGACCTATCGGCTTTGAGCCATTTGTCTATTCGTTTGGTCTTACTTATACCCAATAGAAGGATGGCCATCCAAACATTTGCCATAAGCACATCTACAAGTATCATTTTACCAAATTCGACCCTGTCATATTCATAAATTTCAAGCATAGCGGCTTGATTAGCACCTCCACCAATCCAACTTCCTGCAATCGTTGACAGCCCTCTCCATACTTCGGTGGGGCCAGAACCACCTACCGTTTCGGGTGAGAAAACAGAGATAATTAATATAGCGATAGGACCTCCTATAATAATACCAACTGTTCCCGTGAGAAACATAATCAATGCTTTAGGTCCTAAGTTGATAATACTTTTGAGATCTACGCTTATCGTAAATAATACAATACATGCGGGAAGTAAATAGCGACTTGCTACAAAATATAGCTGCGAAGATTCAGCGTCTACAAGATCAAACAGATTGAGAACTGCAGGTAACATATAGCATAATAATAATGCAGGTATGTACTTATAAAATTCACCCCAGAATCCTTCTTTTTTATTTGAAGTGTAAAATATGAAGCCAAGAATGATGGCTAATAATCCAAAAACAACGGCATCGTTTGTAAATAAAGCGTGTTCTCCCATAGGTGTTTGTGCTAAAACAGATGATTTCTAATGATTTATTATATGCTTTCGCGAAAGCGTACTTAGCCCCACAATATACTTATAAATATAACCAATAGGTAACTTTTAAATTAAGAGAGCGCACACGAGGAGCAAAGACATTATCTGTAAAGTAGTTGTCATTGTAGACCAAGAAAAGATCTGAAAGCGGTGCAAAACGCCACTGAAGCCTAGAGTTAATACCAAGGTTATCTTGTAATGAGCTGTATTGAATAAGAGTATTCCAAAATAATGTTTTATTAAAGGTCACTTCCATGCGCGGACTAATCAACCAGATTTCATTATCTGAGAAAGGATCTGGTAGGTCTATGTTATCATAGCGTAGATTTAACCCAAAAACCAAATGGGGCTGAAGCCTTAGATTAAGCCCTCCTTGTACCGTGAGTAAATCTCCATTGAAAAATTCACCAAAGGTTGTGTTCACATTATAGGAAAATACACGACGTGTATCAGATTGATACTCGGCTTCTACACTCTCATAATAGTACTCTGTATTTGCAGCAAGTTCTAACCCATCTGAGCGTGATGGATCAAAACCTTCAAAAAGGAAAGTATATCTGGAGCGTCCCGTAACACTAAGATTGCTAGTGTTTTTAAACTCAGCTTGCCAGCGAGGGGCAAAGGTATGGTCTCCTTTTTGAAAATCTAATCCTGGACGGAAAACAAAGAAGGTTCCTAGCGAAAAAATATGTCTGTTAATGATTCCTTTTTTAGGGAATATAAGGCGTTCTACTCTATTAAAAGACCTGTAAATGTCCTTACGAGGAATAAATCCTAAATCTGAATTAAAATCTTCACCTACAAAAATATTAGAAAAAAGGACCCGCCAGTTATTACGATTGTATTCTAATCGTAGACCTCCTGAGAAATCATTACTTGTTGTATTCGGCGTAAAAGATTTGTGTAAGAAAAACTTACCGTTCCAACTATTATCTTTATTGGCTAAGTTGTAATCTAACCCTATAAGTCTATTGTATTCTTCATCTGGAGTAACAAAGGGCTCATTGCTTGTGTTTTGCCGGTTCACATAAATTAAACCTATATTGGAGCGACTAAAGACTCTGTGCTGAAGCGCAACTACGGTATTATTATTTCCAGCAATCTCTTGTTCTGCATCATTTGCAGTTTGTATGTTGAGAAGACCGATTCTAAAGTTATTATTCAACTTTCCGCTTAATCGAGCTCCTGCGAGTATATCATTTTCAGTAGTATTTCCGTCTATATCTGTAGCAATGCCAATTCTTCTAGAGAAGAAAGGGTTTGCAGCACGTGAATCTCCAAAATCTGCAAAGAGATCATTATTTTCAATAAAAAACTGACGACGTTCTGGTAAATTTACTTCAAATCGGGTCAGGTTGGTAATCACATTATCTACTTCTACTTGTGAGAAATCTGGGTTGATGGTGACATCTAGGTTAAGACTGTTTCCGATGGTAAATTTTGCATCACCGCCAACTTTAAAATCAGTTGTTTCTTCGTTAGTTTCAAAATCTTTACCCACTAATCCATTTACGTACGGAATTATAGATATGGGACTACGGGGACTGCCTAGCGGTTTTTCAAAAACCATATCTCCCATGTAGGCTAAATTAAAAATAAACTGACTCTGCGGAATGTTGATCCATGTATTTCGTTCGTTTCCTTGAGTATCAAACTGATAGGAGTTAAAACGCCATTTTGTTTCGCCTTCGCGAAATTTTAATGCTGAGAAAGGAATTGCCCATTCGCAGATATAATACCCATCATATTTTTGAGTTTCACCCACCCATTTTGTATCCCAGCTTGTTGTAAATCCTCTTAAATCAACACCCCCACCAGAAACTAGGGCTTCTCTACGAACACCTTCTGGATTAGACCCAAAAAGAAAAGCATTCACACCATCGTTAAAAGTATCAAACATCAATGTTACATTATCACTTCCGCCAGCTCTAAAGTCACGTCGTAGGGAAGGAACAATATAATCATCAGCAGGTGCGTACACTTTGATTCCTACATACAACTTTTGGTCATCATATAGGAATCTGATTTCTGTTTGATTGATGGCTTGAATGGTATCGGTAGGGAAGTATTCCCAGAAGTTTTTTGCGGGTTCTACTTGACTCCAGAGTTCTTCATCCAACCTACCGTCTATGGTTATTTCTGAATCAATATATTTTACAAAGACTTCTTTCCCTTGTGAAAAGGATAAAAAAGTAGAATGCAAGATGATTAGGAAGAGTAGTTTTCTTTGCATGAAAGCAAATATATACCTAATACTTTGTTAAATTATTTTTTTTATGATCCTTTTAACCAACTTTGACGAAGCCTTAATTCAGGGCCTTCCACAAAGTATTGTAACTCAATGATAGTAGCTTTATTAATCATTGGGATGGTCACTTTGCCTTCTACTATTATTTCTTGATCTTCTCTTAGTATTGTAAAGCTAATAGCATCTCCTTCCTTCCAAGAAGCAGCTTCTCCAATAAGTGCATATACGTTTGACAAGTTATATGAAGTCCCATTAATTGTTTTTATAACATCACCGCCTTGAAGTCCCATCTCCTTAAAAAACGAATGAAGCTCAATACCTTTTCTTATAAAAATAGATTTGTCTACTTGTGAAACATCTATGTAAGGGGTTCTTGTTTCCTGATCTAAAAAATATTCTGTAGGAACTTGATATGAATTGTACTCTAATCCAACTTTACTAAAAAATGCACTGTAGTTAATTGGAACGGTTCCTATCACGTGTTTTTCAAAAAACTCACCTATAGCGGGGTATGTCATGGCTGTAATTTGAGGTATAATCGCTTGATCTTCAAAAGGACGATTAGGTCCATACCGATCTGTAAGTTCCTTCATTAGGGTTAATAAGCTCCTTTCTCCGTTACTGTTCTCACGCATTAATATATCTAAACACATACCTATAAGTGCTCCTTTTTCATATACATTCCCATAATTGGACGCGTAGGGTTCGTCTAAGATATTTTGGCTCATTTCTGTAAAAGACATGTTCTCATCATAGCTTTTAGAATTAGCAATTTTATTAGCGATAGTTGCGTAAAACTCTGTATTTGTAACGAGCCCTTGTTGTACTTGGAAGTGTTGAGCAAAGTATTCTGTAATGCCTTCATACATCCATAAATGCTGACTCATTTCTGGATCATTATATCTAAATTTATGAATTTGTGTGGAGTGTAAATTTAAAGGGGTCACAATATGAAAAAATTCATGAGCAACTACGTCTATGATCGCCTCATCCATAGCTTCTTTAGGGAGCATTTCTGGTAAAACCACCACAGTTGATTTATGGTGTTCTAGTGCTCCAAAGCCCTGAGCATCTTCTGCATCCATGGTACTTAAATACAGTAATATACTGTAGCGATCTGTGGTATTTATATCACCTAAGTATATTTTTTGTGCTTTCATCATACTCTCAACAGTTTCCTTAAGGTCAGCTGCTTTTACAGCGTCATTTGGACTATATACACTGAGTTCGATGGTAATTCCTTCTATATCAAAAACCTCTTTGTTGGGTTTATTATACATGATCGGATTATCAATAACTTCAAAATATCGCTTTGCTAGATAGCTATCTATTTGCTTGGGATTATCAAAAGTAGCTTTCGTATATGTTTGGCTTTCTTGTTTTGATAAAGATGTAGTTCCTTCTATAGTTTCAGGTCTGTTTATGTCTATAGCATAGGTATATTCTTCTTGATCTTTTATGTAACCTACCAATCCGTGGAGATTCAATAGAAACTGTTCATTTTCTTTAAAATTAGTACCCGATGGGGAAAAAATAGAATGCTCTGCCTCTATATCGTAGGTGTCGTTAACTTTATATTGGATATGGTTAAGTTTCTGCGCATCTTTAATGAGCCAAGTGTTGGGAGAGGTTCTTTCTACGTTTAATGTTGATCCTGACTTAGAGAATACTTGTAGGTCATCAACATACGTTCCGTAGTCATCATCACTATAAGTACCTGGTACGGTTTCTGGAATGTAGAATACAACATCAGGAGTGCTTATCGTACCTGGATGAATACGAACATTTACTTTGTCATCAATAACATTTACAAGGTCTATAGCAACTTGAACGTGGGTGTTTTTTGAGTTTGTGGTATTTTGTGTAGGGCCACACGAAATGATAAACGCAATAATAAGAATGTAAAAAGGAATCTTTTTCATAAAAAATTTTCTAAGAAATGTAAAAGTAAGGAAAGCACTGTTTATTTATCAGTAAAATGATTTTTTTAGAGTAAGATATTTGAAATGACTAGTAGAACTAATTCATTTTTATCAAGTATATATAACTCACTTAAATTTTAGAGGAGCGTAGCGCCTAATACTTCGAAGCTAACCTCTAAAATCAAAACATAGCATGTTGCTATTTTTTGATAAAACTAGTAATCACATCAGTGAGTTCTTGCGAAATAGGACGATTGGCTTCGTTATATGATTTTGTATTTTCCAACGCGTCTGTGCTTTCTATAATACGTAAAACATGGTTCATATCTTTAATGAGTACTAATTTAGCATCTGGTTTTGCTTGTTTTAGATCTTCGGCTTCCTTTGTATCTATCTGAACATCATTTGTTCCATTTATGATTAGGACTGGGATCTGTAGTTTTTTAATTTCTTCAGTGGGAATATATTGCATCCAACTAACCATAAAGGGCTGAGACTCTTTTCTGAAAATAGAGGCCAATGCTGGGCTATAGCTTTTTACTTTTCCATTTTCTTTTAATTGTGTAAAAGCTTCTTGCGCATTTTCTTTAAGTTCAGGCATCTGTAATGCTATTTGACTCACAATTGTATTATCTATAGATTTCCCGGGACCTGCTAGTGAAATAAACCCTGTAACATTAGATTGCTGTGCAGCAATCATACCCACTAAGGATCCTTGGCTATGTCCTACAATATATATATTCTGATATTTGTTTCGATCTCTAAAATAGTTGACAGTTGATACAGCATCTTTAACAAAATCTTCAAATCGTAATTTTTCTTCTTCTAAATTCCCTCTTTTTAATAACGTGAGTACTCTTTTATCATATCTAAATGTGGCAATACCTGATGCAGTTAGTTTTTCTGCCAGTAATCGTAAAGCATTATTACGTGATAGTTGTAGGTTGCCATTTCTGTCTGTAGGACCAGAACCAGGAATAATAATAATCAGGTCATTGGCTCCTTCTTTGGGTTGTAATAAGGTGCCATATATGTACTGATTAATTTTTACATCATTCTCTACGGGAGTATTTTGCGTGATTCCAACCTGTGAAATTAAAAAAACAAATGCGCATACATGTAGGTATCTCATAATCTTAACTATTAAATAGAATCTATTTGTAAAGGTACTAATATGTATTGTTAACAATACGCTATTCTTAACGATAACAATAACAAAATGTTTCTATTTTCATCGTATTTTTACAAAAAAACACAAAATGAAACATAGTATCATCGCTTTATTTTTACTGAGTTCTTCCTTTCTACAAGCTGCAGAAATTGTTTGGGGAAACACGGGACATAGGGCTACTGGGGCTATCGCAGAGCAGTACCTTTCGCGAAAAGCAAAAAAAGAAATCAACAAATTACTTGATGGACAGTCCTTAGCACTGGTTTCAACATTTGGAGATGATATAAAGAGTGATGATAGATACCGTTCTTTTGGAGTATGGCATTATGTGAACATTCCTTTTGATAAAACCTATGATACTCACCCTAAAAACGAAAGAGGTGATATCATACAAGGAATCAATACCTGTGTAGAAATTATTAAAAACCCAACAAGCTCTAAAGAAGACAAGGCTTTTTATCTTAAGTTGCTTATTCACTTTATAGGTGATTTGCATCAGCCTTTACATACGGGATTAGGAGAAGATAAAGGAGGAAATGATTTTCAGGTGCAATGGTTTAAAAATGGAACCAACCTTCATAGAGTTTGGGATTCACAAATGATAGAACGTTTTAATATGTCCTATTCAGAACTGGCAACGACCATGCCTAGGTTATCAAAAAAACAGGTGACACTTTTACAAGAAGGAACGGTTAGAGATTGGATGGAAGACAGCCGTACACTAGTTAAAGATATTTATAAGAATACCAAGAAAGGTGATAACCTTGGGTATAATTATATGTATCAATATTTTGATCCGTTACGATCTCAATTACAAAAAGGGGGAATACGATTAGCAGGTTTACTCAATGAATTGTTTGGATAAATAGCGATCATTTTTACATCCTATGATCTTCTTTTAACATCTCATTTTTATATTGTTTTGGGGTTAGGTTGTTGTATTTTTTGAAAATACGTGTAAGATGACTTTCGTCTGTAAACCCTAATTGATAAGCGATTTCAGAGACGGTTAATTCTGTGTTTTTTAATCTGTATTTGATAAGATGCAATTTATACATCAAAATATAGTGATGTATCGATTCTCCAGTTTTCTTCTTGAAGTACAAACTGATACCACTATTTGTCATATTAAAATGAGTTGCTAGTGCGCTGACTTTCATGAGGTTATTTTCAGATACGTGCTGACGTATGTATTGTATGATTTGGTCAATGGTAGTGGGGACGTCTTTAATAGAACTTTCTCTTTCAGGCTGAAAATCTCGTGTAATATTACGAGCAATAATACTTAAAGTAGTACTTACCATATTAGAAATATTATGTTTATAATATTCTTTTTGGCTTATGTACTCTTGGTTAATAACGTCGTGAATATGCCATATAAGCTTTCGATCGTATTTTTCTTTTATGATATCACCAGGTAAAAGGTTAGGGTGATGTATAATTTTTTCTATACGATGGAGCCAGTATGACCTATCAGGAAGGTTCATTTTACTAGAAAATAGCAATTCAGTGAACTGAAAATAGCAAAATGTGGTTTCTTTTTCTATTTCAAAATGATGCTTGTCTTCTGGGGCAACAAGAAAGACATCTCTCTTCTCATAGGTTACAATAAATTCGTTAATAAAGTGTTTCCCAGTTCCCTCTTCAATAAAAATAATTTCAAAATAATTTCTAGGCTCAGGGTCTTTATGATGTCCCGTTTTTTTTATTTTTTTTATCAGGAATATATCTTGTAAACTAAAACTCTTCATCATCATGTTTTTATTTTTTACAATTAGTTAAATTCCTTCTATACAACGAAAACGATATAGTTGTATTAATTATCAGTAAGTTACAAATTTTGTACAATTTTTAATGAAAAAAATACAAGATTTACTATGCGTGCTTAGTATAATTTTGCACCCGGTTAATAAAGTGATTTTCATGAGAGTAGAGGTGCTGTCATATATGATCACTACGAGTGAGATCAACTCATTTATGTGGTCGCTACTAGTATATAAATTATTAGATATTGTTTTTGGATTCATTTATATTTTTTAAAAAGGATTAGTAATTAGAAATTATTTCCCCCAGACAGCGCCTCTTTCCTTTCAATTAATTTGCTTTAAACTCCTACTAATTATAGTCTGATGCTGCTAATTTTCATATAAATTATCAATACAAACATAGTTAGTTGCAAGAATTTGAGCTACTTGTAAAAAAACTCAAGGATATACATCTTGAAGAAAGTATATGCAACCCAATCTAGAGTGAGTGATTTGTATAAAGAGCGTACCCCCTAGGATTTAGCTTTAATGATTTCGCTCTAGATTTTAATAGAATAGCTTTCACCCCTTTATTATCCGGAATGTAAGATTTATCCTAGGTTCCACAAATTTTGAAGTCTTTGGTATTTGATGTTGCCAGTTATGCTGTGTTTCATCTTTCATAAGTAACAAGCTTCCATGTTCAAGAGACATGGAGTGTACCGAAGACTTTGTCGTTTTATCCCTAAATTTAAAGACCCTACTTGCGCCTAAACTTACAGAGGCAATGGTAGGGTTTTTACCTAACTCCTTTTCGTCGTCTGCATGCCATCCATTACTATCTTTTCCGTGTCGGTAAAGATTTAATAAACACGTAGTGAATTTGGCATTTACCAGTGTTTCTACTTTCTTTTTTATTTCGCTTAAAGCGAAAGTAAACGCTAGCGGATGCATGGTAATATTTGAATAGGAGTAGGGGAGGTTATTGGTCGCATACAGAGCCGTGAGCCGAGGTTGCGGATGTACTTTTCCAAATACCTTAATATCATCTTGACGCCAAGGTGTTTCTTTATATAAGATATCATAATAATGAGAGGCCTCTTCTTGAGTCAAAAAATGAGGATGATACGTGACATGAGCATCAGGTAGGTCTAATCGATACGGCTCTAATGGAAATAATGACATTTTTACTATGATGATTTAAAGATAAAAATACGCCCAATACATCAATCCAAATTGTAATAAAAATCGAAACCAAAGCACAGATTTAGGAAATTTTTCATGAAATTTTTTATCTGCAATCATATACCAATGCACCGTCAAAAAAACAATAAGCATCGCAATAATTCCCCAAATAGCATAGGTTCTTGTTACGTCAAAACACAAAGCAATGCCTAAACAAATTTCGGCAATTCCGCTAGCATACACCATTTGTAATTCTGCAGGTATATAGCGAGGCATCACACTTAAAAAAGCCTTAGGTTTGATAAAATGCATACAGCCTATACAGATATACATGATTGCCATAAGATACAGATGCCACGGAGTACTCATACAAAGTAAATAAAGTGATTAATGTTGTGTTTTACTCCAAAGATAACCGACATCTGTGGATAAAAAAATAGTCCTACATATTACTTGCAGGACTATTTTAAAATTAGTAAATAATGTACTTACTGCTTGATCACTCTTTGAGTAGATATTCCAGCAGAAGTTTCTATTTTTAAAATGTATACACCTGTAGCAAGACCACTCATATCTAGTGTATTGTTAATTAATTGAACTTGCGTATTTTTTCCAGTAATATCAATAAGAGATACTTTTTCAATAACAAGTCCAGAAGGTACTGTTAAGCTTAACTGCCCCGCAGTAGGATTAGGATACGTTGTAACCTTAGCTAGTAGCTCATCTTGAATTCCTAAATTACTACAATCACCACCAAATAAGAAGTTACCAAATAACTCACCACTATCATTAGCACCTTCTAGTTCTATAGAACCAATAGGCTCATTTGCATAAAAGCCAAAAAATGTTTGAGTATTTGTTGGTGTGTTTGCGTTGAAGGTGTCTATTAGATCACCACCAAGGCTAAAGACTCTAATGATTGTTACAGGGTCAATATTTTCCCAAATATCGAATGCCACTGCCTGCGGTGACGGATCAAATTCTATAATTGTAAATGCAGCAAAGCTAGTAGCTCCTACAAGCGAATCTGTATTTCCAATAGCTCCAGGAGGAATATTAACAACGCTTGATGGATCTGCACTTGAAGATACGACAAACCCAGTTTCGAGCTCTCCTGCAGGAAAACAAGCACCCCCATCAGCAGCACTAATCGTTTCGCCACATGTGGTAATAGCTCCTGGTCCATTTGTAAAATCTTCAGATTGAAGCGTGTCATCTGTACAGGCTAGTACAGCATCATTAAATTCAGCTAGCGTTGTAAACGTGTCTACAACAGCAGCTCTACCATTATCTACACGTGTGATTGTAGCAATTGTTGTCTCCCCTGTATTTGAAGAAGGTATAGTTTCTGAATTGTAACTTGTTTCTTGTTGTGCAAAGGCAGTTGCAGTTAAAAATGCCAATAAATACGTAGTTTTTTTCATGTGTTCTGTCTTTTATTAATTATAAATAGGATTAAAAATTAAATATACTCAAAAATTACAATAGTTCTTAGCTAATTCTTTGTATTAACTAAGTTTATTTATAAGAGTTTACATAGTACATCCTATAGGATGAATTACTTTTTTACTAAAAAAGATGAATAAGTGTGCGTATTAATAAGAAAGGTCTTTGAAAATCAGAAAACAATATGTACTTTTGCACACCTTTTTGACAACCTTTCGAAAGCCGTCAATGAAGGAATATATAAAACGAAAAAAACCACTTTTACGGTTTTGAGGTTGAAAGAGCTTTCGCGAAAGCGTAAAATACAAAAACCCATCAGTACCATAAATTTAAGTGTATACTGATGTAACTTTTAGCAAATGGCTGAAGAAACAAAAAATCCTGAAGTTCAGGAAGAAGCTGCAGTAGCAGCACCAAAAGTTGAGCAATCTCCTGCTCAAGAAAATCCAGAACAATTTCTTAAAGACTTTAACTGGGTAAAATACGAAGAAGGTATTGATGTAGTAGATGACAAGCAACTAGAAGAATTTGAAGCACTTGTGGCTCAGAATTTTGTAGATACGCTTAATGACGAAGTAGTAGAAGGAACTGTAATTAGTATTACAGATCGTGATGCTATTATAGACATCAATGCAAAGTCTGAAGGTGTAATCTCTCTTAATGAGTTCCGTTACAATCCAGATCTTAAAGAAGGAGACAAGGTAGAAGTACTTATTGATGTGCGTGAAGATGCAACAGGTCAGTTAATACTGTCTCACCGTAAGGCTCGTGTTATTAAAGCATGGGATCGTGTAAATGCAGCTCACGATGAAGGAACGATTGTAAACGGGTTTGTAAAAGCACGTACAAAAGGAGGAATGATTGTAGATGTTTTTGGAATTGAAGCATTCTTACCTGGATCACAAATAGACGTAAAGCCTATCCGTGATTACGATCAGTATGTAAATAAAACAATGGAATTTAAAGTGGTAAAAATTAACCACGAATTCAAAAACGTTGTTGTATCGCATAAAGCACTTATCGAAGCAGATATTGAAGAGCAGAAAAAAGAGATCATTGGGCAGCTTGAAAAAGGACAAGTTCTTGAAGGTGTTGTTAAAAACGTTACTTCTTACGGAGTATTTGTTGATCTTGGAGGTGTTGACGGACTTATCCACATTACAGACCTTTCTTGGTCTCGTATCAACCACCCGAATGAAATCGTTGAGCTTGATCAGAAATTAAATGTTGTAATCCTTGACTTTGATGAGGATAAAACACGTATCCAATTAGGTCTTAAGCAACTTTCTAAGCACCCTTGGGATGCTTTAAGTGAAACGCTTAAGATTGGTGATAAAGTAAAAGGTAAAGTTGTTGTAATCGCTGATTACGGTGCCTTTATCGAAGTAGAAGAAGGAGTAGAAGGATTAATCCACGTTTCTGAAATGTCTTGGAGTACACACTTACGTAGTGCACAAGATTTTGTAAAAGTAGGAGATGAGGTAGAAGCAGTGGTTCTTACCTTAGATCGTGATGATCGTAAAATGAGTCTTGGAATTAAGCAATTAGCTCCAGATCCATGGACTGATATTACTTCTAAATATCCTGTAGGCTCACGTCACGAAGGTGTGGTACGTAACTTTACAAACTTCGGTGTGTTCTTAGAACTAGAAGAAGGTATTGATGGATTAATCTACATCTCTGACCTTTCTTGGACTAAGAAAGTAAAACATCCATCAGAATTCTGTGCAGTAGGAGATAAGCTAGAAGTAGTGGTTCTTGAGCTAGATGTTGAAGGACGTAAGTTAAGTCTTGGTCATAAGCAAATCGAAGAAAATCCTTGGGATAAATATGAAGCTGATTTTGGAGTAGGTACTAAGCACACTGCTAGTGTTGACGAGATCGTAGATAAAGGTGCAACCGTTACTTTTAACGAAGATATCGTAGCATTTGTTCCATCACGTCACTTAGAGAAAGAAGATGGTTCTAAACTAGGAAAAGGAGAAGAAGCTCAATTCCAAGTAATCGAATTCAATAAAGACTTTAAGCGTGTGGTTGCATCTCACATGGTGATCCATAAAGAAGACGAAGCAAAAATCGTTAAGCAACAAGCTAAGAAAGCAAAAGCACAAGCAGATGAGGCAAAACCTACGTTAGGTGATGCTAATGATGCTCTTGCCGCTCTTAAAGCTAAAATGGAAGGTAAATAATCTAATTCTCTCGTAGAATAAGGATTCTATCTTTATCAATATAAAAACCCATCATAGTTCGCTATGATGGGTTTTTTAATGGTATTCAGTGAAGTGTAAGTAATACCATTTACCAATTGAATTTACTGTAATAAAACACCCTTTTTTCCTTTCTATTTCACAAGAAAAAAGAAACCGTAGCTTAGGCTATGCTTTAGTTTTCTTTCTCATATAAAGAAAAAAATCATCGTTTTCTTTTCCAGTAAATTCAATTAATAACTGGTATAAAAATATTTTTAATGTGACACCCTCTGTTTTAATGTCTGTTGGCGCTTCATCTTTTAAGCACATAGTTTTACAAACTCAAAAAAGAAGTGCAATAAAGAGGTGCTCTTCTTTATGAAATTAAAATAGATAGGAGTGTGGGTTCAATGGTTAAGTGATAAGTATATCAGTTAGGGAGAAATCTAGTAGGTTTCTTTTAGTCTCTATACTCATTTTAAGAGTTTATAGATATCTATTTGGTTTTTTTTTAACCAATGATGTTAGAGCACATATTTAAAGATTACAACACGTTAATTAATCTTCGTTACCTTTTTTTTTAGATCTTCTGTCGTTTGAGGTTTTTCGGGTGCTTTACCAAGTTTAAGTCGTTGTGCTTTGGATACCCAGCGGTCATTTTTAATACGATCAGGAAAGAATTTGATAAGTTTTGTGACAGCGGTAATATCCTCGTCTGTAAAGTTACTAATCTGTTCAAACGTAAAAATACCAAGATCATTAAGTTTGGTTTCCGTATATGGCCCTATACCTGTAATTTTTTGAAGATCATCTTTACTTTCTGCAGTCGCAAAACCAATGCGTTCAAAATTAATTTTTGCTAATATTTGCGTATCCGTGGTGCTTTTAGAAAGTACATCTTCAGAAAAGGCTCTTTTTTGAAAATTTACCTGTTCGTATTCTTGATCCATTCGATCTTTGCGGTAGTCAAATTTTCTATGCTGTAATTCGTTTTCTTCTTTTAATTCACGAATTTCTTTTTTGAGAAGATTAATATCATTGTCGGTATCTTTTTGAGCTGTTTTATGTCGATAACGCTCATAAATAGTAGCACCTATATATCCAATAGCAAAAGCGCCAAGCATCATCACAAACGCCTCTACGTAGGCTGTAGGGATAGATATGGTATCTTGGGTTTTAAGTATGTTACTAGTCAACAATAATCTCAATTCTATTATTTTTTTTGCGGCCCCAAACACTTGCATTGCTCTCTATTGGAGTGGATTCTCCTCTAGATATAGCGGTTACTTTTGATCTTTCTATGCCTCTGCGTGCGGTAAGATACCATTTTATTTGTCTTGATTTTTTTAAACCAATCATAAAATTATCTTTAGCATTTCCTACATTATCAGTGTGGCCTATAATCGTTACTTTCTTCGTTGGATTTTCTTCTAATATTTTCTTTAGTTCCGTAGCATATGCAATAAGATCTTTTCCTACGATTAAGTCTGTATTTGCATATCCTGGATAAAAAATTTGAGAAGATACATTAGGGTTATTTTTAATAACAGTTTCTCCTCTATATTCAATCGTAGGTTCGTCTTTATCTATATCTACCGTGTCACTTATCGCTATCGATTTTTTAATTTCATCGGCTAATAACTGAGAATCTACTGTTGTGTTTTCACTAATATAAATGTCTTTATTACTGTCAGGAGATTTAGAAAGCGAATTCATATCTATACCAACAACATTATCAGATATCGAATCAATTTTTAGAGTATTCAAATCAGTGAGCGTGATATCAGATACTATTTTAGTGGTGTCCGCTTCTATTTCAATTTTCTCACTACTATTTTTATAAGTATCTGATTTTAAATCATCAGGGTCTTGTTTTTTGATGGAAATTTGATCAGGGGTATCTATGGAAGCATCTTTGTTCTCCTTTGTGTGTATGTAATATATTCCAGCCGAAGCCCACAATAGAAATATAAAAAAAGTACCCCAAAAACCTTTCATTTACTGTTTTGCCCCAATAGAGTATAAGTGATTTCACATCAAATCTACTAAAAACTTTTTACTGTTAAGTAAATATTAAATTGCGTTATACACTTGTTTTTAACAAAAAATGGAATACTTTTGTACTCGTTATGAAAAACAACACCATACATCATCATCATTTTACTTCTGTCGCTCGAGCGAGGTAAACTGATATGTGTATATATAAGATATCAAAAACCCGTTTGAGTTATTCAAACGGGTTTTTTGTTTTGTATAACTCAAGCACTAATTAGTTAAAGAAAAATGAACACAAAAATTAGAATTGCTGTCCAAAAATCTGGACGACTCAATGAAAAATCATTAGCACTCCTTGAAAATTGCGGGATTTCTATTGACAACGGACAAGATCAACTTAAAACGACTGCGAGAGATTTCCCTTTAGAAGTTTTTTACCTACGTAATGGCGATATTCCTCAATACCTAAGAGATGGGGTGATTGATATCGCTATTCTGGGGGAAAATACACTCATTGAAAAAGGAGAAGACTTACAAATTATTGAACGTCTTGGGTTTTCAAAATGTAAAGTATCCCTTGCCATCCCTAAAAATGAATCCTATACCTCTGTTAAGGACTTTGAAGGAAAACGTATTGCCACTTCATACCCTAATACAGTAAGTCGTTACTTGAAAGAAAAAGGTGTTTCTGTAGAACTGCACGTTATTAATGGCTCTGTAGAAATTGCACCTAATATTGGACTTGCAGACGGAATCTGTGATATAGTTTCCAGCGGAAGCACCTTATTTAAAAATAATTTAAAAGAAGTAGAGGTCATGCTTACCTCAGAGGCGGTACTCACCGTTTCTCCAAAAATTTCAGAAGAACGTAAAGAAATATTAGAAAAACTTCGCTTTAGAATCCGTAGTGTTCTTAAAGGAAAGCAAAGCCGTTATGTGTTGATGAATGTGCCTAATGACAAATTAGATGCTGTTTTCCAAATACTCCCTGGTATGCGAAGCCCTACTGTCCTGCCACTAGCAGAAGAAGGATGGAGCAGTGTACACAGTGTTATTGACCAACATAAATTCTGGGATGTGATTGATCAACTCAAAATAGCAGGAGCCGAAGGTATTCTTGTATGTCCAATCGAAAAAATGGTACTCTAATGAATATAATATACAACCCAGCACCCAGCGATTGGCAGGAGATCCTCATGCGACCTACGCAAACGGTAGAAGATATTGAAGCAACAGTAACAGATATTTTTAAAGAAGTAAAATCAAAAGGGGACACCGCTGTCGCGAAATACACGGCGATCTTTGATGGGATTACGTTAAACACAACAGTGGTGTCTGCTCAAGAAATTGAAGCAGCAACCGCTACTCTAGACCAAGATGTAAAAGATGCCATACAATTGGCTAAAAGCAACATCGAAAAATTTCACCAAGCCCAAAAAACAGAACGCGTTCTTGTAGAAACTACGCCAGGTGTATCTTGCTGGCAAGAAAAACGTCCGATTCAAAAAGTAGGTCTTTATATCCCTGGCGGTACTGCTCCTCTGTTTTCCACCATATTAATGCTCGCTGTCCCTGCAAAAATAGCAGGATGTAAAGAGATCGTATTGTGTACGCCTCCTTCAAAAGATGGTTCTATTCACCCAGCTATCCTTTATACCGCTCAGATATGTGGTGTGACAAAAATCTATAAAGTGGGAGGGATTCAGGCGATTGCAGCGATGACTTTTGGAACAGATACGATTCCTCAAGTGTACAAAATATTTGGTCCTGGTAACCAATTTGTTACTGTCGCAAAGCAGTTAGCAACCAATTATGGCGTGGCGATTGATATGCCCGCAGGTCCTTCAGAATTGCTTGTCGTGGCAGATGATACAGCAGATGCCGCCTTTGTCGCTTCTGATTTGTTGAGTCAAGCCGAACACGGAACCGATAGTCAAGTGATCTTAGTATCTACTTCACGCGATTTGATTACCAATGTCGAAAAAGAAATTCAAGTGCAAATGGGTACGCTTTCGCGAAAGCGTATAGCCCAAAAAGCTATTGATAACAGCAAGCTCATTTATGTGGAAGACGACGCTACAGCACTCGCACTTATTGATGAATATGGTCCTGAGCATTTTATTGTTTGTGTAGCGAATGAAGATTTTTACGTGAACGGAATCCAAAATGCAGGCTCTGTTTTTATAGGAAATTACACACCTGAAAGTGCTGGGGATTATGCTTCTGGAACCAACCATACCCTACCTACCAATGGCTACGCGAAGCAGTATAGCGGTGTGAACTTAGATAGTTTCTTAAAGAGTATGACTTTTCAGAAAATCACAAAAGAAGGGATTAAAAACATCGGAAACGCCATCGAAATCATGGCGACTGCCGAAGGTCTTGATGCACATAAAAATGCAGTCACTTTGAGATTAGAAGCATTAAAGCAAGAGTAATGAGAAAGCCATTTGATATTCAAAACCTTGTCCGCCCTAATGTGGCAAAAATGACCGCGTATAGCTCTGCGAGAGACGAATTTACTGATTTTGATAAAGAAATGGTGTTTCTGGATGCCAACGAAAATCCTTTTGATAATGGCGTGAATCGCTATCCAGACCCACAACAAGGGAAACTGCGACAACTCATTGCTACCCAGAAACAGTTACAAGAAGCGTCTATTCTTTTTGGAAATGGGAGTGATGAAGTACTAGATCTTATTTTTAGAGCTTTTTGTATACCCGGAAAAGACAATGTGATTAGTTTACCACCTACCTACGGGATGTACAAAGTATTGGCAAGTACCAACGATATTGAAAATAGAGAGGTGTTGCTCAACCAGGATTTTCAACCCGATATAGAGGCTATTTTTCAAAACGTAGATGCAGATACAAAACTGATCTTTTTATGCTCACCAAATAATCCGACAGGCAATATTATCGATGCTGAAAAGATCGAAGAAATCCTCACGCGATTTGATGGTCTTGTCGTAATTGATGAGGCGTATATTGACTTTGCTTCCGCTCCAAGTTGGCTCAAAAAACTCGATCAGTTTCCTAATTTGATCGTCACACAAACGCTTTCTAAAGCATATGGAATGGCAGGAATTCGATTGGGAATGGCCTTTGCCTCCGAAGCGATTATACAAGTTCTTAAAAAGATAAAACCACCGTATAATGTAAACGAACTTACGCAACAAAAAGCAGTTCATCATATTACAAAATGCGATTTAATTAAAAGTGAAATCAACTCAATACTAGATAATAAGGATATTTTATATAAAGCGTTACTTGATATTGAATTTGTAGAAAAAATATTTCCCTCAGAGGCAAATTTTTTATTAGTTCGTGTGGATGATGCGGCAAAAAGATACCAGCAATTGATCCAAAAAGGTATCGTCATTCGCAATCGAAGCACACAACCACTTTGTGAAAACACGCTACGTTTTACCATAGGAACCTCGAGAGAAAATCAACAATTAATTGACGCATTAAAAGAGATTTCACGATAAACCAAAATACGTAAGAGAATGTCTTAAACAAGAGTTTGTCCGTTCGAGCGCAGTCGAGAACTCAACATAAATGATCAATAATTAATAAAGGTTTAAGCACTCTTATAAAAACATAGATATGAAGAAAAAAGTTTTATTTATAGACCGTGACGGCACCATTATCAAAGAGACAGCTGATGAGCAAATAGATGCTTTTGAAAAAATGATATTTTATCCGAAAGCCTTTACTTGGTTGGGTAAAATTGCACAAGAACTCGATTATGAGTTGGTGATGATTACCAATCAAGATGGCTTAGGAACTAATGTATTTCCAGAAGACACGTTTTGGCCAGTGCATAATTTCATTCTAAAATCATTTAAGAACGAAGGGGTCGTCTTTGATAAAGTTTTTCTAGATCGAACGTTTCCGCATGAAAATGCAAATACCCGTAAACCAGGGACAGGCCTATTGACCGAGTATTTTTCTGATGCGTATGATCTTGAGAATTCTTTTGTGATTGGTGATCGATTAACAGACATGCAACTCGCCACAAATCTAGGAGCTAAAGGGATATACATCAATGATGAAACGCATTTAGGAACAGGAGAAATCACCATCGAACGCTCAGAACTCGATAAGGATATTGCTTTAGAAAGTAATGATTGGCAGAAGATTTATGAGTTTTTAAAACTAAAAGATCGAGTGCGTACGCTTTCGCGAAAAACAAACGAAACTGATATTCAAATTACGATCAATCTTGATGGTACGGGAAAATCATCGATAGATACAGGGATTGCCTTTTTTGATCACATGCTCGATCAACTCGCGCGACATGGGGCGATGGATTTGGATATCCAGGTAAAAGGCGACTTAGAAGTTGATGAGCATCATACTATTGAAGATACTGCGATTGCTCTGGGCGAGATCTTTGCCGACGCATTAGGAAACAAACTGGGTATCGAACGCTACGGGTTCTGTTTACCGATGGATGACTGTCTAGCGCAGGCTGCTATTGACTTTGGAGGCCGTAATTGGCTGGTTTGGGAAGCCGATTTTAAACGGGAAATGATTGGAAAAATGCCGACAGAAATGTTTTATCACTTCTTTAAATCTTTTACAGATGGCGCTAAAGCCAACCTAAATATCAAAGCCGAAGGCACCAATGAACATCATAAAATTGAAGCTATTTTTAAAGCTTTCGCGAAAGCCATTAAAGTAGCGGTTAAAAGAGATCCAGATAAAATGATTTTACCAAGCACGAAGGGAATGCTGTAGCCCCCTAGCCCCCGAAGGGCGGATAGAAAAGGGATGAACGAAGTTGAGGGTTTGGTTTTTAAAAACAGAGATTCAGCATTTTAAAAATAAATAAGAACGTGTGAGATGAGATATCCGTCTGAATTTACACTGAGTGTAACCGAAGTGCGGATATATAATGAAAAAATAAACACAAGAAGAGAGTTCTCCCTTCAGGGGCTAGGGGACTGCTATAGAAAAGAAGAAATATGGAAAAGGAGAATATTCCCCCTTCGGGGGCTAGGGGGCAAATCGTCATCATAGATTATGGAGCTGGAAATATCCAGAGTATTAAATTTGCGATAGATCGTTTAGGATATACAGCAATATTAAGCCATGATCCCCAGGAAATAAAAAACGCCGATAAAGTAATTTTCCCTGGTGTAGGGGAGGCGAGTAGTGCCATGAAAAAGCTTAAAGAAAGTGGTTTAGATACGCTGATTCCTACCTTACAACAGCCTGTTTTAGGCATCTGTTTAGGCATGCAATTGATGTGTAATTATTCCGAAGAGGGTAATACTGATGGATTAGGAATTTTTGATGTAAATGTGGTACGCTTTAGTGAATCTTCCTCGCCAGCAGGCAGGGATGTGAAAATTCCGCAAATTCAATGGAATAGCATTTCAAAGCTTTCATCGCCTCTTTTTAAGAATGTAGCAGAAGACGCTTTTATCTATATGGTGCACAGTTATTATGCCCCAGTTACTGATCAAACCATTGCAGTGAGTGATTATGGAATTCCGTATAGTGCCGCTTTCGCGAAAGCGAACTTCTACGGAACACAATTTCACCCAGAAAAAAGTAGCCGCGTAGGAGAACAGATATTGAAGAATTTTTTACAATTGTAAAAAATAAAAGTAGAAATTAGAATAACGAAATTTAGAAATAGAATTGAATTGCCCCTCGAGCGCAGTCGAGAGGTCTTAAAATGAAACATAGTAATAGGTTCAGCTTGCGACTAGCAAAAAAAAACAGAGATTAGAAAAACGAAATTTGGAAATTAAGTAGTTATGGTAGACATGAAAATAAGAACGAAGAAATTTGCAGTCGATTGTTGGAATCTCTGCTCACAATTACCTAAAACTCGTGAATACAATAACCTCGTTTTTCAATTATTAAAGAGTTCTAGCTCAGTAGCGGCTAATTGGAGGGCGTCGCAACGTCCAAAATCAGAAGCTGATTTTATAAATAAACTTAAAATCGTTGAAGAAGAAGCAGATGAAACCTGCTTTTGGTTAGAATTAATTATAGAGATAAGAGATGAAGATACGACCGAAGTAGAACGACTTTGGAAAGAATGTGATGAACTGTTACGGATTACAGTAGCTTCAATAAAAACAACAAAAAATAAACAAGTAAAGTAGTTCAACATTCGTTTTTCTACTTTCTAATTTGAGAATTATTAGCCAAGCTATTCGGATTTACAGTAGCTTCCATTAAAACAACAAAATAAACAAGTAAAGTAGTTCAATTTTCGTTTTTCTACTTTCTAATTTGAGAATTATTAGCCAAGCTATTGGGATTTACAGTAGCTTTAATAAAAACAGCAAAAAATAAACAATCAAAGTAGTTCAACATTTCGTTTTTCTACTTTCTACTTTTGAATTATGAGAATCATACCAGCCATAGACATTATAGAAGGAAAGTGCGTACGCCTCTCAAAAGGGGATTATGACACCAAAAAAATATACAATGAAAACCCGCTAGAAGTTGCTAAAAACTTTGAAGCGCATGGCATCAAGTACCTACACCTTGTCGATCTTGATGGCGCTAAAAGCAAACATATTGTCAATCACAAAATTCTAGAGCAAATCGCTTCTAAAACGAGTTTAAAAATTGATTTTGGTGGTGGATTAAAAACCAATGAAGATCTACGAATCGCTTTTGATAGTGGGGCTTCACAAATCACAGGGGGAAGTATCGCGGTAAAAGATCCGGCAGTATTTGAAAATTGGATCACTACCTATGGATCGGATAAAATTATTTTAGGCGCTGACGCCCAAAATGAAAAAATTGCGATCAATGGATGGCAAGAAGAAAGCACCAAAGACTTACTTCCTTTTATTGCTGGGTATATGGAAAAAGGAATTTCGTATGTCATTTGCACCGACATTAGTAAAGATGGCATGTTGGAAGGCCCTAGTTTTGACTTATATGAAAAAATTATACGTTCTTGTCAGCCAGCGCCTGTCAAAGGTCAAAACAAAGAGGTGCTTCGACAAGCACAGCGTGACACTGCCATTAAACTCATCGCCTCTGGTGGAATTTCTACCTTTGAGGAACTTCCTAGATTGGCTGCACTAGGCTGTGAAGGGACGATTATAGGAAAAGCGATTTATGAGAATCGCATTTCTTTAAAACAACTCGAACACTTTATTTTAAATCAATAAGTATGGAATCACCTTGGGTTACTGATTTTAAGGAAAACACACTGTATCGCATTGATGAAAGTACGCGTATGGTGGAGATCGCTTTCGCGAAAGCGGCCTCCTTCACTCATCCCAAACCCGTGGAAGATTTGATATGGAAACGTCCAAACCCTACGAGTAATAGTATTGGGAATCTGATACTACATCTATGTGGAAATATGACGCAGTATGTGATTTCGAGCCTCGGAGAACAAGAAGATACACGTGATCGGGATGTTGAGTTTGAAACCAGCGAAGGGTTTACAGCCTTCCAACTGCTTGAAAAACTAAAAGAAACAGTTACCTCGGTAAAAGAAACCATTCAAAAAGCTACAGAAGCGCAACTTCTTAAGAAAAGAAACGTACAAGGCTTTTATTTTTCAGGAATGGGGTGTGTGATTCATGCGGTAGAGCATTACAGTTACCACACGGGACAAATTGCCTTTTGGGTAAAACAAGTAGTGAATCGTCCGCTTGGATTTTATGACGGACAGGATTTGAATGTTAAAAATGAGTGTGGAGGTACGAGCGACGAGTAGCGAAAGTTTGAACGACGAAAATTTGAGTTTGCAATAATGAATCATTAGCAATTACAGTAGCATGCATTAAAACAGTTAGAAAAAGAATAACCAATTAAAAAAATAGATAGAATTACTGCTTTTGAATTCATTATTCGTCGCTCGTAATTCAAACCTCGTACTTTTAAACATGATAACAAAAAGAATAATACCCTGTTTAGACATCAAAAATGGTAGGACCGTAAAGGGAACTAATTTTGTAAATCTGCGTGATGCAGGTGATCCAGTAGAATTGGCAAAAGTATACTCAGACACAGGTGCAGATGAGCTTGTATTTCTTGACATCTCTGCCACCGAAGAGCGTAGGAAAACCTTATCTGATCTTGTATTACGTGTCGCCTCACAAGTAAACATTCCTTTTACCGTAGGGGGTGGGATCTCTTCTGTAGAAGATGTGGATATCTTGCTTAAAAATGGTGCGGATAAAGTATCCATAAACTCAAGTGCGGTAAAACGCCCAGAACTGATTAATGAATTGTCAGCCAAATTTGGCTCTCAGTGCGTTGTGGTGGCGATAGACGCAAAATATATAGATGGCGAATGGATTGTGCATCTAGTAGGAGGAAAAGTACCTACAGAACGTCGTCTGTTTGATTGGGCAAAAGAAGTAGAACAACGAGGTGCAGGAGAAATCTTATTCACCTCTATGGATCATGACGGTACCAAGGATGGGTTTGCCAATGTAGCACTAGCACAACTCTCTGAGGAACTAAATATCCCTATCATCGCAAGTGGCGGTGCAGGAACGATCCAACATTTTAAAGATACATTTACAGAAGGAAAAGCAGATGCTGCGCTTGCAGCAAGTGTTTTTCACTTTGGAGAAATACCCATACCAGTATTAAAAAAAGAATTAAAAGCGCAAGGTATTACCGTGCGTATCTAACCTCAAAATAAAAGAAAAATGACAATCGACTTTTCAAAATTTTCAGATGGCCTCGTTCCTGCAATTATTCAGGATGCAGAAACAAAATCCGTACTCATGCTTGGGTATATGAATGAAGAAGCGTATGCGCAAACAATAAAAACACAGCGTGTTACTTTTTTTAGTAGAAGTAAAAATCGTTTATGGACCAAAGGGGAGGAGTCTAATAATTTTTTAGATCTCGTAGATATAAAAATAGATTGCGATCAAGACACGCTATTGGTGTTTGTAGAGCCTATGGGACCTGTATGCCATAAAGGAACAGATACGTGCTGGGGAGAGCGCAATGTGCCTCAATATGGTTTCTTTTCACATCTAGAGGAGGTGATACGAGATCGTAAAGACAATCCTGAAGACAATCCAGATTCGTACGTAGCTGGCTTATTCAAAAAAGGAATCAATAAAGTTGCTCAAAAAGTGGGTGAAGAAGCTGTAGAAGTAGTCATCGAAGCAAAAGATGATAATGACTTATTGTTCTTAAATGAAAGTGCCGATTTACTCTTCCATTTTATGGTGCTATTGAGAGCTAAAGGATTTGGTCTTCGTAGTGTCGAAAAGACATTAATCTCTAGGCATAAGTAATCAATAAAACGTACGTATAGTTAGTATCACTAATTGGATATTTTCCTTTTTGGAAAGGTTGAGTACGCTTTCGCGAAAGCGGTATTTGTCAGAAATTATTAATACATCCTCTCATCCCTCTGTAGGAGTGAGAGGATGTTTATCATTGTTTTTTTAAAGATTAGAAACCATATCTATCATGGCTTCTACATTTGGATATTTTAAGAGTTTTTCTTCAGATTCTTTCAGTAAAGCCGCGAGTTCTTCTTTTTTAGTAACAATAGCTTTTACCTTACTATCTATTAGGTTGTGCATCTCATCCGGATCTTTTTCTAAGTTATATAATTCGTACTCGGTAGGATAGCTTCCTAAGGCATGAAAATAGTAGGTATACTTCCAAGTTTTAGTACGTATGGAGCGAACTCTATTAGCCGCAAACACTGCTGATGGGACATCGGCAGAACTTGCTTTGGTATCATCAAAGGTAAACATGATAGATTCCTGAACTTCTGTATTGTCTCTCATAATAGGAACAAGGTTTTTTCCTTGGAGTGACTTTGCAGGTTTCTTAATCCCTACCAAGGCGGCAATCGTGGGCATGATATCAATGAGTGATGCCAAGTTATCTGACGATTTTAAGACTTTATCATCATCTTTTGGAAATAAGATAGGGTTGGAGATGACCATGGGCACTCTTAAAGTCTCTTCATAAGCATTAAACGCTTTTTGTCGCATACCACCATGCGCCATTCCCATTTCTCCATGATCTGAAAGTCGAATTACCACGGCGTCGTTGGCTAATTTCTTGCCATTTGTGGCTTTGTATAACTCATCGATAAACTCACCTATTTGTCCGTCTATTTTTTTAAGGGTATGTCCGTAAAAATTGATGTAATTTAATTTGTCCTCTCTTGTTGGTAATGCGCCTAATAATTTTCCTGCAAATTTCTGAATCTGAAATTGCGCCATAGGCTTATTGTTTTTCAATAGATCTTCTGTGACAGATTTTGGAAGATGAATCTCTCTGGATGACCAATCACTTTCATAATACCCATAATCTGTACCATTAGGATAGGCTAATACATCGTGTGGATTGACCAATGATAAGACGAGGCAATACGGAACTCGGTCGGCGCCAGAGGCTCGTTGTTCTCTAACCTTTTTCAAGTATTCAGTTCCTTGTTTAATATACATTTCATCATGATTTGCATATCCGCCGCCAAAGTTTTCAGGTTTTACATCTTCTCCAGCATCGGGTGCGACCCATCCTTGAAAACCCGTTAAGGCGATTTGTGAAGCGCTTAAATCATTTTCGGTGTCTCCTTTGTTTAAATGCCATTTGCCTCTGTACTGTACGTCATATCCTTCTTCCTGTAACATTCTCGCCATATTAAAAAGGCTAGGATCTAATGTGATTTCTGCATCCGAATAACGACCTCCCCACGTAAGGGTTTGTGTCACGCCATGATGGGCAGGATAAGTGCCTGTAAATAAAGTAGCTCTACTGGGTGAACACATACAGGAATTACAAAAAGCACGATTAAAAGAAAAACCATTTTCTTTCAGAAAGGTCATGGTTTTTAAATTAGTAGTTTCCCAATTTTCAGGAAAATGCTGGGTAGCTCTTTCTTGATCGGTGATAATGATAATTAGATCAGGTTGCTCTGGTAATTGTGCACGTCTTTTAGAAAAACTCATAGTGTATTTTTAAAGGTTAATTTTATAAAATTACATAAGCTTCTGTAGTGATTTTACCGTAGTATTACCTGATTATTAGATAGATAAATGTTTGATCTACCATGTTTTTATTGGACGATCTAGAATGAAAAGAAAAACCATTGCGATTCGAGAAGTCAAACCCGAATGCAATGGTTTTTACAGAAAAACTCTTTGTGCGTTATATTAAGGTAGCTGTTCGTTTATGATGTCTAGTGTTTGTGCTATCCAATCTTTAGAGAAATCTAATGCCATTTGCGGTTGGATACCCACCATCTCATAGTCAATAAACTTATGGAAATTCATATCGGTTGGGTAGAAAAGAAAGTTCCCGGTAGGGGATTCATAGCCTGTTCCGTAGTTGAGACCGTAGGCTATAATTCCGTTGGTACGTTGGCCTAAATGAACTGCATTGTCAAGTTTTCTAAGTTTTAAGGTAAACTGTTCTCCATTACTTCCCGTAAAATAGTTGGTAAGGATATACACCTTTGCACCTGATTTCTTCAGAATCTTTACAAAAGGATCACTGTATTTCGAGTTTCCACCAACGTTGTTGCGTAGATCCACAATAATATTGGACGCTTTTATTTGATCTTTATAGGTAGCGTAAAATGTTTTAAACGCGTCTACATTGCTTTCTCTATTGGAAAACGATCCAAAATATAAATACTGTGTATCTTCTGTGAGTTGTTTAAATTCCCAATCTCCGTTTTCTTCAGGGGCTTCTGTAAAGTTTGGACTATCTAACGGTTTTTGTAATCCCCATAATTTTCCATTGTACGCTAACATTGATTTTTGGAACCATAACATTCGAGTATACGGATGATAGCGTAATACTTGATATTCGTCTCCTTGGATGTTATGAATGTAGTATGCTATTTGCCCTTCACCCCAAAAATCTGACGTCGATTTCAAGACAACCGCGACATATTCTCCAGTCTTAGCGGTCTCATACACTGCTAGCTCACCTACATATTTGTCTACATAAATACCTTCTATAGCGTCAAAAAAGGTTTTTGCTAATCGAGTGCGTAAGGCATTTAGATTTTCAGAAACGGTGGGATGGTTTTTAAAGATTTCTGATTGCTTAAATTGAGCGACATAGAGGCTATCTTTATATTGCTCGGACGTAATAGGTGCGTTATTTGATGAGAGACTTGCATGTTTGTCTTTGACGACACTTAGGAGTGTATTTAGTTTAAACATGCAGTCAACTTGAGTGATAGGTGTTTCCATTTCGGCAGAAAGGGAAGTATATACTTTTTGGAATTCGGCGACTTTATCTCCTTTGATTTGTTTTTTGTAAGAGATCATGTCCTCCATTTTGGAAGCTAAAAAATCTAGGTCTTTTTTACAATCACAGAATTCGGCTGTTTGTGTTGTTTGTGCTCCTGCCTGTCGTGCTATATTTTGCGCACTAGCGGCAGACATGTTCGCGAAAGCGAATACAGTAATACATACAATAGTTACAATAGTAGTTAATGACGTTTTCATAAGTTAGTTTTTTACGTTTGACTTCTGATTCAAAAGTATTAGTAAAAACTCGCTTAGACTAGTATATACGGTGCTTTGGGGTGAAACATGTCTATTTTGTGGTGGAATTTATAGCTGATTTTACCCTAGTGGCGTAGGTCTTGGATATTGGGATGAAAATATCATTAGAAGCGACCACGCCTAACTTGCCATTTTCGGTTTTCCAGGATTGAAAATGATACGGATTTAGTAAAAAAGAGCGATGTGTACGAAGCAATTTTGGGAAACTCGTTTCAATCACGGAGAGTTTATTCCGGATTAATTGTTTTTTAAGGATGTTGTTATCCAAAAAAGAAACCTCCACATAATTATCTGATGATTGCACACAAATTAAATCATTATACAATAATCGTAAACTCTCATAGTTTCCTTCTCCTTGAATTTCGATTTTAGCATCTTCAAGGCGTTTGTTTTTATATTTTCCTAATGCCCATCTTCCTAAAAGAACGATGGGAAGAATCGTGAGTATGGCAGGAATAAAAATGCCTGTAGTGTAGTACCATAAACTATAGGGATTGGGTTCTCCACGCACAATCACAAAGCTATAATAGCTACGTGCTAGGATAAATGAAAATATAACAAATACTAGATTAAATAACACTTCGTTTTTTAGCGACCATTGTTTTTCTGATCGCTTATACATATAGCTTTGCAACGGAAGCATGATGGCATAGCACAACGCACCAATAAGGCCATACACTGGGAGATAGATGAGTTTTTCGCGGTTACTAAACTCATTAACATCCAGCGGTTCTGTAAAGAATAAAAACACAAAAATCCATAGGGCAAGCGCTAAGCCTACGAGTAAATGGTGTTTTAAGGAAGCATCAAAAGGATATTTTTTCAAGCGTATTTTTTTGAGATTCTAAATATACTGCTTCTTGTGTTGCAGTCAAAAGCTGTTTTAAAAACTACCTGTAATACATAAAATTTGCTTGTTCAGATCATCCTAGTCTAGGGTCAGTATTTTGGTATAGGTCACATACTTTTCTGCTTTTAGTACGTCCATTAGTGGAGCATAATCGGCTTCTTTTTGCGTATGCATTAGGATAATTGTGCTTTCTGTATTTTTATCGTAAAACGTAGTCAAAAAGGACGTATTCTTGGGGATTTTCTTAGGGAAGTCTGGAAACTGCTTTTGGAGTATCGGCACAATGGTTTCATGCTCTTGATCTACAACGATGAGTTTTGTTCTATTGCTTTCGCGAAAGCGTGTCAACGATTTTTCATTATTAATAGGACTCATAAAATACGCCGATCGCATTCTAAAACGTTCTCTAACCCCTGCAAAATAGGCATCCATGGTGGATTCTTCTTCACTTTGTGAGAAGAGGTTGAGGTTATTCATAAGAATATCAAGATCTACAATGGCTTTTGGAAAAGCTTCGCCAAAAAGGACAATCGCTTTTTCTATAAACGCCTGATCAATGGTTCGGTTGGTGTCCATATAGGTTTTTACCAAGGGATATAATTTTTTTCCATACCCATTGACATACTCAAAATTATACCATTCTTTAGTGTCTAGTTGGCCATTGAGTTGCTCATACGCCCAACCATTTCCCACAGCCGTGGCGAGTCCTTCATCAAAAAAATCGTATGCTAGGGGCGCATAGGGATTGGTCGATGTTGTAAACCACGCATCAATATTTTCTTGTAATTCCAACGGTTGTGCATCAAATAAAATATGATTCATCTCGTGAATGGCGATGCCTATAATATCTTCGGCTTCTTTTTCTCTTTTAGAAAGATAGGAACAGATCAGGTTATTTCCTTTGGGAATTGCTGTCGTGCCACCTCTTTTAAGCGGAATGGGGTATAGCATGATTTTGAAAGGCGTTGTTTTGGACCAATTACTTCCTAAAAACACATCGACTTTATTAAATAAAGTTTCTATCTGCGAGCTGAAAGGACGTAATGCTTGCTCCATTGCCATGCGTCTCGTTTTGGTAGGTTCCCATATATGCTTGGTGTAATAAGGAAGTACATTTTTTAAAATATCTGTAAGTTCTGTGTGATCATTAGGAGGTAAAAAACCAATGGTTCGGATCGCAAAGTCATCGACACTCGTCGAATTTGCGCTGGCAATCCATAATAAGTCCATGGTGCTCGTAAAAGGATGTCTTTTTTCAGGGAATTGCTTACGGTGAATACTTGATTGTACCTCTATTTTTGAAAAACGTGCTGCTAACGATTGGAATGCCGGATCACTTCCTACAAGAGAATCTATATATGTTTTGTAGGAAGGTGCGGTGCCTGGCTGATTACTCGCAGCAGAAATAAAGGTCAACGAACCTAGAATCTGATTGTGTTCTATTTTTATAAAGTCTTGTTGTGCAAAAAGAAATGCCGGAATGCATAGAAGTATGCATAGAAAAGATCGTGTTTTCATTGATTTGATTGATGTTGATTGGTGATAATTGCTATTGTAAAGGACGAAAAAAATATTGAAACGTTACGTATTTTTCATGATTTTGGCACTACCACCAAACTACAAAACACTTATCAATACTGTGATCTGCTTTCTTAATCCATAGCATAGGTGCTCTTTTTACCTGATGCTTTGCGTGAATTTTGGGGAGTATTTCTTGATGCGAAGACCAAGACACTTCATTATGTGGAATATGAATCCATTCAGATTTATAGGTAATGTAATAGGTATGTGCTTTAAAATCATCCAATTCAAAATCATGCATGTGCACCCAATAGCCTACTATACAGTCTGTTTGCAAAGGCGCTATTGAGGGGACACTTGTGTGATAGGGCGTGAATATCTGTCCCATAAACAAAACTTTCTGATTAATCTCCGTAGGATCAATACCAAGGGTTGTAAGCGTTTGTATTCCTTCTTCTGTAAAAACTAAGGGTAATTGCTTCTGTTTGGTTTTTTCTAGTTTGGCAAAAAAAGCATCTTTCCGATTCGGTCCTACGAGCTGATGTATAGGATCAGCGATGGTTGGATCTATGATGTAAAATTTATAGGTAAGTTCTAGATGAAGGAGTTTTTTACTGTTTTGATTCGTCTCTTGACAGGTTTCGCGGAACTGCCTCGCCGGCAGGCTAGAGCGTATCAAAAAATCTAATTCTCCTACTGTATCATTTCCTTTTTTAATCTGAATATTATGGGCAATCACTTCATACGGATCTAGATGTGATACTAACTGATGAAAAATATATTCTATCTGATGTCCAAGTCGTAATTTCTCAGGAATAGGTGTCGGCTCAAAATGAGTAAGATCCAGCGGTGGGAGTTCAAATTGCTGGAGTCCAAATTGTGTTCCTTTCCAAAGGGGAGAAGATGCTAAAAAACCATGTATATGTTTCACAATTCAAAGATACTATTTGTCTAAGTATCTACGTATTGTTGCGCCTTCTTATATGCGCGTATATTCCTAAGGTAATGAGTAAAGGGTCATCAGTGTCTGTTTCCATAGTACCGCTAGCAAATGATGGATGGTAGGTATAGATGATGTTGTCGTCATGATACATTTTAAAACGGCTACCCAATAAAGAATCATACTTCATTTGATAAGCCGTTTGTTTATATGTTATGGAAACAGATCGTTTCCAAGTATGAAATATCAATATAGCCATAGGTTCTGATGCTCTAGTAGCATATAGTTCGAGGGTTTTTCCTAAAAAACCAGTCCTTTTACAACGATACTCTTGGTGAAGCAACTCCATACGGGTTACCCCAAAAAAATTGATAGAAAAGTACCCAATGTTTTTGTGATCTCTCGCTATTGCTGTTTTAGAACTAAATATGTTTGATTTCCAAGTGTATTGCGTCATCTATAAAGGAGCTGTTTCCTAATAAGTAGTAAAGCTTTCATAGATGTTACATCTTTTTAGTGTAACACACCTTTCTCTGCATTGTTTTTACTAAACAGGTACAAGAATACGCCTACGAGTATAACAATGCTTGGCATTACATATGCATCTACTGGGCCTAAGACATCTCCCCATTTCATAAAAAATATACCGTATCCCATTTGAATAATGATGCATATTAATGATAGTAGAAATAATGGAATGGCAAGTTTCTTACGCATGAGTAGCATAATACAGGCAAGTACGCCACCTATGGTTGCAATACCATACACGATAACTCCCCAAGAAGGAGCACTTTCCATAAGTTCTAATTGTTCTGGAGGTAAAGCAGCTTTAATTTCGTCTGTCATCATAAAGTTTTCTGCTAGCCAAGAAAATAGTCCTACTAAATTCCATAAAAGCGCAATAATCGCTACGACCCAGAAGAGTGTTGTTGGTTTGTTTGAAGAAGTCATTTTTGTCGGTTTTTGGTTGTTTGTACCAACAATGTACAATTTTTTTCAATTTTGTTATTTGAAATAAAAATTTCAAACCTACATTCGTATCTATGTTTGACAAACGATTCTATTACTTATTAAAAATCCAATACTTAGGATTTCGATATCATGGGTGGCAAAAACAACCTGATGTGCTTACCGTAGAGCGTATGATGGAACGCACATTTTCGTATGTGTTAGGTCATAAGAATTTTAAGTTATTAGCTTCTGGTCGTACGGATGCTAAAGTCTCTGCAAATGTGGCGTATGCGGAGTTATTCTTAAAAGATGCTCCTTTGCCAGAAGACGACTTTTTAAGGCTTTTTAATGATAATTTACCACAGGATATTCGTTGTTTGGAAATTACTGAAGTAGATGAGCAATTTAATGTCATGGATGCGCCCAAAGAAAAAGAGTACCTCTATCTTTTTTCTCATGGCGCAAAAAATCATCCGTTTGCTGCACCTTATATGGTGAATATTGCAGCAACACTCGATATTGATCTTATGAAAGAAGCTGCGCAGTTGTTTGTGGGAACCCATGATTTTAGGACCTACGCCTATAAACCGAATCCTGAAACTAGAACTATCAATACGTTAGAAGTCAGTGAGATTGTCACTAACGATTTGTACACGGCTAGCTTTTTTCCAGAGGAGAGTTTTATATTTCGCGTATGCGGAAAAGGATTTAAACGCCATCAAGTGCGCTTAATGATGGGAACGCTTTTTGATCTTGGGCAGAGTAAAATAAATCTGGATTTTATCAAACAAACGCTTGTTCCTGATAACGGCATCAAACTAGAACATATCGCACAACCTAGCGGTTTGATGCTTCATAACGTACGGATTTAATCTTGTGAAAATAGTATCTTAGTATTTTAAAAAAATAGTGATGACAACCATACCCAAGACTTCTTTTTTGTTTTTAAAAGCGCTCAAAGAAAATAATCATCGTGATTGGATGACCGATCATAAAAAGGAATATCAAGCCAGTGAAAAGGCACTCAAAGCCTTTTATGCTGATATCCAAGCTGGACTCAATCAGCATGATGAAATTGAAAAACTGAAGGTGTTTCGTATCAATAGAGATATTCGGTTTAGTAAAGATAAGACGCCGTATAATGTGCACCGAAGTGCGAGTTTCAGTAGGGCAGGGGCACATCGTAGAGGAGGGTATTATTTACGATTAGAGCCAGGTAATAAATCGGTAGTGGCGGGTGGTTTTTTTAATCCAGAGCCAAAAGATTTGTTACGGATTCGCACCGAATTTCAGATGGATAGCACAGAGATTCGTGAGATTCTTTCTGAGCCCGCTTTCGCGAAAGCGTATGGAGGTCATTTTGAAGCTTGGGATCCTGTAAAAACAGCACCAAAAGGCTTTAGTAAAGACGACCCCAATATTGATCTCATCCGACTCAAAAGCTTTTTTGTGTCACACAGCTTTACAGATGCTGAGGTGCATGCTGCCGATTTTGGAGAAAAAGTACTATATCACTATCAGTTGTTACGTCCTTTCTTTGATTTAATGAGTGATGTATTGACTACCGATTTAAACGGCGTTTCTCTGTTGGATTAGTTATTATTCTTGCGTTTCTTTCTAGCCACAAAATACACTACAATCAGCAGTATTGGTAATGCAATAAAGACAATCAACTCCACAGGAGACGACGGATCAATGGGTGCATTACTTTGATTTTTTGGGATTTGCACTAACTTACTTTTGTCAAAGTCAGAGGACGTTCAAATACCTGTACGTTACTAACAAGGCGTTCTTTTGCAATATTCATCATACGCTTATTCAAAGCCGATGAGTTTTGAATATAAGTGAGATATTCTTCGACTGTAAACTGACCAATGATAATCCCTTTAAGGCTATTACGAAATTTCATGTCTTTTTGAATCGCATTCTCCATATAATCGATTCTTTTTTCAATAGAAAGACCGTAAAATACATTTTTGTGCTTTGCAATATAGTTTCTGAAAACTTCAATGAGTAAAGGGCTTTGAAGTTTCATGATCGGTCGGATGGTTTCGTTTTGAAACCGCTCCTCGCTACTCATTTGATCGTATACCCTTGCCGAAGGAATTTCCGGGCGTATGCGTTTAATATCATTAGGCCTGTCGTTCATAATTTGAGTTTTACTAAAAATACGAATAGGAGGTATGCTTTCGCGAAAGCGCACGCAGAGGTTATCAACCAGTTATTAACTAAAAAAAGGTCGTCTAAAAACGACTAGACTTCATTAAGATTATCTTTTTAAAATTGCTTTATAATAGATACTAAAACTACCCCACATAGTATCATAATTATCTGGTGTGAAATCTTGTATGTTACCAATCACTAAACTGTCAGCACTAGCTACTATTAAATCAATATAGTCAGAAGGGTACAGTCCATCATTTAAAATTATTTCGTTTCCTGTGTCTGATAATTTCCAATTGCCGTTTGCAATCGAGTTATCAGATTCATATTTAGTGTAGGTTAAATCATCTGAAAATAGGAAAGACATCTTTTTAGTTTTAAGTGATATTAACTGGGGTAGTTCGGTCTCCCAATATTTACCCATCTGTTTGATTGTATCTAGTTTAATAACTTTATCTATTTTCCATGTGTAATTTTGGATATGATGTTGGATTTCTTGTTTTTTAACCTCTGAGATATATTTTATTTTTTTTAAACTAGCTTGAACATCAGGATTCCTAAGAGATTCTAATGTGACTAGAGAATCTCCCTGATACTTTTTAATTCTATAAAGCTCGTCATCAGTCTGATTAAAGGTCTTAACAAATAGTTGATTGTTATTAATAGTCACCACATCCCATTTATCAATTATATCCATAAAACGACCTTCTTGAAGGTTTTTTTGAATACACAATTTATCTTCTAAATCATCAAAATATGGATAGTCAGTTAGTATTAATTCTCTTTTAAAATCATTGTATGATAGAATCCAATGTTTATGTTTCCACAATGCTGGTTTTTGAATCTCAGTGTGTTCATTGCCTAATCTGACAAATTTTACTCTAGCAATATCAATAATGTCTAATATTATGCTATCAGAGTATTTTGCATATGTAGTAGCCCAGAGTGTATCGTTTACATATAATTCTTCATTATCTAAACGATACTCATGTGATTGGCTATTTTTTTCATAAACGTTTCTAATACTTAATTGACTGTCTGTAAAGTGCAATATTGCTCCATCTACAACACTACATCTAGTGCTTGGAGGAATAGGGGATGAGTCTACTGCTACCCAATAAGAGTTAGCCAAATCATTTTTCGTGCAAGAAATTAGAAGGAATATTATGAATATAGATGGAAGGAATATTTTTTGAATACGATACATAGGAATTAGAAAATTTCGTTTTTTAATGAAAACATAAGTAATCATTTGTGATATCTGTGCTACAAATTACTTTTATGTTACAATGTCATTAGTTATTTTAATACTAAACTATAATTTACTTAATCAGCTAGCTACTAACTAAAAAAAGGTCATCTAAAAATATGCTTTTAGACGACCTTTTAAGTCTGTGTTTGAAATAACGTTGATTACTTCAAGAAATCTTCTTTGCTTTTGAATTCCATAGCAGGAAGGTTTTCTTTTTCTAAATACTTCGTAAACTTTGATAAGCGCTTACTTAAGATTTTGTCCAAATCGGTAGCGGCTTTTTCATATCGATCAGAAAGTAAGGCAAGATTCTCTAATTGCGCTTGACTTGGCGCTTCATAGTTGGCAGCGACATCGCTGTATAACTGGCCTAATTTTTCTCTTAACTGAGGAGGCGCAGAATCTACATAATTATCACCCGAAGTAATCACCAAGGTATTTTTCAAGGCATTGAGTTCGTCGATCAGTGGTTTTGCCACTTTAGATGCTTTTGCATTGGCTTCTATCGCTTTTTCTCCCGTTTTGATCATTTCATCCATCTTATACACCATATAGGCGAGGTCTTCCTGTAGATCAAATAACTTCTGAGCAGTAGCGTGTTGTGCTTCTCTTTCTTTTTTGGTAATGAAAGATTTAGGATCGTTTTGAATCTTAAAGGTAGTTTCATAGGTGTCTTTTCCTTTTTTAAGAATCGCTTTATACGTTCCTGCTTTTGCTCTCATCGGTTGGAATCCACCTTGACTGATGGTTTTTCCAGCAGCATTTTTAGGTGCTTTTGTGTTATATCCCCAACGAACGATATTAATCCCTTTTGATTTTCCTGGGGTTAATGTAGTAACTTCATTACCCTCCATATCTTGGATTTCTAAAGACATTTTTCCAAATGTGTGTCTTTTTTGTAGGTAATACTTTAACTGTAGGGAAGTCCCTGGGTTTCTTCCTACAAATTCTAGTTCAGTGCTTCCACCGCCAAAGCCACCTTCTTCGACCATGGTGCCTGTTTTAGTTTCAAAGAAATGTACTTTTTTGGCTAATACATCCTGTGTTATCTCACGTAAGGTACTAATGTCGTCTATAATAATAACGCCACGTCCATGAGTACCAGCAACGAGATCATTGGTTTTCTTTTGAAGATCCAGAAAATGAACCGCTGTGTGTGGGAAATTGTTTGTGAAATGTGACCAGTTTTTACCGCCGTTTACAGTGATGTATAATCCGTTTTCGGCACCTAGGAATAATAAGTCTTCATTTACATAATCTTCTTGAATATTACGCGCAAAAATCGGAATATCATCGGTAACAATGTTTGTCCATGTAGCACCGTAATCTTTTGTTTTATATACATACGGCTTCATATCGCCACTTGCATGACCGTCAAAAACTGCATAGGCAGTTCCTTTTCCGTGCACACTTGCTTCGATATGATATACCCACGTATTTGCAGGAACACCTGAAATATTTGCCGTTACGTTTGTCCAGTTTTTACCACCATCTTTAGTGACCTGTACATTTCCGTCGTCTGTTCCTACCCAAATGATCTTTTCATCTAGAGGTGACTCAGCAATGGTAAAGATCGTGGTGTGCTTTTCTGCTCCAGAAGTATCGTTAGAAAGCCCCCCTGATTTTACAGGTTGCTTTGCAGGATCATTAGTGGTTAAGTCTGGAGAAATAATTCGCCACGTATCTCCCATATCATCACTTACATGTAGATATTGGCTTCCCATATAAAAACGATCCGGTTGATGAGCACTAATCGCCATTGGCGCATTCCAGTTAAAACGTAAATCATCATATCCACTAACAGGAAGTGGTTTTACATTTTTGGTGTAATTACGCTCCATATCATAACGCCATACATTGTCGGCGCCTTGCATTTCTGAATAGAGGATTTCTTTGGTAGGGTGTTTTAACACTCTAAAACCATCACCTACACCCACACGTACCCAATCACGAGCTTCTATACCACCTGGCGAGGAAGAAGGGCCATACCAAGAACCATTGTCTTGTAAACCACCATAAATGCGATAAGGCTCGGCATCATCTACGCTAATATGGTAAAATTGTGATAACGGTAAGTTACTTACAATCTCCATCGTAGTCCCTTGGTTCCATGAACGGTATACACCACCATCAGTTCCTACGTGCATTCTATCAGAATCATTAATATCAAATACAATATCATGGATATCGGAGTGCATATTTCCTAAAGACACAAAGGTTTCTCCTCCGTCTTTAGAAATTGACCCACTCAAGCCTCCTTTGACTACAACATCTGGATTTTTAGGATCTACCACAATTCTAGAAAAATAAAACGGACGAACGGTTAATGCAAAATCACTATTGGTTAATTCCCACGTTGCTCCCGCATCATTAGAACGGTATAATCCTTTATCTTTTTCAGATTCGATCACCGCATACACTCTATTAGAATCAGATGGAGCTACGGCAATACCGATACGTCCTAAGATTCCATCTGGAAACCCGTTATGTATTTTATTCCACGTAGCACCACCATCTGTAGTCTTGTATAAAGCACTCCCTTTTCCTCCAGAATTGAAATCCCATGCGGTACGTCTGTGTTCCCACATTGCAGCATAAAGTACATTTGGATTATTTGGATCCATCATAAAATCAGCAGCTCCCGTATTTTCATCTACATATAAGATGTTATTCCACGTTTTCCCACCATCAGTTGTTTTATAGATCCCACGCTCTGTGCTTGGACTCCAAAGTGCTCCTAAAACAGAAACATAAACCACATCACTATTTTCAGGATGAATCTCAATACCGGAGATTCGCTCTGAGTTTTCAAAGCCCATTTTATCCCAATTAACACCCCCATCTTTTGATCTGTAAAGGCCGTCACCGACAGAGACAGAGTTACGAGTCCAGATTTCTCCTGTACCTACCCATACTATATTATCTGGATCATTAGGATCTACGGCTACTTGACCTATAGATTGGATATGTTCTTCAAAAATAGGAGCATAGGTAGCACCTCCATCGTTGGATTTCCAGACACCGCCGCCAGCAGTACCTGTGTAAATGATTTGTGGATTGGTTGGGTGGACTTCCATATCGATGATACGTCCACTCATCAGTGCTGGACCGATTTGTCTAGCGGTAATGTCGCCAAAAAGTTCTTTTCCCTTAAGAACAATTTCTTGTGCACTTCCGACTAAAGTAAAGGATGCAAAAAGACATCCTAAAAATAAGTTTTTAGTTTTCATGTATTTTAAAATTTTTATTTCACAAAAAATGAATCAAATAAAAATTTCTTGCATAAATCAACCGCTTTGCTCCTGCCTGCCGGCAGGCAGGTTCGCATAAAAAATTTATTTTGGTTTGGTTGGCATGCAAAAAAATAATTTTATTTATGCTCATTTCATGAGAATTCTGATTGATTAGTTATGTGTATTTCTTTTCGCTTTAAGCGAAATAAAATCTATTAATACATCCTAAGGCAAGCATTGTAATCTGAAAATTGCCCCAAGGGTCTAGTTCATAAACCATATCCCAGTGAAAAGCGGGATTAGCCTGCCTGCCGGCATAGGCAGGTTCGTCAGGTTCAACTAGCTATTTTGAATACATCCTTTGGATTTTTCAAAACAGTGTTTCACTAATAAAAAAACCTCAATCTTTACGATTGAGGTTGTAGTATGTATAAACGTTATTCTTGCTCAGGAAAAGCAAACATTTCGTCTGTTACTTTTGGATTAAGATCTATACTTTTGATTTCTAATGCTTGTCCTCCAAAAACAGTTCTTGAAAGCGCAAAGTATAAGCCTTCTCCTTCTTCTTGCCCTTCAGCTAATACTTCAGCATAATCACTATAGGTATCTTTAGAAACTTGTCCTTTACTTGGTCCAGCCTGTATTTCTGAAGCGGTTTGGATAGGAACGAAGTTATCTGCTTCAAAGTAATAGGTTACCTTATTATCAACCATTTCTCCATCTGCTTTTACAGGATCCATGGTTATTTGCACTTTGTACGTATTTGTACCATCAATCAACTCTTCTCCTAAAAGCTCCACTGCAAATCCTTTGTCTTTGTAGTTTAAAAACGGACTAGGAAAACTTTTTCCAGCTAAAGTTTTAAAATTCTCTAAAGTTTCAGAATCTACTTTTTCTGATTTCATTGATTGAAAATTAGTAGTCCATGCAACCTCCCCATCAAAGGCTAATTGCGTAATGTCTTGTCCTTGAATATTGATTTTGATCATTTGACGTCCATCTTTCATTTCAATGATAGTCACTGGAATTTCAAAACCTTGATTTACAACAGCATTGATTTGAATCCCTTCTAATTTGCTCCAAGCTTCTTCACCACCTGTATTTTCAAAGTAATTCGCAATAATCTCATCTGCAGTTTGTGCTTGCATAGGAATTGCAACAGCGATTAATACTACGGCAATTAATAATTTAATCGTTTTCATAAAAGTGTATTTGTGTATAATTAATGTTTGATGTCTAGGCATAAGACTATGAATGCTATCTTTTGTTACAAATTTATGAGTTTTTTTTAGCTTAAGTCTAAGCCCTCTTAAAATAAGTACCAAAAATGAACGACTTGGTATAAAATGTATCCAAATAGTAAGCGACTAATATCCTCAAATATCTACTTAAAGGTGCTTGATTGTCTTTTTTGTACGCTAACGTTATCGTTGATTTGTCTCATATAAATAAAGGTGATAACATCTAATTATTTTATCTTTAGGTCATACAAAATAGCAACATGAAATTTGGAAAAGTAGCACAACCAGAAGCCATTGATTTTACATTACCTCAAGATCACATAGATACTGAAAGAGTATTAAGCGCCAATAAGGATAAGGATTCAAGTCCTTTGCAAGTCTATGTAGGGTGTGCGAAATGGAATAAACAAGATTTAAAAAACTTTTATCCACGAGGCACAAAAGATGAATTAGGCTATTATTCAAGTCAGTTTAATTGTATAGAGCTCAACGCTACGTTTTACCGACTTTTTCCGAAAGAGCAATATGAAAAGTGGTATGATAAAACACCAGAAGGGTTTAAATTCTTTCCAAAAATCACTAATACTATAAGTCACTTAAAACGTCTTATAGATGCCGAGAAGTATATTCCAGAATACCTTGATCGTACGTTAGCACTTAAAGAAAAATTGGGCACCATCTTTTTACAAATGCATAACAACTTCCAACCTAAAAATTTTGATCGGGTAGATAACTTTATCAATCATTGGCCTAGCCATGTTCCCATCGCATTAGAATTCAGGCATACCGATTGGTTTAATGACCTTCAGGTTGCTGAACGACTTTATCTAGCGTTAGAAGAAAATAATATGGCAAATATACTCGTGGATACAGCGGGGAGGCGTGACATTATGCATATGCGATTAACCAATAATGAAGCTTTTATTCGCTTTGTAGGCGCTAACCACGAGAGTGACTATACGCGTTTGGATGACTGGATTCTTAGATTACAAAAATGGGTAGCTCAAGGATTAACGAATATTCACTTTTTTATTCATCAAAATGTTGAGGTAGAATCTCCCTTACTATCTGCGTATTTTATTAAAAAACTAAATAAAGCCCTGTCTTTGGATTTAAAAATTCCAGTCACATTATCTCAAAATACTACTAATCCACCTACCTTATTTTAATGGCTACTATATACATAGTCATGGGGGTTTCTGGAGTGGGTAAAACTACACTAGGTAAGGCGTTGGCGAAGCGGTTGATAATACCTTTCTATGATGCTGATGACTTTCATTCTCAAGAGAATAAAGCCAAAATGGCTGCTGGTATTCCTTTACAAGATCAAGACCGCTGGCCTTGGTTGGATAGTATTGTTGCACAATACCCACTATGGAAAACCAAAGGCGCTATCTTAGCCTGTTCGGCTCTTAAAGAAAGCTATCGAACACGCCTTAAGGTGGATCAGCTTCAAGTAAAAACGATTTATCTTTCTGCGAACTTTTCATTTGTAGCGCAACGATTAGCGGCTCGAAAAGCTCATTTTTTTAATCCTGATTTATTACAATCACAATTTGACACCTTAGAAACACCAAAATCAGGGATTGTCTGTGATGCCACCTTACCAAAAGAAGCAATAGTAAAACACATTATGAATGCTATACAACGAGATCAAGCCTCACCATTAGGGCTAATTGGATTAGGAGTGATGGGGAAATCGCTTGCGCGAAATTTTGCCAATCACGATATACCCCTGTCCTTATATAATAGACATGTACCCGGTATGGAAGAAGAGGTCGCCCTCCAATGTATACGTACGTATCCAGAGTTGAAAGATTGTAAAGGGTTTGATGATATGGAACTTTTTGTAAATTCTCTTGCGCTTCCGCGAAAAATATTCCTGATGGTCAATGCTGGTCCTGCCGTAGATGCTGTAATAGATTCTTTACTACCCTATTTGACGGAAGGTGATATGATTATGGACGGTGGGAATAGTCACTATCTAGATACCGAAAGACGCGTAAAAGACCTGCAAGACAAAGGAATTCACTTTGTAGGAGTTGGTGTTTCTGGAGGTGAAGAAGGTGCTTTGAAAGGCCCCTCCATCATGCCAGGCGGTACTACCGAAGCGTATCATCAAGTAGCCCCTTTTTTGGAAGCTATTGCTGCAAAAGACGCTCAAGGTAATGCCTGTTGTGCCAAGGTTGGCTCAGGCGGATCTGGACATTTTGTAAAAATGATTCATAATGGTATCGAATATGCAGAAATGCAACTCATTGCTGAGATGTACGATATCTTACACTTTCATGGGAAGATTTCACTAACAGAAATAGCAGATAGATTTGATGAATGGAATAAAGGTGAAACCAACAGTTATTTGCTTGAAATATCTGTAATCATCCTCCAGAAAACCGAAGATGGACAACCACTCATCGATGTGATTCTTGATAAAGCCCAACAAAAAGGCACCGGAAGTTGGAGTACGACTGCAGCCTTGCAAATTGGAGCTCCTTTTGATACGATAGCGCAAGCTGTATTGGCACGAATTATCTCTTCCCAAAAAGAACAGCGTCTTAAGGGGCAGCAATTATATAATATTAAAAGAGAAGAAATTAAAAATATTGACACTACAATCTTACAAAAAGCCTATCAAACGGCACGAATGATCAATCATGCCATAGGTTTTGAAACCCTACGGAAGGCTTCCGCTCATTATCAATGGGATTTGCAACTATCAGAAATTGCACGCATTTGGACGAACGGCTGTATCATTCGTTCTAAGACTATGGAGCGATTAATAGAAATACTTGACGGGTTTGATGACAATATATTATTTCACGAAAGTGTGATCCCACAACTAATAAAAGGAAACGTTGCGTTAAAACACATCGTACAACACGCCCTAGGAGCAGGAGCCGCCATTCCTGTTTTGAGCGCATCATTATCCTATTTTAATGCAATGATACAAGGAGATTCATCGGCAAATATGATACAGGCACAACGCGATTTTTTTGGTGCACATACGTATGAGCGAAAGGATAAAGAGGGTGTTTTTCATACGGATTGGGAGGTGAGTCAATGAGACATGAGTCTTTGAGTGGTGAGTGGTGAGTATTTGGGAAGTGATTTTTTAATAAAAATGATTAATATGTACTATACTATATGAAGAGTAAATACCACTTCCGGTTTGAAGATTTAAATGTGTATCGGAAAGCGATTCAATTTGGAGAAGCTGTGAATAATCAAATAGATACTTTTCCACAAAAAGAAATGTATAGACTCTCTTCTCAATTTGTTAGAGCAGCAGACTCTATTGCATTTAATATCGCTGAAGGCTCTGGGAGTACCGATGCAAATTTTAATAGATATTTGAAAATGGCTTGGGATAGTTCTCATGAATGTGTTGAAGCATCTACTAAGGCTAGATTGAGAGGATATATTGATTTTGACACAGATGAATTAAATAGACAACAATTAACAGAAATTGGAAAGATGATATCTTCATTGAGAAAACATTTGACAAAATGACTTTTATTTTGATTCACCTTTCAAAGACTCACGACTCAAAACTCATAGACTAAAATGGACATACAATTACTAGCAGCAGTACTTATAGGGATATGTGTCCTATTATTTTTAATACTTCGCCTAAAATTTCAGGCATTTATAGCGTTGTTAATTACGTGTATTGTGGTTGGGATTATTGCGGGTATGGAGCCTGCGGCCATTTTGAATAGTGTCGAAAAAGGAATGGGAGGCACCCTTGGTTTTGTGGCGACTATTGTAGGTCTTGGTGCTCTCTTTGGTGCTATATTAGAGCGCTCTGGGGGTGCGCAACAATTGGCGCAAGCAATGCTGAAGCTCTTTGGAATCAAAAATGCACACTGGGCAGTGATGCTTACAGGTTTTTTGGTTGCGATCCCTGTATTTTTTGATGTTGCTTTTATCATTTTAGTCCCGTTGATCTATGCGTTGCAAAAACAAACGAAGAAGTCCTTGTTTCTATATGCCATTCCTTTATTAGCAGGTCTTGCCATTACACATACGTTTATTCCTCCTACACCAGGGCCTATAGCTGTTGCCGACATTCTTAAAGCAGATCTGGGATATGTTATCATTTTTGGTTTTATCACAGGATTGCCCGCGGCTATTATCGCTGGTCCTGTACTTGCTAAACGTTTGTCAAAAAAAATGCATATCACAGTGCCTCAGGACATGATAAGCACAGTTGCTATTCCTGAAAATGCTCCTTCTGCTGGTATGATTTTATTCATTATTGCGATCCCTATTTTCTTGATTGTGTGCAATACGGTAGTAGGTAGTCCGCTTTTTGATCAAAATAGCTTGCCTCAGTGGCTTAGATATGCCACTGGATTGTTAGGACATCCGTTTGTGGCACTTATCATAGCCAATGTAGTCGCTTGGTATGTGTTAGGAATCAAAAAGGGGTTTTCAAAACAAGAGCTTTTAGCTATTTCTACAAAGTCATTATATCCAGCAGGTGTGATTATTTTGCTCACAGGGGCAGGGGGAGCATTTAAGGAGATATTAATAGATACTGGTGCTGGTAAAATGATAGCAACATCATTGAGTGGTGACTTTTTTCCTCCTGTGATATTTGGATTTATCGTTGCGGCTATTGTACGTATTTTACAAGGTTCTGCTACCGTAGCTATGATTACGGCAGCAAGTATCACAGCCCCTTTATTGACTACTATTGTAAATGGAGAAGAGGTATTGCTTTTTACACAACCACAATTAGCTGTTTTGGTGATTGCGATTGCTTCAGGGGCTACGATCTTTTCGCATGTAAATGATAGTGGATTTTGGTTAGTCAAGCAGTATTTAGGACTTACCGAAAAAGAAACGTTTCGATCGTGGACAGTAATGACATCTATTATAGCTGTTATTGGATTGGCAGTTTCTACTATTCTTTGGTATTTAGTATAGGTTCGCTTTCTAGGAGTTATGAAGACGAAGGCGTATATGCTGAGTGTATCGAAGTGCGAAAGCGTATACTAATTTGTATTTTTACGATTCAGTTGAGATGATATACTAATAATGAATGTCGGATAGGATTTCCGACTCCTCGGAAATATAAAAGAAGATGAATTTTCACACACGTAAATGGATAAAACCCGAAGATCTGAATCCCAATGGAACACTCTTTGGCGGCAGATTACTGGAATGGATAGACGAAGAGGCGGCGTTGTATGCGATTATCCAACTCGAAAACCCACGAACGGTTACAAAGTATATCAGTGAAATTGATTTTCGCGCAAGCGCAAAAAAAGGCGATATTATCGAAATAGGCATTGAACCTACAAAATTTGGTACAGCGTCCATCACGCTTGCATGTGAGGTGCGCAATAAAATGACACGGGAAGTTATTATTACGATAGATCGTATTGTCATGGTAGGTCTTGATGAACATGGAAAAGCAAAACCTCATGGGAAAACGGAGATTGAGTATGTAAAGAATCGTATCGCAGACTCAAATGAATCATAGTATGTGTTTTGCCTATCTGTAGGTAATTATGATCGGGATTCCCTTATGCAGGAGAGAGGTTGAGTATATTAGAGATAACTAACTAAACAACTCACAACATGTCTAAATCAATACTTGCTACCTTATTGTGCTGTATTTTTACAATCTCCTGCTCTAATGATGATAAAGTAGCATTTACAAATGCAGATGATAGGGAAATAGGTGCTTATGTGAGAACGACAGAAACGGTCAATGCGGATTTCTCTATTCATAATCCTTCTGATATTTTTAGGGTAGAACTAGAAGTACACGATGAGCAAAATGGTGCATTACTAGATGCTATTGATGTGTATCTTACTTACAAAAAAACCGGCGCATCTCCTTCTAATGAGGTGTTGTTAAAGACGCTCCCTAGTGATATTTTTGTTGTCGGTCAATTTGGAAAACCAGTAAGTCCACTCATAATTTCTTTTGAAGAAGCGTTAAATGCTTTTAATCTCACCATGGCAGATATGTCTTGTAAAGATCAATTTGAAGTGAGAATTAACCAAAAGTTGACAGATGGTCGTTCCTTTACAACGGGGCAATCTAGTTCTAAAATTCTGGCAGCAGATGATTTTTGGAGTTCGCCATTTTGTTATACAATTAATGTGATAGACCCTATCCCTGAAGATCAATTTACAGGGATTTATCAATTAGAAAGTATAGTCGATGGACCTTTAGGACCTACTTTTGGAGAGACGCAACAGGTAGAGGTGTACAAAGGACATTCTACCAACGTGCGAGAAATGCGGTTACGCCATAGACTATCCATAGAACAGGAACAACCTCGTATTTTTAGATTTACCATCGCTTGTGATAAGGTAGTTTTTAGTAAAAATTTATTGTCTAGTAAAATAGGTTTTTGTGGTATTGACCCTGCGATATTATTAGGGCCCGACACAGAAAATGCGACTATAGACCCAAATGACGACACGGTATTTGAATTATGGTTTGTAGAAGGGTATTTAGGTTTTGATGGTAATTGTGGTTTTGGAACAGCACCTTCTAGAATTAAACTTTCTAAACAATAATGAATCGTATTTGTGTATTTTAATAAGGTAATTTTTTATCGGTGTATACGTCAGAAAGTTACATTAATCATACATTTAACTAAATAACCAACTCAATGAAATATAAGTACTCACTTCTCCTTTTATTAGGGGCATTGTTATCTTGTAGCGATGATGAAAAAGCTATTGAAGTCGTTACAGAAGAGGTAGAACGAGGGGCAGTAGTTCGTACTACAGCTATCAACGCTACTGATTTTGATATAAACGATCTTCAAAGTGTTTTTCACATTGAGGTAGAAGAGATGGATATTGAAGATGGAGGTTTGTTGGATGAACTAGAAGTCTCTATATCATTTAAAGACAATACTCCTGATAACGGAACAAATTCTGTTAATGCTACTTTATTGGAAACCATTCCAGCTTCAGAATGGACTACAGGGCCTAATGGACTTCCTATTACTTCGCTTCTATATACGTATCAAGAGCTTTTAACAATCACAGGACTTACAGCAAGTCAAATAGCGGTTACCGATCAATTCTCAGTGCATCTCAATTTAAAACTGACAGACGGGCGCGTTTTTAATGCATCCAATGCGAGTTCTATTATACTCGCTTTTAATACCTTTTTTAGTTCGCCATTTTGTTACACCATTAATATCATAGAGCCTATTCCCGAAGATCTTTTTACGGGAATGTATCTCATGGAGTCTATAGTTGATGGTCCAAATGGACAAACGTTTGTCGATGTGAATGGGCAGCCCTTTAGTAATGGAAGCCTTGTAGAAGTGGTTAAAGGTCATTCGACCAATACAAGAGAGTTTATGGCATGGCATAATTTACATCATGTAAGTATTGAAGCACCAAGGCGATGGGAGTTTACAGTTGTAGATAATCAAATCGTTATGGGAAAGAATCAGCTGTCTTCTCCTGAAGGATATTGTATTTTTAATGCTGCCCCTACATTGTTAGGGCCAGATACTGTAAATGGTCCTGCAAATCCTACTGATGATACTGTTTTTGAGTTATGGTTTGTCGAGGGCTATCTAGGATTTGATGGAGAGTGTGGCTATGTGACAGCTCCATCTAGATATCGTTTTTCAAAACAATAATTGATTAATTGACTCTCTTGGTAATGGGTTAAAAGAATATATTTTGTGTTTAAGACGCAACCTTTTTAATAAAGATAGATACTTAGGTATAAAGACAAATTAAAATTTAAAAGATGAACAAACATACGATAACTTTAACGATTATACTGTTGACATTAGTAGTAGGTTGTAGCTCAGATGAAAAACCCATTGATGTTTTTTTAAACGCTCCTAAAGGTGCCTTACTGATAAATACGGAAGTTGGGAGTGATAATTTTATAATCACTGATTTAGAAAGTGAGTTTTCTGTTGAGGTGAGAGCAAATGACGAAAAAAAAGGAGAATTTTTTGATTTTGTAAGGGTGTATGCAAGCTTCAAGAGTAATACAACCAGTGGGGCGAATAATAGAGATGAAGTTATTTTAGAAGACCTCCCTAGATCAGTATTTTACCTTGGTGAATTTGGTAGACCACGAACTTTATTAAATTATACGTTTCAGGAGATGCTTGATGCTTTTGGACTTACAGCAAATGAGGTCGCACCTGGGGATCAATTTTTTATTCGTCCTGACATGCATTTAAAGGACGGTAGGATCATTGGATATCTAAATAGAAGCCCTAGTATTATAGCTGATTTTTGTGAAAATTCGCCTTTTTATTATCAAGTCAACGTCATTAACCCTATTCCAAATGATTTGTATACAGGTGTATACAACTATGAGGTTATTGCTTCATCAAATATTGAGGCAATTTCTCAATCTGGTATTACGACGATCACCAATGGAGCGTATCCTAACCAGAGACGTTCAAGTTTTCTAGACTTCACGGTTGCTGGGGACTTTATATTACCAGATATTTATCAAGAACGTGGTGGATTGTGTCGTTTTGGGGCAGGGATCGTTTTTTGGGGACCACAGGACAATAGTTTTGGACTTTTAAATATGCAAGATGATAGTGTCTTTGAGGCAGATTTTACCATTGGATATGACGGTTGGGTAGGCGGAGATTTATCGGATGAGCCAATTACAGTTACCTATCGTTTTTCTAAGCAATAGTTCGCTTTCAAGGAGTATAACGACGCAGAAGTTTATACTGAGCAGGGTCGAAGTGCGAAAGCGTATAAAACAATTATTACGATGGAAATAATTCATTTCTTTATGTAGATTATTCATTTTTATAGTACTAAATACTACTAACTCAAAAACTTTATCCTATGAAAAAAATTACATTTTTAATCCTGAGCATGATTGTATGTATCGCTTGTGACGATGAAGAAAAAGCTATAGAAACAGTTCTCGTAGAAGTAGATAGAGGCGCCGTTTTACGAACCTTGAATTTTAACAATGGAGAGTTTGTTGTCAATGATCCCGCAAGTATTTTTAGTGTTGATATAGAGGCACAAGATATAGAGGATGGAGGTCTTCTCAGCACTGTTGATGTTTTTGTTTCCTTTATAGATAATTCTCCTGGAAATTCAGTTTCGACACAACCTGTATTGCTGGAGACATTAACACCAGAAAATTTTAGCTCTACTGATTTTGGATTACCAAGAATCACATTAGAATATACCTACGAAGCGCTTTTAACTGCTACGGGCTTAACGTTAGATCAAACCAATTGTAAAGATCAATTCCGCTTAGATTTAGACCTTAACCTTTCGGATGGTTTGACGTTTAATCTAGATAATTCAGGAGGGACTGTAGTGAATACATCAGGATTTTTTAGGTCACCTTTTACGTATTTGGTTAATATCGTGGAGCCTATAGCCTCAGATCAGTTTACAGGCATATATGAATTAACTAGTATTGAAGATGGTTTTTTCGGACCTACATTTGGTGATGATGTACTTGTTACCATTCGAAATGGACATTCCAATAATGTACGTATTTTTGAAGTGGAAGCTCCTGAAAATGCTTTAGAAATTGAATTTAGTATCGTTTGTGACGTTGCAGTCGTGACAAGATATCAAAGAACTCGATTTGGATGTACACAAGATGATGTATCTGACAGAATATTAATTGGTCCTGATAGCATCCCAGCTACTATTGATCCTTTTGATGATACTGTTTTTGAGTTACATTTCTTAGAAGCTTTTGAAGGATTTGATTCAAGATGTAATATTGCAAATATTCCTTCTAAAGTTCGTTTTTCAAAACAATAATATACCTAGTTAAATCCTATCCCTATGAAAAAAGCTATTTTTTTAATTTTTAGTATGACTTTGTGTTTTTCCTGTAGTGAAGACGATAAGGCTATTGACACCGTTGTAGAAGAGATAGAACGCGGCGCCATTTTAAGAAATATAGATCGGATTTCACCTAATTTTCTACGAACAGATGTACAAAGTGCATTTACAGTTGTTTTAGAAGAACAAGACTTAGAGGAGGGAGGGATTTTTGATTTTGTACGACTCTATCTTCAATATAAAGATAGAACACCAGAAAATGGAGATTTAAGTGCGTCTGAAATCATGTTAAAAGATATTCCTAATACGGATTTTCAGACAGGAAGTAACGGATTGCCAGTGGGAACTGTAGAAGTAGTATATCAAGAAGCTATAGAGGCTTTTTCTTTAGATGCTGGTGCGATTCAAGCTGGAGATCAATTTGAACTACGCATGGAAATTCATCTTACAGATGGTCGAACTTTTAGTACAGAAAATGGAAGTGCTTCGATTTTTACAGATGCTTGTTTTTTCAAATCTCCGTATCGATATGTTATCAATGTAATAGATACTATCCCTGCTGATTTATTTACAGGTGTATATAATTATGAGATTGTTGGTGATCAAACACCATCGCCTACTTCTGGTGTCGATAATCAAGGAATCGTTACCATCACAACAGGACCTACTTCTAACGTACGAAGAACAAGTCTCATAGCAGAAGGGCTTGAATTTACCATTGCCGGAGAAATGGTGTATCCTAAAATATATCAATCGTTAAATCTTTTTTGTAGAAACTCAGCATTTCATGCACTTACAGGACCCGATGAACAAAATTTTGGCTTGATAGATCTTACCGATGATACCGTATTTGAACTTGATTTGGTACTTGGCTATGAAGGGTGGGGAGGAACTGGTAATTTTGATACACCACAGACGATAAAACTACGTTTTTCAAAGCAATAGTAGCTATATTGTGTTTGTAAATGTTAATGTTTTTCTAAACTATTGTTAAGTATTTTGTTATTCTTAATTTGTATGAGTTCTTAGATTCATCAAATCAATAGTTTTATAATGAAGAAAATATTACTCCTTAGCGTATTGTTAAGTTTTTGTTTCACTACTGCTACATACGCCCAAAAAAGAGATAAAAAGAAAAAGAAAAACACCTCAGAAGTAGTAGCGACCCCACCCCAAAAAAAAGATAAAGACGCTATTCAAGAGTATAAAGATGTAGTAACCAAAGAAGCAGTTACAGATAGCGGTCTTTTTCAAGTACATCGTGTAAAAAAAACATATTTATACGAAATTCCTTTTTCGGTATTGGAAAAAGATATGCTATGGGTAAGTCGTATAGCGCAAATTCCTTCTGGATTAGGGGGTGGTTTTTTCAATGCAGGGTCAAAAACCAATGAAGAAGTTGTTCACTGGCAACGCTATCAAGATAAGATTTTACTGAAGGTGAAGTCTTATAGAAATGTTGCTGATAGTACCAAAGCAATTAGTAATTCAGTGCGTGTAAATAATTATGAGCCTATTTTGTACGCTTTTGATATCAAAGCGTTTAATGTAGATTCAACAGCTGTTGTGATAGATGTGACTAAGCTTTTTTCTACGGATGTAAAAGCTATAAGCGGATTACCAGCATACCTGCGTAAACAATATAAAGTAAAAAAATTAGATCCTTCACGTAGTTTTATAAACAGTGTAAAAAGCTTCCCACTTAATATAGAGGTAAAACAGGATTTTACGTATGATGCTTCAGAGCCCCCATCATCGCGTAATTCAGAGTCAATTAGTCTTCAAATGAATCAATCTATGATTCTTTTGCCAGAAGAACCTATGCAAGCTAGAATTGCAGATCCAAGAGTAGGCTTCTTTACGGTAAGCCAATATGATTATGGGAGCGATGCCTTAAAAGCAGATGAGAAAACCTACATCCGAAGATGGAAATTAGAACCAAAAGATCCAGAAGCTTATGCAAGAGGAGAATTGGTAGAACCTGTAAAGCCTATTGTATATTACTTAGATCCTGGTACTCCTGAAAAACTCCAAAAATATATCAAACAAGGCATTGAAGATTGGCAAAAACCATTTGAAACTGCTGGTTTTAAGAATGCAATCATAGCTAAAGATGCCCCGACACCAGAAGAAGATCCTGAGTTTAGCCCAGAAGACATCCGATATTCTGTAGTTCGCTATGTAGCAAGTACTACCCGTAATGCTGTAGGTCCAAGTGTGTCAGATCCGCGAAGTGGTGAAATTATAGAGAGTGATATTATTTGGTACCACAATCATTTACGGAGTTATAGAAATCGTTATTTATTAGAAACCGGTGCAGCAAATCCTAGCGCGCGTACCCTTGATACTCCAGATGAAGAAATTGGAGAGATGATGCGTATGGTGATTGCACACGAAGTAGGGCATGCCTTAGGATTCCCACACAATATGGCGGCTAGCTATGCGTATGATGTAGAATCCTACAGAGACGGAGCATTTACGCAAAAAAACGGAATTGCGGCAAGTATCATGGACTACGCACGCTATAATTACATCGCACAACCAGGTGATCAAAATATACGCTTTGTACGTCAAATGGGCCCTTATGATCATTATGCTGTGAATTGGGGCTATAGATGGTTGCCTAATGCTAAAACACCTGAAGATGAAGTTTCTACTCTAAACAAATGGGTCATAGAAAAAGCAAATGACCCTATCTATAGGTTTGGACGTCAGTCAAATCGTTTTGATCCACAATCACAGACAGAAGGCATAGGAGATGATCCTATCAAAGCAAGCACCTACGGAGTCAAAAACTTGAAATATGTAGCGGCCAATCTCCCAGCTTGGACCTCAGATCAAACGAACAATTATCTAGATCTAGAAGAATTGTACGGTGAGCTATTAGGGGTTTATAGTAGATATGTGGGGCACGTAGTCACCAATATTGGGGGTGTTTATGAAAATATTAAAAATCCAGACCAAGAGGGTATTGTGTACACACATGTAAACAAAAGCTCGCAACAGGCGTCTATGAAATGGCTTCAAGAGAATTTATTTCAAACACAAGATTGGTTAGCTGACAAAGCTATACTTCAAAATATTGATCACGCAGGATACTTTGAGCGTATCCGTAGCCTACAATCACGTTATCTTAATGGTTTGTTGAGTTTTGATCGTATTGGGCGATTAATAGACGCAGAGACCATTAACCAAGAGTATTATAGTGCTTATGAGATGCTATCAGATGTACGCAAAGGTCTGTGGTCAGAAGCATCAAGAGGACAAAATGTTGATATATATAGAAGGAATTTACAAAAATCCTATTTAGAAAGAATGTCATTTTTAATGACCGATGAAGGACCTACGCGAAGACGTGGAAGACCAGGCCTTGAAAGTCCATTTGTATATGACACAAATACCTCTGATATTAAGTCATTAATTCGTGGCGAACTCACTACCTTACGTTCTCGACTTAGAACGGCAAAAAATGGAAATATAAACACGATTACAAAATACCATTACCAAGACATTATCGCAAGAATAGATGCATTACTAGATCCTAAATAAAACCAAAAACTACATTCATATAAAAGCTCTTAAATACACTGTGTTTAAGGGCTTTTTTTTATGATAAATTATTTAGTACAATCAAAATCAATATCTAGGACTTTCAGCCCATAATTTTTAGCATCATAATTAAAATGCCACCATTCAGTTCTGATAGGGGAGAACCCATTCTTTTTCATGACATCCCATAAAAGTTTTCGATTTGCTTTTACGGTATCGTTATGAGGATGATCTATATGTGCTTCCTTTCCAAAATGATCGTAATCACTTCCCATGTCTAGCGGGGTGCCATCTAGTTTTACAATCGTCATATCAATCGCAGCACCTCTATTATGTATGGAGCCACTCTTATAAGGATTCCCTACGTAGGATGGGTTTGGATAGATTGCCCACATTTTCTTTTGAACAGAAAGGGGGCGGTAGCAATCAAAAAACTGAATTTTATAGCCTAACTCACAAAAATCATGATTGGCAGCTGCTATTGCTTCGGCAATTTCGGGTAGTAACAAGCATTGCACACAATCATATACTGTTGTCTTTAAGAAGTTATCATCGGTCGCATATTTGACATCATACGCGTATGTACCACCATAGGCTTCGATATTTACGAGTGGCGACTCTTGGGCATTTACTAAAGTTCCAAAGAGTATCAAACCGATTAAAAAATGAGATATTTTCATAGGGTTAAAGTACAAAAAATGCGAATGTGGTGGTATACGCTTTCGCGAAAGCGTAAAATTCCTTATTCTTGTTTCCTGTACTTACTAATGATCTTATTTTATGCGTTATCCAGAGAACCCTACCCAGCTACCAGATGATTTTACACGTGTTCAGAATAGCTATATACAAAAGGTGATCCTAGCGATTGCAGGATTACTCTTATTCTTTATACTCTATTTTGCCATGATTATTGGTTTAGGAAAACTTGCCTATTGGCAGTTTTTAGAGTTTAAAAAAGTGGAGGGAGATGTATTTAATTTAGCTTTTGCCGTGGGTGCGTTCATGTTGTTTTTATTTACACTTAAATTTATTTTTAGATGGAACAGGCACAAAGACAAAATTAGTGTGGTTGTAAAACCTAAAGACGAGCCCGAATTATATGATTTTATTCATCGAATTGCCAAAGACGCAAAGGCACCTAAACCAAATAAAATCATTATTGATCATGATGTAAATGCTTCTGTATCCTTTCACAGTACTTTTTTAAGTCTTTTTTTTCCTGGAAAGAAGAATTTACGAATAGGATTAGCCCTAGTCAATGGACTAAACCTAACAGAGTTTAAGGCGGTGATGGCGCATGAATTTGGTCATTTTTCTCAATCTAGTATGCGTGTAGGTAGTTATGTGTATATGACTAATACCATCATTCAAAATATGATCTTTGAACGTGACTATTGGGATAGAGCACTTGAAATTTGGCGAAGTATCGATATACGCCTTTCTTTTATTGCGTGGATCATAACACCGTTTGTCTGGTTGATACGGCAACTTCTTTTTTTGTTATATAAACTATTAAACATTCTTCATGCGTCTCTATCGCGGGAGATGGAATTTCATGCAGATAAGGTTGCGGTAAGCCTTACAGGGAGTGAAGCTATTGTAAGTGCGTTGTGGAAACTTGAAAAAGCTTATGAATCTTGGAATAAGACATTGAGTTATACAGCAACAGCTTCTCAGCAAAAAGTACATACATCTAACTTATTTGTACATCAACAAGAAACACTTGATGCCGTACAAGATGATATAGATAAAAGTATTCATGAACGTGACACAGATGATGCAGGTCATCCCATTATATTTAAAGAAGAAGAAACCTTCTCTTCTTTAAACATGTATGCCAGTCACCCTTCAAATAAAGATAGAGAGCAGAATGCTAAAACCCCTTTTATTGAAGGAGTTTGGGATGTGTCAAGCCCTTGGAAGCTTTTTAAAAACCCGAAACAAATACAACGTACAATTACCAAAAATTTATACGTATATGCTATGGGATTAAAGGAAGAGGAGTATATCCCTGCATTAGATAAAATGACATCTTTCATAGCCGAAGAAAAACAAACAGAACAAATATTTGGAAAAGAGTATTTAGGTAATTTTGAACAACGTTACTTTACAGTGCCTAATGCAGAGGAATTGCAACAGGAGAATCTCTTTTTCAATCTAGATACCTTACAAATACATGAGAAGTTTACATCGCTTATAAAAGACCAACTAGTGACGCTTATGGAGCCGGCTAAGCGATTTGAAGAGAACTTTAAGAAACTAGTAGATATAAGCACTGGTGTTGTAAAGGCAAAAGTATTTGAATATGAGGGTACGGTTTATAAAAAGAAACATTTTCAATTGGCTGCTGATCGAATTGAAAACGAAAAATTAACCTATTTCAAGGGGTCTTTTAAGGAATGGGATAAAGAATTGTTTCATTTAAGTTATGCTGCTACACCACTAGAAGATAGAGACAAGCAATTAGATCGTTTTAAATTAATCGAACTATTGCAGCAAAATTTGAAGAGTTTTGTCACTAAAAATGTCTCAATAATAACAGAATATCAAAACTTAGTAGATGCAGGAGATGTTACAGATGGTGATATTACATCGTATGTAGTGCGTACCAATAATATAAGAAATATTTTTGAAGCCTCTCAAAAGCATATAGAAGCGGCTCCCTTTGTATCTCTACCAAACATAGAAACCAAAGAAGAGTTGTTACGTATTTTGGTAACTTCACATACCATAACGCCAATCAATAGCAACTCCTTTAAGAATGGTGATTTTAATACATTTTTGAATACAATAGATTCAATCATATTTCATTACAACCGAATTATTTTTAAACTTACCGCAGATGTTCTAGCTCCTTTGGAGCGAATATCTAAAGAAGCAACTACATAATATCTGTATCATATATGATTGATTTTTTGAGTTTTAAAACGCAACGTCTAGCGATTAAGCTAAAATCCACTGCCGAAAAGCTTGTGAAAAAAGGACACCCATGGGTTTTTGAAGATAGTATCGCTAAGCAAAATAAGGATGGAAAGACGGGAGATATAGCTATTTTATTTGATCAACGTAAAGACAAAGTATTTGCTATTGGACTGTATGACGCGGATTCTCCTATTAGAATCAAGGTTGTTCATTCTACCCCAGCAACACTAAATAGTGTATTTTTTAAAGAAAAAATACGTATTGCCTTTTTGAAAAGAGCCACTTTACTAAAAACAAATACCAATAGCTATCGGTTTATTTTTGGAGAAAATGACGGCTTCCCTGGTCTTATCGCCGATGTGTACAAAGATGTGCTAGTGGTTAAGTTTTATTCAGGAATTTGGTTTCCGTATTTAGAAATGATTTTACCAGAATTGGTTGAAGTCGCTAAGGTGAAAACGCTAGTGGTGCGATTAAGTCGTCAATTACAGAAATCAACATCACATGGTTTTACAGATGGGCAAGTACTTCATGGAATGTTATCATCAGAGGTCGTTTATTTTAAAGAGCATGGGATTCGGTTTTCTGCCAATGTGATCCACGGTCATAAAACGGGTTACTTCTTAGATCACCGTCATAACAGAAAACGAGTTGGTGAGTTGTCTAAAGGCAAAAAAGTATTGGACGTCTTTAGTTATGCAGGTGGATTTTCGGTGCATGCACTGGCTGGCGGAGCTACTGAAGTATTAAGTCTAGATATAAGTGCACAAGCCCTAGAAGTAGCGCTTGAAAATGGTAAACTCAATCCTAGTAAGGGGACACACAAAATTATGGCTATTGATGCTTTTGAAGGCTTACAGCAACTTATTGATAGTGACAAACAGTTTGATATTGTGGTGATAGATCCTCCTAGTTTTGCAAAAAGTGCTAGAGAGATTGAAAGTGCCAAACACAGTTACCATCGATTGGCTGTTTTAGGGGCACAATTGGTTGCTAAAAAAGGAATTTTGGTATTGGCTTCTTGTTCTTCAAGGATAACTGCGCAACAGTTTTTTGATATCTCAGAGCAAGGAATCACAAAAACCAACCGACTTTTTAAAACAATTGATAAAACCTTTCACGACAGTGATCACCCAATAAGTTTTCCTGAAGGAGCCTATTTAAAATGTGGGTATTACCGTCTAGATTTATAAATTACTATCTTTAAGTATATGAAAAAGTATGTATCTTATATCATTATCCTCTTATACATTTGTATAAGTTGTACCCCCGAAAAAACAGCTATTTTCGTTCCTATAACGGAGCGTTCCTTGATTCCGTACCCCAATGAAGTAGTGACTGCTGAGCAAGGCTTTTTGATTGATGCAAATACGACTATTTATGCAGGAACTAGTTTTGATAGTCAGGCGATAGCGCTTCAATTTTCAGATCGTTTTACAAAAGCAAGTGGGATTACTTTGGTTACTAAGAAGGAAAGTCAGCTGGCAAAAAATAGTATTCATTTTGTGCTGGATCCTACTGCCAATGAAATTTCTGATGATGAAGGATACTTTCTTAAAAGCACTAAAGACCGTGTGATTATACGGGCAAAAACCATGTCTGGTTTGTTTATGGGATTGCAAACGTTTTACCAATTATTGCCTGATGAGATCGTTTCAGATACCATTCACCCAAAGGTCGTTTGGGCAATTCCTGGAGTAATCATTAACGATGCTCCACAATACGCGTACAGAGGAGCGATGTTGGACGTTGCAAGGCATTTTTTTCCCGTAGAAGATGTAAAACGATATATAGAGCTCATTGCTAGTTATAAAATAAACAAACTACACTTGCATCTTACCGATGATCAGGGATGGCGAATTGAAATTAAGTCTTGGCCAAAACTTACTGAAATTGGGAGTACGAGTGCTGTCGGTGGTGATCAAGGAGGGTTTTATACACAGGCACAATACAGAGACATCGTTGCCTATGCAAAATTACACCACATTACGATTATCCCAGAAATAGATATGCCAGGACATACCAATGCTGCGTTGGCTTCTTATCCAGCGTTGAATTGTGACGGAGAAGCACGTTCTTTATATACAGGAATGAAAGTGGGTTTTAGTACGCTATGTGTAGATAAAGAGATTACCTATCAATTTCTAGATGATGTGATTAGAGAACTCTCTGCACTTACACTTGGAGATTATATTCATCTAGGCGGTGATGAATCACATGTCACTTCAAAGGAGGATTATAATCTCTTTTTGACAAAAGCGCAAGCGATTGTCAAAAAATATGGTAAGAATGTAATGGGTTGGGAAGATATCCAAAGTGCTGGTATTTCTGATGAAACGATTATCCAGCATTGGACCAATCCTGAGATTGCTAGGCTAGGAGCCAAACAAGGAGCCTCTATCGTATTATCACCTGCACCAAAGACGTATCTCGATATGAAGTATACTAAGGATACTAAAATCGGCCTTACGTGGGCAGGAGTGACCCCTATTGATAGTGCTTATATGTGGAACCCACAAAGCATTCTTAAAGATGTGCCTACTTCTCAAATAATAGGCATAGAATCTCCTTTGTGGACAGAAACGGTAGTAGATATGAATGCGATTGAGTATTTAGCGTTTCCTAGACTTATAGGGCATGCAGAACTTGGATGGACACAAGAAGAAAACAGAACTTGGGATTCTTACCTACAACGGCTTAAAAATCATCAAAACCGTTTGAAGATTAAAAACGTTCATTATTATCCATCGCCATTATTGGAAGAATGATGCTTGTTATATCTTGAGAATTTAGCATGTACCTCTTATCGCTTCTTATTTAATAAAAAGGAATAATGATACACATACACTACCAAATAATTATAAAACCATTGTGTTAGTTCTGACTGTGGGATGGTATTGTGCAACCCAATCTGCTGCATCATGTAAATTTTCAAATGTCTTAATTCTTGATTTGAAAAATATTTTTTCCATCATAACATTAATTAATCCGCTTTTTGAATAAGTTACGACTGCAAAAGTTCTAAGGTTATGTCTTGATTTAAAAAATTTCAACCAATCTTGAGCTTCGATGGAGTACGAGTATACTCTGTTTGAGATATAAGATATTTTAGCATCTCTTCCATAATGATTTAATGCTAATTCAATAACCTCTTGGGCGGTTTCCCAATTAAAATGAACGCCTTCATTTATTTCTGACACAATGAACTCTTCAAAAAAGTAAAATACTCCTGTAGATAGGATATACACATCCTCTAGTTTATATTTTAAATTTGATTCATTTACTAGCATATTATAAAGCTACAGATTTTACAAAAGTAGACTTGCAAAATAGCTTTTTTTGAATCAATATGGATAAAATGCACTATTTATTCGATGAAACACACAATTTGCAATTAGTTTATTGACATCCGCTACTAAACCCTGTTGCATCAAAAGAAGTCTCTACAACCCCAGTTCTTGTATTTGAGATGGCTTGAATCACTAAATTGTTCATTCCGCTCCCATCACGCTTTGGGCTACAATATTCAAATAAGTAAAAGCTATTTGCTTGATTGGCCACATTGTTTGAGACTTCGTTAAAAACGGTTTCTAATTCAGAGCTATCGGTGGCAAATACACTTCCATCAGTACCTATTTGCGATAAGGTGCTTTCATCAATCTCATCACCGAGTCCAATGGTAAAAAATGAAATATTTTCATCGGCATTCGTAACTGCTGTAAGTGCCTCTTGTTGTGTAAAACGAGCCGCCTGATCTGTACCATCTGTAAAAATGACAATAGAAGCCGCTCCAAACACATCTTGTGCTTCTGCATTTGTGATGAGGTTTTCGGCTACTTGCGTTGATTTGATAACAGCGCCATACAAATCTGTAGAAGGATCATTGCTAATATCCGTAGTGATGCTATTGATGGCATCTTCCAATACTGTAGCGCTTGTTGTAGGGGGTTGTAATTCGTGTAATACATCTTCGCCGTCAAACCAATAGATTCCCATTTGGAATGAATTAGTAGGAATCGCAGGGACCACATTGGTGATAAAACTGATAGAAGCGTCTTTTAGTTCTTGTAAACTTGAACTTAATACACTATTACTTAAATCTAATACTAGAATGGTGTTATTGATAAATATCTGAGAATTCGGTGAGATTTCAGCAGAAGACTCAGAACTCGATATTTCGTTAAAACAAGCATCATTACGTCCTTGTTCAAAAATTCTAAAATCAGAAGGATTCAATCCTGGCACTCCTTGTCCGTTGAGATCAGTTACTCTAAAAAACACAGAAACTTTGGAGGGTAGTGTGGTAAAGGCATCTTCTATGGTAAGATTTAACTCCTGAGCTCCTAGATTAAGACACTCTATTCCATTTGTTGAATTTCCGTCGTCATCGCGCGTACTACAGGCAGTAGTGATACATAATAGCGCTACTAAATAATAAAAAATGTTAATTTTCATAAATGATCGATTTGATTGATGCTACCATAACGGTCATCGTTCTGTATTTATTTTAATCTTGTTATGTTAAGACAAGTATAATTTTTCGACCCATGTAAGTATTCACATCCCTAACATCTGTTTTTTTTGGTACAAAACTTGTTAATGGATGTGTTAAGTATTTTCTATTATAGATACACATTTAGTATCTTTACCTAACAAATTGAAATTTTGAAAACTACACCCAAAACATCTATTTTCCAAAGCTTGCTCGTCTGCTCACTTTTTTTGTGTGCTACATTGGGTTACGCACAAATAGATGCACCTCGTAAATCCATCAAAATAGACGGCAAACAACCCAATCAAGCAGAAACACCTATTTTAGTATCCCCAGAAAATGCTTCTTCTAGTGTTTCATCTAGCACAGTCTCTGTAAAAAGTAAAGTTCGTTTAGGACAACCTGAAAGTGGCACTAAAAAAAAGGAGGTTCGCTTTATGGAAGGTGAAGAGTTTGCTAAAAAGGACTACACGGCATTAGAAAATAAAATGAACAATAAAACAAATCATACCAAAGACGCAGGGCTACAACCTGAGTTTTATAATGATCAGTTTTTGGGTGATTTTAGAAGCGGTTCTAAATTTGTTCGTTTCTTATACAGAGACCATCAGTATGTAGATGGCGATAGAGTCAGTGTTTCTGTAAATGACACCATTATTCATCCTAACATCCATCTTGCAGGTGAATTCCAAGGATTTTACATTGACCTTAAAAAAGGTTTTAACAAAATAGACATAACGGCTCTCAATCAAGGAACTTCAGGGCCCAATACAGCTCAATTTGTGATGTATGATGATAACAGACAGGTGATTTCTTCCAATGTCTGGAATCTAGCTACAGGTGTCAAAGCGACTGTGATTATTGTCAAAGATGAAGATTAATTTCTTATCAATTTTCTTTTATACGCTTTCGCGAAAGCGTACCCAGTATAAACTTCTACGTCGTTATACTTCTTGAAAATACCTCATTATTACTTCTTTCCTCTATGTTGATCTTAGGTGTATTTACTCATTAGGGGCATACATCCCAGAGCTCGGTAGCTCAAACAGCTCTAAATCAAAATAGGTTACCGCAGCTAAAAAGTGATCAAATATATCAGCCATGATGTATTCATAATTTTGCCATCGCTTATCACTACTAAAGCAATACACCTCAATAGGAATTCCTTTTGCTGTAGGGGCCAATTGCCTTGCCATAAGCAACATTTCTTTATTGATAGCTGAGTGTTGCGAAATATACGTTTCCATATATTTTCTAAAAACACCAATATTAGTCATGTTGCGTCCATTAAGCAGAAGCTCTTTATTGACTCCAGATGTTGTATTGGAGATATTAATTTTTTCTTGACGATCAGAGAGATAGTTGGTGATTAGTTGAATTTTTTTAAGTTTTTCTATATCCTTAGGAAGTAAGTATTTGATACTGTCTTGTTTTATATACAAGGCTCTTTTGATACGTCTTCCTCCAGAGTCAGTCATTCCTCGCCAGTTTTTAAAGCTATCGGAGATGAGTGCATAGGTAGGTATCGTGGTAATGGTATTATCAAAATTTTGAACTTTGACGGTAGCAAGATTGATTTCGATAACATCTCCATCGGCGCCATATTTATCAAACGTAATCCAATCGCCTATACGTACAATATCGTTTGTAGCGACTTGAATACTTGCTACAAACCCTAAGATGGTATCTTTAAAAACAAGTATGATAATAGCAGAAATGGTTCCTAGTCCCGTTAGAAATTTCCATAAATCCATTTTTGTGATTACTGCAAATCCAAAAAAGATCCCAACAAACCACGCAAAAATCATAAAGACTTGAATATAACTGTCGATAGGCTTATCGCGAAGTTTTGGTTTGGTTTTAAAATAGCTTTTTAAGGTATTTAGTAAAGCGCGTGTAATACGTAGGACAATAACGATGGCTAATAATTGTAAAAATATAGTAGCTAAGTAATTTAATTTTGGGAAATCTTGAAAGATATATGGGATTGTCCAATAGGCAATCATAAAAGGGATTAAATGACCCACACGCCTCGGAACTCGATTCTCTATGAGTAGATCATCAAACTTTGTTTTTGAAGCTAGAGCTATACCACTAGAAAGCTTACGTAACACTTTTCGCGAAAGCAAATCTATCAATAATAGTACAAGAACGAGTAAAATGCATAAAGCGACTAGATTTGTGTATGACGCCCATGTGGGGGAAAACCCGTGGTCTAATAAAAAATTGTAGAGCCAGTGACTTGTTTGTTTCATAATAATAGATACGTATCGATACAAAAATAGTATTATTATGGGTTGGTTAGCGACAAGAATCAATACAACTGTAAAATAACGTACCCAATGTGTCATCATTTTTCTGAATTAAATCCAATCATCACAACACGTTTACAGCTGAGAGTACCTTGTAGGGAGGATAGGGAACCACTATTATTTATGCGTTCAGATCCTGAAGTAAACAAATATATTATGCGCAAACCTCCAATTTCACTTGAAGAAATAGATGTTTTTATTTCTGATCGATTAAAAGATAGGAAAGAAGGAAATAGTATTTATTGGGTTTTAGCCCCGAAAGAAGCTAGTTCAAAATGTATAGGTGCCATATCCCTTTGGCATTTTTCTGATGATCGAAAAACAGCTGAGGTGGGGTATGATTTGGATCCTACATATCAAGGAAAGGGATATATGAGTGAAGCATTAACCGCCGTGTTGGAGTTTGGTTTTAAGACGTTAGATCTTGCTACTATAGAAGCCTACACGCACGTAGATAATATCCCTTCAAGAACGTTGTTAGAACGGCATGCCTTTATGATTACCAATAAAAAAGATGCGAGTGTGCCTACCAATGTGGTGTATTCATTATCTGTCATTTAGTTTCTAGTATATTATGTTTTAACAGACACGTAAAGCAGTTTTAATGGAATATATCTTTTGTTTTCAAGTATCTTTGAATTTCATTCGTTATTGTACTTCATGAAAGAATTTGCACAACCATCTCCTCAAAAAGCGGATACTCAAAAAAAATCCAAAGTGACTATGGGGAAAGCCTTTAAAACCATTATTTGGCCTCGCCGTAAATTGGTTTTTATTGGGTTGTTTTTAATTTTGATAAGTAGATTGGCAGGATTTGTTCTCCCTTTAAAATCAAAAGAGTTACTAGATGAAATTGTTCCTAATAAGGACATGGATAGTCTATATAACTTATTATGGATGGTAGGTTTAGCCTTATTAATTCAGGCGATCACTTCTTTTCTATTAACGCGTATTTTAAGTGTGCAAGCACAATACTTAATATCAGAGTTACGTGCACAGGTACAAAAGAAGGTATTGTCTTTACCTATTAGTTTTTTTGATAATACCAAGTCAGGGGCACTCGTCTCTCGTATCATGACAGATGTTGAAGGCGTACGTAATCTCATAGGAACGGGGTTGGTACAATTAGTTGGCGGAACCATTACGGCGGTTGTTTCTCTTGTCTTGTTAATACGAATTAATCCTTGGATGACTTTATTTGTATTTCTTCCCGTTGCTATTTTTGGATATGTAGCCTTAAAGGCTTTTAAATATATCCGTCCTATTTTTAGAAATCGTGGAAAGATCAATGCTGAGGTACAAGGAAGGTTGACAGAAACCCTTGCAGGTGTTCGGGTGATTAAAGGATTTAATGCCGAAGATCAAGAAAATAAATCCTTTGAAAAAGGCGTTGATTTGTTATTTCAAAACGTCAAAAAGAGTTTGACAGCTACAGCGCTTATGACAAGTTCTTCTACGTTTTTGTTAGGCCTTGCTTCTGTGGGGATTATGGGAATAGGTGGGTACTATATGATTCAAGGAGAGATGACCACAGGGGATTTTTTTTTATTTACACTTTTACTCGGATTTATGATTGCCCCAATTGTTCAGATGAGTAATATTGGAAGTCAACTGACAGAAGCCTTGGCGGGACTAGATCGTACCGAAGAGTTAATGAATATGACCCCTGAGGATGAGTTAGGCGATCGAAATGTCGTCTTAAATGATTTCAAGGGAAATTTAAAGTTTGATAATGTTTCTTTTGCCTATGAAGAGGGAAAAGAAGTCATTCAAAATGTGAGTTTTAAAGCCTCTGCTGGCTCTGTGATTGCCCTAGTGGGAAGTTCAGGATCTGGTAAATCAACGATTGCAGGACTAAGTGCTACGTTTTTGACTCCCAATTCAGGAACTATTTACATCGACGGTCAGGATATTTCCAAAGTTAAACTGAGTAGTTTCAGAAAACACCTAGGCGTCGTTTTACAAGACGAGTTTTTATTTGAAGGCACCATCCGTGATAACATCTTATTTCCAAGACCTGATGCGAGTGAAGCGCAATTACTCCAAGCTGTAAAAGCAGGCTATGTGAACGAGTTTACAGATCGTTTTGAAGATGGATTGGACACTTTGATAGGGGAGCGTGGTGTAAAGCTTTCAGGTGGACAACGCCAGCGGATTGCGATTGCAAGAGCCATCTTAGCCGATCCTAAAATTATCATTCTTGATGAAGCGACTTCAAATTTAGACACAGAAAGCGAAGCACTGATTCAAAAATCGTTAGCCGAGCTTGTGAAAGACAGAACCACGATTGTGATTGCGCACCGATTAAGCACCATTAAAAAAGCAGATCAAATTTTAGTAATTGAATCAGGACGTATTGCCGAGCAGGGAACACATGAAGAATTAATTGCAAAAGAAGGAAGGTATTTTGATTTGTACACGTATCAGGCGAAGATATAATCGTGTCATTTATTGATATGCGATTTCGCGAACTTGCCTTGCTGGTAGGCAGGAGCGTATACATTGGAAATTAGAACAACGTAAACTGTCACAAAATTCAACAAAAAGTGTCTATTTTAGTACACACGAATCATCCTTATGTTGTTTGCACCTCAAATTCCAGAATTACAACGCCATATAGATCACTATTGGATTATTGATAATATTGCGCAGTTATTTCATGGTAATTCATCCTTGTATGCCTATCCTGGTATTACTCCAGATATGCTTATTGTTTTGGATGGATACTACACGATTGATTATTTAGGGAAAAGGTATACGTCTAGTAAGAGTCAGTTGTTTAGCTTTCTTCATAAAGAAGTCGTGATGGATTTGACGCATCTCAAATCCTGCATCATTATTAAGTTCAAATCCAGAGGGCTTTCTTCCTTAAAACCCTTTATGGATCAGAAAACGGATGCGCTAATGAAAGATTCTGTAGCCTATGCAGCTGATGTTTTTGACACGAATATCGAATCTTTTATTACCCATTTGAAAGGACGCTCTGTCTCAGAAATTGCCAGTGAGTTAGACCAGTGGTTGTTTAGGCATTATCAAAAAGAACGCGAAGGATTTGTGGTTCAAATGGCACAAGAAATTAGTCCAAGTTGTGACCTGAAAACAATTATGGAAGCGACTAACTATTCATATTCCACTTTAGAGCGACATTTTAAACGGGATACGGGTTTAACTCCTAAAAAATTCCAATCCTTGCAACGGTATAAACAAGCGATACGCGAACTCTGTACCACGCAAAATGCAGATTGGCAGCATTATATCGAGGCATACGGGTATTACGATCAAAGCCATTTTATTAAAGAAATTAAGCGATATACCTCGTTTACACCTGCTCAATTATTACAAACTCCATCCTTTATACAAGTCCGTCCGAACTATTCATGACGAATTTTTACAATGATAGCTTTCGCGAAAGCGGCATCTTTGCAAAAAAATAAATAAATGACCATTAGATATTACATTTTATGTTTGGCTTTCTGTGTAGTAAGCTGCAAGAGTCAAAAAGCAACAGTTGATTATACAGGATCGCCAGATGAGGTACTCACACGTATTTTACAAGAAGAAATAAGTACCCTTGAATCCAAACCACATGGGGTTTCTCTCACGGTTATCTCCCCTCAATTAGGTATTGATTTTTCGGGTGCTGCAGGATATGATAGTACAAATAACAACCAATTATTGACTGCCAATCAACCCTTTCGAATCGCAAGTTTAACCAAAACGTTTGTGGCGACTAGTATATTACGCTTGCGCGAAAAAGGACTCGTAAACATAGACGCTCCCATCACAGATTATATTTCTAAAGCGCATATTAATATTCTTGAAAAAGGTGGTTACGATCCTACTAAAATCACATTACGTCATTGTATGATGCATACCAGTGGTCTTTTTGATTATGCGGAAGGAAATAGGGACTATATTGCCGAAGCAGCTAAAGACCCAGACAAACGATGGACACGTACCGAACAATTACAATGGGCAATGGATCACGGAAGCCCATACGGAGCTCCTGGAGAAGTACATCATTACAGTGATACAGGATATATTTTACTTGGCGAGATCATAGAGAATACTATGAAAACAGGTCTTGCAGAGGCCATGCGCGAATTGTTACAGTTTGAGGCACTAGGAATGTCTTCTACATGGCTAGAGTCGCTAGAAGATCGCCCTGAAGGATTACCAAGATCTGTTAAACGCTATTTAGCTGATATAGATGCGTCCTCTTGGGATAACTCGGTAGATCTTTATGGCGGTGGGGGTTTACAATCCACCACTAGAGATTTAGCCACTTTCTTGCAAGGCTTATTCTCCAATCAAGTGTATGAGCAACCAGAAACCTTAGCTGTGATGCTCTTAAAATCAGAATATACAGGTGATCCGTTAGCTGAATATCGGTTAGGTCTAGGGTATATCAAAGGAAAAAAGTCGGGTGTTGAGGCCTATATGCATTCAGGCTTTTGGGGCACCTTATTTATACATTTTCCTGCGTATAATTGCTCTATAGCCATCAATCACACGGTCGATGAAAGCAATGGGGCTCTTCAAAAAGTGGTTGATTATATCCAGTGGCTAGACAAAGAACAGTAAGGATAAATAATAGTTCATTCTGTTCGAAATCTGCGCTCGAGTAAGGCTTGCTTTAGCTGAATAGTGATGTTTCAATTAAATAAACCTTCTTAGTTATGATCAGCCATAGGTTAAATAATAAATGTAGGTGTTCGTTATTAATATTCTTTATATCAGAGTTATAAATAAAATAAAGTATTACGTTTAAAGTTTATTTTATTCCACGCATAATGTCAAAGAAATGTTATAAGTTATTTATTTTGAATGTAGTTTCTTTAGATTCGTATGATGAATTATATATTTTCGTGACAACGAACCCTTAACTTTGAAAAATGCGTATACTACCAACAGCCATCGTGCGACCTACCCTATACCTGATAAGTTTTCTATTTGTGATTTCCTGCAAAGAAGTTTCATCTACAACCGTTGAGAAAGAACCTATTCAACAAGAAGTTCTATTTGATCAGGAATTAGCCGCAAAACTTAATACCATGGCTGAAGTAGATCAGCTATATGCAGGGATTCCTCAAGGAAAACATGAAGGCGATTGGGATACATGGATGGTGTTAAGAGACAGTGTGAATAGGTCCCATCAAAAATTTCTCAAAAGCATTATCGATACCATCGGATATCCTGGGTATGATAGGATAGGAGAAGCTGGAGAATCTGACTTTTGGGTAATGGTACAACATTCAGATTTTGATCCTGCTTGGCAAGAAGAAGTACTGGCACTTTTAATCGTGGAGGCTAAAGCAAATAATGCATCTTCAGAGCATGTAGCACTGCTTACAGATCGTGTACGAGTGAATACGGGAAGGCCTCAATTATACGGTACTCAACGTCATTTTAACGACCTTCAACAAGCGTATATCAAAAACCTAGAAGATCGAGAACATGTCAATGAACGTAGAGCAGCATTAGGGATGGAGACTTTAGAAGAGTACCTTAATGAAGCGACTTTGTTACATTTTGAGATGAATAAGGAACAATTTAAAAAAGAAGGCATCACTACGCCCATATTATACCCTGTTCCGGAATAATACTATTTTAGTCGTGCCCGACTAAGACATAAGACCGCTTCGCTTTTAGACATAAGACGTAAGACCTAATTGTTAATGACTTGACAACTAATTATAAATATATATAATTTCTTTACCTATCGTTTAAAGTATTAATATCAAGGACCCCCGGTTTATTCATAAAAAAAAGCCTGCGCAGTGCTATGTATATATAGTCCTAATAAATGTGTATGCACTTTAATCGGACATTGATGATAGCATTTAAAATAATATTTACATTGGCATAGTACTTGATTTGAAGTCTGCAACCATTCAAAGCTTCATTTTTAAACCATCATCATGAAAAAAGCCATTCTAGTAGGACTCCTTTGTCTTTATTCCATTTCTTATTCTTACGCACAAAAAATTCCCTTTGTTAGGGTAAATGACAAACCCTTAGGTCTTTCTTCTTTAGATATAGACGTAGTAGTGACGGGTAATATAGCAACCACGACCTATGATATGCTTTTTTATAATCCTACTGATGCGATTCTAGAAGGACAATTAGATTTCCCATTAGGCGATGGATTTTCTGTATCTCGGTTTGCATTAGATATCAACGGAAAATTACGCGAAGCTGTGGTGGTCGATAAAGAATTAGGGCGTGTTGCTTTTGAAGCAGTGGTACGTAGACGTGTAGATCCTGCATTACTCGAAAAGGGAACAGGAAACAATTATAAAGCACGTATTTATCCCATACCTGCAAAAGGATACAAACGCATTGTGCTAGCATATGAGCAAGAATTGAAGGTGGTAGACGGGAATCACTACTATGATTTACCCCTCGCATTTGAGAATACATTAGAAAATTTTGATCTGGCCATTACCGTATTTGATCAAAAAACAAAGCCCATTATCGAAAAAGGAGCCATCCGCGGACTTGGTTTTACGCCTTGGCAACAAAATTTTAAAACTACCCTTCATAAAGAAAATTTCACTCCAAATTCGCCATTACGTATTCAAATCCCTATTGAGAAAACAGCGATAAAACAGTTGCGGGATGAAGAGTATGTATACGTATACACGACGCTTCGTAAAGAAAAACGACTTCGACAGCCACCTAAAACGATAACGCTATTGTGGGATGCTTCATTAAGCATGAAGTCTAGAGACATAACCAAAGAACTCGCGCTTTTAGACACGTATTTTTCTAAGCTTTCTACGGTAGATGTAGCACTTGTTACCTTTAGTAACACGGTAAGATCTAGCACGACATACACTATAAAAAACAATCAATGGGATGGTCTAAAAGAAGCTTTAGAAAATACCGTCTATGATGGAGGTACCGACTATTCTATACTAGATACCACAACTCTAAAAGGAGATGCTATTTTGTTGTTTACAGATGGGATGCACACTTTAAGTCAACTAGAGCTGTATTCCCAATCACCAGTTTTTACGATTAATAGTTTGGTGAAAGCAAATCATCAAGCATTACGGACGCTAGCAGATACGACCAACGGAGGTTATATAAATCTTATAGACACGGATACGAAAGAAGCACTTACCGTACTTACAGATTTGCCTTTCCGCTTTCTCGGATATACCTGTAGTAATGCTTCGGCGCAGGTGTATCCTAACACACCCGTTACGGTGACCAATGATTTCTCTGTTGCCGGAAAGGGATTTAAAAATGGCGACCGTATCACCTTACAGTTTGGATATGGTAATAAAGTTTTAAAAGAAGTTGTGATTCAAGTGGATGACGCTTTCGCGAAAAGCGATATCATCAAACGCCTATGGGCAAAAGAAAAGCTTCAAGTACTGGCTCAAAACGTCAAAAGAAATAAGGAAGCCATTACACAACTAGGCACTGAGTATCAATTAGTGACTGATTATACCTCACTAATTGTCCTAGATGACGTTATGGATTATGTGCGTTATCAAATTACACCTCCAGCAGAATTAGTAGAGGAATATAATCGTATCGTATCGGAGCAGAAAAGCGTGGGGGGAGAAGAATTAGCTAAACGTACCGAGGTAGCATCTAATGCACGTCGTCAAGCATCACAAAGGAGGGCAGACAGCCCAAGCGAAGATGTTCTTGAAAACTTACAAGAAAACACAGAGGTTTATAACATGAGTGCGCCACCACCTCCAATGGCATCTGATATTATCGAAGTGGTAGAAGACATGGAGATTGTGGAAGGATTGCCAGTAGCATCTCCTTCAGAATCAATAATCACTGAAGATGAAGTTCAGGAGCAACAAAGTCAATCAAAATACAAAGGGAAACTCGAACTAAAAGACAGAACAATCAACACGCAATATCTTAACGAATTACGAGAAATTAAGAATGCCGATAAAGCATACGAGTATTATCTGATACAGCGTACATCGTATCAAGAACAACCAGCGTATTTTATAGATGTAGCTACCTATTTTAAGGATACCTTCAACCATCAAGTGTACGCAAGGCGTATCGTCTCTAATATTCCTGAACTAGATGGTGATAATTACGAACTTTTAAAAGTGTTTGGTTATCAAATGCAACTAGAAGAATCCCATGACATTGCCGCGTATATTTTTGAGCGTATCTTAGAATTACGACCCGAAGACTCACAATCCTACCGTGATCTTGCTTTGGCGTATGAAAACATAGGGAAATGTCAGGAAGCTCTAGATTTACTACTTTCTATTGTTGATGGGACGATTTATAAAAATAACAAACGACGCGTTTTTGAAGGTGTGAAAACCATTTCAGAAAATGAAATTAAACACCTTATTAGAGAATATAAAGATGATCTTAAGCTAGATAGCGTTTCCAATCATTTGAAAGATCTAACGCCTATGGATGTACGTGTCGTTATCGATTGGAATCACAACGACACTGATATCGATTTACACATTATAGATCCTAATTTGGAGGAGTGTTATTACAGTCATAATAAAACCACTATAGGAGGGAGGATGTCACAGGATATGACGCAGGGGTTTGGTCCCGAAGAATATTCAGTGCAAAAAGCCATAAAAGGCGATTATTACGTAAAAGTCCGCTACTATGGAGATAGCTATCAAAAAGTGGAAAATCCTACATTTATGAAGGTAACGATGTACACCCATTATGGAACGAATAAAGAAACCAAAGAGACACAAATCCTACGGCTCACTAGAGCAGACAATGAACAATTGCTTGCAAAACTTACGTTTTAGATAACGAAGTAGAGTTTCAAATTTAGTTTCATGAAAGAAATCTCCTCGTGCTAAGTGTAAATGATTCAGTAAAACAAAAATACCCGCATATCGATACATATACGGGTCTTTTTTTTTATATTTAAAACTATTTAATCGCTTTGATATCAGAATCTCCGCGAGAACTTTGTCTTACTTTTGAAGGATTCCCTGCGTAGCGTAATTCACTATCACCACTTGCGGTAGCATCTAGCATATCGGTAACCGTAAGCGTGGCTTTGCTATCACCAGATAAAGTCACTGTGAGATTTTGTACGGTAAATTCTTTATTGACAAATTCGCTATCAGATTTTAAATTCATGGTCATCGTATTGGCGGCTCCAGAAAGTGTAATCTTCGCATCTGATTTTCCGTTAATGGATAAATTATTAGCAGTCACAGTTCCTTTAAATATGGCATCACCCTTACAGTCTATACGAACCGTATCTGTTGTAAGAGGCGTATTCAAGGTAATAATAGCATCAGATGAAGCTGCAAAATCTGTAATCATAGCCGTGGAAATGTCTACATCAAGAATCATTCTTCCTCTAAACCACGTATTCTTCTTCAGTCGTAAGAAAAGCGTGTTTCCTTCTTTGTAAACAGCTACATAATCCATAAGATTGCTATTTGCTTTTACGGTAATGGCCTCTTCTCCTGCAGCTAATGTAAGATTAACGTTAAAATCACTGGCCACGTCTAGTTTACTGTAATCAGAAAAATCAAAAGATTTTGTAGTAGTATCACTAGAGAGTTTTACTTGTTGAGCTGTTAGGTGGGTTCCTATAAAAATAGTAAGGATACAAACGATGATTGATTTAGACTTCATAATTGTTGTTCTTTAGATGGATGTTTGATGTTGATTTGTAATAGAGACCGTACATAAACACAACTGTTACAGTTTTAATGCAACAGCGTTTTTATATGCTTTCGCGAAAGCGTATAAACAATCACAACAAATCCTGTCCAAAGAGTTACTAATATGGGAGAACCTAGGATCCAATACGTATCAAGCACTCCCATATTAAGCAATGTATTCATCCCGCCAAGAACTATAAAAACATCAATGAATGTAGGTGCGATAAAGAATAAAAGGAACCATAGGAATCGTCTTTTTGTTGGGGTGATGTACGCTTTATATAATGGATACGTACAAACGAATACGATTAAAATGGATCCTAAAATCCAAGCTAGCGTGTCATTATCCATAAAATATTTTAGTGTATAAACTTCATCTCCACCACCCATCGCGACAGCTGTTAGAATACGCGCAAAAGGCAGATTTGCAAACACAAGAGCATATCCTACCGATTTTTGAGAGCTTGTATTTGTTTGTTTTAGTAAAGAAACGCCCCACCACATCATACTAAATGAGAATAGCGGCCCTGCTAAGGTTGCCATAAATCCTAAGTCTTGGGATACTGCACAGGTATCACATAATCCCCAAGCATTAAAATCACGTTGTCCCCAACACCCACATAACAAGCGCCCAATGGAAGTATGCACGATTTCATGAGCTTCGTGCATGATAAATAGCAACGCTAAGAACGCAACACTATTTTTAATTGTTAGTTTTAATTCTGGTGTATTTGAATGCATATTTTGGTCAACAGTTTCCATGAAGATACAAGGGTATATATGTGATTATTGATTTTTTACAAGACCTTCTGATTGCTGATCTATAGGTAGAATTAATTGATAGTCATACCCATCTATTAAAGATTTTATACGATGATAATCTCCATCTGTTGGAAGTATGACGTTTCCATTTTTGATATCATTTCGTATGCTTTTTAAATCAATAAGCGTCCATTGGTCTCTTTTGGCAAGACCCATAAAAAGTTGTAATCTGTTGTAATAATTAGGATACTTTTCTAAATAATCTACTTCATTTCCTTCACTATCTATATAATACCGATGCCATGAATTAAGGATTGTGGCTTGTGTCCCGTTTTGAGTAGCAATTTGTGTAATGAGATCTCCAAGATCATAGCAATCGTTAGTTAGTATTTTTGAAGCGTGTAAACCACCAAATTTTAAGAGTACTTTTGGTTCTTTTTCCTTCTCTAGGGCTTTTGTATACTGTGTCATAAAATTGGTGCGCATATAACTGATGCGATCTGCATGAGAGTCATTACGCCAACGAGAATAGATATCCCAGCTTATTTCTAAGTCTTTAATGATTTGATCTGTATCTGTCCTGTTTCGAAAATGGGATAGATATTTTTGTACAACACTATCTTTTTGGATTTCTTCAAAAAAATCAATCTCAACATTATCATCAGCATTTTTTTCATACCATTTTTTAATAATAGCTTTTACCTCCTTATTTGTAGTTTCCAGATTTTTATACTCGGGGCTGTTTTCTTCAAATGAAAGTAATTCATCCATAAAATATTCGGTGGCATAGAAATATTCCTGATCAAGCCCCCATAACTCCATGCCTAGACTCCGTGTCGTTTTCAAGAACTTGGCGTCTGATGTAGCTCTAAAAAAAGGAATAGGAATTTCGTGGTCTTCTTTACCAGCATATTCTTCAGTAAACGCTGTAAGATTCTTTTTTGTGTCTTCTATTGGAGTACTTAATGCTACCAATTTTTTTGCAGAATGTGGTCCGACTTCTACGGCAAAATGTTTAAATCCTGTGGTATTTAGCATCGGGAGTATGGCATCTACAAGTTGAGAAGTAGCTTCAGAGTCATGGCGCTCTCCCAGCATCACAAATTGCGATGTGGCTATTAATTCCTTCCATACGGCAAGACCGTTGCCTTCTATATGTCCATCGTTAATGGTGAAGTAAGTTGTTTTTTGTGAAATATAGTCTTCACTTAGAGGAATGCTATTGACTTTTGTAGTAGGATTTATGACTGGTGTTTCATTAGAGGTACACGCTAATACAATTAGGATAGGTAAGAATTTAATGATTGTTTTCATGATAAGTTCGTTTTACACAAACCTATAGAATTATAGGGGGTTCATTATTGATATTACATCAAACCTATATTTTATATGATCAAATGGTAGAATTATACTATCAATAGATTTGTTGTGTGTATTGTAGGGTTGGTATAAAGAAATCTAGCATTGGTATGGAATTACCATAGTCATACGCTTCAAACACTTAAATTTGTTGTATGGAACCTATCAAACAGAAGTGGCGATATCACGCATTACTTATTTTCATAATCATTGCATTAGATTTATATGGTGATTATGTATATCTCAATAAACCAGGGTTTGTAAGTAATTTTTTATATCCAGGGTTTTTGTATGTATGTTCTATGTATTTTTCTTTTTTTTCTATATACTATATTAATTTTAGATGGTTATCTCCTTTTACGCTTGTTAAAAAGCGCTATTTTGGATATGTCATAGGCGCTATAGGACTTGCATTTTTATTTGCGGGAATACGTTATCTATTGGAAGAAGTCGTTATTTTTTCTATGACGGGAAATCATAATTATGCGGACCAAACTAGGGTTTTTGGCTATTATGTTTTTGATAACACCTATTATTCAATTAAAGCTATATTATTTAGTACCACGTTGTTTTTGTTATTTCGATTTATAGAAAATAAAGCAAAGCTATTTGAACTACAATTAGAAACTAAAAAAACCGAATTACGTTTTTTAAAATCTCAATTAGAACCTCATTTTTTGTTTAATACGCTAAATAGTTTTTATTCAGAATTAATTGAAAGCCAACCCGAAACAGCTAAAGATATCCATAAGTTATCAGAGCTATTACGATTTGTAACCTATGATTCACAAGAGGATTTTGTTTCTTTGGAAAAGGATTTGAAATTTATTGAATCTTATATTTATTTTCATAAGAAACGTTTTGAAACCAATTTTTTTATTGATTATACCTTTACAGGAACAGTGGCAAATCAAAAAATACCTGCTATGGTTTTAATTCATTTTGTAGAAAATGTGTTTAAACATGGAATTATACATGACGCCTCTGCTGTCGCAAAAATCAACATTAGGATTGACCAAGATAGCATGACGATATATACCAAGAATAAGATTAATACATCAGAAAACTATACGCAAAACGGAATAGGATATACGAGTTTAAAACGTAGATTGGATGTTTTATTTGAAGGAGAATATATTTTAAAAAACAAACAAGAAGATTCTTATTTTGAGGCTTCATTACAAATCCCACTATGAGTCATATAAAATTAAAATGTCTTATTGTAGATGATGAACCACCTGCAATTAGACTTTTAGAAAACTATACAACTAAGGTTTCTTTTATTGAAAGTGTTCAAAGCACAACAAATGCCATAGAAGCATTACAATTTATTGAAACTCAAGAAATAGATGTTGTTTTTCTAGATATCCAGATGCCAGGCCTTTCCGGGATACAGCTCTCTAAAATAATTAAAGGAAAGACTAATATTATCTTCACAACAGCTTATTCTCAGTTTGCACTAGAGAGTTATGACCTTAATGCGGTAGATTATCTCTTAAAGCCCTTTGAATTTGAACGTTTTTACGAAGCTGTTCTTAAAGTGAAACAGCATATAAATAACAAAGAAGTAAAAACCGATGCAAATACTTTTGTATTTGTAAAAACCGATGGGAAGAATAATTTTGAAAAAATATACAAAAATGATATTTGTTATATTGAAGGATTAAAAAACTATGTAGCTGTTCACCTCATTGACAACATGGTTATTACGTATAATACATTAAAACATATCGAAGAATCATTAGGGAATGATCATTTTGTGAAAATCCATAAATCCTATATCGTCGCTATAAAACATATAGTAAAAACAGATTCGTTATCAGTATATGTCAAAGAAAAAGCGCTACCGATCGGTGATACCTATAAAAAACAATTCTTTGAAAAGATTGAAGGTTATAAACTATAAGTAGCATACTTTTTTATGAGTAAGGAATGATTTTTGATATATTTTTCATAAATCCAATGTTATGAAAACGCGTATTCTTATTTGCCTTCTCCTTTTTTCTTTTTCTCAAATTTCCTTCTCGCAATCACGCTCAGAACGCAAAGCGTTGAAAAAAGAAATGGACACCAAAGCTTATGAGCAAACGAAAGCACTGCTAGATAATGGCACTTTTTTCTTTAATGCTGAATGGATGCTTCCTCGGGATGGCACACAAGTACTTCTTATAAACAATCCTGGCTTTATTAAATTTTATGACGCAGCAAAGATCGATATGTACCTCCCATATTTTGGAATTATTCGAATTGGCGGTGGATTAAATCAACCCGCTGCGATACAGCATAAAGGAGAAATAAGTTCTTTTAAAATCACTCATAACGACACCAAACGTGTTTCAATTATTTCTTTTACAGCCAGCGGTACTATAGAACAATATGATGTTACTATAAAAGTATATAGTAATAATACAGCGACGATGTTTGTGAATAGTACAAAAAGAGATGGGATTCGATATAGGGGAGTGGTCACTACCTTAGAAGAAGCGCTATCAACCGAAAAGTAAAACTCATGCCTCTGAAGAAATAACAGAATCCTTTATTGGTTGCACCTCAGAAGGTTGTAAGTTGTTTAGATGGATGTTACCAATACGTACACGTACGAGTCTCAGTGTGGGATATCCCACCGCTGAGGTCATTTTACGTACTTGCCTAAACTTTCCTTCTTTTAGAATCACACGTATCCAAGACGTAGGCCCATGGCGATCATCACGTAGTTTTTTAGAACGCTCAGGAAGTAGGGGAGTGGTCGTTAGTTTTGATACTTCACATGGTTTGGTGCGGTATTTTTTACCATGTAACCCTATGTCTACGCCTTTACGTAAACGTGTAATTGCGTCTTGGTTAATTTCACCATCTACCTGAGCAAAATATTCTTTTTCTATTCCTGAACGATTAATGGTATCACTTAGTTTACCATCCGTTGTCAGTAAAAGGAGACCTTCTGATTTTTCATCCAATCGCCCTATGGCCATGACCCCTTTCGGGAAATCATATAATGAACTCAAAAACTTCTTTTTACGTGATTGCCGCTCGTCGTTACTTAGCATCTGACTAATATAGCCGTACGGTTTATAGAGTTTAAAATGAGAATGGCTCGTTTCTGACATTATGGAATACCTTATCAATTATTCTTACGAATCAATAGCTAGCATTAAAATTCCATATAAGAATACGACTTTTTTTGTTGCCTTGTTCCATATTAACAATGGTATGAAATGCATCAAGCTTATTTAACTGCTTTGTGAGTTTAGGAAGATGTTCATTTTTAGAAATCAAGGTGGTAAAATGACCTACTTGCTTTTTAAACGCAACACTTTGCTTGATCATTCGCTTTACAAAAAGTGCTTCTCCACCGTTACACCATAACTCATTTGAGATCCCTCCAAAATTACGCTTTGTGTCTTTACCAAGATGTAATCGTTTATTTTTTTGTCGATTGACTTTTTTAGCTTCTTCTTCAGAACCAAAAAACGGAGGATTACACATCGTAAAGTCAAAGTACTCGCCTGGGTTGATGATCCCTTCAAAAAGATAGGCTGGGTTGGTTTGTAGGCGTATATCAATATCAGAATCAGCTTGAGACTTCGATGCATTTTGTCTTGCAATTGCCACCGATACCTCACTGATATCTGCCCCAACCATACTCCATTTGTAGATATGGGTTGCTAGTAAGGGATAAATGCAATTGGCACCTACTCCTACATCCAACCCTCTACAGGATTTCTTAGACCCCATAAGGTCTGCTATGTAATGTATATAATCAACTCTACTGGGAATAGGTGGGCAGAGATACCCTTTTGGAAGATCCCAGTGTTTAATTTGATAAAAATGAGCTAATAGTGCTTTATTAAGTGCTTTAACAGCCTCAGCATTCGAAAAATCTATGGTTTTTGTTTGGTGCTCATTTACAAATACATATTCGCTTAAAGCAGGAGTACACGCTTGTAATTGATCAAAATCGTAAGAAGTCGTATGTTGGTTTTTTGGATGCAAAATAATTAGATTTGGGTGAGACAAAGCTAGACAAACTATAGGTGCTTTATACCTGATGAAGATACTTTTCGATAACCATTGAAAAAATATCGTCTAACTCCACAAATGAGTTAAAAACTCTTACATAAAGCAATCGAAAAGCTTCAATCTTATGGGTATTTATGCATTTTGCTTTAGGTTTCTCACATTAAAATGATAGAAAGTCTACTGGAAAATATGCTTTAAATTGTCAAAACATATCTGATTTTCTATAAATCCTTAAGGATTATGTAATATAAGTTATACGCTTTCGCGAAAGCGTACTCATAAAATGAAAAAATGATTTAGAATTACTGATTAAAACCAAAAACAGAAACCTTCCCAATCGGCTATACATTTTAGTGCTTTTCTCCAGGATGGTATGTTTTTTCAGCCCTTTTTAAAACATCTTCTTTATAAAAAGCCACTTCTTTAAATTTCCCGTTTACGTAGGGTTCGATTTGATCATCAAAATGTGGAGAATCGGGATCACCACTTTGCCCTCCTGCAAGACTTGTCTTTGCTTTCACTTTATCCCCAAATTCGACGACAGCTACAAAACTATTACCACGTGTGCCGTAGATCTTCTTCGTATTATTAGTATAACGTTCCCCATAAGCTGCCAGAGCTCCCCAACGTCCTGAAGCGAGGCCTACTGGCGTACTTGGAAGGTTGTCATTAAAGGGTTGTCTAATATCACCGTTAATTCGTTGAAAACGATTCACCTCTCCCCAAGCAATAAGTGCAGTTCCAAAGTCAGCTTCCAGACGTGCTACTACATTTTTAAATAGTTGTAGGCGCTCTTCTAGTGGAGACTGTGATCCAAAATAGGAGAGAAGCTCCATCGGAGTCAGGCGTTGTTCTGGACGTTCTCCACTGGTCAGATATTCGGTTCCATAGTAATGTGCTAAGGTCATTGCTTTAGACGTTACTGAGGTTCTATAATCCCAATTTCGAAGTTCTTCTATAATAGCACCCATTTCTTGGGTGCCTCCTAAGGTATCATAAGCTTCAACAAGGCCTGGAATAAGGGCTTCAAAAGCAGGTAAATAGGGATCGTATCCTAATGCAATAAGGCTGTCTATGGTATAATTCTCTCCTTTTTTGAGAAGCTCAATCGCATGTACCCCTCTAAAATTCTCTCTGTCGATAGACATATAGTTAGGATAGTCTTCTTTTTTTGGACTGAACTCTAATGCGGCAGTAAAAGGGGTGGAATTACAGTTTTGTAGCCACCCATTTTCAGGATTTAAGAGCATAATTGTTTCGTCTACATCATGTAACCCTTGCCAATCTGTTTTTGGATTACTTCCATCCACAGGTTGTGTATAGTCAAAAGAAGTATCGCGTTTAGGAATATAATTCCCATGGAAATAGGCAATATTACCTTCGGCATCGGCATACACGGTATTGTTTGAAGAATTGGTGCGTATATCCATCATTTCTCTAAATCCCTTATAGCCATCTTGCTTGGTTCTAATATAGGATTGTTCTAATGCTTTTACGGGTTCCCACATGAGCGCAGAAGCGACCCATTGTCCGTCTTTAAGGTGGGTGATAGGACCGTGATGAGTTCTGTAGGCAGGAAGTACTTTTTCTTTTAATTGATCGCCATCTTTGTAACGAATCGTCATTTCATACTGTGTGACAGGTCTTAGTTCATCTCCATATTTGTAAACAAGATCTCCATTGGTATCTTTTTGAATGGTTTCTACAAATTCATCAATTACATCGGTATAGGTAGAGGTGTGCATCCATCCTGTTTTTTCATTGAATCCTTGGTACACAAAAAACTGTCCCCATGTCACCGCACCATAGGCATTTAATCCTTCTTCGCTTACCACGTGGACTTCTCCTCTAAAATAAAAAGAGGTATGCGGATTGATCAATAGTAAAGGATTTCCAGAGGCGGTCAAATCTCCAGAAATAGCAATTCCATTGGAGCCTTGGGGTTCTTGCATTTCTTGCGCTTGAAGCAATGCTATTTCTTGTGTTTTTGGAAGTGCCATACCACCTTCATACATAGCTTTTAGCTTTCTAGCGGACACTCGTTCTATATCACCACCTATCGATCCTTCGCTAAAATACATAGGCATCCATGGTTCAAAGTGGGTGAGTAATCTAGGGGTTACTTCAGGATGTGTCTCCAAATAATAATTAATACCATCGGCAAAGGCGACACATAGTTTTTTAAGCCATTCGGGACTGCTTTCATAATTAGCAATTGCTTCTTCTTGTGTCATGTAGAGACGAGCACGCACATCGCTATAAATCGCATCTTCACCTTCTACCTCGGCAAGACGACCTGTCGCCCATATATAATTTTGCTCTACGCGATTAAAATCATCTTCACTTTGCGCATAAAGTAATCCAAAAACAGCATCTGCATCGGTTTTTCCATAAATATGGGGGACGCCAAAATCATCTCTGATAATCGTCGTATTTGCTGCGTGTGCTTCCCAACGTTTTTGTTCGTCAGTTTTGGTAGGTTCTGTTTTACAGGAAACAATAATTAAAAAGGAAGTGAAGAGAATGAGTGAGTGTAATCACATGGTTATGTGTGATTTAATGAGGTGATGATGATTTTATATGCTTTCGCGAACCTGCCTCGCCGGCAGGCAGGAGCGTATACTAGATTAATCTAATAAGTCGTGAATCCCTTTTTCTAAGGTATAAAGTGTTGTAATTTCTTCTTGTGATAAATGTTTATTGTAGATAGAAAGCTCATCCATGAGTCCGATATATCCTAATCCTAGATAGATATTAGATTTCTCTACATCCCACGTAAAAGGGTCTTTGATGTCTTTTCGAATGCCTTTTAGTTCGCCATTCATGTACAAAGCTGCTTTTCCTTGATCGGTGTTTAAGCCTGTATAATTAATAAGAATGTGTGTCCAAGTTCCTTTAGCAAATGGTGGGTTAGAAACTGGGATTAATTGCTTATTGAAAATAGGATTTTCGTTATCAGGTCCTTCGGGAGTAGGATTCCAACTCGTACGATCTCCAATCACACCGAGTCTAAAGTCTCTTGGATTTTCTTTTGTAAAATCGACCCAAATGGAAGCATCATTGTAACTAACATCTGTAATTTGAATAGGATCGCAATAGCCAGGATCAAGATCTGTAGCAGGGTCAAGGCTTAACCAAAATGAAACAGCGCCTTCCCAATTTTTGGTATTGTAAGCAATATTGTTTTTACTAGGGTAGTAGATGTTTCCTTTGCTGTCTTCTGTAAATAAAAGCGCATCTCCATAACGTCCTGCTCCTTCTGAGATGCGTATGCCTGGCTTGTGTAATCCTATTTGCGCAGAGTCTCTAGCCTTTCTATTTGGGACAGAATACAATAGCGAGTCTCCTAAAGCAAAATCTGCATGTACGCCATTGTCAAAAGAAGCATAGAGGGTTAATGCATTTTTTAAGGAAGTTTCTGAGGCATTTATTTCTTTAGTAATAGGAGTTGCCGTATTGTTTTTTGTGGTTTCGGTTTTACAAGAGATACCTGTGATTACTATCAAGGTGTATAAAAATAACTTACGAAAAGTAAAAATCGGGTAATTATTCATAGGTTGTATTTTACAGAATCTATTTTTTTTAAATGTACGAAAATAGATGTTAAAGAACGAACTAGTCAACTAAGGGCTGAAGATCGATGTAACTGTAATTTACGATACCTATGTGCTTGTATTTATCGTCTCCCTCTTTTAATTCTCCCCAACCAAAGTTACGTTCTATAGTTTCTTCTTTGTATTGGTCCATGATATCTTTTGAGAGTAGTAAATACTCATTTTGAGAAATATGATTTTTAAGTAAACGATGTACGATAATCACGTCTTCGCCCAACAATTTTATGTTTTTTCCAATTTGAACCGATCCAATTTCTTTTCCGTAATGCACAACAATTTTTAGTCCTAAAATTTCAGGGATCGTTTTTACTTGCTCGTGATCTTTGTATTGGTTTTTTAGGCGTTTAATTTCTGCATAAAACTCTGTGTAAAATGTACGGCATTGTTCTACAAGGTCTTTAAAGCTTGGTAGTGGCCCTGTTTTATAAAAAAAGACAGCGTCCCCTTCGATTTCTGAAACTTGAAGGTTCAGCTTGTTTGAATAGATAATTTTATTCAAAAGCGAAGGAATAACAACTGCGGTCAACTCATAGTCGGCGTCGCTCATAAACTGTGTAAACCCGCTTATATCAGGAATGCAGAGTAGGGTTGGTTTTGCGTTAGGATTTTTACTCATTGATTTCTTTCTTACTTAATTGTAGTGCCATCTGTGGTAAAAGAAAATGCATGCTGTCCAATCATACCAATCATGACGGCTTGAAAAACTGGTTTCATTGTATTATTGGCGCCCCAATCTATTAAAAAATTGGCACCGCTACCTCCTTCTACATCATCTTCATCTATTACATAATCTATGGTTTCTAGAGGTTTTAGGAAGATAGGTGAATTTATGTAATTTCGCACTAATGTTCCTTCTGTATTGTAATAATCGATCGTATTGATAAATAAAGAATCTTTTTTACTGGTATTGCGTATGCTAAGTGTTGCGGTGAGTAACAATTGAGTATCCCTATTTTTACTGTAAATTGTAGAGTAAATAGGCACATACATCTCGTCTCCGTAGGGATATATGGCATTTTGATCTTCTTTATCGACTAAATTTTCATTTTGAATTTCAGTTTCTATTTTTTTATTCGGGTTTGAATCCACGCATGAAACCGCAGTTAAAACGAGTAAAAAAAGAAGATTGAGTGAATAATTTTTCATGAAATAATAAAGTATTATATCCGTAAAGGTACTTGTTAATGCTATTGAAAAATACGAATCGTTCAATAAATTTTAATGCTAATCACCGAATACATAGTATCCATGGGATTTTGAACGGTATTACATTCGTTAGCTATTTGTTTTTTTTTGCTGATATGGTTGACAGTGGGTTATTTTCAAATTGCAGTGTTCGTATGGGAAAAGGGATGTCTATATCCGCTTTCGCGAAAGCTTTCTTAATCTCAATAATTGCTTTACTTTTTGCTTTAAGCTTAGGAACACCTGAGGTGCCGTCTATCCAAAACCTCACCATAAAGTTGATTGAGCTATCACCAAAATCTGTGTAGTAAAACTCCATCTCAGTGTCGATCGATTCTTGATTAAAATGTTGATTTATGGTCTCAGTTGTTAGCTTCTCAACCATTTCTAAATCTGAATTATAACTTACACCACAGGTAACGGTAACACGTATTTTTGTCGTTAACGAATAATTTTTAAATGAATTCTCTAGGATAGATTTATTTGGAAGTATGACAATGTTATTATCTGCTTCTTTCAACACAAAATAATTTGTATTTATATCCATAACCTCTCCTTGATACCCATTAGTTTCTATCCAATTTCCAATTTTTATGTTTTTCCTGAAGGATAAAATAATTCCTGATAGTGTGTTAGATAACGTTCCCTGTAAGGCAAGCCCTATAACTAATCCAGAAATTCCCGCTGCTGAAAGTATTGTTTTTAAAGTTCCACTTAGGTTTAATACATTTAAAGTAATAAACAACCCAAGAGATATGACAATAATGGCAGAGGTTCTGGCGATTAGCCTAGCGATTGTTATTTTTGGTACTCTTTTATTAACGAGCCTTAATACAACATTGTATACGATTCTTGACAGAAAATAACTTATAACAATAACAATAATTGCTAATATTATATTAGGCAATGCTTTAATAAGCGCATCACCCCATCCACGCACTTTATCTATGCTACTTTGTATTTCCATTATTTTGAAGATTTAATACACTAAAGGGTTATTTTTAATGTCTCTGAATTAATAATTATAAGAGAGGTTTCGAAGGGTTTAGGCACTTGTACCTTTATCTTTAGAAAGCAAGTACTCGTTTTGTTTTTCCAGTTGAGTACTGATCTTATCAAGTAACTCAATATCTTTAGGAGTCTTTACGGTGGCATTCTTAGGATCTTGTCCCTTGTTTTTTAGTTTATTCATGAATTTTACAACCACAAATACCGTAAAACCTATAATAAGAAAGTCTACACTTACTTCTAGTAATTTCCCATACTTAACAGCTATTTCTTGATTGACTATCGTATCTCCGTTCTTAACGGCTTCTTGTAGCACCCATTTTTCATCCTCTAAGGAAACTCCTGTTGTTAAAAACGTAAGCGGCGGTAAAAAAACATCTTTTACCAGCACATCGATTACTTTATTAAAAGCTGCACCTATAATCACACCGATGGCGATATCCATCATGTTGCCTTTTACAGCAAACTCCTTGAACTCTTTGAATAATTTAATTTGCATTTGTTACAATCATAAATTTTAAAATGAAAATAGATTTGTTATTACATCCATTTTTTACGTTTAAAGGTAATTAGGAGTACAACAAATAGAACAAACATAACACCTAATAATACAAAGTAACCATATTTATAGCTTAATTCGGGAATGTATTCAAAGTTCATCCCATATATACCTGCTAAAAATGTAAGTGGAATAAAGATCACAGAAATTAAGGTAAGCAATTGCATCACTTTATTCATTTTAAAACTAACTTCTGCGATAAATAAATCTTGTAAACTATTAAGCATGTCTCTATAAGAATCAATACTATCTACAATTTGAATCGTATTCTCATAGAGGTTTCTAATAAATATGTTTGTATTCTCTTGAATAATAGTATTGTCACTTCTTGAGAAATTACTAATGACTTCGCGTAAGGGGGCTATCGATTTACGTAAAACTAATAATTCTTTTTTAAGCTTGTGGATTTTAGATTTCTCGGCATTATTTTGATCTTCAGAAATACGATCTTCAATCTCTTCAATCATTTCCTCAAACTGATCTAATGTAATATAATAATTATCTACAATACAATCTAATAAGGCAAACAGGAGATAGTCTGTACCTCTTTTTCGTACCCTGCTTTTACTATTTGATATGCGTTTGCGTACTACTTCAAATAAATCAGAACTAGCTTCTTGAAAAGTTAAAAGCGAGTGATCTCTTATAATAACAGCTACGTGTTCTCGCTGCACAGTTAATGTGCTCTTATCAAAAAAAAGTGCTTTAAAAGTTACAAATATAGCATTGTCATGTTCTTCATAATTAGGGCGTTGGTGCACATCTACAATACCTTCTTGTAATAATGGATGCACTTTAAAATGATTAGAAATCGAGGTAATCACTTCAATATCCTGCATTCCTCTAATATCAATCCAATCAATATAATCAGGTTCAAGTGTTATTTTTAAATACTTCTCCTTACGTATTGTAGAGTCCTTAACAGAAGTCGCATTAAACTGTAAATGATGAATAACCATTTCATCTACCTGTTTATTACCTGTGTATATAACTGACCCAGGCGCCATTCCAGTTTTAATTCTACGTTTTTTTGACATGATACTTTTATTCAAATTGAATTTTGGTCTATCTAACAATGGGTATGATTTGTATTTTGTGTATAATGATAAACAATATAAGGATTCTATGATAAGTTTTGTATATTCAAATGCTATGAATAACAAAAAAAAAATACTTCTTACAGGCGCTACTGGATACATAGGAAAACGATTGCTTCCCATTTTAGTAGAACAAGGATATCATGTCATTTGCTGTGTAAGAGATGTAAAAAGATTTTCTCCACCTTCTTCTTTACAAGATTCAATTTCAATTATTAAAGTAGATCTTTTAGAACCAGAGTCACTTCAAGATATTCCTAAAGATATAGAAGGTGCTTATTACCTCGTCCACTCAATGTCTAGTAGTGATGATTATAAAAAGTTAGAACTAGAATGTGCTATAAATTTCAGGAACGCTATAGAAAAAACCAATGTAAGACATGTTATCTATCTTAGTGGTATCGTAAACGAGGAGAATTTATCCAAACATTTATCATCCAGAAAAGACGTTGAAATAGCGTTGTCAAAGGCAAGTTATCATTTCACTACATTACGAGCTGGAATTATCATAGGGTCGGGGAGTGCTTCCTTTGAGATTATAAGAGATATTGTTGAAAAACTCCCCATAATGATTACTCCTAAATGGTTGAATACAAGATGTCAACCCATAGGAATTACTGATGTACTTGCTTTTTTATCCAAGTCTCTTTTTCGTGAAGAAACCTATAACCAAAACTTCGACATTGGAGGATCTGACGTACTTACTTACAAAGAAATGTTACTAGAGTTTGGGAGAAAACGAAATTTAAAACGCTATATCTATACCATCCCTGTGATGACGCCACGTCTGTCTTCCTATTGGTTATATTTTGTAACCTCTACCTCCTATAAACTTGCGACCGCTCTTGTCAATAGTATGAAAGTAGAGGTTGTTTGTAGAGATAATAAATTATCTGAAATTCTTGATATACAACCTTTATCGTATCGACAAGCACTAGATAAAGCCTTTGTGAAAATTCAAAGTAACCAAATAGCTTCTAGCTGGAAAGATTCGCTTATTAGTGGTACTATGGATATCGAAATATCTGATTTTATAGAAGTTCCACGATTTGGATGTTTTATAGATAAGCGATCAAAAACCTATACAAATAGAGAAAAGACCATCGATAAAATCTGGCGTATAGGAGGGAAGACAGGTTGGTATTATGCTACTTGGTTATGGAAAATAAGAGGATATATCGATAAACTTTTTGGAGGCGTAGGTCTGCGCAGAGGAAGAACGAATGAGGATACACTTATTGCTGGAGATTCTGTAGATTTCTGGCGTGTTTTATATTCCAATAAAGAAGAAGGAAGGCTCCTTCTATTTGCCGAAATGAAACTCCCGGGTGAAGCTTGGTTGGAATTTAAAATAGAAGGAGAAGAGTTAAAACAAACCGCTACGTTCCGACCTCTTGGACTTTCAGGAAGGTTGTATTGGTATTCCGTTTTGCCTTTTCATGGATTCATTTTTAAAGGGATGCTGGCTAAACTTACAGCGTAATTAACTTATTTTAATAGTCTGTATATTTGATTGTTAATCAGCATTATATTGTGAGAAATGCTTATGTGATTTAACATAATGATTGTATGAATGAGTACGCTTTCGCGAAAGCGAAATACATTTAAAATCATAGGAGTTTTACAGAAGAATAATTTTAAAAATATCAAAACATTCTCTGTACCTTTCGCATTTCTTATGAAAAAGCAAACGTATCTCATACTCATTGCCTTTTTTTCGATCTATGTTTTTTGGGGATCTACCTATCTATGGAATAAAATTGCTGTAACAGAGCTTCCTCCTTTTATGCTAGCTTCTATGCGATTTACAACAGCAGGCGCTCTCATATTTCTGATCGCTCGTGGCATGGGAATTTCTCTTAAAATTACGGAAAGAGAATTTTTAAACTGTCTACTTGCCGGATTTCTTTTTTTAGGATATGGAAATGGCGTGTTTGTGTGGGCACTCAAATACGTAGACAGTAGTTTTGGAGCTTTACTTGCCTCAACACAACCGTTAGTGATCTTAGTATTAATGAGACTATGGTATCGTAAAGCTATTAAAGTCAAATCTATGATTGGAATTGCTTTAGGCATGATCGGGATGTACGTTTTGGTAAGTCAACAAGAGTTACAAATGCAAGAGGGGAGCACCTTAGGAATCATTATGATTGGGACCTGTATTTTGAGCTGGGGTATTGGAAGTTTATTTGTCGCGGAAGCAAAAATGCCTAAAAACTTTTTTATCACAACAGGCTATCAAATGATTATGGCTGGGGTGATGCTAGCGGTTGGAAGTTTAATTTTTGGAGAGACGTGGATTTCTCCCTTAGACTGGACCTTAAAAACCCAATTGTCGCTTCTCGCATTAATTCTTTTTGGTAGTATTGCTGCTTTTACATCCTTTAATTATCTATTAAAAACGATCTCCACTGAAAAAGTAGCGACGTCTGCGTACATCAATCCAATTGTTGCTATTATTCTAGGGTCATATTTCCTTGATGAAGTCATTACGGTACAAACAGGAATCGCAGCGGCAATTCTACTTACAGGGGTGTATTTTATCAATAGCGCTAAGAAAGGAAAGAAGTACACCTAATACCATATACTATTTACCGATTTAATTCAATTAAAAACATACCTAAAAAGGTGCACTTGAGAACAAGCACACCTTTTTAGGTTTCTGTGTACGCTCCTGCCTACCGGCGAGGCAGGTTCGCGAAAGCGCATAAAAATTAATCCAATCCTCCTTTACGCGTAGGACTTCTTGGGGTTGGCCACTCACGCGGCTCCCCTGTTCTTGAATCGACAGGAAGTACACTTTTGACCCTAGAGGTTTTTTCGGGATCTTCACACGCCATATAGGTCAGGATAGCTGTTAAGATCACGTTATTGCGTACATCATCAAAAATGATTTTGTCATACGTATCTCTATTCGTGTGCCAGGTGTAATTCCAATAGGACCAGTTTAAAGAGCTTAAACTAAAGGCTGGAGCGCCAGCAGCTTGAAATGACGCATAATCAGATCCCCCTCGAGCTGGTGCGCCAGGAAAGGTAGTCTCAATATGTTGTGTGATATCTTTTGGGACAGCGTTTAACCATCTTGATAAATAGTCATAGGAATACAAGAAACCACCACCAGATAAACGTACGACACGACCGGTACCATTATCTTGGTTAAACGAGGCCTGGACGCCTGCTACAATTTCAGGATGATCTTCAACAAAAGCTCTAGAGCCATTTAGGCCTTGCTCTTCACTTCCCCAATGTCCAACAAGGATGGTGCGTTTAGGGTTTGGGTAATATTTCTTTAGAATACGCATAGCTTCCATCATGACTAACGTTCCTGTTCCATTATCGGTCGCTCCAGTACCGCCATCCCACGAATCAAAATGTGCCGATAGGATGACATATTCGTCTGGTTTTTCGGTACCTTTAATCTCTGCGATGGTATTAAAAGTAGGGACTGTTCCTAACTCTTTAGATTGCGCTACGATATGAATTTGTGGTTTATTTCCTGAATTTGCAAGCCTGTAAAGCATACCGTAATCTTCCAACTCAAGATCTACCGTTGGTATTTTTTCTGTGCGTGCACTAAAGATTTTATTAACTCCAAAGCCTCTAGACCAATTGGAAGTGACAATGCCTACTGCACCTGCTTTTTCAAGCGCCTCTGGAAGCGTACGACTTGTATGTCCCATGGCTTTCATATTTTCACGCCAAGCAGTGGTTTGTGCATCACGATCTTCTTTCATTTTGGCAAAAGACGCTTCAGTTGCAAATTCTTCCCAATTGTAATCGGGTCTTCCCGTGGGTTGTAACATAGAAATTAATACAATTTTGCCTTTTACAGATGGAAGCCATTTTTTAAAATCGGCATCATCTTTAACATTATCAGGTAATACGATTACTTCGGCAGTGATTCCTTCTTTTGATGTACTTGGGTTCCAGGCGAGTTGCGTCCCACGAAGGCTTTGAACACGCGGAGAAACCATATCTATATGGGTGATCCCGCGTTCCCAACCGCGCCATTCTCCCCATTGTTCATTGCGAGCAGGGATGCCCCAACCTTTGTATTTGGCAACAGCCCACTCATTAGCATGCTGCATCTGCGGAGTTCCTACAAGACGAGGTCCGATGAGATCTGTGAGTTCGTGACCTAAAACCTCAAGTTGTGAATGATCTGTAGCCTCTTTGATCATACCCTCTATGATAGGATCTGTTTTTTGAGCGAATAACACGCTAGCTCCTAGGAATAAGAAGAGAATAAATGTTTTAATTTTCATACGATTATATAGAGTTTTAGTGGTTTATTTTATTAAGAATGCCATGAAAGTACAAGAAATCTTTGAGTATATACAAGAGAATTATCTTAAAATTCTAGGATGTTTATCTAAGATTCTTTGCTTGTTGTTCATAGAAAAGTGCCTTGATAGGCGGTTATGGCGTATAGAATCTGTATCTTTGCTCTTGAATGAATCACCATAGGTTATTAAAGCGTCTCGTATTCTGTACAACGCCATACTTCTTCTGACATTCAATTAAGAAATAAATTCTAACTTCTAAACTCATTAATGTAAATAATGGCAAAATCGCAACAAACCTTTAATAAACTCGAAAAAGAAAAAAAACGTTTAAAAAAACGAGAAGAAAAACAAAAAAAGAAATTGGCTCGCAAAGCTGAAGCCAAAGAGAATGGAGGTGGAATTCAGTTTGCGTATGTAGATCATTTTGGAAATCTTACTGACACCCCACCAAATCCAGAGGATAAAATAGAGGTAGATGTTGAGGATATCGTTCTAGGTATTCCTAAAAAAGAAGAAAGCGACGAAGATAAATTTGATCCAGTACACAAAGGAAAAGTTTCCTTCTTTGATACGTCAAAAGGATTCGGTTTTATTCTAGACGCAAAATCTCAAGAAAAATATTTTTGTCACGTAAGTGGTCTTATCGATAAGATTGCTGAAAATGACCAAGTCTCTTTCGAACTTGAAAAAGGAGCAAGAGGTATGAATGCTGTCAAAGTCAAAAAAATATAATCCATGCGATATATTGCTGCATTTGTTCTTGTCTGTTTCACAATCGTTAAGACAACAGCGCAGGAATCTAATGAGGCAGATCAATTTTGGGCATCATTACAAGCACTATGCAATACTTCTTACAAAGGCACTTTATTAGTGCCTGAAAACGATCCTCAATTTGCAGGAAAGGAGTTGATTATGCATGTTCGCTCGTGTAATGATACCCAAATTAAAATTCCATTCTTTGTAGGAGAAGATCGCTCTCGTACCTGGGTGTTTACCAAAGAAAACAATCGAATAACCTTACAACACGATCATCGACATGAAGATGGGAGTGAAGATGCAATTACCATGTATGGAGGTACAACCACAAACGTGGGACAAGCTACTTTGCAATTATTTCCAGCAGATGCGCATACGCAAAAAATCATTCCTGCCGCTTCAAGCAATGTTTGGTGGGTAACTATTGATGGAAGTACCTTTACTTATAACCTCCGAAGATTAGGCACAGATCGTCTTTTTACAGTTTCTTTTGATTTGTCTACACCTGTTAAAAATCCAGAAGCTCCTTGGGGTTGGAAAGAATAATCTTATTACCTATCAATAGATTGTAAGTACAATTGTTCTACCTTTTCTCGTGCCCAAGGTGTTCGTCGTAAAAATTTTAGACTCGATTTTATAGAAGGATCTTTCTTAAAACAATTAATGTTGACTTGATAGCCCAACGCTTCAAAACCATATTTCTCTACCAGAAATTCTAGCATATCTATAAGTTTTATACCGTGAAGAGGGTTGTTAGGTTGAGACATATTTTTTAATTAGCCGTTATAATTCTCAAAAATAGTCATTATATCTGACGCTCCATTTCTTATTTTTACACCGTGAATCGTACAACGCATACTTTTACCATTCAGGACGCTGAAACCTTTAAAACGCAACTCTTACATTGGGCACAACAATTTGAAGAAGTTGTATGGTTAGATAGTAATGAATATCCTAATCAACCCCATAAAACCTACGACGCTATTTTGGCTGTTGATGGTTTTACGAGTATAAAAACCTCCTATGAAGATGCTTTTGATCGTTTAGAAGAATATCAGCACACCACCAAAGATTGGCTATTTGGGTATCTTTCGTATGATTTAAAAAACGATATAGAACGTCTCACTAGTAAAAATGAAGATCACGTAGGATTTCCTGACCTCTATTTCTTTCAACCCAAACGTATCTTTCTTATCAAAGGTGCGCAAGTAGAGATGCATTATCTTCCTATGGTAGATGATGAGATCGACTATGATTATAAAGAAATTACACAAACAACTCCCTATCAAGCAGTTTCTAAAAAAGAAACATCCCTTCATATCAAACTAAAAATACACAAAGAAGCCTATAAGGAGAAAGTCCGTACAATGCTTCGGTATATTCAAAAAGGGGATATTTATGAAGCGAATTTCTGCCAAGAATTTTTCGCTAATGGCTCGATAGATCCTTTACAGACCTATCAAGAACTCAATGCGATTAGTAAACCGCCTTTTGCTACCTTTTTAAAACTGGAGGATCTTTTCTTGCTTTCGGCTACCCCTGAACGATATTTAAAAAAAGAAAGAAATACCTTATGGAGTTCTCCTATTAAAGGTACGGCTGCGCGCAGTGAAGATGTGCATGAAGATGCCGCTTTCGCGAAAGCGTTATCAGAAGACCCCAAAGAGCGTTCAGAAAATATTATGATCGTCGATTTGGTGCGTAACGACTTGTCGCGTATTGCCCAAAAGGGGAGTGTAACCGTCCAAGAGTTATGCAAAGTACATCCTTTTAAACAAGTCCATCAAATGATCTCTACCGTAACCGCCAAGATTGGAGTGGGAATATCACCCCTAGACACCATACGCGCTACATTTCCCATGGGAAGTATGACCGGAGCCCCAAAAATACGAGCCATGGAGATTATAGAGGAACTCGAAGAGACCAAAAGAGGCCTGTATAGCGGGGCAGTGGGTTATTTTACACCCGACGGCGACTTTGATTTTAATGTGATTATACGCAGTATTCTTTACAATGCCGCAGCCAACTATATTTCCTATTCCGTAGGCAGTGCGATTACCATACAATCGGATCCAGATAAAGAGTATGCCGAGTGTCTCTTAAAAGCAAAAGCAATGCGTGAAGTTCTTGAGCAAAATTGACATAGGTTTTTGTAAATTAGCACACCAAAAATAAAAACTAATTAAAATGATACGTTCGCTTACGCGAAAATCCACACAACTATGAGTGACGATAAAAAAATAATATTTTCGATGGCTGGGGTTTCTAAAACCTATCCAGGCGCACAAACACCTGTATTAAAAAAAATCTACCTGAGTTTTTTCTACGGTGCAAAAATTGGAATTTTAGGTCTTAACGGATCTGGTAAGTCTACGCTGATGAAGATTATAGCGGGATTAGACACTAATTTTCAAGGTGAAGTAACTTCAGATAAAGAATTTACCACAGGATACCTAGAGCAAGAGCCGAAACTGGATCCTGAAAAAACAGTATTAGAAGTTGTAAAAGAAGGTGCTGCAGAAACCGTAGCCATTCTTGATGAGTATAACAGTATTAATGATCAGTTTGGACTGGAAGAGGTGTATACTGATGCTGATAAGATGGATAAGCTAATGGCAAGACAAGCCATACTTCAAGATGAGATTGATGCGCGTGGCGCTTGGGAACTGGATACCAAACTTGAAATCGCCATGGATGCATTGCGTACGCCTCCTAGTGACCAAAAAATAGGCGTGCTTTCAGGAGGAGAAAAACGCCGTGTAGCTTTATGTAGATTATTATTACAAGAGCCAGATGTATTATTACTCGATGAGCCTACCAACCACTTGGACGCAGAATCGGTCCATTGGTTAGAACACCATCTAGCACAATATAAAGGAACCGTAATCGCAGTGACGCACGACCGTTATTTCCTAGATAATGTAGCAGGGTGGATTTTAGAACTCGATAGAGGAGAAGGGATTCCTTGGAAAGGGAACTACTCGTCTTGGTTAGATCAAAAATCTAAGCGTATGGCACAGGAAAGCAAAACCGCTTCTAAACGCCAGAAAACATTAGAGCGCGAACTTGATTGGGTGCGACAAGGTGCTAAAGGACGTCAGACCAAACAAAAGGCACGTTTGAAGAATTACGATAAACTGATGAGCCAAGATCAAAAACAAGTGGATGAAAAGCTTGAAATCTATATTCCTAACGGACCTCGTTTAGGAACCAATGTGATCGAAGCAAAAGGAGTAAGTAAGGCCTTTGGGGATAAACTATTATACGAAGACCTTAATTTTAATCTTCCGCAAGCGGGAATCGTAGGGATTATAGGACCGAATGGTGCGGGTAAAACCACGATTTTTAAAATGATCATGGGAGAAGAAACACCAGATAAAGGAAGTTTTACCGTGGGAGATAGTGCAAAAATCGCCTATGTAGATCAGAGTCATAGTAATATTGATCCAGAGAAAACCATTTGGCAAAACTTTTCAGATGAGCAGGATTTAATAATGATGGGAGGTCGCGAGGTCAATTCTAGAGCGTATTTGAGTCGTTTTAATTTTAGCGGAAGCGAACAAAACAAAAAAGTATCCACACTCTCAGGAGGAGAGCGTAACCGACTTCACCTTGCCATGACGCTTAAAGAAGAAGGAAACGTATTACTGCTAGATGAGCCCACCAATGATTTGGATGTCAATACGCTAAGAGCATTAGAGGAAGGGCTTGAGAATTTTGCAGGATGTGCCGTAGTGATTAGTCACGACCGTTGGTTCTTAGATCGTATTTGTACACATATATTAGCCTTTGAAGGCAATAGCCAAGTGTATTTCTTTGAAGGTAGTTTTTCTGATTATGAAGAGAATAAGAAAAAACGACTTGGTGGAGATTTAATGCCAAAGCGTATCAAATACAAAAAACTGATTCGATAACTAAAAGTTAACAACATAATCAAGAGCTCAAGATTCAAAAACTTGAGCTTTTTTTATCAGTTTTCATAACCTACCTTTAAACTTAAAATAGACCTATGCCTTCCTCAATAAAATCCATCGCTTTTGATGCAGACGATACCCTTTGGGTAAATGAGACATTTTTTCGAGATGCCGAAGATCAATTTTGTGCTTTATTCAAAGATTATCTATCCTATGAAGAATGTCAAAAGCGTTTATTTGAAATGGAAATGCGTAATCTCCCTAGATATGGGTACGGGATTAAGCCTTTCACACTTTCTTTAATTGAAGCGGCCATTGAGATCACAGACAACCGAGTTTCAATTGCCCAGGTTTCAGAATTAATAGCCTTGGGTAAAGAAATGTTAGAAGCACCTGTAGTGCTCATAGATGGGATAGAGGAGGTGTTGTATACGCTTTCGCGAAAGCATAAACTTGTTGTCGCCACCAAGGGAGATTTATTAGACCAAGAACGTAAGTTGGACAAATCAGGATTGGCAAAATACTTTCATCATATCGAAGTGATGTCTGATAAGCAACCTGAAAATTATACAAAGTTGGTGAATCATTTAGATATTGCTCCTCAGGAGTTTTTAATGATAGGTAACTCCCTTAAGTCAGATATCCTTCCTGTGTTGGAAATAGGAGGGTATGCATTTCATATTCCTTTTCATACCACTTGGATTCACGAGCAAATAGCAGACGAGGTAAAACATGCCAACTTTAAAGAATTATCTCATGCTTCAGAAATTGTGGACATACTTGAGTAGAATGAGCTATCGGACTTTACAAGAAAAATTGATTAGTCAAAACTTGACATACAGAGAAGTTATTTTTAGGTCTATTTACCTACCTTATAGTATCTATTTGCGGTCGATTGTAAATAGAATTAAATTTTATTAAAAAAAAGCGCATTTAACCCCTTTAAAATTTTGTTTTATATGAGATGATAATGTACATTTGCATCCGCTTTACAAAAGCAAGTTCTTTTGAAATAGAATAACGGAGAGGTGCCAGAGTGGTAATGGAGCAGATTGCTAATCTGTCGACGGGTAACTGTCGCCAGGGTTCGAGTCCCTGTCTCTCCGCTTTTTTTTATGGTTTAGATAACCAATTCGGCGTGTACCATGCTAAAGCTTGGTAGATCTAGTCCGGTTATTGCGCCACATTTGGGACGCGAAGGTCGTCACGCTTGAGGCGTGACCACCCAAAAAAAGTATTATTTTTGCATATAGTATATATAGCAAAAAATGTTCAAGATATTATGTAGGTCAAACTGCAAATATTTTATATCAATTGATAACCAATTCGGGGTGTAGCGTAGCCCGGTTATCGCGCCGCGTTTGGGACGCGGAGGTCGCAGGTTCGAATCCTGCCACCCCGACAAGATGGAGGTCGTCACGCCTGAAGCGTGACCACCCCGACAAGATGGAGGTCGTCACGCCTGAAGCGTGATCACCCCGACAAGATGGAGGTCGTCACGCCTGAAGCGTGACCACCCCGACAAGATGGAGGTCGTCACGCCTGAAGCGTGATCACCCCGACAAGATGGAGGTCGTCACGCCTGAAGCGTGACCACCCCGA
>NZ_JBHSFV010000015.1:0-2739 GCF_042653865.1 Dokdonia ponticola | reverse complement strand
GACAAGATGTTAATAATCACGTTTCAAGGGTGATTATTACTAACAAAACTTAAAGTAAGGGCTCTTAGCTCAGCTGGATAGAGCACCTCCCTTCTAAGGAGGCGGTCGAAGGTTCGAATCCTTCAGGGCTCACTTTAATACCTCACCTTATTGGTGAGGTTTTTTTTGCCTAAAATTTTGTAGGTATCGAATCTAAAGACCTTTAATTCCTTATATCTCTAAAGTAGGATTTTTAAAAGTGAAGTTGTTATAGTATTTAGAATCCCTTATAATTTTAGTGTTTAATAATAAAAATGGTATTTTTACTGTTATTCTCTCTTTGAAAAAAATCCTATGAGATCAAAACTACTTTTACTTATAGCTCTTATTTCTTTTGCCACTATACAGGCGCAAATCACTGTGGACAATACTATTTTAACAGATGCAGATGCCGAGATGTTGGTTTCGGATGTGTTAATAGGAGGTTCTGGAAATTGTGCGCAAGTTAGCAATGTTACAAAATCTACAGGAATAGATTTTGGTGGAATAAACAATGGTATCGGCTCTTTTGATGCTACAGGTACTGATTTCCCATTTGAAGCTGGAGTCGTATTAGTTTCAGGAAGTATTGATGATGTTCCTGGACCAAATACAACGACTCAAGGTAATGGAAATTGGGTGGGAGATGCCGACTTAGAAGCCAACACGACTGCTATAAATACCAATGACGCTTCATTTATTCAATTTGATTTTTTACCTTCTGTAGATAACCTTAGTTTTAATTTTATCATGGCATCAGAAGAGTATGACCAAAATTTTGAATGTACTTTTTCTGATGCATTTGCTTTTATTTTAACAGACTTAACCACAGGAGTTGTCCAAAATTTGGCTGTACTCCCTGGAACAACCATCCCTATAGAAGTTACTAATATTCATCCAGAAGTACCTGGGCAATGTGCTGCAATAAATGAAGAGTTTTTTGATCGGTATAATTTTTTACCTTTTAACAATCCAAATACTTCTGCAACTAACTTTAACGGACAAACAGTTCCCCTAACAGCAACATCACCTGTAACGTCAGGAAATCCATACAGGATCAAACTGGTTGTTGCAGATCAAGGAGATAGTGCTTTCGATATTGCCGTTTTTTTAGAAGCGGGTAGTTTTAACTTAGGAGTAGATTTAGGTGAGGATTTAACTTTTGCAGGGGATACTAATGCCTGTGCAGGTGACACCGTGACTTTAGATGCCTCAGCGAGCAACGCAATTGGTGTTACATTTCAATGGCAAGTTTTTAACCCCATGTTGGGAGATTTTGAAGATATAGTTGGTGAGATTGGACCCACCTTAGATGTAACAGATACTGGAGTATATCAGGTTTTAGTTGATTCTGGTTTTGGATGTGTTGGATCAGATTCTATTGTCGTCGAGTTTGCGTTAGCTACAGCAATGGCACCACCAGATCAGATTATTTGTGATGACGCCTCTAATGATGGCACAGAAGTTTTCAATCTAAATGCTCTTATTGATCCCCTTATTATAGGTACACAAGATTTAAACGACGTCGATGTAACTTTTCACTTGTCTCAAGCAGATGCTGATACCAATACGGCTGCTCTCACAGGAACTATTGCGTATAACTCTCCTACAGATGAAATTTTTGTCAGAGTTGAGAGTGCATTTGATAGTAACTGTTTTGATACAGCTTCTTTTATGCTTATAGTACAAACAAGACCTATGCCTATTGATCCAGCGACTGTAGATCCTGGGTTGCTTATTGTGTGTGATAATGCAGCTGATGGCAGTGACACCAATGGTCTTACTGTTTTTAATTTAGCTTCCTTAAATGGAACTATTTTTGGAGCACAAGATCCTACAGCCTTCACACTCACCTATCATCTTAATTTCACTGATGCAGACTTAAATCAAAACCCGCTTCCACTTAGTTTTACTAATACAGATCCTGGCGGACAAACCATTTTTGTAAGGTTAGAGAATGATGCCTTTACAGACTGTTATACTGTAATTGATATTGATTTAGTCGTAGCCCCATTACCTGTGATTATAGATCCAGCCCCCTTATTAACACAATGTGATGATGATACCGACGGATTTTCAGTTTTCAACCTAACCGAAGCAGAGTCATTGATTTCTGCTGATGCCACTAATGAGACTTTTCAATATTTTGATTCGTTGGGCAATCCTATTGCAGATCCGATTGCATATACCAACAGTGTAATCAATAATGAAACGCTAGATGTTCTTGTCACCACCGTAAACGGATGTTCACGTCCTGCACAGTTGTTACTAGAGGTAGATACTTCTCAAATCCCTCCTGATTTTTTAGTGCCGTTTGAAGAGTGTGATACTGATGGTGATGGAGTTGCTGTATTTGATTTTACAACAGCCACCCCTCAGATCTTGGCTTTATTTCCTCCTGGACAATTACTCACGGTGACGTATTATGAAACACTTCAGGAAGCACAAAGTGAAATAAATCCAATTACTAATATCTCTAATTACACTAATAATATTGCCCTTACCGATATGAATGGTGTTCAAGGGATTTATGTTCGTGTAGATGGTGATACGGCCAACGATTGTGTGGGTCTAGGAATTCATGTACAACTCACGGTACTTCCTAATCCAGTATTAAATACAGATGTTTCTGATTTTATAGAATGTAGTGATGATGCTGATTTTGGTATTTTTGATTTAACCTCAAAAGACATCGAGATCACGGGTGGAAATCCAGATTAT
>NZ_JBHSFV010000014.1:0-112478 GCF_042653865.1 Dokdonia ponticola | reverse complement strand
TTGAAATACTTATTTACGATTCGCTTTTTATCAAAACGGTCATCTTCCCATTTTGCAAAGGGTGGATTCGTGACCATCACATCAAAATAATGTTTCCACTTCTGCGGAAAAGGCTTTGAGGCGTTTAAGGCGTGTACCTCTGAAAAGCGCTGAAATTTAAGCGAAGCCAATCGCGAGGTATCAATCTCATTAGTAATGGTTTTGTGAGGTTTAGCCCCGACTAGTAATAATCCATTGCCTGCGCTTGGCTCAAAAACAGCCTCGGCGCTTCTCATACCCGTGTACTCGGCAAGCATAGCACCAATAAGGCAAGGGGTAGAATACTGTTTATACTTTTCCTTACTACTATCCGAATACGCATAGGTAGGTTGTACCATATTCCAAAATCGAATCATCGCTTTTAAACTTTCTTCAAAAGGCGAAATTTGAAGGTATAATTGACGATACCATAAAAGCCAAGAGAGTTCTACCGCTTCCCATAGCATTCCTAAAGTGGGCACTCCCGTAGTAGCTAATAAAGCCTCTACTTTCTTTTTAGAAAGACGCTCCCCTTTATGATAATGCGTATGCATGATTGCCACCACCTGATCTAAATAGGCAGTATCTTGTTCTGGTAATGCTTGGTTTTCTGAATCATTAGGGCTAGGTAAACTCTCTATATATCCTTTAATGTTAGCTTTTGATTGCTCTAAAAGTCTGATTGTCCACGCTCTATTTTGATATTCTTCCTTTAATTTCCCTTTAGGTTTTCCTGTATTAGGATTAATGAGTTGCTGTTGTTTATTTTCTTCATAGATGATTTGCTCCTCTATAAGGGTGATTGCCAAATGGGCATCTTTTAAAGGGCGATAATGTTCTATAGCGTGCCACCACTGTTTTTTATTCGTATCATTTGAAATAACTTCACCTAGAGGACGTACCGCTCTGTGATGAGTATGAAGATTGATATAGGGATAGTTAAGGGCGGTAGGAAGTCCAAGTTGCTTGAATATAGCTTCGCCTTGTTTTTCAAATACTTTTAACAATGCAAAACGAGTCACTGAAAAGCCATAATCGGTGGAATGCGGAAATTGCATAAGTTCAAATAGCGAAGTCGCATTGGCATCCTCTAAAGTATCATCTGATATATGTAGTAAATACGGATACTCTTTTTTATAAAGCGTACGGTTAGAATAGCTAATATCCCCATAAGCGAAATGCTTGCCCACTCTCTCAGGAATGAGCATATTCCCTAACGTTTGTTCATGGTTACTTTTTACTTTTTGTACGTGAGATGTTACTACTAGGGTTGGAAGTCTAAAAAATGAGATAAGACGTAAAACTTGAAATGTAACAGCCTCTTCAGTTGATTCGTTATAATGCGCTCTAAAATCATTTACAACTTGTTTTATATCGCTTTTCAGATCATCAGATTCACTAACATCTAACAAATCACCAATAAGTATTTGAACAATGTCCTTATCCTCTTGTAAATCATCTATTAGTAGCTGTAATTTCTGAATAACACTTTGAAGTGTAGCATAACCATTTGCTTCCCTTTTTTGGGCATATTCTCTGTCAAGCCTAGAGATTTCTATTTTTGGTTTTTCTTGAAAGCTTTCTTCTTTTTTTTGGGGAATCTCAATCTCTTTGAGAGGCTTATCCGCAAAGGATTCAATCCTTGGTTGAGGCAAATCAATACCTTGTCCTTTCGCGAAAGCAATTATTTGTTCTACTACCCATCCCATTCGTTTTCTATGAAGTGGATCATTATTTAAAATAGCATCCCCATTTTCTATGGTGGTCTTTACTTGTTTTAGTAATAAAGAAAACCCTGCTTTTAATGCTTTTTTACGGGATGGAAACTGCGGATCATAGGTGCTTGGCGATCCAGAATAACCAGAAAAATCCCCATAGTTTTTTTGATAACTTAATCCATAGCTATAGCTATCATCTTTTAATTGAGCAATCGTAATTTTAGCGTTATACTTTATTTTTTTAGCTAAAGGGATTTCGTATTCCCAATGCGCTAATTCCTTTTTTTTAGAGATTACTGTTTCTTGTTCTTTTAGCTCTTTATCTAATGTTTTGTCTTTTTTTTCAGTTTCAGTTTCAGTTTCAGTTTCAATTTCAGTTTCGGGTATAGTTTTAGCTTCGTGACTAGGTTCAGGTTCAGTTTTGACGGGTGTTGCTTCTTTTGGTAATTCGGTAGGTGCTTCTGTTATGGGTTCAACAATTATTTCTTTTGCACTTTTAGTATTTTCACCATAAGAGTCTGCGCTATATATAATACGACCAGCTTCAAATAGTTTTCTACTACCAACTTTATAATTTTTAGGATAGACGTTAATTCTTCTAATCTCGTCTTTGAAATAGATTTCGCTAAATTGTTCAGCGATCCTAGTGGCAAGTGGTATCAGCGGTTCAAAAACGACATATTCTTCAATTTCTTTATCTGCATCTTTAAATACAAGTTGCACTTTACTAAATCTATCGTCTCTAATATGTTTCTCTGACGGCTCATAAGAAGGATGGATAATGATAGTATTCCATGGTAAATCATTAGCTATAGCTTTTTGAAAATCTTTTATAAATCGACGATACGATGGACGATCTTTAGCTAGTAGTTTTAAGGGAGCGTATAGGTATTCCCTAAAGCCTAATTCTTTTAGATATTCTGATAGTTTTTTTGGAATTTCACTTTCAAATAGAAATCCAATGCTCTTTTTTTCGTTATGTATGATTTTAAACTTCAAACTATGTTTTGTTTGAAGCCAAAGTAGTTCAGCTATATCGGGATTCTGTGGCGCGACTTTGGTAAAGTGACAAAACAGAAATATAATTTACTGATTAATAGCATTTTGAAAAGCGCAAAAAGTACCAAAGTCTAAATAGTGAGTTGTATTGACGCTTTGTTTTCTTAGAGTGAATTATTGTTTATAGACTAAAAATTTAGAACCTGCGATGATAAAAAACCTATTTTGATATCAATAGAGCGGTTTTGTTCAGAAAAAAAGATGTCACTTTAGAAAAATAGTAGTAAAAATTAGAACGCAAAATTAAGAGACCAAAAAACCTGTTTTGATATCAATAGAGCGGTTTTGTTCAGAAAAAAAGATGTCACTTTAGAAAAATAGTAGTAAAAATTAGAACGCAAAATTAAGAGACCAAAAAACCTGTTTTGATATCAATAGAGCTGTTTTGTTCAGAAAAAAAGATGTCACTTTAGAAAAAGGGTAGTAAAAATTAGAACGCAAAATTAAGATACCAAAAAACCCATTTTGATATCAAAAGAGCTGTTTTGTTCAGAAAAAAAGATGCTACTTTAGAAAAAGAGTCGTAAAAATTAAAACGCAAAATTAAGAGACCAAAAAACCTGTTTTGATATCAATAGAGCTATTTTGTCCAGAAAAAAAGATGTTACTATAGAAAAAGAGTCGTAAAAATTAGAACGCAAAATTAAGAGACCAAAAAACCTGTTTTGATATCAATAGAGCTATTTTGTCCAGAAAAAAAGATGCTACTTTAGAAAAAGAGTCGTAAAAATTAGAACGCAAAATTAAGAGACTAAAAAACCTGTTTTGATATTAATAGAGCTATTTTGTCCAGAAAAAAAGATGTTACTATAGAAAAAGAGTTGTAAAAATTAGAACGCAAAATTAAAAAGCAAAAAACCCATTTTGATATCAATAGAGCTGTTTTGTTCAGAAAAAAAGATGCTACTTTAGAAAAAGAGTCGTAAAAATTAGAACGCAAAATTAAGAGACTAAAAAACCTGTTTTGATATCAATAAAGCTTTTTTGTTTAGAAAAACACATCTTAAATTAAATAGTGTTTTTCAATTTTCATTACATTCGATCCAAGAAAGTTTTATAGTGAATAAAAGAAAAATACTTCCTGAAGTCGTAGCAGATTTTATCTCTCCTCTTTTTGTGTGTGAAATACAAAACACAAAAAACGTATTTGTAGTTGAACAAATTGAATTTGAATCTGCTACGAATGATACATATGTTGCCTCTAAGAAATTAGATTATAGTGAAGATGCAGAAACGATTATTTATTCTGCTCAGAACGCTCCAAGAATTGTAAAGTATAAAAGAGAGTTAGTTACATATGATAGTTTATAACTTGAATTTTTGTAGGGAACGACTATAACTTTCTTAGAAATAGATTGGGCAGAAAAGGGTTGACTATTTAGAGTTATTTTTTTAAGCCCTACAAGGTTTTAAAAGCTTATTGTATGCTGTTTCCCTACTCATGACATTAAGTGTTTTTCTTTTAGAAGGTTATATAAAGGGAAGCTTAGAGGGTTATAGGGATTTTACACTTAATTCAAGAATATATTAAAAATCGTAGTGATACAACTAAGCGCCCCTTTACATAGCCTGCTTGTATTTTTGAACAGAATTTTCAAATATACTATAAGTATTTATTCTTCTTTTTATAATAATCAAATCATCGAAACTAAATCGACACCAATGATTGTGAACTATTCTATTTTTAAATAGCTTAGTAAGAATTTCTTCTTCTCCAAATGGAGCATCCCAATAGGCGACAATCATACTATCAGGATTTGATTTAAGTATTTGATCTTTATTAAATTTTATTTGAGTACTCTCGCAGATTTTAATGTAATGAGTATTTATATTGTATAATAGATAAATAACATTTTGATAGTTACTATTTGAATCCACCAATTGAAATAAGTTTCAAAAACAAATAGGAAATTAAAATGTAAGCTTCCCATAGTTAGAACTGTTTATTCTTCTAATCAAAAATACTAGAAATCCTTTTTAAATTTTTTCGAGTATAACTATAGTTTTTCCAAACTGTTTTTATGGTGTGCGAGACTAATCTCTTACGATAGTTTTCATTCTCCAATAAGGTAGTGATATGTAATTTCCAATCAGAATCTTCTAAAACCAAAAGACCCGCTTCTTGATCTTTGATAATAGATGCTACAGGATGGTTTTTACACGCAATAGAAGGAATCCCTAAAGCAGATACTTCCAAGTAATAATGAGTAGGGTCATAAGTGGAATACTCAGAAACATTAAAAAGGGCGATACGTAGTTGTAACTTTAACAAAGTTTCAAAATAGTCAAGAAAACGTATCTTTTTGAAAAAAATGATATGATGATTACTATTATAGGGTTGCTGATCTCCCTTAAAATCGATAATGATAAAAGTGATTTTATCTCCTTTTTGTCCTAACTTTTTTAAAAGTGTAGGTAACATTTCTAAAAATTTATTAGATGGATGAAATACTCCTATATTGATAGAGTCATCCTTGTTTTGATTTATGGACTTTAGATTTTCAAAACCAACTCTAGAGATGAGTGTCGGCATTATTGTTAAATGACATTTTACATCTTTAAAATAAAAACTAAGCGCAGAACGATATTGCATTGCTAGAGAATTGTTTTGGCATATACAGATATCAATTTTATTAAGATTAGAGATCAATTGTTTTTTAGTAGAGCTATCAATCTTTTTGTAATTAATATGCCAAGATGGAATTTTATGGTAATTATCGTCTAAGTGCATTACGATTTGTAAATGCGGATATAAAAGGCGTATGATTTTTATAGTATAGGTAATATCTGTTAGGATAGTTGGTAATACAATGTAATTTGCCCAACTTAATAATCGAGGATCTAATGCATCAACATAATCAAAGAAATCCGCATCTATTTGTTCTAACTCAATACTACTGAGTATCGCGCTATGCGTAGTCGTTTTATTCAGTTCTAAAGCAGGCAATATACTACTATAATAATCTTTAGATCGTAGCCTGGGGCTTACATATAATACGTGAACTTTTTTATCGTGAAGATTATAATTTGGGTATCTTTTTATAAAGGGGGTTACTTCGTTTAAATGCTTACAATATTCAATAATGGTTTGCATACAGAGTATAGATGGTTGTTAATATAGGGTTATAAGCATTTGACCTGATTCGTAATGAGCAATCATGCGCCCACTAGCTAAATCATAAATTTTAATCTTTTTAGCACGAGGGCTGAACTCCGTAATTTTATTATGAAATCGCTGTAATCCTATGGCTCTTTCTTTAGAATGAGAATGACTAGTTGCCCAATCTAACGAGTAGAAAGTTTTGATATTGCCATCTAAAAACCAGACAATCATTTTAGAATACGAATCCATTGGAATTGCCCATTTCTTGCGTACTGCCATAGTTCTAGGATTTAAAAAAAGTTATGAACTCACTAAGTAATACTTCACTAGCACATTGCGTACCAAAAGTGTATATTTTAACCTGTTCTTCTTTAACAATAACCATACGAACTCCTATTGATTTTGATACCGAACTGACCTTGAAAGTTTTGAAATAATTTTTCAACTTTTCTTCAACGATGGATTTTCCAATAAGACTTGCGCTAAATCCATTTGTGAAAAACAGAGCAATCTCATCTAAGCAAATTGTTTTAATGGGACTGTCCCCTTTAAATAATGTAGCTGATAGCTCTTCTGCCTCTTGAATGATTTGTAATGAAATCACTCCTTGACGATGTGATCGCTTTGCTAGTGAAGTAGCATATCCTATAAAATGCCTAGATAAACGCTCGTCTTCGGATAAAGAGTCTGTAAAAACACTTTTGAGTTTATCTGAAATATTTTTTCTTAATAAAGCCATACTTGATTTATTTATGTTTTGGATCAATACCATCTAGTTAAATACTTACATAGCTACCTGTTGAAAAAAGTGCTACAGGACACGGATTACTGACTTAAACCTGCACGCCAGTTTGCATTGTGTCCTGTATCTACACTATTTATAGATGATAAAGCCACTTCATTTTAATAACCAATCGGTAATAATAAAGCCAAAAGCGTTACTTGGTATAAGCGAAATACTTATTCCTTTATAGTAATTAATGTATGAAAATAAGGTTAGGAGGTATTCTATATCTGTGGTGCGGTAGACTAGAATAGGGTAATAAAATTTTAACGATTTTTATATCGTTTTACAAGGGTATCAAACTTCTTGTTAAGCTCTTCTTCTTCGTCAAGTTTCTTTGCTATTAAAGCGATACAAGTTCTATAGAGAAAACTTTTGGTAAAGGCTTTAATTTTCTTGTTGTTAAAGAATTTTGAGATCGTAGACCTTGATGTTCCTGTTTCTTCGCTAAGGACTTCAACAGGCTTCTCATAAAGACCAAACATGGTCTCTACAACAATGGTGATTCTTTTCTGATTCATACTTAAATGGGTTTTTCATAACGTGGTGCATTTTTTTTAAAATAACTCAAAGAGTTTGCCAAATTCATTATATATAACAACTATTTAATAAAAATTAGTATATTATTTGATGATAAAGTAACAAAATAAGTTTCAGAAAAACTATGATATCGCAGAATTGACTTAGAATTAACTCAGTTATGACTGTTTGTTAAAGTAGTTGTGAAGTTTCTGTGAAGCTTTTGCGTCTAAGTTGTGACGTTTTCATATCGCAGTTATAACTTAGTAACATACTAATTTTAATATCTTATATTCATATAATCAATCGTATAACAAAAATTAATTAACTTCCCTATGCCAGCACCACAACCAACCCTTTATCCAGAAACTGTTAAATTTTTGGAGGTAATCGAAGAAATTAAAGAAACTAACAGATTGTTAAAGGTAGAACCCAAAACAAATAGTGGGATATCAAATATCATTTATCCTACTGATCGAACTATTTTCTCTAAACTAAAAACAGGAATGCGAAAACGAGTTCCTATGGATGCATTAGCAAAACTTGCTATTCACTTTAAAATCGATATGAACTATATTTTCTATGATGGTTTTGAGATTAATTACTTCCCTGAAGTACTACAAGATTCTACTGCTAATAATGAGGTTCGTATTCATGTGTCTGATGACCATTTACGCATAATTAACAAAAACAACTATAATGCCCTTGGACTGACCATAAAACTTTACGAGCAAATGATGACTTTATTAGAACAGAACCGTAACCTATCTGAAAGTAAGAAGGTTAAATCTGAATAAAGCAAAGTGCTATAGCTTTCGTGTATACCTAGTATCGTTTTGATATCCAAGTAGTGACGCTTTCGTGTCGCAGAATTAACCACGCAGTGTATTTAAACGTTTCTTAGCTTTGGTAAGTACTCTTAAAGTGATATTGTATCATTTTAATATGTACCTATCAAAACAGGGCTATATGCCTTATTATTAATCCATATACTGAAACCTGCACAGTATTATAATTCAGTTATTATGGAAAACAATAAATTCTATGAATTAAAAGAGTTAAGAAACATTCTACCAATTACAGATCAACGAACCATTATTAAATGGTTGAGTGATCATCAAATCCCTATCCAAAAGATTGCGGGTAAAAAAGTAGTCCATCGATTTATCGTCGATATGGAAATTGACAAATCACTTGTTAAAGAATTAAAACAGAAATATCCAGAAAAATGGGAAGATTTGTATACCTGTTACAGGGACAATGACCGTCTTGGATATTTGTTATTGTTAGATGATGACTTTGTACCTACCAAGCGCTACGAATCTATTTTAATAAAGGAAGTTGAACAAAAGTCTAGCCTAGCCGCTAAATTTCTAAAAGGGTAAGCTATGACAAAGAAAAAGTTGCCCACTAGAAACAGAAAGCACAAAGGACTAATGATTTATTGTGCAAATAATAAATGCAAAAAGTATTTTACATGGACAGAGCAAACCCTTGAGGTAGATGGTAAAATAAAACAAAAACACGCTACTTGCGGTATATCAGGATATAGTTATACCCGATGTAAATCTATTGATAAGCACGTTTTTAAATCCAGAGTGCATATACCAGGAACCGCTAAAGGAACGATCAGTAGAACGTTAAAAGCTGAGACCTATAATGATGCTGTTGTCGAAGCAATTGCTTTTGAAAAAGAAGTAAAAGATCAAGTACTAGATGTAGACCTGCCATTAATTCCTAAAAAACAACAACATAATCATGTGTATTTAGCATCTGCGCAATCAGCCTATATACTCTTTTTAGAAAATGTCAATGTAGCGGATCATCTTAAAAAAGAAAGATCGAAAGATCATATTAGAGCTTCTTTTAGAGCACTAGAGGAGTTTAATAACGTTTTGAAAAAAAAGAAAATAAAATCAACTCTTACACAAATGATTCAAATTGATGATAATCATGTAGGTTATTTTCATAACTACCTCTTAAATGAAAGACAACTCGCTAATAAAACCTACAATAATAAAATGGGATTACTTAAAGGCTTTTTTACTTGGGCTATTATTGAATTTGAACTCAAGATGACTAACCCATTTAAGAAAGTAAAAAATAGAACTGTTGTCAAACAAAATGATTCTATATCTATGCCAGAATATAAAGCACTCCTAAAAGCAATAACACCCGAGAATGGACATACTTATGAAGGAAAGAAAAAGAAAAATAAAGTTAATAGATATAGACCTTGGCTAAAATCCGCCATTGAATTAGGATTACAAACAGGAGGCAGACGCGAAGAAATTATTAGTCTTAAATGGAATATGATAAGATATATTGATGGGGAACCTAGTTATTTAGAAGTCCCTAATTTAAAAGTAGAAAGAGGTAAAGGAGATGGATTTAATAATAATGTTCCTCCTAAGATTATTCCAATTACAGTCAATTTATTAGACTTATTAGATCGATTAGGATTTAATGAAAAAAAAGACACTGATAGGTATATCTTAGATGTAAATAACAAAACAAGTCCCAATGTACTTATGGAAAATATGTCAAAAGGGTTTTCTCATTTCTATAAACTATTAGAAACAGGTAAAAGTATCCAATTTAAACATTTAAGAAAAACGTACATTAGTTATATGAAATTAGCGATGGGATCAGAAACGGGAAATTTAACTTCTCATACATCTAATGAGGTCATTGACAAGCATTACATTGACAAAAAAGTAATAGCCAATGCGCAAAGAAAATTCAAACTTTTCACAAATTAACTATTAAAAATAATAATAGGTTTTAATGGTATTGGAGCTACTGTCAAATAATGTGGGCTAATTAAATTTTTAGATGTTTCAAGATATAATATTTTTCAATTTTTATTATCATGGAGTATTCTTTTAGTTTAAAAAAGATAGCTACAAATTTACTCAAACGCGATCTATTAAAATCTCAGAAATATTTTTTGAGATTTTTTTATTTCTGGGCAACTTCTCTCATTTCATTTTATATACAGTAAGAACAAATAAAAATCGGACACGTATAATCACGAATCCGATTAATGTTTTTATATGTCAGGGTAGCCGAGAGGTTAGGTAAGTGACCAACAGTCATTTTTACGCAGGTTCGAATCCTGTCCCTGACAGCAACTTACAAGGTAAATTTAAACTTTTATTTATTCTCATTCTTTATGTATTAATATAAAGGTAACATGTTTACTCATTTTTAATATTTATTAGCAACTTTTCCTTTTCGATTTCTATAACTAAAAACTTTAGCTTTTTGTTAGCGAATATTTAGCGCTTTAAATTCCTGAATTCGATTAATTCGCTGGATATTAGTCAATATCCAGTTTAAAAGCACAGTTATGAATATTGAGAAAATAATGAAATAGTTGTCACAATCATGGTTCTTATAAGATCACTATAGTGCTAAATCTAAGAAAACGAGCGGTACAAGATATAAGTGTCAAGGGTGTTAGAGGGCTTTTAATGAATTAACTGGAACTACTATACATGGTATAAAGAAGACTAAAGAATTTAGGGATTTTATAGAGCAGATGTTTTTAGGTAAAAGTTTGCTTAAAACCTCTAAGGTTATTAATGTTTATCCAAAAACTGTTTTCTTATAGAGATATAAGGTTTTATCATCTTTTGAAAAGATATTTACAAACAAGTTTAAGAGTATTGTCGAGACAGATGATATATTCTTTAAGTTGAATCAAAAGGGGCGTATAAAGAACTTTATTCATACTGGAAGACCTAGACAAGGAGTTAGTAATAGAAAGCATGTGTCGGTTATGATTACGCTTGACAGGTATAAGACCTATGATTTTAAATTAGTTTGTACTGGAAAGATTAATGCCCAACATTTGAAAAGGGAAATGGATGTTACGAGATTTAATAGTGCGAATATAATTTGTACAGATGAATCAACGGCTTTGGTTAAGTTTTTCAAAGATTTAGATTTAAAACATATGACATTTCGATCTCATCAAAAGAAGCATCCTCAACTTAAGGAGTATCATGTCAATAATCTTAATAACATTGTTGGAAGGTTGGAAAGGTAGATAAAAGATAACTTTTGTTCAGTATCGACTAAATATTTGAATAATTATTTAAGATATTATATGATGTTAGAGATTTTAAAAAATGATGAACATCAAGAGATGAAACAAAAATGGTGGAACTTTATGTTACAGGATACTGATACTTTCAAAAGAAATAGAAAACAGGAGATAGAATACAGCAAATTATTGGGGTATTCTGGTATAAGATTTAATCATCCAAAAATGAACAGTCAGTATTAATATTTACTACATTTTCAAAGTAGTTTTCAATAATCTCATTATTTAAACCTAATTTATAGGTTCCATAAGATGAATAATTAACATCTAAATGATTTAACGGGTGTTGTCTACCATCTTCTCTTTCAGGGTCATAATCGTACCTAAGATACGCTGGTTCTGAATGAAAAATAGTTTCCAATAAATCTATACCATAAGATTCAACTTTCGAAGCTTCAAGGTAATAATCAATGAGTGATTGACTTAATTGGAAAATTCCATCCTTAAGTACCGCGCTAGCCATTGATACACTCTGACTATCAATTATAGTTCCAGTAAAGGTTGTTATTTCTAGAATCTTGTCATCATCATCTAATCTTAGTATAAAAGGAAATGATATGCTAAAATACTTTCCTTTTTGATAGAAAAATAATCTACTCATCCTATCAATAACAACTTTTAGTTTAGAATTACATTCTTTTAAATCAACTTCTTCAATATCATTACTTAAAAGTAGATATTGTGTTGAATTTAATATAAGCTTTACATAATCGACCTTATCCCTAATAGGAAAAAAGAAATCTTTTTCTTGAAAAGGGAGTATTCCTATTGTAATCTCTTTCATCGTACCCTTCCTTGTAAGTATTTCAAATTATCTTGAACAAATTCTTTAATTGTTGAGCGATTAGTATCTACCATATCCATTTGTTGGGTTGCTAACAAAAGTTTTTCATGATATTTTTTTTCGACTTTTAAATCTTTAAATATCTCTATCATTAAATCATAATGCGATAGTTTTTTCAAATTATACTTAAATCTAGTTCGAATACTTTCTTTTTCCTGATCAGAAGGTTCTTGAATAACCATTTCTTGATTTTCAACAATATGATTTAAACTTTCTTTCATTCCGTCTGTTAGTCCAGAAAATAACATTTCACCCCCAGTAATAAAAAATGATTTGATAAATGATCTTGTTAACATGGTATAAAGTGAATTCCTATAACCTGGGCTATTTATAATTCTTTTAGTAAGGCAAATAACAAATGGAAATTCTAACCCTTTTACATTATTTCTATTACTAATAAGTATAGTATTAGGGATTTTTTCTTTTGTATCGTAAGCTTTATTAACATCCCAACCTATCTTTTTTCTAATTTTATACTCAATTAAATCAGCTGTTTTGTATATATCTTTAGATCTATCTAATAATATTATCCCTATATCATCTGGCTGAACAGTTTCGTTTTCTTTTCTTATCTCTTTTATTACTTTTAACACTGTATTCGGTAATGTGTCTTCCGTTTCAATTATTCTAATGCTTTCAAAACCTTCTTCTAAATCTTCAAAACGCCTGAGAGGTTCTCTACTTAAATAATAATTAGATTCTTCTACTCTAACATTATATCCACAATCTTTCCACTCTTTTTCTTCTAACCAACGAAGCTTCGTTTCTTCAAAAAGTCCCATTCCAAGACCATGAGCGAACATCAGAGTTTTAGGATCAGTTCTATAACATTTTCCTAACAGAAAATCAGGTTCAATTGTACCTGATATATTTTCATCAAAAATACTTTGAAATATATCTCCAGCTATATAAATATTTTTTTCAGTGACTAAATCACATAATGCAAAAAAATGTTCATCAAAATCTTGACTTTCATCTATAAACATATGAGTAAGGGCATATTCAACTTTTTCTGTTCCGTATTTAGCCTTAATATCTATTATAGCTAATTCACAAGCTCTACTGAAAGACATTTGATAAGAAAATGTATAAAATGGGATTTTATAAAAATGACAGATATAACGATAAGCACCTGAATTAGGATAAGAATTAGATCCCCAAGCATTATTACACCATAATCGTCTATCCCACTCAATTTGTTGTTCAACTTTCATGAAGTTGAAAAAATTTGGAATTCGTTTTTTTAAATTATCAGCTAATATTTTATTATGACAAGTGAAAAATATTTTTGAAGAACTATCATTAACATATGAATCTTTTAGCTTGTGTAATAAAAGTTCAGTCTTACCTGTACCTGACAATCCTTGTATTCTGATCTTCTTTTTACCTAAATTCCCATAAATAAAGCGTGTCTGATCTCCATCAAAAAGTTGAATTTTTTGTTTTACTTTATCAAGAGTAGTTTCTGGAACCTCTTCTTTAACTCGATCTATATCATTTATACTTCCTATAAAAAGAGATATTAAAAGGTCAAGTTTCTTTTTATCTAATTCATCATCTAAATATAGACTATCTAGAAAGTCTTCAATATCATTAATTTCTTCTGAATTAATATCTGTTTCTACTAAAGAAGACCTCCATTTTCTTGGTCTTCCTAATACTTCTTTGTATAAATACTTATCAGATATTGACCCCATATCTTCAATAACATCATCTACATAATCTTCAAATCGTTCTTCATTATCACCATAATCAATAATAGCTATTTTGTTTTTTGGTGATAGTATTATTAAAGAATCAGAATACGCATAAGTATATCTTTGATCTGTCAAAGGTCTATCAAGAACGTATATTAAAGTTTGATTTTCCTCTGAATACTTTTTTAACTTGTCTATAAGATCAGCATTAGAAGCATTTTTCTCAGTATGTAAGTAAAAATAACTACTCATAAATATGATTATTATATTGGTTCTAAGTTACTAAAAATCGTTTTTTAAAAAATGATAAATAAACCATAAATTCAATAAGTTATTTTTAAATATTACTTTGAGTTACTTTAAAATAGATATATTATGACAATCAATAATTATTCACTCTAGATTGATGTATATATCCAATAATTCCATCAGATAATCTTACTTTTTTCCAATCTACCACCTTTAAAATCAGTTAAAATATTTGAACTTTCACTATATATCTGGTACACACATTTTTCAAAAGATTTCTCAAGATTATTATCAGAGAAGTATTCTGGATAAATTTTCTTTAAACGATTTTCTAAACCTGATATATAACCAACAGCTAGTAATAAATTTATTTTTTGATTAAAGCTTAGTGATAAGGATGAGTTAACTAAAGACTTAGACACTCCTGTTTTATCTAAATCTATATCTAATAGATTTGATAAAGCAAAACTTGCTAAAGTTTAGATTAATAATGAATATTCTAATCCTTTTAATCTCTTTTGTGAACTTTTTATCAAAACTATTTACTTTTTTATCACGTATATAAATGTAATGATTTGACTCATATAAAGTTGTAGGTAAATATGTTTATATTAGAATTTGAAATCGAAATTTCAATAATTTCTAGCTCTTTTAAGATGATCTAAATACCCAAAAATATTATCGTAGTGTAGAATTTTAATATTATTCCTCCTTAAATACTTTCTCTTTAATTCATAGGTTTTATCATTGAAATCACTTCTTCTACCAGATATAACTGTATAATGTATTCTGGATTTATCAAGAGTTAAAAATTCATTAGGTAAATTTTTGTTAGGACTCTTATACTTATTAAAAATCAATTTTAAAGAACTGAAATTCCCTTCAATCCAAGAGTCCCAATCTTCCACTTGTTTAATACCTTTTCTAAAAGACAATCCAAACTCCCCATCTTTTAAAGTGATTTGACCATAAGGACTTTCTAACTCAACAAAAATGAAAGAATATCCATCAGATGCTTTACCTATTAATAAGTAATCTGCCTTAAATGTTGAGGTTAACTCAAACTCCTTGAATAAAAAAGCTTCATGATGACCAAAATCATAACCACTATGAAATAAAGAAGCTATAATATTATAATTCGTTCCTTTATTTATGAAGTTTAATAATTCTCTCTCTCCAATATCAGAATCTAATAATTTCCTATAATCTGATTCCAATAAATCTAATTTTTCAATATCCTTTAACACACTTGTATTTAAATAATTATTGGGGAAAATTGTATTGAAATGATAAAATGCGTTTGGTAATATCTTGTGATATTCAGACAAAGCATTCATCGGAATACCTCTCTGTTTAAAGTTACTTATATAAATTTCAGCCTCTCTAACATGTTCTTGCTCCTGTTCCGTAAGAATAGTGTAATCTCTTTGACCTTTAATTAACATACTTAATTCTAATGCTTTATGTGAAATTTCGTTTCCGATAAAGATAATTTAAAGAAGTTTAAAATTTATATATCCTATGGGATATTTAAAGCCTTTCAATGAAAACAAACAAATAGTAACATCTAAACCTCAACCCTAAAAAGGGTCTTCTAAAAAAAGTCTTTAACAAATATTTTTTCAAATAATCTATAATAATATTGTAGATAAATACGGAAATAAAATCAACCAACTAACAGATAAAATTAATTCTAAACACAGCCTAAACGATTGGATGGAATTTATAAATGAAAATATTACTACAGAATGTAAAGAAAATGAAAAACAAAGAAAACTATATAAAAGATCGATTAATCCAATATATTAGTAACAATTAAACCTTTCCCACCCAATTCCTAAAAAAACAATTTATTTTTACTTGATGTAAGCTTATATGTAGTCTCCTATTAATCATTAATTAGGGACGAGTTCTTCCTCTTCTTCTTGACTTGGTGGTGGATCAACAGAATAACTCTCTGATTGAGTATCTACCTCAATAGGATCACAACTAATAGAAAAAAATAAAACTAATGAAATGATAATTCGTGTTTTCATAATCTAAATATTTGATACTTAAAAGTTACGAAACTTTAACCAAATATAAATGATGTGATATTTACCGATAAACCCGTATAATAGAGGAAATAACAAAAACTTAAGATGAGGTTCCCACATTGTTTGACAGTAGCGCCATGGTATTTAAAACTATTAAACCCTACGTTAAAACCCTACGTTATACCCTACGTTATTTAGAAATTAATAAACTAAAATTTATAAAAAATCTATTTTTTTTACGTATAAAATTTTAAAAATCAGTAACATATATAATTGTAATTAATATTAAATAATATATAAAGCCTCGGAGTATTAAACCCTTTGGCGGTGCCAACAAAACACAAATGAGAGGTGTTCAGAAAGTTTAAAACAACGAAACTTAATTAGAATAATAGTACACATATATTAAAATGAAAAAAAATCTAAGGTGGAGTATCCCAATAATCTCACTAATACTTGGACTATTTTTTGGAATTATATGGTTTAATCGATATCAACTCGAGTACAATGCTGAAGGTAAATTTTTTGATGAAATGGCTATGGTAGTATATGAACAAGATAATTCAAGAGTATATGGGATATTGGCATTGTTCTTCTTTCTCATTGGATTGCTCTATTGGATCATTGTAATGAGAAAGAAACATCCTTAGTCATAGATTATATATAAAACAAACAATATTTTTGAAGTATAAAGTAATCATACACTCATAACCATCACTATACCTAGCTAATGCTTTTAGTCATTCTATTTTTTTTATTGGTACTGCTACTCATTGGGGTGTATTTTCTATACAGAGGCGTCAAGTGGGTTCTTAAAGAGAAAATACGAATACAATGGACGTTGGTTATAATTCTTATACTTATGATAACGAGTGTCTTAAAAATTGCTTTTTTTACAAAAATGGAGTTTATTCAATCCAACGTATATCCTGATCTATATTTAATTAAAAACCCGATCAAGGATACGGATTCTATGCACCGTATGATTAAAAAAATGGTGCTTACTAAAGTAAACACCGAATTTCTTGATAAGCATAGAATCAATGAACTTTCAGAAAATAAAATGAATACACCATTATACCGTATCCGTTTTTATGAATACTACTCAGGTACTTTTTTCTTAATTCCTTTTGGAGAAGCAGGTACCGACCATTTTATAGAAAACAAAGAAGACCCTGGCGGGTTTATTAGTGAAGAATTGTCTCACTACCATCAGTACCGCATTTCAGAATTCCTTATAGAATATTGTGAGAATGACTCTTTAAACAGTATCGGTAAGCTTCATTATTATAAAGGTTGGGATATCATTAAAACGGACACCTTACTTAACCAATGCAACAGCCATCCTCAAAAAGAATTATCTGAATTTGCAGAAACAGTATTAGACAGCAACTAGCATATAACATGAACAAAAAGACACCTATTTTTCTACTCATAGTCACTTTGATTTTCACGGCATGTACTAACAAGCCGAAAACTACTAATGAGCAAACAAAGGTTCAAAAGACAGAAACGAATGAACTCATTGAAACTAATCAATTAAAAAATGATTCTCTAGTTGACTTTTCTAAAATATGGGAAAACCTTCCTTTAAAAAACGTACCTGTACTTGACACGACAAACTTTGATAATATCACTGATGTCAAAGAATTTAATAAACAAGAGATTAAGATGTTGCAGTTGGATAAAATGTATCCTGAAATAGATAAAGAAGGGTATACGTTTAGATTTATGCCATCTTATAAACTAAAACTATCAGATCAATTTTATACCATAGTGCTTAATGTCTATAAGGGAGAGAATGAATTAGAATCCATTTTAATTCATTATGATCTAGAAAAAAGGCTATCACAATATTACAGTGAAGATGGTGCGCTAAAGACAAACTCATTAGTCATTGCTTACGATGAAATAGCAGAAGGCTGGTCCAGAAAACATGGTAAAATAGAACAACAATTTGTGACCGTTATTGATGAGTTTTATGGAAATACTACACAAATTGACACAACCCAATTTCAAATAACTCCTAATGGTGATATTCACAGAATTAAAAAGAAATTTACCAGCAATATAAGACTAGGGGAAGCAATTACACTAGATAAAACGTATACAGATACAATCATGTTTTCTGCCTACAATGACGATTATGACTATAGAATGATCGAAGGAGAAAAGAGGGGTACAAAGGTATCGTTAGTCTATCAATGGGATCGGGATACTCATGATGCGTATCATTTTAAGTACGGAGATTTTCTGGTAGTTGAATGGAAAATGGATAGTATTTTTCTAGCTGGCGATGGAGAAACTTTAGATTTCAGAGAATGGGCAATAAATGCAAAGCGTATAGCATCTCATCAAAAACCAGTCAAATTTTTATGGAGAGAAGAAAAATTTGACGAGAAAAGTAACCAAGATGTTAATTCGATTTTTCTTAATGAATCCTTTATTGAATCGATCAGTAATCCAGAAAAGGCAGCATTAGCCTTTGTCGCAACATTTATAGGTAACGAGTGTTCATGGGATGGCCGCGTTAATGAAGACCGAAGCAACTTACGTTGTAAAATTTTAACTGCTTTAGATTTAGGATACCAATGTTCAGAACAACATCTAGGGTTTTTGAGAAATTGGTTCTCTAAAGATGCCATAGCTTTAAAGAAATTAACCGCATGTGGAACCATGCCAGAAGGGGCAACGGTACAAACCACCTTTGACGAGATTTTTATAAACACAGATAAGGAGGCTAAAACAATTTCGGTCACGTATGAAGTACAAGGCATACATATGCGAGAATCTAAATCATGGAACTACACACAAATTGATTATTTTGAGTATACTAATGAAACGATACAATGGCTTAATTCAGAAAAGTCTCAGGTCATAGAAAAGACGTTTGATAATAATCTGGACAAACAAGAATTAAGTACTAGTCCAAAGGCTTCTAAGTCTTTTGTCATCTCCTGTGGTTCGGGTTGTGCGATGACCTATTCTGAACAGAGCAGGATAAAAAAAGAACATGTAATAGAAACTGTCTTTAAAGTCGAAAGGTATACGAATGAAAAACGAATAGAAGAATATGTTGAAACCTATGTCTTCAGTTGTGCTAATTCAAATAAAACGGAGCAGATCACACGAAAAGGAGATTCAGATTTTAACATTGAAAATCAACATCCTGTACTTCAAGAACATCTAACTTCTTATGTATCTCAAGTATGCGAATGAAAACCCTAACGAAACTCGTAGTGCTGTTACTCCTCCTTATAACCAGCATTAGTTACGGGCAAGACTATTATTTTATTAATGCTCAGAGCGGATTAAATGTTCGCTCAGGCAGTAATTTATCCTCAAAAAAGATAGCCAAGATTCCGTTTGGATTCATGGTAGAAAAAATAGCAGACACAAAAACAGAATTCATTATAAATGATAATGGAAAACTAATCAAGGGAAAGTTTGTCAAAATTAAATATGGCAATTTTTCGTGTATAGCGTACGGAAATGATGATGGATCAATAACATATGGTTATGTCTTTGACGGTTATCTGAAAAAAGCAAAAAACGATGATTTAATCACTATAAAGCAAATTGATAAAGTAACGTATACAGAGTTATCGCAACGAGCATCGAAAAAAATCCGTAAACCCAAAGCAATACAACATATTGACTCGATTAAAATGATGTTAAAAAATCGAGTTGACTGGGTTTTAGAATCTGAAGAAGCAACATACTCAGTATCTAAAACCATTAAAAAAATCCATTTAGAAAATGGATTTAAAGTAGTTTTTGATCTAAGTTGTGTGGATTTTGGATTTTCAGAGGGCTATTCTGCGTATTATCCCGAATATGATATTTTGGTTTTAGAGGGTGGGCATACAACCGATAGATGCTTTTCTCTAAAAACGGGAGAAACCGAACTAACCATTGGTAATCCTGAATACATGATTTCATCACCAAATAATAGCTACCGTTTAAATGGGTATTTTGGAGGACAAGAGTGTATCTCCTATTTCTTCCAAAAAAACGAGAATGGCAAATTTGTATATCTAACCGAATTAAATAGCCACTTTGATATTTGCAGGTTTAAAACGTTTTATTGGATAAACGAAACCACTTTTATGTATTCAACGGGAGACCATTGGACTGACACAGAGAATGAAACTGATCAATATTTTATGGGTGAAATTCTACATAATTAATAACATGATAGATAAAACGGTAAGTGTTTTATACGCTTTCGCACTTCGGCTACGCACTTCGACAAGCTCAGTGTGACAATCAGTATAAACTACTTCGTCATTACATTCCTTGAAAACAATCAAAACCTAATGAGACTATTCAAAATAATTATAAGCTATTTCTGTTGGATCTGTATTGCGATCCTCTTTGCCTATGGGTATCTGTTTCTCATTTTAGGTCCCATACCTGAACCATCAAATGGTTTTATTGATATAATTGGCTTTATTATTTATCAAGTTGCACTGCTGCGCGTTGGTCCCATACTTGCAGGTATCATCGCAGCCCTCTATCTTCTAGTAGATATTTTTTACCTTCAAAAAAAACTCAAGGAACATTCAAAAAAAAGAATCATTCGGTTTTTGGTGATGTTTCTCATCACCATCGTTGTAGGCTTTGTACATTATATGCTTGAGAAAGTAATTGATGTTATCTAACAAACATTATTGTTTTCTCTTTTTATAGCTTTCGGGCTCCAGCCTGACGGTAGGGAGGGTGCCATCGTATATGATATGCTAGCTTTCTCAAAACGGCATAAATGTCTACTTATTCCAAAAAAGACATCAAAGCCTATAGACGAATATAAATTAGATCCCCACACTTATAGTTTATAAACCCTCAAAAAAAAATCCCCTATTTTTTATTCTCTAGAACAGCCCTAGTTTCGGTATTAGTAAACCCTAAAACTCAAAACATGAAAAAAGTAATGTACCTCTTCGCTTCTATAATTATAGCAAGTTGTTCTACAGACAATGATCCAACACCAGAAGCCGAACCTATGCCAGATCCCGAACCAGAAGTTGTAGCAGTTCCTGGTGATACAGATACAGAATTTGTGATAGGAACTGATGCTTTTGTCACCACGCAAGCATATCTTTTGTTAGATGATGCTGCAGGAGATTATGATCGCGAATTTTCATTTGTATTTACAGATGGGACTGTTATTGAAGATAGTGTCAACGGAATCGTTTTTGAAACGTCTACCACGCATTTTTCAAAAATCACCTGTAATCTCATCGCTACCTCTGCAAGTCCAGCACAACTACCTATATTCGTTTGGCCTGTACAAAATCCAGGTGTAAACATCATTATGGAAGGAAATAACTATGCACATACAGAGATTACCTCATTTTCTAATACCAGTATGGTAGGAGGCCTATCCTATGGTCAAGTAGGAACATCAACGAGTTATTCTCATACTGCAGAAGCTCAAGGAGATTTGGTACATCCCACACATTTGTTTACGGTTAATAGCATAACCGTAGATCTTGCAGCTGGGACAGGCACCATAGACTGTAGTTATACCTATGAAGATGATAACAATGTAACGATTACAGGAGTGTATGTAGGTAGTTATGAAATCCTAACCGCTTTTTAGAATTGAACATAAGGTTAAATACATATACAAATAGCGCCTTTTGGCGCTATTTGTATATGTATTTATAGTAAAAAAAGAAAACTATAATTATTCGCTTTCAACCGAAAGGGAATCTGCCATCGCTGCAATTTCATCAATTTCAGGAGTTGTAGGAACGGAGTCTTTTAAAGCTGTAAACTTTTCTATACGCTCCATATCATCCTCTTCCCCAGAAAAATAAGGGAACACATCCATAATCGGAGACTCTGAAATCGCAGGGATCGTATATTCTCCCATCGTATCTTTCATGGTACTCACGGTATTTTCAAAAGCCTCTTTTACATCATTTGCCTGTACCAATAAGTAAAGATTTGTTTTACGTTCTTTGCCACTCTCTTCATCAAAAGCGATTAACGACACCCGAGATTTAAACCATCTATCGGCATTCTCAAAAGGATGAATTTCAGCAAAATTCGCTACTTTAATATTGGTGATCTTAATTTCATCACTATCACTCAAGTAGGCTGACATCTCTTCAGTAATTCTACTTTCGGCCTCTGTATAGGAAATAGCATCGACCAAAAAAGGTTCTGTCTTTACCTTTAGCATTCCAGAAGCTTCATCAAATTTTCTATATTTTACCTTACATTCATACCATGTTGCACTCATATCATTTTGTTTTAAGGTTGCCAAAAATAAGGTTTAGCTCAAGGCGAAATAAGTAAACCAAGAATAGATATTCACAATTTTAAGAAGGGTATTGTAGTGATTTCAGCACGAATAAGTTATCCATTTTGACATTCCTGAGTTGATGGTTGTTTTATACGCTTTCGCGAAAGCGGTCTTAGAATGGATCAGAATAGGAGAGGGCGAGTACATATTCTTTTCTAGAAGAAGAGGCGAGGTCAAATTTGTAAAGAATGATAATACAAACGAAAAAATGATTATTAAATCACTATAATTTTTTAATAGTACGTTATATCGTAATGTTTTTTATATACTTGTGATGCATATGGTTCCATAAGCTTTATAAATTTAGAAATGAATAATGATATTTTATTATTTTATGGTTGGTGGCAATTTGCTGTTTGCTTATTTGCATTTGTAGCTCTCATGGCTATATGGAGAAACATTGGTAGGCGACAAAACGATTTTGGTCAGGTATGGTTAGCATTATCGGTGTTATGTTGGAGTATTTCAGGTATTATTGAGATCTATTTTGCAAGTATAGAAGTGCATTCTTCAACGGTATTAGATGGCTGGCGAAGTATATTATCCTTATTAAATAGTTTATTTATTTTATTGGCATTACCATGGTTTAGATATTTGCCAGAGGCTATTGCGCATATTATTAAATCTAAATACTGGGTGTACATTGTTGGTGTGCCCTTTGTGTTTTCTATAGTACCTACACTCAATAGAATGGTATCAGGTAACGCTATAACGATGATGACTGAGCTTGATGTTTATTATGCCATTTTCACGTTAGGTTTTCTCGGATTTGTATTGTGGGAGTCTTTTAGTAAGCGCCGTTTAAAAGCTTTAGCTTGGTTATCATTAGTATGTATAGCTGTTGTTCTAGTAGCTCAAATGTATAAGTTATCTGGTTACTCTATAAATCTGACATTATATTCTGCTATTTTTAAAACCTCACTTATTATGTTATTCTTTGCACTCGCATTAAGCTGGGTAAAAGAGTTATCAGAAAATATTATTCCCGACACGAAGGATTTGTATGTCTATTTTGAAAAAAACAAAAACGATGCTGGTAAATATGAGCACTACGTCTCATTAAAAGGATTACCAGGTAACCATAAAAGAAAGATAAAGTTAACGCCTGCCTCTTATGATTTATTCTTAAAATTTGCACATAAAAGAAAATCTGGAGAAGATTGGTTAGAAATAAAGCCCAAAAGTTATAAAAAGACAGAGAACAACTTTGATATAAACGATTATAATGAGGTTAAACGTTTACTAGTTTCTTTACTAGACGGAATGTTTGGAAAACAGAATTGGACTGATACACATCACTTAAATCCACTTAAAAATACACTTTTTGAAATGTCGGAAAAGAGAGATCGAAAAATTCGTTTGATTGTACCTATCGAAAATATTTTCAGTTAAACAAGGACTTCACATACCTTTTGTCAGTAATTGAATTACTGACAATTTTATATTTTTTCTGATTTTTAAGGATTTTAAACATTGAAATAAACACATTGCGCTATACTAAAAATTAGTCGCTATGTTCTTTAAACAAAAAATTCTTTATGTTTTATGTATTAGTTTTCCTATCGTTGGTCAAGCACAAACTGTAGGCCTAGACGAACAAATCAATAATGCATTTATGCCTTTCGCTACTTGGTGGGAAGGATTTATTCTTTCTACCATAAATATTGGAGGTTATCAAATACCTTTAGTATTACTATTACTAGTACTTGGAGCTATATTTTTCACTATTTATTTTGGGTTTGTAAACATTAAACATTTTCCAACAGCTATTCAGGTAGTGAGGGGAAAGTATGATGAGATAGAAACCCAAAACCCTATAGTTACTACAAATGTGCATGAAATTGAAGGAGATCTTGTTGATACGATTAAAGATGAATCACATCATGGGGAGGTGAATCATTTTCAGGCATTAGCAACTGCAGTTTCAGGAACCGTTGGTTTGGGAAATATTGCGATGGTAGCCGTCGCTATTTCTATTGGCGGTCCTGGAGCAACTTTTTGGATGATTATAGCAGGTTTATTTGGTATGTCAACCAAATTTGTGGAGTGTACTTTAGGTGTTAAGTACAGAGATATTGATAAAGAAGGGAATGTTTTTGGAGGTCCCATGTACTATTTGTCTAGAGGATTAAAAGAAAAGGGATTTGTTAAACTGGGTAAGATACTAGCTGCCATATTCGCACTATTATGTGTAGGAGCTTCTTTTGGAGGCGGAAATGCATTTCAAACCAATCAAGCAGCCGCACAGATCATAAGTAGGTTTGGTTTAGAAGGAGGATCTACGGGGAGTATGATAGGTGTTATCTTTGCTATTCTTGTTGGTATTGTGATCATTGGAGGCATTAAACGCATCGCTAAAGTAACAGAGAAGGTTGTGCCTTTTATGGCTATATTATACGTGGCTGCAGCGCTATTTATCATCTTTTCAAATTTTAGTTTTGTAGATGATGCTATTGGTTTAATTTTTAGAGAAGCCTTTACGCCAAGAGCTACTATTACTGGAGGTTTTATTGGGGTTATGATTCAAGGATTTAGACGAGCAGCTTTTTCCAACGAAGCTGGAGCAGGATCTGCAGCTATTGCACATGCTGCAGTGAATACTAAATATGCAGCTTCAGAAGGATTGGTTGGACTATTAGAACCGTTTATTGATACGGTTGTCATTTGTTCCATGACGGCCATTATTATTGTTATGTTTAATATGGATGGCGCATTCGTATACGGAGATGTCATCAATGGTCAAGCTTTGATGGCAGATGGAAGTAGAGTTGGTGGCGTTAATTTAACGTCTTTGGCATTTGACAATGCCATCCCTGGATCTTCTTATGTTTTAGTAATAGCCGTTTGTTTATTTGCTTTTTCAACCATCTTGTCTTGGTCCTATTATGGGCTTCAATCTTGGAAATACTTATTTGGTAGAGGAAGATTTACAGATCTCTCATTTAAAATACTATTTTTAATTTTCACTGTTTTAGGAGCTGCCATTACGTTAGATGCAGTCATTAAATTTTCTGATGCGATGATCTTAGCATTGGTTTTTCCTAATATGATCGGACTGTTATTTTTATTTCCAAAGGTTCGACAGGAGTTTGCACGTTTTATAGATGCGATTAAAGTTTCTAAATTCCATAAGGCTATTAACTGATTCAGTACAGAGGTCTTAGGAATTTCATATACAGTACTAATGAAATCCTTTATGAAGCACTTCATTTTTATTTATAAAAATAGGGTAGAGTGTGTATTATGCTTTCGCGAAAGCGGACTTAGCTTTATTGAAAATAGGAGAGAAGAGCTCAAAATACTGCGCAAATTTATTTGAAGCTATGTCGTTGCTCTTGGGTAGATGAAGCTTTGAGTAACTGATGAAAAACTTTAATGGAATTAAAATCACGAGTAATGGCTTCTGAAACGGCTAATCCTGAGATGCCTGCGTCTAATAAAGCTGCGACATCTGTTATGGTGATGTCTCCCATAGCCAAAATAGGCGTCTCGCTGTGCAAGAGGTCTGTTATAGCGGTGTATCCTTGAATACCTAAGGTTACTGCTGTATGATTACTGGCAGCCGCTCTGAAAGGCCCTAAACAGATGTAATCTGCCTGTTTTTCCAATAGCGCCTCGCAATCTTGCAGCGTATGGGCACTTCCGCCTATCATTTGTTCAATATACTCAGCATAAACTTCTGCGTTGTTATCACTCCTAGAAAGCGTACCCAGTATTTTATCAGCATAGTAGATCGCTCTTAAGACTGAAAACTTTAGGAGTATAGCATCTCGTAAAACACTTCCAAAACAAAAATCTTTACATTTGTAATACGCTGTATGACTAGAGATATTATAGAAATAAATGATTTTACCATTCTGGTAGAAGAGGCCAAAGTAAACGAGTTAACAATAGATTCTTGTTTTTTTGATGAGCCCATCATCGCCGTGGCGTTTTATGGTTCAGGTAACGTGGATTTGACGGTTACATATGGCGATAAACAAAAGAAATTTACCCATACCAAAGGGCTTACACTTTCATTTTATGCAGATCAAAAGGTAGAATTTATACATTCGGTTTCTTCTTCTAAACCTCTAGAATGTATCGTTATTGCAACAACTGCCAATACTATTGATAACCTTCCAAATCATGAAGGTGAGTTATTTGGAGAAATGCTTAATGAATTGGTCAATCCTTCCGATCATTATGTTGAGGGTCCAAGCTTTATTATGACGCCTGAAATGCAATCTATCATTGATTCCTTATTTAATATTCAATATGAAGGTAAAACAAAAATGATGTTTTTCCGCAGTCAAATAACAGCGTTGATATCTCATTTTTTTGGTCAATTAGCCAATTTACACACTGAAAAAATAAAAACACCTGAGCGCGAAAAGCTATATCTAGCCAAAGAGATTCTATTAAATAACTTAGACAATCCACCGTCTTTAAATGAAATTTCTAAGCAAATAGGTTTAAATACCTTTAAATTAAAGAAAGATTTTAAAGCTTTTTTTGGAGTTCCTGTTTTTAAATACCTTCAAAACGAACGTCTTACCCTAGCGCATAAAATGATTAGAAATGAGGAGTCAACGGTTCAAGAGGCCGCATGGCATGTTGGTTATGACAGTTTGAGCTCTTTTTCTAATGCCTTTGAAAAAAAATTCGGCTATCGCCCTAGTCAAATCAAGTAACAACTTTTCGAACAAATCATTATCCTTTTAAGACAAACCAATCTTTTGTCTTACATATAGTTTTGTCATGTAATTAAAAAGTATAAAGACATGAAAACGAAACGTGCCATTTTAATCGGAATACTTATTTGGATGATTGCTATTCTATTTTATTCCAGCTCTTATTACCTTCCTGTTTTAGAAAATCCAAATACACAAGCAAACGTTGTTTTGTTTGTTGTTGTCATGCCTTTAGTGTGGATGGGTTGTTCTTATTATTACAAAACAGAAAATAAAACCCATGGTTTTATAATCGGGCAAGTGTTGCTTTTAACGGCTGTTGCATTAGATGCACTCATCACAGTTCCATTTTTTGTGATTCCAAATGGAGGTAATCATTATAGCTTTTTTACTTCCATAGACTTTTGGATTATTGCCTTTGAATTTTTAGTAGTGGCAAGCTTATACTGGTACACTAGAATATATCCTAATACAATGATAGCTAAGCAGTAACAGCATGGAACTCACTTATGGAAATATAACAGGTATAGCGTTACTGCTATTAACAGGGTTATCAGCAGGATTGTGTTTTACATGGGCTAATGCGATTACACCAGGCATTGGCAGAATGGATGATTTGAGCTTTTTAAGGGCTTTTCAAAACATGAATAGAACCATAGTAAACCCATTGTTCATCATTGTATTTTTTGGACCCTTCTTTTTAAGTCCTCTTCATTTATACACCCTTAAAAATGTGTCGAGTGAAGTAACCTTGTTGCTCATTTTTGCAGCGGTATGTTATATAGGGGGAGTTGTACTAGTGACCATTTTTGGGAATGTCCCGCTTAATAACATTTTAGATAAAACTGATTTAAGTGCGCTTTCGCGCGAAAATTTGAAGACGTTAAGAGCATCTTTCGAGGACCGATGGAATCGGTTGCATTTAATTAGAACAGTGACTGCGATTATTTCATTTTTAACACTCATTATTACCGTATCTCAAAGCACAAAACAATAACTTAATTAAATTATATATCATGAAAAACAAAAGTAATATTTTAGTCATAGGCGGCACAGGAAAAACCGGCCGTAAAGTAGCAAGTAAATTAACAGAAGCTGGACACAACGTTCGAATCGGTTCGAGATCTGCAACCCCACCTTTTGATTGGGATACTCCAGAAACATGGACAGAAGCACTAGAAGGCATGGACAAAGCATATATTACATTTCAACCCGATTTAGCCGTTCCTGGAGCCTTAGAAGCCATAGAAGAGCTTACAAAACAGGCAAAAAGATGTGGTATTAAAAAACTGGTGTTACTATCAGGTAAAGGTGAGCGAGAAGCAGAACTTTGTGAGCAAGTGGTCATTCATTCTGGAATAGACTACACCATTGTTCGCGCTAGTTGGTTTAATCAAAACTTTAGCGAAAGCTTTTTCTTAGAACCTATACTAGAAGGTTTTGTCGCTTTACCTCAGGCAGAGGTTAAAGTACCTTATGTAGACACAGAAGATATTGCAGATGTAGCTGTAGCTGCTTTATTAAATGATGAACATACAGGTAAAATATATCAGCTTACGGGACCAAGATTATTAACCTTCAGAGATGTTATTAAAGAGATTTCTGAAATTACAGAAAGAGAGATTGTTTTTACGCCAATTGCTTTACCAGCGTATGTTAATGTAATGAAGCAACAAGGAGTTCCAACGGATTTCGTATGGTTGATTGAATATTTATTCTCTGAAGTATTAGGCAATCCAAGTAATGCTGAAATCACAAATGACATAGAGATAATTTTAGGGAGAAAACCAAAAGATTTTATAGACTATGTGAAAGCTACAGCAGCAACAGGTGTTTGGAACCCTAAGATGTTAGCGTAAACGAAAATTCATCAATCAAAAACGAACACTATAAATACAAAATTTTTATAAGGTTTAGAACCAATGAACATTCATACAATCAAAAAACTACTTTCTGTACTATTTGTTGTTTGCTTACAAAGTAACTGCATTAAAATTACTGAAAGATGAAAATGATCTAGGAGCCATTACTGTATTTAAAAGAGAAGTAGAAACCTATCCCAAATATATTGGACTTATGACCAACTTGGCCAAGCTGTATGAAAAAACCAAGCAAGAAAATAAAGCAATCGCTACCTATAGACAGGCTATGGCACTTTCTAAAAGATTAAAATTAGGACAAGAAGAAGATTTTAAAAAAGAAATCAATAGACTTAGAAACGACTAATTTGTTTTGTAAACACATATAGAATATGCCACACTTTATTATAGACTGTTCAGAAAATATCATTGCCAAGACTTCTCTAGAGGAAATAATGCAAAACGTATAATACAGCAGAATCAACGGATCTTTTTGACAAGGGAAATATCAAGGTTAGAATTAATTCTTATAAACACTACAATGTCGGGAATACTAAAAACGATTTCATTCATATTTTTGCCAATATTATGGAAGGTAGAACAAGTGATCAAAAAGGACATCTGTCCAAAACAATAGTAACGGAGCTTAAGAAAATGTTTCTAACTATTCCCGTTATTTCCATGAATGTGAGAGATTTTGAAAAAGCAACGTATTGCAATAAATCTATGGTTCAACCCTAAAATAATGACAAAAGAAGAAAACATTAATTACAATCAATCAAAACCATGAAAAAAAGACTATATATCGCCAATTTTTTTATCCATTTATTTTTGGGAATTAACATCTTATTTGGACAAGAGACAAGCACTAATGATCTTAAAGCAAAAATAGACACTTATCTAAACGACAGTTCTGAAAATGGGTATGCTGCATCTGTATTAGTTGCCAAGCAAGGAGACATTATTTTATCAAAAGGCTATGGTTGGTCTGATCGAAATAATAAGATTCTTAATACGTCTTCATCCGTTTTTAATATTGGCTCAATTACAAAGCAGTTTACGGCTGCAGCTATTTTAAAATTAGTAGAGCAGGGTAAATTGAATCTTACAGACAATATTGGTCAGTTTTACGAGCAAGCGCCTAAAGACAAAAAACTAATTACCGTTCATCAATTATTGACACACACAACGGGTGTTTCTCCAGCAACAGGGGGTTTTAGATATGATGAAGCTACTAAAGAACAGTTTTTTAAAGAATTTTTTGAAGCAAAATTACAATCAGTGTCTGGAACAAAACATCAATATGCGAATGCGAATTATATTATGCTTTCAGCCATTATAGAATTTGTTTCAGGACAAGATTATACTGATTTTCTACAAGAGAATTTTTGGACCCCTCTAAAGATGAATCATACGGGTTATAAAAGTATTTCATTTCATAGTGAAATGATTTCTCATGGGTATTACTTTAATTATACTGATGGTGTTTGGGAAGATTGGGGAATTACTCAAGAACATTTGCCAGACAGCGATAAGTACTGGTATAGTATTGGTAAGGGTGATATTTATTCAACAACGTTAGATCTTTATAAATGGCATGTTGCGTTAGAAACGAATAAAGTTTTAAGTGCAAAGTCGAAAGAATTGTTGGAAACTCCATTTGTGGCAGAAAACCAAGACGGTAACACTCACTACGCTTATGGTTGGGCAACTTTTAAAACAAAATCTGGCAAAAAAGTAGTTTGGCACAACGGTAGTAATGGTATTTTCTTTGGAAATTTTGTGCGTTTTGTAGAAGATGATATGGTTGTGATTGTCTTATCAAATACGATCTTAAATAATGATTCTGAAGATATCGCTTGGGAAATAAGTAAACTAATTTCCGATTCTAATTATACACCAAAACCGGTGACCAAATTATCTTATGAGTTGGTGTATGATTTTATCAATAGTAACACAACAGATAACTCGAGTAAGCTCATCACTTTTTTAGAAGAACATTTAAATTCAAAATTTACGGATAAAGCAGTTTTTAATCGGATTGGTTTCAAGCGTATTGCAAAAGAAAAGAATCCAGCTTGGGGAGTAGAACTATTAAAACTAAATGTTCAATTATTTCCAAACGACGGAAATTTATGGGATTCACTTGGGGATGCCTATTTTGAATATGATCTAAAGGAAAATGCAACGAATGCTTTTGAAAAAGCTTTAGAATTGAAGCCTGAAAATAATTGTAACTGGTGTCAAAATTCTCAAAATAAACTGAAACAACTTAAAGAATGATAATTTAAAATCATGAAAAAGCAAAAATCCATAATAAGTTTTTCTGTCATTCCTCACTCTATTGTAGTCCCTTTTTTAGAAATCAATAATACACATGTGTTTAATCCAGATTGGGCATTACGTATGCACTTATGAAGTATGGTTACTCCTTACCAATTCTGGTTTAGGTCTTATTTTACTCATGGTTGGTTTAGATAAAAAAGAAAACTATAATTAGTATAGTACTAAGTTTATTTATCACAGGAGGATTCTTGCTTGATTATATTTTATAACACTCTTAAGAAGGTTCTATGAAATATTTGGATGGAACAGAAAAAAACACTGCTAGGAATCAATATTGGTATTTTTGGGCTTGGAATTACTTTTCTATGATTACTAATAAGTATTCCCCTAAATAGGTAATTGAAATATTAACTTTTAAATATTTAACAAAACAATATGAAATATATAAAACGTCTATTCTTTTTTTTGATTTTAGTATCCCTTTTTATCTCTTGCCAGAATAGTAAAAAATCAAGTCTTACTATGTTCTCCGATCAAATTCCGACAAATACTCCTCTAGTTTTTGGGCCAGGTTTTATTTCAACAGATACAGCTATGGAATTTGCAATTACCTTCAATCCAGATATGGATGAAATATACTTTACACGTCGTAAACCCGAGGAGAGAAATAATATTTTTATCACAAAATTAATAGACGGACAGTGGTCAAAGCCTGAATTGGCTTTTTTTTCATCAAAAGACACTTGGGATTTTGAACCACATATCAATCCCAAAGGAGATATCCTTTATTTTGGGACAAATAGGCCACTTAATGATACCATTGCATCATCTGGAATACATGAATGGCATATTAAAAAAAGCGAGAATGGTTGGAGCCAACCAATAGCTTTGGAAGATCCGTTTATAGAAGATAGATTTGTCATGTATGTCACCTCTTCTGAAAATGGCAATTTATATTTTAATTCAGAAGAGATAGGGGCTAAGCCTGAAGATGAACTCAGTATTTATTATTCGATTAATCAAGAAGGCAAGTATTTGAATTTTGAAAAAATGGGAGCGGAAATAAATTCAGGAAATATGATAGCACATCCATTTATAGCCCCTGATGAAAGCTACGTATTATTTGATGGTAAACGGTCTTCTGGATATGGGGACTGTGATTTGTACATAAGCTTTAATAAAAATGGTGTCTGGACGGAAGCTCATAATCTTGGGTCTAAAATAAATACTGAAATGTGTGAGATGACTGCAAGTGTATCACCAGATGGAAGGTATCTGTTTTTTCATAGAGGGGATGGTAGAGAAGATAGCGGAAACATATATTGGGTAGATTTTATTAAGTTAAAAAAAGAACTCATATTGAACAGTAATTAACATCAGAATATTCCTTATCATAATTCTTTTAACTTTCTGCAATCAATATATTCATTTGCACTTTTGGTGTGCATAGCAAGAGTTTGTAGAGCAAGAGTTTGCAAAGCATCATCGAAGTATGAAAGCGGATAAAAATCAATCTAATTGGCAGAGGGGGAGGGAAGCACTAGTAATAACACACTCATTTATTTGAAGCTATGTCGTTGCTCTTGAGTAGACGAAGCTTTGAGTAACTGATGAAAAACTTTAATGGAATTAAAATCGTTCGTAATGGCTTCTGAAACTGCCAATCCTGAGATGCCTGCGTCTAATAAAGCTGCGACATCTGTTATGGTGATGTCTCCCATAGCCAAAATAGGCGTCTCGCTGTGCAAGAGATTTGTTATAGCGGTGTATCCTTGAATACCTAAGGTTACCGCTGTATGATCACTGGCAGCCGCTCTGAAAGGTCCTAAACAGATGTAATCTGCCTGTTTTTCCAATAGCGCCTCGCAATCTTGCAGCGTATGGGCACTTCCGCCTATCATTTGCCAAGTATAGAGATAATTTCTCACTTCGATAGGCAAGGTTCCCATTGCTGATAATAGCACCCCGTCTGCTTTGACTTCTTTGGCAATTTTATAATGATCAGATAGGATGAGTCGGGTTTGAAAATGTGCTGTTATCTCTCTAGCTTCTTGCGCTATTTTTAAAAGATTCTTTTCTGACACTTTTAGGAATCCTAATTGCACTAGTTCTGCGCCATAGGTACAAGCCTTTTGAATATTTTCTAGATGCTCTTTTGTTGAACTTCCTTCAGATATGTAATGTAATTTGGGTATCGTCATTGCCTATATTTCGTATGGAAAAGCTACCTGTAAATATCGTTGAATTTAAACAAAGAGGGCGCAATCTTCACAGTTTTTAATCTCTCCATAATAGGTTTCACGATAAGTATGCAGAGTAGTTAAAGGGAGTCCCATAAAATAACGCTTAATGTACGTAACTTTTGTGGTAAGTTCTCCCATTTTAATACTGTGTCGTTTTTCTGTTTTTGTTTTTCGTTTAATGTATATCAATTTCATGTAAAGTTGTTTAAACAACAACCTAAGCTATTTATGGTGTCATACAAGAATGCGATGTTAAGTTTTTGTTATAGTATCCAATTTACTGTCTAAAACTGCTTATTAACTTGGCTTTAGTGGACTATTCTTAGGTGAAGTCACTTTTTGAATTTAAAAATTGCTATTTAGCTGTTTTATTCAAAAGCATATAAATAATGATACTGCATACAATTCCTACAACGACTACACTTATTTTGGCAATTATCTTTAGGTTGAATACAAAAAGTGCAATAAGAATGGATAACCAAAGTTGAGAAATCACAAACCAAATAGCACCTTTGGATACCTTTTCACCTGAAAAATACTTTTGTAACATAGGCCCTATGTATTTTCGCGAAAGCATCCAATTATAAAGAGTTTCAGAACTCTGTAAGAAACACCATCCCGCGAGTAGAATAAATGGAATTGCAGGTATGCCAGGCATAATAATCCCGAAGTAGGAGAGTACTAGGAATAATATGCCCAAACAAAGAAAGATATATTTCTTAACCCTAGGCATTTTGGGTACGTACCTTTTCTGTGTTTATGTTATATTCCTTTTTGATATAGGCTATCATTGTAAAGCAAGTATCAATGACTCTATCTGGGAATTTTAATTTCATCAGAATTTCAGCTGCTTTGTAAAAAGACATACGACACACCAAGAATTCTTTTAATGCATATATATACCCATACATCCATTGAGAATCACTTGTGTCTTTTTGCCATAGTTTTGTGTGATATTCCAAATAACTCTTTAAGTTATTTTCATCAATTGTACTACCTAGTGTAAAAGCAAGAAATTCAACAATATCTCGATGTGGAATGTTTTTTACAGCTAATTCCCAATCATAGATACACACCTTTCCATTAGCACGAATCCCTGCATTTCTGGGGTTAAAATCGTTATGTATTACACATACTGGAAGACTTGTGGAATAGGTCTGCTCAGTAATATCCGTTAGAAAAGTAGTGAGCGTTTTAAGTTGGTTTTTACGATCGGTATGATCTTCTTCCTTTACAATGATATCGATTAGTTTCTGGTAGAGTTCTGTAGCATTGGCTGCAAAAAAAGGCTGTATCTGAGAATTATCTATGCTATCTATAATAGTATGATAATGCTTATGTATGTTAGTAATCTCAGTGATCATGTTCTGTATATCCTTAGGCTTCCATAATTCAGGTTTGTTCTCACTATTAAAATGAGACATGGCATCAGGATCTAGATACTCCATGACGAGAACAAATAACTCTCTGTTTATGTTTTCTTTCTTTCCGTAATATTTCGGAGTACTTAAAAATCCATGATTATGTAAGTTTTCATAGACAAACAATTCTTTTACATGGCAGTTAAAGTATTCGGTTTGATGACGGTATCTATAAATAAGATCAGATAAAGAAGGGTCAATAGAGGCTGCCATGCTGTGCAATCCTTTGATGACATCCATATCAAGGGCTTTAGATTTGATGAGTAATGAAATACTGGTATGCTCATTTTTCGCCTGAAAAGGGAAGAAGCCAATTGTTTTTTTGGACGTTCTACTGGTCAGATTGGTAACAATTCCATTTTCTAACTCTTTATGGTTAAAATGGATAGAAAATTCTTTGTGTTTAGGATCCACTTGGCCCATGATGCGGGTAATGAATTCTGTATTTAATTCAGATCTTGTTAACCAATTAGCAGGTTTATTTCTTCCTAATTTTTCATGTGCTTTTGCAAACTCCCCACTCACGATAGCCGCGAAGGTGGAGATTTCTAAAGAGAGGGCAAATGCAGCGATGAGTTGAGCAAATCGTTGTACATTTCCATTTCCCTCACATTTCATTAAGCGAAGCATTTCGTTTTGTTTGGGTAAGGAAGTTCCTCCTCCAATCGTACCCACAACCAGTGTAGGTAAAGTGAGGGTAAAGAGCAGTCCATCAGCTTTTTTCTCAAGGTGTAAGATACCCACAGAAGATTCGTGAAGCGATCCTAAGTCCTGACCCGTAGCCGCAAATATTGCTGCAATAGCGTTGGCTACATTGATATTATACCCAAACATTCCATCTTTTTTTGTCAATGCTACGGATGGGATAAAACATTCCAATAAGCTATCTGAAGTCGTACGCAATACTTTTTCAATAACAGATTCTTTCAAATAACAAGTAGCCGTGATATGAGCCCCACGACCGTTTTTGACAGCATGTGATGATACTTTTTTATCTGAAGAACCATTTCCTTCAATCACATAGTTTTTAAACTCAATGGACGTTTCTTTACTAAACTGCTCCACAATAAAAAGCATCGCATGCCATGAGCAGGTGGTGGTCATATTTTGACCAGAAGCATCTCCTGTTGTGTAATAAAAACGAGTATGAACAGCGGTTTCTGTAATCACAGGATCTATAGCCACCAATTGCGCATGATTGGAATGTTGCTCGGCTTCTTTTTTAATAGATATAAAATGGGAGGGAAGCCATCTTGCAAATGTCAGTGCCTCATCAGGTGTATGAAAAATAAACATCGGACAGCGTACCATTTTTTGATGTACAAAGGTCGTGGTGATACCGCCACTTAAACTTGCAGCTTTGGCACCTCTATTCATGCTCGCCACCAAAGCGCCTTCCAATGTTGCTGCGCCCGCATACACTAATTCTTCTGTATCACCATCCACATGCAATAATGGCCCCACCAATCCGACAGGAATTTCTACCGAACCAATATAGGATTCAATTTTATTCTGAACTTCCGTATGAGAGAGCCCAGACATAGAAATTTGACTTGATTCATGCCCTTCCTCGTTTAGATATTCTAATCGTAGTTTAGTAGAATACGGAGTGACCAATCCTCTGCCAGGTACAATGGGATACTGTTCCATATTACTATATGATGTCTGTTAATAATCTTGTATAAAAAGTATCTAAACTTGTAAAGGTACTAGCATCTACTTTCTCAATAGTGGTAGTCGTATAGTTGGTCTCAATTTCCTTAAATAAGGTTTCGTAGGTAGCATCTAAATCGGATAAAACAGATAGTTTTTCATGGGTTTCTATGACTTTTCTAGTAGAAATCCGCTCCATTAAAACTTCAGGAGGAGCTTTTAAAAAGAAAATATGATCAGGTACACTGGTTTTAAACACGGCCTCCGTTTCAGCGTCTGGAGAGGTCTTACTTACAAAAAAGGATTTGATGAATTTATAAATAGCCAATACCCCTGCCTCTTTATTTTCAATAGGAAGTTGCTCTAGAATAAAAGCAAATAGGCTTTCATATTTTGTCGCAAAATAGAAGAGCTGTTCAAAATTTGTATTTCCAGAACTTAAACGAGGAATATAAAACTGTGCATAGGCAAAGGTGTCAATGAGCGGATGACGTTCACATAGGATAATACGTGTACTTTCAGTGGTTCTTTCAGAAACTAATTTTTCAAACAATACCATGGCACAAAAAAGAGCAATTGCTTTGAGGTCGCTGCTATCAGTAGCATCTGCTTCTTGATGCATAGCATTAAGAAGCGCTACGGGTTCTTTTAGAATAGAGGTTTCGGGTAGGGTATCTATAGCTACATGAAGCGCAGAGATTAATTGTACATGGGGAAGCTTTGCTTCTTCCAGTTTAGAAAATAACGTGCTTTTGCCAGAACCATCTAAGCCTGTGATGAGAATTGTTTTGATCATTGCGCTATGATTTTAAGTGTTTTGTCTTTTATTACTTCCAGCGATTCTTCAGTATTCAATACGAACCAATCAGGTTGTATGTAGGCTTCAAAGGCAAGGGTTGCTTTCTTCTGAAAATCTATAAAGTTTTCTACTGTTGCTTCTTTGCAGCCACATTCATAACGTGACAGTTGGTTTTTCCTTACAGCGCTTATTGCAGGGGATAGCGAAAGAAAAATAGTTCTGTCTGGAGTAGGAAACGCAGAGGCTAGTGTATGTATCAATCCTTCATTGGCTCCTAAAACAGCTTCTGAAGCAAAGTACTTGTAATAGTATGCGTTTAGAATGATGAGTTCCTTACCAGAATCTAAAGCTTTATCTGTAGCATATTTTAAGGCATGCGCCAAAAATAATAAGCGTGCGTCTGGAGAAAGAAGACACAAATACTGATCGATATCCTTTTTGGAACTAAAAAGAGCAACGTCCCCGTTATTGAGTGCATCCCATACAGTGACTTCTATGGCATTAGGTAACGTAGCTACTAAATGTGAGACAAGCGTCGATTTTCCAGATCCATCTGGACCTGTAATGCAAATAATAATAGGTTTCTTATTGGACATTCTGCACTAATTTTTTAATTTGATTAGGTTCAATTCCTTTTTTCTTAAGATACTGAAAATAAGATTCTTTGGAACTTAAATAATTGATGGGCGAAAGAAGGGTATCAACACACATTTTCACAAAAAGTAAAATGCCATACGTCCATCCAATTTCTTGAGCAATCATCGAAAAAGAAAACCAAGGGCCTAAAATCCTTGCTTTTATTTTATTAAATACGGTGGGTCGATGGGATTTATCTATGAACTTAAGGGCATTTTTTATATCTGGAAAATAAAGGAGGCGTAGGACTTTTGAGAAGTAGTAGATGCGTTTATGAAACTCTGGAAATAGATAATAATAGATCACATTTTTTTCAATGTCTTGAAAATAATCGTTGTACGATTCATGTATATCACTAGTTTCTCCGAACATTTCAAGCCGTTTACGTAATCGTGTATTGATAAATGATGGTTTCCCTTTTGGTAACCGCTTGATCCATTCTTCTGGAATATGACGAGAACAAAGACGACACATCGTCAATGCATACCGAGACTTTTGGATGGCGTTTGTTTTTTCTATAATCGAAAAAAGCTTTTCCGTATCTAATTGCGTAGACAGTATCAAATTATATAGATCCATACAATCGCGTGTACCACACTTAAAAACTCCTAAATGGAGTATTAAATGAACAAGGTTATATTCTGGGGATAATTGTTTGCAAGGAATCCCATGGAAATCAAATGGAACCGCCGTTTCCCACAGTTCTTTTGTGTCCACTTTAAAATGAGTGGTCGCAGACTTTAAGCCCCATTGGGTTCCTATGATACAGTTAAAATCGGTACTAATAAAAGGAACACTTGTAGGACTATATTTGGCTGGTTTTTGTTTTTCTCCGCTCCATCCAAATCCCAAAGGAATATATCCTAAATCGTAATATATTTGTTCGATTTTTTGCCAATCTTCTGCCTTGATTAAAATATCAAAGTCATTCATTTTTTTATACCCTACATCGGCATATATAGTTTGAATAAAGGCATTTCCTTTTAATATGATCACATCTATGTCATGATCATGAAAAGCTTGTAAAAACTGCATAGCAATGACATTTCTGTTTTCATTTTCTTGCTTGACAGCCTGATAAGCTTCCTTAAATCGTTGTATCACATCTTCATCGAATAAAGATAGAAATTCATGCTTCTGAAGCTGTCGGTAGATCCAAGGTGCCATTTTCCATTGGAAACAATATTCATAAAGAGCATGCTGATCCTTGTTGCTAGATTGTAAAGGGAGTAGTGCCGCTCTACACGTATTTAATTCTTCAGGTGTCAACTGGATATGGCATAGTAGTGCTGTGAGTTCAAATCTATTCATGAATGTTGTATTTTTTCGATAGCGCCTGTAGCTCCGTTCATTTTAATAATATCGCCGTTTCTTAGATTTTTAGTACATTTTTTGGCACCTATAATCGCGGGAATTCCCATTTCACGGCATAGAATAGAAGTATGCGAAAGCAAACTACCCCGTTCAGAAATAATACCTTCTGCTCTAGAAAATAATCCCACCCATCCAGGTTCAAAAAATGGAGCTACTAATATTTTTCCTGTAATCTCTAACTCATGGATATTTTGAGCGGTCACCAGCAATACTTCGCCTTGTGTAATACCACTACTACAAGCAACACCATCAAGCCCATTTTTTGACATAGATGGCTTCTCTGAGATAGGATATAATTCATTGTGAACTTCGTGATATCGTATGGGATGCTCGACATCTTGATAGCCTTTATAGGCTACTTTTCGGGTAGCTATGAGTTCTTTATATTGAGTGGACCATGAGGCAGGGTTCATTAATTCCTCAAAATGGAGGTATAAAGAATCTCCTTCGTTTATGATAGATCCGCTCTTGAGTAATGCACTGTCGATTTCTCTAAAAATTTGACGTACCATATCAAAGGTTTTGGTGCGTATAAAACGAAAGTTTTCTCGATCTCGTACGCGCTTGATCGTAAACGCTATGGTTGTTTTAAATAGAAATCTTTTTAAAGTGTTGGTTTTGTAGATTTCCTTGAGTACCGTCAAGTAGTTAAATTTATTTTTGGCTGTTATGTGATGTTGGGAAACTGATACGTTGGATCTAAGAAACGCAACAAACTTGGTAGGATCTTCCCTGTAATTTACAGTTTCAATCTTTAATTCTCCTTCATCCGACCGCTCTCCATATGTATGGATATAGGACATGATCGCGTCAAAAAAGTCTTTATGATGTTCTTTAAGATAGGGCAATACCTGGTGATCCTCCTTTTCAAGGATCACTTTTTTGACATCAGAATTCTCATGTATGCTTCGCGTAAGCTCTTGTAACGTCCGTACAATCTCCATAGAAACGACCTGACCACTTCCCATTAAAGAATCATTGAGGAAATTAGGATAGTGTTCATGAAGTCTAGATCGTGAAAGTATTTTAGTCAAACGATTGTAAATAACCATCGTAAACAAACTGTTGAGAATAGGAACATACCAATAGGTACTTAATTCATTTTCTAAAGTTTTAAAATAGTGGATCAATGCGGTATGTGATTGTCCCTTTAAGGAAGTGTTATCAAATTGCTCCTGAATTCTAGTGTATTGTTCGGTATACTTCCGTTTATAATACCCAATAAAAACGATACTTCGGATCAGATGTAAAAACAACCGTATATACGCTATAAAGGAAGCGGACTGTGATGGTTTTTGGAAAGAAGCCTCTTCCGCGCCAAGCATTTTAGGAAAAAGCCGACTTGTTTTATTTCCAAACGGCATCTGGTATAAAAGCTGTTGATATGAAGTTACATTGTAATACATATTTCCTTTTACAGCTCGTATGGTATTTTTAAATAAAGAATGATTCTTTTCAATAAAAGATGTGCCTGCACCTAAAAATCGGCACATATGTATGTAGGCATTACTATAAGAGTGTTGTACAAAAGAAATTGTAAGTGGCATCACAATACCTGGGTAATTTACATCCATATTAGAGTTATCCAATACGTTATAATCACCTCTAGGAATGAGTGTTGTGATAGGGCGCACCTGTAACCAATATATCTTGTTATTATAGATCGTAAATTCGGTATCTACGGGATGTCCTTTTAGCTGATCTATCGCCTGCAGACTTTGTCTAAGTTCTTTTAAATGAGATCGTATTTTTTCAAATAAGGTATCCTGAGTCTCTACTGTTTTTGTATATCCGTTAGCCTGATCAAATAATTCTCCACAATATTCTTTCTCATCCGAAAGGATTTTTGGAGGCATAGAAAGATCAATCATCATGGCATTTTCTTCTCCAGAAACAAGCTTAATTCCTAAGCCAGGAATAATAGTAATAATTGGATGCTCGCTTACTTGTTCAAGCGGATTTACAGAAAACCCAACGCCAGATATTTCACCAGATATCATTTGCTGCAAGACGATATGAAATCCAAAATAGTTGGCATCGTGGTATTCTGGAATATCCTTTAGGACTTGTTTGTATCCCGCAATTACTTTTTGAAAAGCATCCACTAATTCATGGGGTCTGCAATTGATTTCGGTAGAAAATAAGCCTGCATATGATTTGTTTTTTCCATCCTCTACATCTGCGCTAGAACGTACTGCCCACAAAGAATTTTTATCTGGCTGAACGTCATTTATCCATTTAGCACAAAGAGACGCAACGGTATATTCTTCTGATATAATTTGCTGTAGGATATCATTAGGAATTATGTAAAACGGAGGCACCCGGAACCCATTTCCCGAAAGGAAAATCAATCCATCAGCTTTTCCACCAAAAGAGTGTTTAGGTACATTATGAGTCGAATAATACATACTCATACGACTGTATCTATAAAAAATATAGCAATCATTATTATTTTCATTTGATATACTTTTTAAAGGTAGCATCAAATGATGTTAGGGTATGATACACATCTTCTTTTGTATGAAGACTCGTGGGAGTCAGCCTAAAAATAACATCCCCTTTGGGCACGACAGGGTGCACCACGATAGAACAATACACACCATGCACGTATACCAATTCTGTTTGGATAGCTAGTACATCTTCTATTTCTATATGAAAATATACAGGAGTAATGTAACTATTTACTTTATTAGAGAGCAATTTTCGTTCTCTCAGACCATCATGAAGCAAGGTGGTTATTTCAAAAATTTCCTTTCTAGCATCATCTGCATTTTTAATGAGTTCTAATCGTTTATGGAGCCCATAAACAACAGGCATAGGCAAGGATTTAGAGAAAATTTGAGAACGTAAATTATATTTAAAATAATTGATAATCTCCTTTTTACCTGTAATGATGGCCCCAAAGGAAGCCATAGATTTTGTGAATGTGGTAAAATATAAATCCACACTTTCTTCTAATCCTAGTGCACAAACAGTTCCATTACCCTTGGATCCCATAACCCCAAATCCGTGAGCATCATCAACCAAAAGTCTAAAATCATAATGTGATTTTAGGTCACAAATCTCTTTAAGTTTTCCTTGTTCCCCAGACATACTAAAAATACCTTCGGTAATGACCAGAATCCCTCCACCTGTTTTTTTTATAATTTCTTGAGCGGTCTTGAGTTGTAGTGCTAAGTGATCAATATCATTATGTTTAAAAATCAATTTTTCTCCCCGGTGTAATCGTATACCATCTATGGTACAGGCATGACATTGTGCATCAGAAACAACCACATCATTAGGTGATAATAAGGCATCTATCACAGAAATCATTCCTTGATACCCGAAGTTAAGTAACAACGCTTTTTCCATACCCACAAAGGCCGCCACATTGTTTTCAAAATCATCATGTAATGTAGTATCTCCCGTCATCATTCTAGATCCCATAGGATAGGTTAATCCCCATTTTTGCTGAGCGTAGGTGTCAACTTCATTAACCGCATCTGATCCTGCAAGACCCAAATAATTATTATAACTCCAACAGATAAGTTCAGTGTTGTTGAAAGAAACGTGATTAGAAATTTTTCCTTCAAATTTTGGAAAAGCAAATTTACCTTCTATGCTACGTTGAAGTCTTCCAATAGGCCCATTATCTAGTTGTATCCTTTCAAATATATCCATCCATTTCGTTTTTGTATCTCTATAAAACTAAACATTTGTAAGTCAAATAATATATTCCTTTTCATAAATTTTAAATTCTTTTTACGGTATGAGTACTACCAAGCCCTTGTGGTATTTTGCTAAAATAGAAATAACTACACACAAGATGATCAGATGGAATATCTAGTTTTTAATTGAATACGCTTTCGCGAAACTGCGTCACCAGTGGGTGGGAGCGGACTCAGTTTTTATCATAAGAGTAAGATTGATTTAGAAAAAAAGAAAACCTTATTGCAGTAAACAATAATACCAGTTATTAATTGAATTTACTGGAAAAGAAAACGATGATTTTTTTCTTTATATGAAAAAGAAAACTAAAGCATAGCCTAAGCTACGGTTTCTTTTTTCTTGTGAAATAGAAAGGAAAAAAGGGTGTTTTATTACAGTAAATTCAATTGGTAAATGGTATAAGGTTTTATTTTAGAGATAATTCCCTTTATGGGATTCCATAGAAACGAAAGTAGGGAAGGGTTACGATTACAAAAAAACTATTGAAAAAGTAATTTTAGTTGATTAACACTTTGGTTAACTCAGAAAAGCTTAATCATTTGATTGTTAAAATTTCTGTTAATCAGATAATTCAAAAAAAATACATGCGTAATTTTAAACAGTTTATTTCAGAATTATTTATTCACAAAATTCAACACCTGAAGCAGATCGGTTTCGTCATTTAAAGACAACCTATTTTTGCTTATATAATCTACAATAGCCTTTTGGCTTAAATCATCAGATTGAACTAGCTTAGCAAATGCTTTCTTAGATGTTTTCATCCTAGTTAATTCTCCATCTGTATACAGATAGTACTTTTCCTTCTTGATATATTTATTGACACTTCTCGCATGCATAGGATTAATGGATGCCTCCGAATAGAGTACACTATATTCTCTATACACTGAAAGTGCTTCATTAAAAAATAATTCAAATATTTTTTTCTCCCCATCAATTGTAAATACCCTAAAAATCTTGTCATTAATTTCTATTTTTAACAAGTTGTCACTATCAAATGTATACACAGAATTTTCATCATAAAGTGCGTCAAGTGTATTCTTATAAAGATTTATATTGACATTCTTTATCTTAAAACTCCCATTCTGTTTGGTAAAAATGACCCCTTCTGTCTCCCAATCTTCAAAATAGTACGCAGAACCGTCCGTTTTAAAATCTGGATTCACAAAACCAAGTCCTAAATCAAACGAATTGTGTGTTCCAAACCCTTGTCGGATGTTATTCCTTGGATTTTTTTCTGTTTTGGTTTCTTGCCCAAACGATGGGAGAATACATAGTATATAAACGAGTAAAATAGTGGCTTTTTTCATTAGTGTGTTTTAAAAATAGAATTTTATCGGACCTTGTTTTTTTGTGATGTCATTCAGATTAAATGGTAATTCTCAAATGTATCCAAATATCTGAATACCAAAACATATTTAAGTTTATTTTATGTTATTATTTTAGACGCTGTCGCGAAATTGCCCCACTGACATGCGTCAATATACGCAACTCTCATCACAGCCCTAGTAAATTCCGATAACATCTTCCTATATGGATTTCTTACTTGATTTTTTTTTAAAATAAAAGTAAAACTTTTGTGTACGCCTACATCAAGCGTATTTAGGCTCATAGTAATAAAAAAGGGGGGTAAATTATGGATTTTCCGTACTATTATTGCTATTTTTTGACAATAAAATCTCATTTAAATTTACTAATTTTAGACTAATAATCAGGTAGTTATACGAACTAATGAATAATTTTATAAGTCGAATACTAGTTTTGTCATTATCTAATTTTTAGTTGAAGCTAGATTAAAAAATGTTACTACCAAATGACACCCAATCCAAGAATTAATTATGAAAATAATAACATGATTACAAATAAAACGTAAAGTAGGCGTAAACCGAAAAGCCTTAAATAGAGTAGGTACTCATTAAAATTATTTTATTATGAAAATTAGCTTAAAAGACATTAAAAATGGTCTAAAAAGAGATGAAATGAGAGCAGTGCATGGTGGTTGCGGCGGTGGCGGCGGATTAAATAAGTGCTGCTGGTCAGGTACCAATAATTGCAGTAGTTGTACCAGTGGTACCGTTTGTGTATCAGGTGCCGTACTAAGAAGTTGTTAATAATGTAACTATACTAAGGGAGTAGTTTTGTTTATCAAACTACTCCCTTAGTATATAACTAAAATTCAAATGCGTTTTTTTTCAATTTTATATATAATTTTTATTCCATTTTTATCTGCACAAAGTAATGATTATGGAAAACCTGTTCAAGACCCATCTATAATTTTAAAAAATTTTCAAAATTTTTGGAAATATCAAAATACATACATACAACTATCAAATAATTTTATTGGATTAGACGCCTCATCAAATGGTATTAATAAAGGTGAGTTTTTACGTCAACTTACTACGGGCAATTATTTGCCATTACGACTTCATTCCAACTCATCCATTTACTATAAATTATTAAAAGTACCGCATTGGGAGGTAATTGACATTAGAAATACAACAATTAATCTCGCTAAAAAAGAGCTGTGGAATTATAGTTTAGAGAATCAATTTTTTCCTGAATTTAGCGCTGAAGATTTAAATGGAAATTGCTATAGTAACGAATCACTAAAAGGCAAAATAGTAATTCTTAAATTTTGGTTTATTGGTTGTCAACAATGTATTCAGGAAATGCCTTCTCTTAACCAACTCCTTACTAGTTATAAAGATAGGGAAGATATTATATTTTTAAGTATGGCTTTAGATCAAAATGATGCACTAAGAAACTTTCTTGAAAAAAGAAAATTTGACTTCCCAGTTATCGGTAATCAAAAGGATTTCTTAAAAAGAAAATTACAAATAAATATGTACCCGACTCATATAATCATTGATAAGGAAGGAAAAATTGTCAAAGTTGTAAATAGTTATGAAGAATTAGAGAAAGCTCTAAAATAGAATATTGATTTTTTCAGAGAGGTAATAACCCCAAAACAACATCTTTTTATATGGCTGAAGATATTAGTTTCAATAACGTTTTCCAGTACTTGGAAAAGGAATCTATAACTTTTGATAAAGACGAAATTTTATTTCAGATCCAATCTCATCCAAACTATCCTTCATTACTATCCATTTCAGATACCTTAACTTTTTTTAAAATCAATAATGGAGCGCTTCGAATCGAAGTATCTCAAATTGATCATTTACCAGATCAATTTATGGCTTTATTGAAAGAGGCAAATAGTAAATCACAATTTTATTATGTTTATAAAAAAGGTGAGAAATACATTACTATTAAAGATAAAACTTCTTACGAAATTGATCGCGAAGCATTAGAGTCAAGATGGCTTGATCTTATATTTTTAATTGAAAAACCTGCTTTTGAAAATACAAATAGTGATAAAAAATATAAGACCCCTACAGTCTTATTTGGCGTATGTGTTATTCTATTTTTAGCATTCTATTTCACGAGCAAAAACACTATTTTAGAATTATTATTTTTAGTATTCCCTTCCATCGGAATCTTATTCTCAATCGCAGCGCTAAAGGAATTATTTGGAACCAAAAGCACGCTGATCAATAGGTTTTGTAATATAACTTCATCTACCAACTGTACCGCAGTAGTATCGTCTAAAAAATGGAAGTTTTTTAGTGTTATCAATTTTAGTGACCTTAGTATCGTTTTTTTTTCTTCCCAATTGCTTGCCTTGATTACTTTTCTTCTAATAGGAAGCCTTTCAGAGTATTTTATCATTCAAAAAATACTACTTGTTAGTTCAATTCCAGTTATAATGATCTCTCTTTACTACCAGAAGTTTATAGAGAAAAAATGGTGTCCTGTATGTTTAGTAATTGCAAGTATTGTGCTATTGGAAATTGCGTATTTGTTTTTATTACTTACAGCAGGTATTCCTATTTCCATTAAGTCGATTTTTATATATGCATATGTTATTTTAGTAATAATCACACTTTGGATGATCTTGAAAAAAATGCTTTCAAAACAAAAAAACTTAAAGGAATTTCAGATAAATGCCAATCGTTTACTACGTAACTATACGGTATTTAAAAACACTCTAATTACTAGTCCAAAAATAGAAATACCCCCACAGGTGGGTATTACTTTAGGAAATCGTGAAAGCAATTCCCAAATTACCATCATTACGAACCCCTTTTGTAGTCATTGTAAAGAAGTACATGAAATAATTAATACCATTTTAGAAAAATACAAAGATGAAATTAAAATTAAAATAATTTTTAAAACCTTTTTTGAATTAGACACCGAAGAAACAAAGCATTTTTTTAGAACACTAATGACAATATATTTAAAAAATGGAGAAAAAGCGTTTACAGATGCCCTAAGCGATTTCTTTATATCTGAAAATGTAGAAGCTTGGAATCAAAAGTATCAAATTCCTATAGATATAAAAAAAAATGAAAATCTTTATGAATATATGAATGCTTGGTGTTTAGAAAATCAAATTAATTACACCCCAGAAATATTCCTCAATGGTTTTAAATACCCTAGTGAGTATAACAAAGAGAACTTAGCGTTTTATATGAATGAATTTATAGAAGACACTCATTTTTAAATAGGAGTATATGAAAATAATTCAAAGTTTTTGGACGGGAAAAATAAACCATATAAGTGAAAATAATTTTGGCTGGGTTTCCCCTAAATACAATTTAATCAGTTGGGTTTTAAGTGCCAATCAATTAAAAAAATACTATGAGAATGTTGAATTATATACAGATGAATTAGGTGCAAGAATATTAATTGACACCCTTAAGCTTCCCTATTCGAAAGTACATATTGTTTTAAATACCATAGATCATTATCATAAGGATTTATGGGCTATATCTAAAATTAAAACGTATTCCTTGCAAAACGAGCCATTTTTACACGTAGATGGGGATGTGTTTATTTGGGATACTTTCCCAGAAGAGCTTATGAAAGCGCCTCTGATTACTCAAAACTTAGAAAAGACAACGGATTATTATAGAAATATGTGGAAAGGAATTGAACCTCACCTTTCCTACATCCCCGAAGAACTAAACACTTTTAATAGTACCAAAAATGGATTTGCATGTAACATGGGAATTGTTGGTGGCGTAGATCTTGAGTTTTATAAGCATTATACATCTGAAGCATTTAAATTTGTTGATACTAATAAGAATGCTTGGGATAAAGTAAATAAGAACAATTTTAACGTTTTTTTTGAACAACTCCTTTACTATGAATTGGCTAAAAAACAAAACATTGAAGTTGATTACTTATTTAAAGAAATTCCAGATGATAATAAATATATAGGTTTTGGCGATTTTTATAAAGTTCCAAATGAGAGGACATATCTACATTTATTAGGTAATTATAAAAAAGATAAAGCCACCTATAAAGCCATGGAACACTATGTTTTGAAGTTTTACCCTGACTATTATAAAAGAGTGCTTGACATTTTTGATGAGCATGCATTTTTTAACGATATAAACTATAATTTTTCTGCACTTCAAAATCAGCAATTAATTGCTGATTTCACTTCAACCGTTCAGACTAAAGAAAAAATAGGTAAGCATTATTTTTTGAGTAGGGATATAGCTTCCATTGGTTTATCATTTCATATTCAAGAATTAATTAGGCAAAATGAAGAATTTATTCTCTACAAATTACCTTGCAGCCAACTCTTCACTTCAGGAGATTTTAAAGAGATATTAATAAAAGATCATTTAGGCGATCCTATTAGCGTGCCCATTGATGACATTGACCAAATTGTAATATCAGAACTTACGCAACCTATTAGATATAATTTGCTCATCGAAAAACTTACAATGTATTTAGACGATGATGTGACAGATTCAGATACAAAGAGTTTTATTAGTATGATCAATGACAGAATTACTTTTTTTGCATCTAGAAAAGTGATTTCCATTGTTAAGTAAACTACCTCACGGCAAGCCCACAAGGCATTGATAAGAAGCTGAATTTTAATTTCGAGACAAGTCTCAGAGTATTAAACTCTTTGGCGGTGCCAATAAATATATCCTATTGTACATTTTCATTAGATTTCTTCACTCTATTCTTTAGAATTCAGGGAAAAGATTGAATTACAAGTTCAACTAAAAGACAAAACTATCGGTTGTAAAGTCAGGATTTACAAAACTAAGTCTTAGTCCAAATGACGAATACGATCTAAATTCTTAGCCTTATAGTGTATAGAAGGATCCTAACTATAGTTATTAGATAATTCCTATACTATTACTCTAGAGCATGTTTATTATTAATTATGTATTTCATCGAAAAAAAATAATAAAATCTTAATTTTTAACAAAATATTTGCATATTGTGAAATATTAATCATAATCAAATAAGAATGAAGAAAAATGTATTACGTATTGCTGGCGTTGTCGCGATGACAGCATTGTTTGTAGGATGTTCTAACGAAGCGGAAGATTCAACAATAAATGGTTCAGAATTGATCCTAGAGAACAATGGAGTAGAGGTAATGAACGAGGATGTAGGAAAGGGGCAACCCATACCAGGTCAATATATCGTTGTATACAATACAGATTTTGCAAGATCAATGAATGCGCAAGAATCTACTCAAGCTGTTTTAAATCTAACACAAGAAATTCTTGGTGTTACAAATAAGACAGCTGCAGACTTAAATATTAAAAATATTTATTCACGATCTATTAATGGAGTTACTATGGCACTTACCAATGAGCAAGTGAATGCGATTCGTAACGATAACCGTATTAAATATATTGAACAAGATCAGATTGTCCAGTTTGCACCTCCATGTGGAACACCTAATGGTGGACCATGTGACGGCGGCGGCGGTGGCGGTGGCGGAGATACTTCGCAAGAAACACCTTGGGGAATCACACGCGTAAATGGAGGTGTTACCTATACAGGAAATAACGTTGCTTGGATTTTAGATTCAGGTATCGACTTAGATCACGAAGATTTGAATGTGAATGCATCTCTTGGATTTAATGCTTTTACATCAGGAAAGGATGGACAATCCCTAGACGATGGTAATGGACATGGTACGCACGTTGCAGGTACAATCGCTGCGGTAGATAATTCAACGGGAGTTATTGGTGTAGCTGCAGGAGCAACAGTAGTTCCTGTGAAAGTACTAGGATCAAGAGGTTCAGGTTCTTACTCTGGTGTAATTGCAGGGGTAGATCACGTAGCTGCAAACGGTTCATCAGGTGATGTTGCCAATATGAGTTTAGGAGGACCTATTTCTGTAGCCCTCGAGGATGCTATCGCTGCTGCTGCACAAAACGGTATCCGTTTTATGCTTGCTGCTGGGAATGAGTCACAAGATGCTAACAATGTATCACCGGCTAGAGTAAATGGAAATAATATTTATACCATCTCTTCTATGTCTCAAGGTGATAATTGGTCTAGTTTTTCTAATTATGGAAATCCACCAGTAGATTACTGTGCACCAGGATCGGCTATTAAGTCTACTTGGAAAAACGGTGGTTATAACACGATTAGTGGTACGTCTATGGCTACTCCTCATGCAGCAGGTGTATTGCTTTTAGGAAATGCAAGCACAAGCGGAACTGTAAATGGAGATCCTGATGGAAATCCTGACGCTATCATCACACACTAAGATTTTAATCTTTAAAATAAATCAACCGCTCTATCACTAGAGCGGTTTTTTTATATCTCTACGTTTTGTATTCTATTTTTTTTCTTGGATGAGTACACTCCTGACTGCCAGCGAGGCAGATTCGCGAAAGCATCCAAAGAATCACCCCCATTATTATTGTGAGTACAATATCAAAAATACCCCAATCATAATACCGATAAGCGGCACTAGTTTTTTACGTTTATTTTTTTCTTTAAAAAGCAAACCTCCCACGACTACTGCTATCAAAATCTGACTCCGCTTAATAGCCGAAAGCAGCATAATCAAAGCCTCTGGGTCTTGTAATGCTTTAAAATAAAAATAATCTGCCGCCTGCAATAAAACGCCCACAGCAATAATAGACCATCTAAATGTAAATGCAGCTCGTTTTTTAGGATAGGGAAACCAAGTAACGCTCAGTATCACAAGCAAAATAAGAATGGTGTATAAGCAAAACCAAAATTGTAAAGTCTGCGGATTCAGCGCTAGGCTTTGAATTAAAAACTTATCATACAATCCACTAGACGCTCCTAAAAAAGTAGCACCGACAATCGCAAAGATCCATTTGTTACGTTTAAAATGAATTCCTTCCTTTTTTCCTATTCTAGAATACAAGAGTACAGAAAGTATGATTAAGAAAAAACCAATCCATTGGTAGCCATTAGGGCTTTCTTTATAAATGAGTATCGCTCCAATAAACGTAAAAAACGGACCTGCAGAGCGTATGGGAGTTACAATCGTGATGGGTAAATGCTTTAAGGCTTGATAGGCCAGTATCCATGAACCCGCCATAATACATGATTTTATAAAAATAAACCCATGCGTTTGTAAAGAAATCTCTTGAAAATCATAGCCATTGGCTACGGCATAGCTTGGATACAATAAGGAGATGACATAGAAGACCGCAATGAAGAAAAACCCACTAGAAACAGTTCCTAGAAGTACAGGAAACACTTCATTCCCTTGTACTGCATATTTCTTACACAAGCTGTGTAACCCCAAAAAAAGAGCCGCCAATAAACCTAAATACATCCACATGGCGCGAATATAGTTTTTTAGGTTATTTTGAAGTGATAATCAGTGATCGTTTTTTTAGAAATTTCCTCGTTGTTTTGCAAAATTGATATGGGACGTTTACGTTTACGCTTTCGCGAAAGCAAACCCTGTACTATTCCTGACGTACCATCGGTTCTAACACCTCCCAAACGTTCTCTGCTACAATTTTATGGCCTTCAACCGTTGGGTGAATGCCGTCATTTTGGTTCAGTTCAGGAATGCCTCCTACATCTTTTAGAATAAAAGGAATAAAGGCAAGATTGTTCTCTTTGGCTAGATCTGCAAAGACAGCACGAAATTCAGCGGTATAGTCTTGTCCCATATTGGGAGGCAGTTCCATGCCTGCTAAAATAATCTTTGTGTCAGGGCTTTTTTGACGTATCGCATCTATAATCGCTTGCAAATTGGCACGTGTCTCGGTTAAAGGAATTCCGCGTAAGCCATCATTGGCACCTAATTCTAAAAGAAAAATATCAACAGACTGATTTAAAATCCACCCTAAGCGACTCCGACCACCTGCGGTGGTTTCACCACTGACACCCGAATTGATAACTGTGTACCCTAAGTCTAGTGATTCTATCTTTGATTGCAAAACCGCTGGATAGGCATCTGCAGTATCTTCTAGCCCATAGCCAGCAGTAATACTATCTCCAAAACAAAGAATGGTTTTAGTAGATTTTTTAATCACCTCAGGGGTGGTTGTGACTTCTTCAGCTTCAGAAACTGATGGGGAATCTGATGATTTTTTCTGATCTTCTCCACAACTTATGAGTACAAAAGCTAGGATAAAATAACAAAACTTTAAGATTTTATAGGGCATGGGATCTAGTATTTTGGAAAGCATTTGATTATTTTCAGCCATAGACAAAATGTCCATTAAATTAAAAATGCATATGCCAAAGATATTAAAGATAAATGGTCTTGAAAAAACCTATACCAGCGGTCAAAAACAATTAACAGTATTAAAGCAAATTAGCTTTGATGTAGAAAAAGGACAAACCTTTTCGATTGTAGGACCATCAGGTAGTGGAAAGACCACTTTATTAGGTCTATGCGCCGGATTGGACGATCCCAATGCGGGAAGCGTGGAATTATGTGGTCATAATTTGAATGAATTAAATGAAGATGAACGCGCACAATTACGAAACAAAGAAGTAGGTTTTATTTTCCAAAATTTTCAATTGTTACCGACGCTTACTGCTTTAGAAAACGTAAGTGTACCTCTCGAGTTACAAGGAGATAAAAACGCCAAAACGATCTCAATCGAACTCCTTGAAAAGGTAGGGCTTGGAGATCGGATACATCACTATCCCTCACAATTATCGGGCGGCGAACAACAACGAGTGGCCTTAGCGAGGGCCTTTTCCAATAGACCTTCTATTTTATTTGCAGATGAACCTACAGGTAATTTGGATGAGGAAACAGGCGAAAAGGTCATTCAGCTGTTATTTGACTTAAATAAAGAGGCAGGTACTACGCTAGTCATCATATCTCACGATTTAGATCTCGCACATCGCACCCAACAAATCCTAAGACTTAAAGGAGGACAGATAGTAACCAATGAACGCACACAAGTCCTTTGAAAACACCACTACATACCTCAAAACTAAATGTCGCATGGCTCTGTAAAATGGCCTATCGCGATGCAAAGGCAAGTAAAGTTCGGTTGCTTTTATTTATTGCGTCTATTATTTTGGGAATCGCCGCCGTAGTCGCTATTCAATTGCTAAGTGATAACCTTAAAGTCAATATACAACGCCAGTCAAAAAGCCTTATGGGTGCTGACTATATCATAGATGCTAGGCAAGAACCTACACCACGTGCTCAGGCGATCATCGACTCCTTACAACCCGATGCCAAAGAGGTAAATTTTGTCTCTATGGTGGCTTTTCCTAAAAATGGAGGCACCAAATTAGTCAAAGTTAGAGGTATTGAGGGTGATTTCCCATTTTATGGTACGTTGGAAACCGAACCTGTGACGGCTGCAACCACGTATCAAAATGAAAAAGGGGCGTTGGTGGATGCCACATTGATGCTTCAATATAACCTGCAACCTGGAGATGCTATCAAAGTCGGTAAAATCACGCTACCGATTGTAGGAACGTTAAAATCCATTCCCGGTAGTACGGCTATTTCAACTTCTGTCGCACCTACCGTAGTATTACCGTATCAACAGATAGAGTCAACGGAGTTATTACAATTCGGAAGCCGGAAAGAATACCAGTTTTTTTACAAAGCAGCAGATACCTTAAACTTGGATGCCTTTGAAGACAAGATTGAGCCGATGCTCGATCTTGAAAAAGCCGATTTAGATACGCATACAAGTACGAGTAGGCGTTTAGGAAGACGATTTGATAACCTAAGTAAATTCCTAAACCTAGCAGCATTTATTGCATTGCTCTTAGGCTGTGTAGGAATTGCAAGCTCGGTGCAGATTTATATCAGAGAAAAGCTGCAAGCCATTGCTGTTTTAAAATGTATGGGGGCCAGTAGATGGCAAAGTTTTCTTATTTTCTTGATCCAAATTTCGGGGATAGGGATTCTAGGAGGGTTTATAGGATCGGGTATTGGTGTTGCACTACAAGAGCTATTTCCACTAATTCTTAAAGACTTTTTACCCTTTGATCTAGTCATCTCAGTGACTGCCAAACCGCTAGTCATTGGGGTGTTACTAGGTTTTTTTATGTCTATTTTATTTGCGCTACTTCCTTTACTTACAACATGGTATGTGTCGCCACTTAAAGTATTACGTATAGATGAGGATGTTGAACCTTCACGAGGGACTCGTGTCTGGGTATTTACGATCATCTTGTTATTTCTATTCATATTTTCCTATTGGTTACTAGATGATGCCCTCTATGCGTTAAGCTTTGTAGGAGCGACAGTGATTACATTTGCTATTTTAGCGCTAGTCGCTAAAGGATTTATGAGTCTAGTCAGACGTTACTTCCCAAAGCAGTGGAGTTATACAAGTCGTCAGGGCTTATTGAATCTGTATCGCCCAAATAACCAAACGATTGTTTTGGTCTTAGCGATTGGTTTAGGCACCTTTCTGATCAGTACTTTATATTTCACAAAAGACATTCTGTTAGCCAAAACAGACGTAGATCAAACGACTCAAAATGCGAATCTCATCATTTTAGATGTACAAAGTGATCAGCGAGAAGCGGTGGCAGATTTCATTACCCAAAGTCAGTTACCCGTGATTACCAATACGCCTCTGGTCACTATGCGTATGCACAGTATTAAAGGGGAGTTGGTGAATGATATACGTCAGGATACCACGCGGCAAGTGAGACGATGGATCTTAAACCATGAGTTTAGAACTACCTATCGAGATAGTTTAACCCCCTCAGAGGAGATCATAGAAGGGGAGTGGACACCTACGGCTACACCTACTAAGATCATTCCGATCTCCATTTCAGAAAATTTAGTCGGAGATGCCCGGGTGACTGTTGGCGATACCATTGTATTTAATGTCCAAGGAGTCCTCATGGAAACCAAAGTCGGTAGCATCCGAAAAGTAGATTGGGGGCAACTGCAGGTTAATTTCAATATTGTATTCCCAAAAGGAGTATTAGAAGCAGCACCTCAATTTAATGTACTCACCACCGCAGCTCCCGACGAACAGAGCTCTGCAGATTTGCAACGAAATCTCGTAGCACAATTTCCCAACCTGTCCATTATTGATTTACGACAAGTATTTACCTTGGTAGAGAATATCTTAGATAAAGTATCGTGGATTATCAACTTCATGGCGTTTTTCAGTATGATGACGGGCTTTATTGTGCTGATAGGCTCTGTGAGAACCAGTAAACATCAGCGCATTAAAGAAAGTGTCTTATTACGCACACTAGGCGCTAAAAACACTCAAATTCTTAAAATAGCCGCACTCGAATACCTCTTTTTAGGGGTAATGGGAAGCATTGTAGGGATCTTGCTAGCATTACTCGGTAGTCTGGGATTGGCATTATTTTTATTCCAAGAACCTTTTGTTCCCTCAGCCATCCCGTTTGTAGTCTTCATACCTAGTATTACGCTCTTAGTAATGATCATTGGATTGAGCAATATCAGAACAGTCTTACAAAGTTCTCCGCTTGAAGTCTTGCGACGCGAAGGGTAAAATATGCTTTGATTTGAGGTATGTAGAAATCTCTTATTATCTTTTGATACACGATTAATAACTGGTATAAGGAGTAGCGACTATGTGTATTCCCTAAAGTCTTCTTTCTTTTTTTGCTTTCGCGAAAGCGTATACATACATAAAGATATCTTAAATCTAGTGATGGATACATCAGAATTCCCATAGCCGTAAAAATAGGGGGTGTATAAATGGGGTATATCTACGGGTAAAAAATGATTGAAATAGCGCTAGTTTAGTGAAAATTATGATCAACAATTGATGCATAATTAGTTTACTTTTAAATAATTACAAACTAAAACTAGAGCCGATGCAAAAAAACACTTTTACAGTAGCCGATTATTTATTAACCCGATTGCACCAACTTGAGGTAACTGAATTATTTCAAATTCCTGGAGATTACGTTAAAAATTTCACACAGGCTTTAGAAAAATTTAAAGGTATTGAAACCATAGGGACTTCAAATGAATTGGATGCAGCATATGCCGCAGATGCCTATGGAAGAACTAGAGGTTTATCTGCTGTTTCATTACAATATGGGGTAAGCACTTTTAGTGCTTTAAATGCAGTAGCAGGCGCTTTTGTAGAATCTAGTCCCATGGTTGTTATAAGTGCAACGCCAGGTTCTAATGACCGCCAAATCGGGAATATGTATAATGTGTTATACCATCACTCAACAGGGAATTTAAAAGCAGATCAAGAGATTTTTAATCACGTTACCGTAGCTTCAGAAACGTTAAGTACTTCTGTGGGGGCTGCCAAAAAAATTGATAATTTAATCATTGCAGCCATCACACATAAAAAACCAGTCTACATTGCATGTTACAGTGAGGTGTGGGCAGAGCCTTGTAAACGACCTTCCAAAAAGAAATTACAGCCTAGAGTTAAAAAGAGTAAAAAAGATGCATTACAAAATGCAGTAGATCAAGCGTGGTCACAGTTAACAGCAGCAAAAAAACCAATGATTTTTGCAGGTGTTGAAGTTTTAAGACATGGTTTGTCAGAGGTGCTTGAAAAAATGATAGATGCTAGCGGATTTGTGTACACCACAACATCACTAGGTAAAACTGTACTAGATGAAAAAGGCGATAAATTTATTGGGACCTACTCAGATGCCGCTTCTATAGATACAGTGACAGATTATGTAAAAGAATCAGATTGTTTTTTAACCCTTGGAACCATCATTACCGATGATTATTTGTGGTTTGTTGAGAATAAGTTTTCTGATATGGTGATGGCAACGACAACAGAAGTAAGAGCTGGATACTTTACGTATAAAGGAGTGACTATGAAAGATTTTATGGAAGCGCTATTAAAGCGTTTTGAGAAAAGCCCTTTGTATCCAATAAAAGCGAAAGCCCCCAAACAACCCAAATATCCTGAGCCCTGGAGTGGTTCATCAGATCCAAAATACAATGGACACCCTGATGTGATTACCTATAATCGATTTTTTCAGCACACCGTTAAACATTTGGAGGATCACAAGATGTGGGAGGATATCAATTTAATATTTGGGGTGAGTTCTGCTATGTATGTTGCTACCAATATCTATGGAATGAAACAAAATAGCTATATCAGCTCCGCTGCTTGGCAGTGTATTGGTTATGAAACAGGAGCTGCGTTAGGAGCACAGTTAGGGAGTAAAAGACAATCCTGGACAATTGCAGGAGATGGAGGATTTATGATGATCTGTCAATCACTTTCAACCTTAGCAAAATACGATGTGAATAGTGTCATTTTTGTAATGAGTAACCAAGTATATGCTATAGAACAAGTCTTTGTTGATGTAGATGCTTTCTGCCCAGAGGGTACATTTGACACCTTTGATTATTTACCTAAATGGGATTATATGGCTTTAGCGAAAGCTTTTGGAGCCAATGGATATCAAGCCCATAACATCACTGAATTAAACGCAGTACTACAAAAACTTCGAACGATTAAAAATAACAAACCCACCTTAGTAGAAGTCATTATTCCTGAAAAAGATTTGGCAGGACAGATGAAAAATTTAACCCCACAAGTAATGAATTGTAACAACTAAAAAACAGACCATGGAAAACAAAACATATTCAATTTTTGGAGCAGGAGCCGCAGGTTTATATACCGCATGGAGATTGCTCCAAGGAAAACCAGCAAACGAAAAAGATACTTCTAAACTCCTTAAAAAAGGAGATATCCTAGAATTATACGATTGGGGTGATTATCAATTTTCTAAAAAAGAAAAAGGAACCAGAGAAGCAGGTGCAAGGGTTTGTACGTGGCATTATAAAGATGATCCAGATGATTCGTATGTAGAATTAGGTGGAATGCGTTATTCTGCTTGGGATTATAAAAAGACAAAGGACAATCCTAACCCCAATGACGGTAATAATCCAGGACATCGATTGGTTACTAAAACCATTAGTGAAATAGGTTTAGAAAAATATTCTGTTCCCTTTAATGAGGCCAATGATCCGCTTTTATCATTAAGGGCAAAAAGTATGTATACTTCAGAAATCAATGCAAATAATCCGGCTCCCTATAATGTAAATAACTATGGGGCAGATGGAGGGCCAGACGACGGTTTTACTAAAATTGAAGGCGTAGGAATTAATGTTTCTGAAGACGCATTACCACCCACAAGAAATGAGTGGTGCAAATTTTATGAAAACGGAAAAATAACAAGAGATTTAGGCGATGAATCTATCTTTAAAAAAGGGCAAAAATTAAAAGATATTGGATATTGGAATTTGGCCTATGATGTTTTAGGACAAGAAGGCTTTAGTTATTTGGCAGATGGTAATGGATACTCTTCAAATGTAGTAAATAGTAATTCGGCACAATCCTTTGAAGTAAACAATGAGTTTACTCCAGGAACGCTGTATAAAACATTAACCATTGGCTACTCTGGTATTTTTTCTACTCTTTTTCAGGAGATTGTTAAACTTGCAAAAGAGAAAAAAATTCGTTTTAAATACCATTCAAACACACGGTTGCGTTCTATTTTAGAGAATAAAAATGTTATTCACTATACCACCGCAAGCCGAGCAGAACCAAACAAAGAATTAGATGCAAAAACGTGTGACGCTGCATTTTTAGCGATGGGAAGACATGCTGTTGAATTAGTTGCACAGGCAACGCGATATATGAATAAAAAACAAGGAGATTTTGATGTCTTAAATGAAGATAAAGTGCAATTATACCTAGAGTCTGTTTTAATGCAGCCTTCTTATAAAATTGGGATGTTCTTTGATTCTCCTTGGTGGAGAGACGATATTCCTTCGCCACCAAAATATCCAGCGAAATTAAATAGTTACTTTCTAACGCAAGAAGGTATTAAAGCTCTTAAAAAGGATAAATTTCCTACTAAATACATCAAAGCAATAGAAAAAGCGGCTTCTGAAGCTGCACAAGCAAAATTGAAAGCAGAAAAACAAGGTAAAGCCTATGATAATTCAGTAACGTCAATTATAGATACCACCTATACGACAGAAGCTGATTTTATAAGTACTGCAGAAAGTATTGTACAAACCAACTTCACTTATGAAGAAAAACAACAACTTACTACAGTATCTCATTTAGACACTATTGGCCCAAGTGCCACAGATATGCCTATACGACAAGTGGTTTATTTTGGAGACAATGCACTTGGTAAAAAAGAAAAGAAAGTGTATGGTATTCTAGCAAGTTATGATGATATACGCTACACAACTTTCTGGAAAGCGCTAGAAATTGGACCTAATGGAGAACGAAAAATTGCAGAATCTAAAGATGTACAACCATTGCAAGGACCACGTAAAGCACCTGCCATCATGGTAAAAATGTTACGTCAACAATTAGCTAGTTTGCATTTTGGTTCTCAAGCAAGTTATACTACAATTCCTGAGCCTTTAGAAACCAAATATATGGATTGGTCGTTACCACCATTTAATGCAGGATACCATGCCTATTATTCTCATTATAATATTGGGGATGTACAACAGAAAATACGTAAACCCTCATCATTGGTAAAAGGGAAAGACAGTAATCTTTTTATTATTGGATCTACATATTCTAATGATCAAGCCTGGGTAGAAGGTGCTTTCTGCACAGCAGAATCGGTTTTAAACGATTTCTTTAACATAGAAAAGCTAATCGATGACAAAGAATATCCATTTATCTGTCCAGAATAAAAGAGAATAAAAGAGAATAAAAGAGAACAAAACAGCATAAACCATATAGCGCACTTGATAAGAGAAGTTAGTGAACAAATCAAATGAATAATACTATAAACAACCTATTATGAAAGAACCACAAAAATCTTCAGTAAAACCGTACAGAGAATGGGAACAAGGACTCCCCAAAGGCCCTTTTGATGGCGCACAGTTCGGTATTTTGTCAAAACTTAATGGCACATGGGTCAATTGGAAAGGCGGTCCCACGGGACTACATACGACGCCAATGCCTTCGCCTGGCACCTCTTCAGAGACCGTTTTTGGTGTTTTCCACTTTAAATCTCAAGAGTATCGGGAACAACTCAAATTCACACAAGTCAACGCTCCCGTGCGAAACCGCGCAGGATCCAATGAGCAATTTAATGCGGCGCTTAAGTACGAAACTGCCATTATAGACAATGATAATCTTCTTCAACATTTTGAGGACGGAATGTACTTATGGTTAGGAGATCACCAGATGCCATGGGATCCTAAAAGTCCGTACCAAAATCCGCCCAATATGTTCAAGCATACCTCAGATGCAGAATCTGTAAAAACGGATGGTGCCGAGCCTGTGTTGGGACCAGGAGAACTCGGACCTCAATTCATACCGCCTTATCAAATCTCTCGTTCTGGAGTCATTCCTCATGGTACCACCATCCATTTAACAGGGAATATCACAGACTCAGGTGAAGGGAAAGCCCCTCATATTGCAAACCTTTGGGAACAACAATACCTAGCGGTATCACCCACGATGGGGATTAATCCTGAAAAAGATCTCATTCCAGGATCACGCGAGAAACCCGATTGGACAGCGCTTCCGCGTGAAGATCAAGAAAATGGCGGGGTAAACAGTGGACGTGCGTATTTCGAAAAGATTTTTAACTATGATGAATCTGGTGCTAAGTTTCCCTACACGGTTCAGCCGAACTTAAAATTGACTGATGCCAATGAGGGAGTGAAATTTAAACGATACGACATGATCGAACTCGACTCCTTCCATAATACTGGAGTTCAAGGTGGTATCGTAAATAATGTGATGGTAGAGCGCTACTGTAGAGTCGCCAGAATGCGATACCGTATGTGGATCGAAGAGGTAGTTGATGGGGAAACCGGAAAAGTGGTAGACTAGTTACAATACGAGCAAATTGTAGACTTTGAATTTATGTTTGGCTCAGATGGGGGTACTACGTTGTGGCCACACATTCAAGTAAATACGCTACGACGCGAGAAGGACATCCCAGTAGACAAGCTCTTACCGCCGATCCAATTACCAACAGAAACGGATACGACGCTTAGAAAAGCAGCCGCTGGACCTGCTCCAATAGTTTGCCCTATGGGACATAAACATTCATAAATGAAGATAGTTGTGCAACTTTAAAAGTAGCATACATACGTTCATTTCGCTCATATCAATTGACTTCAAAACACCCAATTTGGGTGTTTTGTTGTATATAATAGGGCTATTAAGTCAAAAAAATAAAATAAGTAGCGTAGGGGTAACTAATCGGTCTATCTAGATTTTATGAGCGACATAAACCATACTCATATTCTTTATGCTTCTGTATGCTGTTGAGACCGCTTTCGCGAAAGCTTTCTCTTGAACATTTAGAAAAAAATGTTGATTCAAGTATTGAGATTAAGATAATTGAGCAGCAAGGTGTTATTTTTAATTAAATAAAATTATCTCCTTTGGTCTTACTATTTGTAATTGGCTTTTGTGTGTGTAATGTTTTTTCTAATCCGGCAGAATCTACGTTGTAAAATTTTAAAATTTCAGTGTATTGGGTGATGTGTGCAATACGATCACCTTCCATTAGTATAGCGCCTTTAAGAGCGTTAGGGTTTTGCGCTAGAATCTTGACCAAACCTTCTTCACTATAGTTACTATCTTCATTAAAAGCATCAACTTTTTGGATATCTATAAAAGCTTTAAGACTCACATTTAATTCTTTAGCAATGTCATGCCACTGAGTATCTGATGGCATTGTTTGGGCTACATCAATGATCAACATATCTTTATTTAATGCTTCTAAAAAAGCGTGTAGCTTTTTACCAAATGGGTTGTTACTATAATAAATACAATGTATAAGACGATTATTTGTGTTTGTTGCTGTTATTGCCATGTAAGTTAATTTTTAGTTGTTTGATTATGCGTTTAGCTATTGATTTAAGTCAATATTAATTTTGGATACGATATTGAGACCTACATTGAAAAGCTATTTCACAATACGCATAGTGACTCTATATAATTTTTAAAATTTAGATGATCCATATTAAATTCAAGTTAAAACTAAGGTATTTTATTTTGTTTATGTAATTTGCAAAAAGATTAAACATAATTTTAACATAGAATAGGAATTATTTACCTATTTTAAAATTGAAAACAAATAACTATCAAAATGAGCTATAAAATAACCCTTAGAAAAATTGAATTAGTAACACACGATGTGCTACGATTAGTCACAGATAAACCGCAAGGCTATACATTTACTCCAGGACAAGCTACGGAGTTGGCAATCGATAAAAAAGGCTATAAAAATGAAAAAAGACCATTCACATTTACCAGTTTGCCTGATGAAAATGAATTAGAATTTACAATAAAAATGTATCCATCTCATGATGGTGTCACTGATGAATTAGGAACTTTAAAAGTAGGAGATGAACTTATCATTGGAGACGCTTGGGGAGCTATTAATTACAAAGGGCCAGGTACTTTTATAGCTGGAGGCGCTGGAGTGACACCTTTTATAGCGATTCTTAAAAACCTAAAGATGAAAGGTGGTATCGAAAAGAATAAGTTGATACTTTCAAACAAAACGGAAAAAGACATCATATACAAAGCAAACCTAGAAAGTTGGCTTGGTGATAATGTCTCATTCATTCTTTCAGATGAAAAAACAAAAGAATACGATCATGGACATGTAGATAAAGAGTATTTGAATACTAAAAACATAGATGTTTCAAAATATGTTTATGTATGTGGCCCGCCTCCTATGATGGATGCTGTCACTGCTGATTTATATGCACTAGGTCTTCCGAAGTCACACTTAATAACAGAAGAATAAGTTTTTAAAAGCATAACAAATACTATAATTTATGAAGTAACGATTCAACTCATGTCATACATAACTTCCATTTAATTTTACTATTTTAACCTATGTCGAATCAAGCTAAACCGAAGCGATCAAACCCTATAGTACTATGTCCTCGATATTAGGAGCATCTTTAAAAGTAATTACCTTTCTTGCTGTGTTGGCTATTATTTGTCTAGCTATAGGAGTGGAAGGTTACGCTTTTATTGAAATTTATAATACTGTCTCAAAAATGATTTCAGGATATACTGCAGAAGATGAAATTATCAAAAAATGCTTGAAATCGTTAGACCTCGTGCTTTTAGGTGTGATTTTTTTTACGATTGCGACAGCTTTATTTGAATTGTATATCACCAATATTAAAAACTTACCGTCTTGGTTGGTTGTCAAAGATTTAGATGGACTTAAAGCACTTATGATAAAAATGGTAATTTTTATCATGACTATTTCTTTCACAGGACGTATTGTAACCTATAATTCGGGTATTGATATTTTATATTTGGGTGCATCCTTAGCGTTAGTAGTCACAGCGTTAACTTATTTTTTACTAAATAAAAAAGATACGTAATAAACGCTAATAGTACACTGTTTTTAATAGTGCTTGCCTTGAACTTGCAGAAGATTAATGATGATTTATCATGACATATTTATGAAAGTGCGGGAGACCTTTGGAAGTAGGATCTAGGAGGATTGCTGATTGTACTACCTCGAATTTTTCTTTTCTTTTTTTGCTTTCGCGAAAGCGTTCTCTTTAAAACTGTAATGAAACCCTTTAGGATTCAAATAGGAGAGAAGCGAGTATATACGCTTTTTAGGGCTAGGGTAGAGTAATGGTTAAAATGTGTATGGATTGGCTAGGATTATTTAATTGAACGATTTTTAGATTTTCTTCTCTTTCTTTCGCTTTTTATGATTGATAGCTCCCTTGAAGTTTGGCCAGCAACAGAGGTGTTTTCTTCGGCTCGTCTAATTAAATATGGCATCACATCTTTTACAGGTCCAAATGGCAAGTACTTAGCCACATTATATCCTTTATCGGATAAATTATAACTGATATGATCACTCATACCATATAATTGTCCATACCAAACTCGTTTGTCATCTTTGAGTATAGTATTCTGTTTTAATAAATTTATTAGTAAATATGAACTTTTTTCATTGTGCGTTCCTGCAAATAATTCGATGTCGTTTAAATTATCTATTATGTATTTTAAACTATCGTTGTATAAAAGATCTGTAGCATTTTTATCGGCACAAATGGGATCTTTATATTCATTTTTAAAGGCACGTTCTCTCTCTTTTTCCATGTAAGCGCCTCGAACCAATTTCATTCCGATTTTGAAATTTTTAGCTTTAGCACGTTGATGTAGATTTTTTAAATAGTCGAGTCTGTCCCAACGATAAGCTTGCAGGGTATTAAAAACCAGTGCCCTTTTCTTGTTGTAGGTCATCATCATTTCTTCAATTAAGTCATCAGCGGCACCTTGCATCCAACTTTCTTCTGCATCGATTAACACAGGAATATTATTATCATACGCTTTCTTACATACAGTATGAAATCGCTCTTTTATTGTTTTCCATTCTGCTTGTTCTGATTTGTTCAAAGAGTTTCCTTCGGTTAGTTTTTGATAAATTTCAAATCGCCCTAAACCCGTCGGTTTAAATACTACAAAAGGAATTGCGTTATGATTTTTGGCATATTCTAAAGCATTTATGGTTTTCTGTACTGCGAAATCAAACTGCTTTTCCTCTTTCTTTCCTTCCACTGAATAATCCAAAACGGCATGCATCTTTTTAGTATACATTTTGTCAATAACTTTGAGGCAATCATCTTCATTAACACCTCCACAGAAATGGTTGAATACAGTGTAACGAATTATTTTTTCTACTGGTAGATTCGCATTCAAAGCAAATTTTGTGACTGCAGCACCAATTTTAACGAGAGGTCCTTTATTTATCATCTTGAATAAAAAATGAGCCCTATTAAGTTCTGAGTCAGATTTTAGCGCAAGAGCAATCTCAATATTGTCAAATATTTTATTCATCTATTCACTACTTAATAAATTATTCAAAAGAAGATATACTACTCCTGCGACTATCAAGGATTGAATGGCTGGTATACCAATGGGGTATACATATTGTGTAAGATACCCTATCAAAAGCCCTATTACTATGCTTACCGTTGCCAACCAGTTCCATGATGTGGTCGCCTTTATCAAAGTTTTGTTTACAAAAAAATAATGGCTCATAATAACACCTGCGATAACAGGAATTATAAGAGCCGTAGCATATAAAAAATTAACAAACTGGTTCAAAATACCCAGTAGTGCCAATATAATTCCGACAATTGCAAATAAAAGTGTTAGTGTTTTTCTGCTCTTTCTATCATTCAAATTGAACATATTACATAATACCAGACCTCCTGTATAGTTACTTACCAATTGACTTGTCCAAGTGGCAACCCATAATACTACGAAGCCCCATGCAGGAAAACCAAGTTCTTGCATAACTAGTACGATATCTGAGTTTCCGGTACCTAATGACATAATTCCGCCTACAATGAATAATGGGAAACCAACTATAATAATACCTAAAGGGATTAAAATATTATCCCGCCAAGTAGGTTGTGCATGTCTTGTATAATCTGGAGCGATTAACCATTGGGCAACATTAATGCTAATGACTAAATTAACAGCTTCAATAAAAGACATGTTACCTTCTGGATTCCAAGTTGCTATTTTCTCCCAACCAAGATTATTAATAGATAGGTAAAGGGCCACAGTCACCAAGAGCAAACCTGAGGGAATAGCTATATAATCTACCCATTTAATAGAGGCATAACCAAGTATTGAAGGAATGGCAAATAACAAACCTATGAGAGTTGTACTTAAAATATATAAGAACAAATTTTCATTTTTGTTGATTCCTAATAAGGCACTAAAAGCATCAGCGGCTACAGAAGTCTGAATAGCCCACCAGCCTAATGTCAAAATCAAAATGACTACACCAACAATAATTCTAGATTGCTCTTTACCAAAACTAAGTGCGGCTAAGGCGGATGATGTCAGTCCTGTTTTTGCTCCAATATAGCCTTGTATTGCATTTCCAATCCATTGAAAAAAAACTAGTCCAATTAATAAAACTCCAATAATTTCTAACAAACTAAAATTTCCAATTAGAATTCCTCCTATTAACAGTACTGGAATACAAAATTCTAACCCTCCAAAAATGAAGGCTGGTACATACCAAGGTTGTCTTTTATTTAATGGAATAGATTCTGAAGCAGAATCTATTCCATTAGAGTTTACTGAAGTATTGTCCATGAATTAAAAATTTAATATCAATAAGTTAGTTACTAGTTTATATTTTTTTGAAAAGAAAAAACATAATTTTACTATGTTCTAAAGTTTCAGTTTTTCTGATTTCGTCTTTATTCAAATAAACCAAATCACCTTGGGACATTATTTTTTCATTTCCATCTTTGGTATAAACTTTTAGTTTACCAGAAACTAAATAGGATATTTCGTGCGCATGAAGTGTTTTGAATGGAAGTATGTGCCCTTTTTTTAAAATAACTGTACCAAAATCTATCGCTACACCATCTTCTTTTTTTTGGATGATGTATTTTAGATATTCTTTTTCGGGGTACGTTAAGGGTGTAACTTCCATATAATTTTTGTGTAATTAATTCTTTAGCATCTATTGTAATTTTCTAAGGCTTGGGCCTTTGTGATATAACCATTTTTTATATCTCTATCTACTTTTTCTTGGGGTCGATTCTTTGGGTTGCCATATCCACCACCTGTAGCGGTTACTAACTTTACACGATCTCCTTTATGTAGCTTTACATTAGTTACCACATTATAAGTTTCTTCGGTACCATCTGTTCGTATAACGGTAAAATAATTATAACTTCCTTCTTTTCCTTCTTTGAGGCCCCAAGTAGGGATGGAATAGCCTAAGAATGCACCTGTTAAAAAAGCATCTTCAGACAATATTTTAAATGTAAGGTATTGTCCGTTACCACCTTGAAATTCACCATAACCACCACCTTCATTATGAAACGCGTATTCTTCAACTACAACCCCATATTTTCGTTCTCGTGTTTCTGCAGGAATATTATACGATTCACCGTGCGCATACGAAAACTGTCCTCGGTTTCCATCATGTGTGGCACAACCTCCCCAACCACCAGAAAGTGGCTCAGCTTGTACATAAAATTCATTGGTTACAGGATGGATTCCTGAAATATAAGTAACACACACCGATCTAAAATGACCCGCTGGTAATTTATCTGGCACAATGGGAGCTAATGTTTTTAGTAGTAAATCTATAGCAGCTAAAAATACTTCATAGTATACAGAAATAGGTGCAGGAGATTGTGCACTTACCACTGTATTTTCAGGGCAAATTAGTTTTACATGTTTAAAAGAACCATTATTAGCAGGTAGAGTAGGAGTCGTAATAGATTTAAAGGCCGCTCTTACTGCGGTTTCTAACCCCGTTCTAGAGAGGTTTAAGGGGCCTTTTAATTGTTCATGTGAACCTGTGAAATCACATATCATATTTTCGTTTGAAATGGTAATTTTTAATTTCAATGGAAATGGTCCATTTCCAAAACCGTCGTTTTCTATCCAACCTGTATTTTTGTAGGTTCCATTTGGAATTTTTTGTAGCTCTTTTAAACTAATACGCTCACCATATTCCATAAATTCTTCAGCTGCCTGTTTATAAGCTTCCAAACCATATTTTTCAATCAGTCTTATAATTCTTTCCGCGCCAACATCATTGGCGGCAATACCTGAAAATAAATCTCCTAACGTACTCTTTGGTAGTCTAACATTGGCTTTTATCATTTTAATAACGGCATCATTAGTTTTTCCTTCTTCTTTAATTTTTATAAAAGGAAAATGCATCCCTTCTTGATAAATTTCTGTAGAAACCGTTGATACCGACCCTGGGTTTGTACCGCCTATATCTGTCCAATGGGCTTTATTTACGGTAAAAGCTACACGCTCCCCTTTATAAAAAATGGGTGTAATTAATGCAATATCTGACAGGTGTGTTCCACCACCAGCGTAGGGTGTATTAGCCATAACGACATCACCTTCCTTTAACGGATTATTTTTATCAAATATCTTTAAAGTATCTTCTACGACAAGACTCATTGCAGCTAAAAATGTGATAACGCCATTCCCTTGCGCAAGCAATCGCCCTTGTCCGTCTGTAATTCCTACAGCATAATCCAATGCCTCATAGATAATAGGACTCATGCTGGTTCGCTGAATTGTTTCAAACATAGCTTCGCCAATTGAGATTAATGAATCCTGAATAATATCTGATGTAAATTTATTTAAACTCATATCTAATTTATTTTACTAATGATGATATTTGAGTAGTCATCAATTCTAAATTGATGGTTTGGCGGTACAACTGTTGATGTAGATTGTTCAACTATAATTGCTGGCCCCACGATATTCATACCCGGATCTAATTTATTTCTATCGAAAAAACGACTTTTGTAAATACCAGCAATATCAAAATCTACATTTTCCATACTAATTAAAGCATCATCAACTGTATAACCTTTTGCTTCAACTTTACCAATAACTGGTTTATTTACAATAACCTCTGCTACTAAGTGATAATTAACTATTTCAATTTTAGTATCAACAAGACTAAAGGCATATCTTTTTTTATGTAATTGATGAAAATTCTTTTCGATTTCATCAATTTTTAAATTGTTTAAATTCGATAGTCTTAATTTTACTGAATGCTCCTGTCCCACATATCTTAGATCTAAATAATACTCGAATTCAATATCTTCTTTTTGGTATGCATCGCGTTCATAAGCTTTTACAGCTTCGTTTTTCATTTCTTGGAAAACATCGTTTAATGTTGAAAATTTTTCCTCATTCAAATTCATCACATCTGTACGGATGTAGTCTCTTCTCAAATCTGACATCAACATTCCAAAGGCTGAAAATACACCAGCATTTAAGGGTACAATGATTTCTGGCATTTGAAGTTCTTCTGCTAAATATGCACCGTGCATTGGTCCGCCTCCACCAATTACAACAAGAGAAAAGTCTCTTGGATCGTAGCCTTTGTTTACAGATACACTCTTTAATGCATTTACCATATTGGAGTTCGCTACACGAATCACGCCTCGCGCTACTTCTACCATTGTCATGTCTAGCTCTTCACAAAGGGGTTGGGCGGCATTTTTTATACTATTAACATCTGGCTTTAATTCGCCACCTAAAAAATAATCCTTATGAATTCTGTTACAGACTACATTGGCATCTGTTGTGGTAAAATTAGTGCCCCCTTTACCATAAGAAGAGGGACCAGGATTTGCTGCTGCACTTTTAGGACCTACACGCATTTTCCCGCCATCATCAAGCCAGGCAATACTGCCGCCACCGTTTCCAATTTCTACAATATCTATTACAGGAGTAAGTATTGGGAATCCAGCCTGAGTTTTAGTTTTTTCAATATTATAAGTAGTTACAATTTTCGGAATGCCGTTTTCAATTAAGGAACATTTTGCAGTAGTTCCCCCAATATCCAATACCAATAAATTTTCTTTACCAATGGTTCTACCTAAAACAACACCTCCAAGCATACCGCTTGCAGGGCCGGATTCAATTAAGGTAATCGGATTTGCTTTCACATCCTCAACGGTAGTAATACCACCATTGGACTGCATAATGTAAAGATTATTTTTATACCCTAATTTTTGCAGATGATGTGTTAAATTATTTAAATATTTTGTCGCAATCGGTTTTACGTAAGCTGATAATACCGTAGAACTTGTACGTTCATATTCTCTCCATTCTCTGGTAACTTCATGTGATGTTATAACTTCGAACTGTGGATATTTAGTGCGGATATATGTTGCCAATTGTTTTTCATGAATAGGGTTTTTATAGCCATGTAAAAAGCAAATAGCAATAGCCTCAACTCCTTCTTTTATAAATTTGATAATATGTTTGTCAACCGATGTTTTATCTAAAGGCGTGATGACTTCTCCTAAATAATTAATACGTTCTTTTACTTCTTGTCGTAAATAGCGTTCAACAAAGGGTTCTTCTTTTTTAAAGTTGAAATTATACAAGTCTGGCCTGGTACCTCGGGCTATTTCTAAAACATCTCTAAATCCTTCAGTCGTAATCAATGCTGTTTTAGATCCTTTACGTTCTGTTATGGCATTAATAACTACAGTGGTTCCGTGAGCGAAAAAATCAATAGTGCTTAGATTTAAATCTATTTTTTCTATGGCATTTAGAATACCTTTTTCAAATTCGCCGGGCGTTGTACTAGACTTAGAAATCTCTACCTTTTTTACTTCTTTGGTTTTTTTATCGTAATCAAAAAAAACAAGATCCGTAAACGTTCCTCCAATATCTGTTGCGACTCTCATATATCTTACTAATTTATTTTAATGACAATTTTTCCTACCTGCTGGTTGGAAAGCATATATTCATAAGCTTTTTTATAATCTTTAAATTCAAAAACCTTGCTGACTATTGGTTTGAGTGCGCCTTTCTCAATTCTTTCTAAAATGTACCCCTTGCATTCGTTTAGTTTATCAATATCCTCCACATGGTTGAATTGAGAATAGGCATCCATAATAGCTTTTTTTCTAATTAACGGTACCAATGGGAATAGTGTTGGATTTGGGTCTAATAATCCATAGATGATTACTACAGCTCCATTTGATAAGGCCTCTAAGTATTCCTCACAAAAAGCTCCCGCTACTGGGTCATATACAAAGCTTACACCTTGCCCTTCTGTTAGTTCCATTAATCTTTTTTCAACATTTTCTTCTTTTGTAATAATTAAATGATCTATACCTAGTTGCTTGAGTTTTTCTTTTTTGACACTTGTTCTCGTAGAACCTATAATGGTAGCTCCAGCATCTCTTGCTAATTCAAAACAACCATACCCAGCTGAACTAGAGATTGCTGGAATAAAAATATAATCGTCTTTTTTTACGCTACCAATATGAAATAAGGCAAAATAAGCTGTAGAATATTGCATCCAAATAGAACAAGCTTCTTCAACGCTTACATTTTTAGGTACTTTAGATAAATAATCTTGTGGTACAATCGCATACTCTCCTTGCACCCCATATTTGGCGGTATTAAACGGTATAGAAGTTACCCTGTCCCCAACTTTAAAATCCGTTACTTTGTCACCTACTTTTACAACTTCACCTGTTGCCTCTGAGCCAATACGTGCAGGAAATGTTGGTAATGTTGTATGGAATCCTTGATAGTGAAGAACATCAGCTCTGTTGAGTGCAAAGGCATCTACTTTGAATAAGACTTCATCACCGATTGGATCTTCCATGGTAACATTTTCTATAATTAATACTTCTAACGCTCCGCATTTGTGGAATCTTATTACGTTGCAATTGACTTTCATTTTCTAATTATTAATTTTTTGATGATTCGAATATGGCACAAGGGGAGTAGCTTTAATTAATTTTCATTAAAAAAAGGAAAGCTTTAACCAAAAACTGTTTAAAGGTGTTTAGAAGTTATATGATAAGTCGATACCTACTGTAGTTGGTGTGTTAGGAAATCTTAAATTACTAAAGCCAAACTCTGCTGTCGGGAAAAACTCGGTATTAAATTGAGTGTCAAATATATTGTTTGCCCAAACGGTTACTTTAATTTTATTCAACTTTAGATTAATTCTTGCGTTTACTAATGTATAAGGGTCTTGCTTATATTCCTCTAATGAATCCCAATATTGTGTTCCTCTGTTATCTACATTAAGATTTAATCCAATAGTAGAGCGTTCGGTTAATTTAAAATTAGCATTAGCACCAATCTGTAACGTACTTTCAATGGTAAAAGGCGAGGTGTTGCCACTAACATCTACAACTTCGTTTGTTTCATAGTCAAAAGCAGCTGCATTGGTTAATCTATTATAAGTTCCTTTTTTTATCTCACCATCATTGAAGCCTATGCTGGCGAAGAAGTCAATATTATTAGTGGCTTTAAATTTCACTTCGGATTCGAAACCCACAATTTCAGATTCTTCAAAATTGTAGATTCCCAATACTGCTGGTGTCACTGGAATAAAGGTGTATTGTTGTTGATTTTCAAAATCAATACGGTAAAAGGCATTATTGAAAATAATTCTATTATTTAAGAAACTCGTCTTTAGACCAATTTCGTAGTTATTGGTAAATTCTGGTTCGTAAGTTCTTCCAAACTTCACCGTTGCATTAGAATTAAATCCTCCACTTCTATAACCACGGCCATAATTAGCGTAGGCTAGTACGTTCTTCGAAAATTGATAAGCCAATGAAAACTTAGGCTGCCATACTGTAATATCATTTTCAATACTCGTGTCTGAAATTCGAGATTCATTAGTAAGTTTATCGTAATCGACACGTACACCGGCCGAAATTGTAAACCTCGATGTCAACTTATAGTCTACAAAACCAAAACCAGCTAACGTTTGTATGGTATTGTCATCATCATTACCTACTAATGGTACAGTGCTGTAGTCTGCATTTTCTGCAGATGCATCTATAAATCCTCCTTCGTAATAGGTATTATTTAAAAATGTAGATGTATTTAGATAGCGCTTACTATTTTGGAACAATGTACCAACAGTATAATTAAATTTAGAATCTTCGTTTGCATTTGACGTTAACCTGAATTCCTGACTAAAAGTATCAGAATCAGATTGCTGAGAAACCTTACTAAAGGCATACTGTGAGTAATCATTTTCCCCAATATAATACCTTCTTGTCGCATTAAAAGAGGTCACAGATTGGAACTTTGCTTTTTTAAGAGATCCTTCAATCTTAAGACTACTCAGTGAATTAGATAATTCTGAATCTCCTAATATATCACCAAAAGGCTCACTAGAATAGTCATCATCCGCAAGTACTGGAATGTTAGGGTCAAAAATATCCGTTTTAGTAACATAATAGTTACCACCCGCTTCCACTTTGAAGTTATCTTGTACAAATGTTGCGGACCATCTTGGATTAAATCTATATTTTAATTTGGCTCGGATATTAAATTCGTCTGAAAAATCTACAGTCTGATCTAAAAATGTATTGTTTATTAAACCATCAAATGTACTATACCTACCGTTTACGCTATAAAAGAGTTTGCTCTTAACTAAGGCACCTGAAGAAGAGATTCCTGCGCCAAATAGGCCACCATTACCTGTGTTTAACATCACTTTCGTTTTGTTTTTGTTAGTTGGGTCTTTGGTAATAATATTAACAGCACCTGCAATTGCATTCTTACCATAAAGAGTACCTTGTGGACCTTTAACAAATTCTAACAATTCAATATCATATAAAGACATATTCATGGCACTAGCATCTGGTAGTGTCATACCATCAATAACGACAGCAACGGGAGATTCTGCATTTCTAATTTGAGAAATTCCACGAACCGTTAGAAAATTAACGCCTGGCTGCTGTGCTTCTGTAAATGTTACATTTGATATTTGAGCAGTAAAAGACTGTATATTATCAATACCACTAGCTTCAATAGTAGCTGCATTCACAGCTACAGTAGTTTCGGGTAGACTTTGTATAGCTTGAGTTCTATTTCTAGCTCTACTGGCAACAGAAGAAAATCCCTGAATAGTAACATTTTCTAATTGGTTAGCTTCCGCTTTTAAACTGATACTAAGATTGTCACTTGTAATTTCGACGTTTTGAGTTTCGAAACCTATGTAAGAGATTTGCAATTCTTTAGTCTCCTCATTTACAGTAATGATAAATTCTCCATTAAAATCTGAGGTTACACCGTTGGTAGAATTCCCTTTTTCAATAATTGTTGCTCCAGGCAAAGGGATCCCTGTGTCATCATAGATTGTACCTCCAATATCCTTAGTAGTTTGCGCAGATAAAAAGAATGTTGTGAGGCATAAAAGACTTAAAAGTAGCTTTTTCATTTTGAATTAATTTTCCATTAGATAAGCAATTTTACAAACTAAATTATATTAATTCCATTATTCCTGTTTATTTGATATTATTAATTTATTATAGGAATTTAAATGGAATAAGCTTATTTTTATATACATCTAAATGTAGTTAAATAATGAACTCTAGAGGAATTAAAGTATCAAACGGTCTTTTTTTAGCGCTCCATAAGGAGCTTTTAAGTGTGTTCTCTAAACATTATAGTTTGGAAATAAAAACGTTAACCGTATTCCAATTATATGGCTTTGGGGATTATGATGAGCATTGTCCTAGTTTAAAAAACTATATCATGGAAATTACCAATCAGTTAATCAATGGAAAATACATCTATAATAAAATTAGGGAAATTGATAAGGGCAACAGTAAATATGTAAGATTACGAAGAGATTATCTATCGCTCTTAATACTATCAGCAGGCTATGAGAATTACACACAATATATAAACAAATCCCCTTATATAAGTTCGCAAATTAGAGAAGAAGAAGGGAGTAATTTTGATGAAACCTCTACCAATATTGATGCTTTATACTATGTGGGGTATTATGTAGAGGATAGACAGTATTATATAAAGTCTAAGCTTACCATTAACAAAATGAAAACTGCTTCTTGGGAAATTTTATACTGGGAGAATGATACTATACCTACATATTATACTTATTTTGGAAAATGCGTGCCCACAGGGGAAAGCGCGCTGTCCTTTTATTTTAGTAAAGAAAATTCAAGTTTAAATAAAGAATGTTTTATCAATTTATTTTATGGGAATAATATGCAGTCAAAACCTGTATTATTAGGTGCTTATTGTGGATTTAACCGAAGTAATAGCCCTGTGATAGGGAAATTAATTTTTGAGCAGGCAGAAGATAGGGAAGACCAGGATGCAAAAGTAAAATCAAAAGAGATTAATCCTATATTTCATCATTATTTATATTCTCAGCGTATGGAGATTGATAATATTCTACCTCGAAAAGATTCAGACCTTACTGTATCTTTAAACAGACTTGAGATTATTAATTTTTTAATAGGAGATTATCTTGGCTTTTATTTAGATAGAAACAACTATCTAATTCCCATTTCTTTTAATATTGTAAATAACCTCGGAGAATTAAAGTTTAAGGTGAATAACATTAATTTTAAAGGTATTGGAAGGATTAGTAGAACTGAAAATTATCTTATATCAGAGTTTAGCGAAAAAACGCCTTCATATTCTCAGTTTTCATTGCAAGTACAACCTTTAGAACGTGATCTATTTTTAGGGCAAATGCTTGTATATACAGGCGCAAACGTACTCAATGGAAAAGTACTGCTTTGGAAACAGAACAAAAAGCTAAAAACATTTATTGATACAAATAAAGAATTTTATCTGAACAAGGCTGATCTAGATGATGTAATAAATGCCAAAATCACAGAATATTTAGAAAACTAATGTATGCTAATCAAGCCACAATCTGCTTGCACATCATTCTTAGGTATAGACCTAAAGGCATTATAACAGAATGATCTCAAAAATCACCCAAATACGCTATTTCACTAATTGTTGTAAAATGTACTATAATGTGGTGCTTGGTGCCAGTCCAGAGCTTTTGCCACTGCCTACTTAAAAGGTCTAATAGACCTTTTAAGTAGGCACAAGATGGAGAAATCAAGTTGACCAATACTAATCTTCTTAATCTTTTCTTCCCAATGTTTCTTTAATAATGTAACGGATACAATTTGCTCGAATTGATTGCAACAATGAGACAATCTTCCTTTCTACTATAAAAGTGCATACCTATTCATATCCAGAATTTTATAAAATAGGGTAACAAATCAAATTACGTATTGATATAACCATATAAAGGTGATATCTGAAAAACCTATTTAATAGAGTAAGAAAAATTAAAATTAACTAGATATGAAAAATTGTATTTTACTTTTGGTCTTATTATGTAATTATTTACTAGTAGGACAAACGAACTTAATTGAGAATCCAGGATTTGAAAGTGGTCCAGTATCTTGGTCTTATAATCAATTACATCATGCAACAGGATGGACTATGGGTTGTCGTCAACAGTTTTTGGATGTAGATTGGTGCTCTCCAGATTTGTATGACATAAATGGAAATCAGAGTTGTTTTGTAGAAAAAGGACTATATCCACGCGACAATGGTTCATTAAACGAACGATATGCTCATATGTTTAATAAATCAACAGATCCAATTACAGGAGAATCAATCAAAGCAACGATAATAGAACCATTGTCTGAGGACTATTCGTATGAGGTGTCGTGTTATGTATCTAGAGAAATTAATGTTCATGATGATGATGATGGTGAATATAATGCACCTCTTCAACTTGAATTTGTCCTTAGAAATAATGACGATTGTGATTTAGAGAAAATTGTGCATACAAGTACTAATATAGCTGCTGTGTTTAATTATGATTCGTGTGATAATGCACCAGATACCCCATCTACAGATTGGAGACAAAAACTAGGGAATTTTAATTTAGATGCAGGAGATATTAGTAATAACTATAATAAATTAGAAATACGCATTAAAGGTAAAGCGACTGTACTAGACCCAATTTTTATTGATGATGTTAAACTAATAAAAATCCCAAAAGTAAAAGCCTGTTTTGAGATCAATAATGTAGACTCAGCACATACAGAGCAATCAGATTATGGACCAAAAACCGTTAATGAACTTTGTTTACCTAAAATTGAAATTAATGGAAGCTGTAGTACCAATGAAGATGGATATCACATCAGAATTTCAGAATTCAGTTTATCACCATGGACAATTGTAACCGATTATTACAATGGATGGGTGGCGTCTGGAACCGCTCCAAGTACTATTGATTTGAACAATCTTATAAGCGTTCCTTCAGCTAATAACGGTTGGACATCTCATACATTTGACCCTACAAAATTATATGCAGTAAGTTTAAGCGTGGGGCCTATTTGGGATTCGGCGCCATTTCAGTTTTTCAGAGTGAAAGACTGTCGTAAAATAGAAGCCTGTTTTGAGATAAAGAATGTGGATTCAGCACATACAGAGCAATCTGATTATGGACCAAAAACCGTTAATGAACTTTGTTTACCTAAAATTGAAATTGATGGGAGCTGCAGTATTGGTGAAGATGGATATCACATCAGAATTTCAGAATTCAGCTTATCGCCATGGACAATTGTAACCGATTATTACAATGGGTGGGTGGCGTCCGGGACCGCTCCAAGTACTATTGATTTGAACAATCTTATAAGCGTTCCTTCAGCTAATAACGGTTGGACATCTCATACATTTGATCCTACAAAATTATATGCAGTAAGTTTAAGCGTGGGGCCTATTTGGGATTCGGCACCATTTCAATTTTTCAGAGTGAAAGACTGTCGTGAAATAGAAGCCTGTTTTGAGATAAAGAATGTGGATTCAGTACATACAGAAGAATCAGATTATGGACCAAAAACCGTTAATGAACTTTGTTTACCTAAAATCGAAATTGATGGGAGCTGCAGTACTAACGAAGAAGGGTATCATATCAGAATTTCAGAATTCAGTTTATCACCATGGACAATTGTAACCGATTATTACGATGGATGGGTGGGACCAGGTACGGCTCCAAGTACTATTAATCTGAACAGCCTTATAAGCATTCCTTCAGCTAATAATGGTTGGACATCTCATACATTTGACCCTGCAAAATTATATGCAGTAAGTTTAAGCGTAGGTCCAGTTTGGGATTCGGCACCATTTCAATTTTTCAGAGTAAAAGGTTGCCGCATACAAACTAATGATATTGAAGAAAATAGTGTCCTAAATATCTATCCTAATCCCACAATAGATTACATAAACTTTAGTTTTAACAAACAGGAAACAGGTACCATACAGGTATATCGTTTTGATAGTCGTCTTATGTATACTGAACTATTTAATGAAGCAGAAAGCTTACGTATTGATATGAGAAATTATAAAAAAGGAATCTATATTGTTAGGGTTACTACAGGTACATCAAATGAAGTGTATAAAATAATTAAAAAATAACAAGAGGTTTTTTTTACTTAACTATAAAAGACTGTCTTGAAAGGCAGTCTTTTTTTGTTGAAATACTTTACTATTCTACTAATTTTTTAAAAGTAGTATACTATGCTGCGTAACACCAGTCCTGAGCTTGACGAAGGGTAACTTTGGTTTGGTACAGACGAATTCAAAAGGTCAGTGAGACCTTTGGAAGTAGGATCTAGGAGGAGTGCTGATTGTACTACCTCGAATTTTTCTTTTCTTTTTTTGCTTTCGCGAAAGCGTTCTCTTTAAAACTGTAATGAAACCCCTCAGGGCTTACGAACACTTATTTCTTAAACATAAGAGCGCAAGTCTAGTATATGTTTTTATCAGAAGTTAGCCTGACATGAACGCAATTGAAAGAATAAGAGCATAATGGGATATGTGTCTGCAAATTATAATTTTATTTAAAAATACCTAAAAGAATAAAAGAGTTGCGTTAATTTTGTGTGGAACATACTTTACATAATTTTTTACAATTTGTTAGAACAAATCCCTCAATTCCCTCAAGAACAAACCACAGAATCAGAGAAATTCATTTATTGTTTAGAAGCAGTAGACGATGTGGAAACAAACCAAGTGACTGAAATACAAGAACATCTAGCACAACTCGCCCTACAATTTGGAGTAGCTAGTATTTATAAAACCTGCGACACTATTGAAGGTTTAGAGGAAAGTTTGAACACATTGATTTTAGAAGATCATCATTTTAAAAATTATGAAATTATCTACTTGGTCATGACAGGCGAGGGGAATAGTATTTGTATCAATGAGTATTACTATAGTTTACAAGAAATAGCCGAAATTTTTGAAGGACAACTCAACGGAAAGATATTACATTTCTCAAATGCCAAAGTCGTAGACTTAGAGGAAGAAGAAGCGCAATACTTCTTGGACATAACGGGAGCTAAAGCCGTTTCTGGGTATGGTAATGCCATCAATGGTGTAAGTAGCACGCCTCTAGATAAGATATTCTTTAAATTATTTAACGACGATGACGATATGTTTGCTGTGGTAGAAGAATTACATCAACGCTATTATCAGATGTGTAAATTATTGGATTTTAGATTGTATTATTAATGTAAAGTGCTAGACTTCAGGTAAGCCGCTTTCAAAACAACTAAATAAATATTATTGAAAAATCAAATCTTAGAAGAAGTCAAACGAGAACTTATAAACGGACACGTTAAAAAGCGACACCCGTTTCGTTATTTTACGCTCGCTACTATTAAAAATGGTGAACCCCAACAGCGCACGGTGGTGTTACGCAAAACCTTGATAGACCTAAGTCTCGTGTTTTTTACGGATAAAAGAACTCAAAAAATAGAAGACCTTCAAGCTAATGCATCTTGTAGTGCTATATTTTACCATCCTAAAAAACTACTACAAATACGTGTACGTGGAACAGCCGAGTTAATAACAGACCAAGAACAAATCGCAACCTACTGGCATACGGTACAAGAAGCTTCTAAAAAAGATTACACCACTCACATAGCACCAGGTACTCCCATCAAAAACCCTGATGCTGTAACGTATACTAACGAAGATCATCATTTTTGCACAGTTAAAATTATTCCTCACTCCATTGAATATTTACAATTAAAGCGTCCTAATCATTTAAGAGTCTTATTTTCTAGAGATGATAAGGATTGGACGAGTACGTTTTTAGTGCCTTGATGGTGTTTACTCAAATCTTCTTTAATCTTTACTTTTTAAAAGTTCCGTATAAAACTATAATGAAATTTTTATGCAACGACGACATGTCAACAGAAGCTTTAGCGTAGCTTAGATAGGAGGGAAGCGTAATGTCTGTGGAATGGTATATAATAATTCCTAAGGAAAGTTTCTAATTCAAAATCTTAATAAGGTTAGCTTTATATAATTTGCCAATGGGAATGGTATGGTCTTGAATATATATTCTATTTCCATCAATTTTTTTAATATGTTTTATAGCAATTGCAAACGATTTATGTACTTGGATAAAATCATTTTTTGGAAGTGATTCTAAAATATCTGATATTTTTTCTCTAATCGTAATTGTTTCAGCTTTAGAAATGATTTTTGTATAATTCCCAGATGCTTCTGTATATAAAATTGCATCTAGTTCTATCTGAATGTATGATTTATTCTGACGAAGAAAAATTCGTTTTGTAGAAGTTTCACTTACCTCAGAAATTGATTTTTTTGGAATGGTATTCGAATCGACAACTTTGTTTACGGCTTTTAAAAAGCGTTCAAAACCAAAAGGTTTTAATAAATAATCTATAATATTTAATTCGTAACCGTCGATTGCGAATTCACTGTAAGCCGTTGTTACGATTACTTTAGGAGGAAATGATAGTGTTTTTAAAAAATCAAACCCTTTCAGTTTTGGCATATTTAAATCTAAAAAGATTAAGTCAACTTGATGAGAGTTCAAATATTCCAAAGCTTCTAAAGCACTATAGCAATTTTTTTGTAATTGCATATGAGGAAGCATTTCACAATATTCCATAATAATTTTATGGGCTATATGTTCATCATCTATAATTAAATATGTCATTATTGTATGTTTAAAGATAGTGTAACTTTATAAACATTGTTATTTACATCAAAAGAAAGCGAATGTTTCTTTGGATATACCAATGCCAATCTCCTTTTTAAGTTTTTTAAACCAATTCCTGCTTGATTAGCTATTTGTTGTAATTCAAAATTATTTTCAATTACAAATTGAACTTCATTTTCTTTTTCGGTTAAATCAACATGAATGTATGCGTTTTTCTCTAAATTTTCTAAACCATGTTTAAATGCGTTTTCTAATAGAATGATAAATAACAAAGGCATAACTCTAGCATGAGGATTTTCGATGTTGTGATTAAATTGGACATCCGACTTTTTATGATAGCGAATTTCTTGAAGCTCTATATAGTTTTTCAAATAATCCAATTCGTTTTTAAGGGTTACCCAATCTTTTTCGCCTTCATAAATACTATAGCGCATCATGTCAGAAAGTTTAAGAACCATTTGTCGCTCTTTGGAGTTCTTCTCCATCATTCCATATAAGTTGTTCAGAGTATTGAAGAAAAAATGTGGGTTTACCTGACTTTTTAAATGCAGTAATTCTGTTTTTTCTTTTTCGTTCCTTAGTCTAAGTATTGATTTAATTTGTTTAAAAATCCAATAAGCAATAGTAATAAATACTACTATAAAGTATAATGCAATAAACTCTACAAATCCTTCTATTTTGCCTAAAACATCATTAAATACAATAATAATGAAACCCGTAATTACAAGTATTATTTTGTAAACTCGGTTTATAATTTTCTTTTTTCTATTTGATATTTTCCACTTCATAAGTCAATATTAATTAAATAAATACCCTACAACAAATTAGTTGATAAACAATAATCCCAAAGGGCTAAACATCTATTTGGCAATGATAAAGTCCGTTTGTGCCTCTTAAGCATTTTTGTATCCCACCTAACACGCGATGCATCACATTTACTTTTTCGCTTTAGGAATACCACATACGTTTACATCCATCAATTAAAAAACGAACAGTATGGAACTCATTATTGACAATCTATCAAAAACGTATTCAAATGGAGTAAAAGCGCTTCAAAATATTTCTTTAGAAATTCCAACAGGTATGTTTGGGCTATTGGGACCAAATGGAGCAGGAAAATCTACTTTAATGAGGACCATTGCTACATTACAAGAAGCCGATTCTGGATCTATTGTTCTTGGAGAAATCGATGTGTTAAAACAAAAAAATGAGCTAAGACAAGTTTTAGGATACTTACCACAACAATTTGGCTTGTATCCTAAAATATCTGCCGAAGTACTACTCAATCATTTTGCCGTATTAAAAGGAATTACAAACAAAAGTGAGCGCAAAGAATTGGTAGAAGCTCTTTTGCATAAAACAAATTTGTACGACGTACGAAAACAACACCTTAAAGGCTATTCTGGAGGAATGAAGCAGCGTTTCGGTATTGCACAAGCCTTACTGAATAACCCGAAGTTATTGATTGTAGATGAGCCTACAGCTGGATTAGATCCTGTAGAACGGAACCGATTTTACAATGTGCTAAGTGAATTAGGTGAGCATACCGTAGTTATTTTATCTACACATATAGTGGATGATGTTAAAGAGCTGTGTACAAACATGGCAATTATCAATCAAGGGCAAGTGTGTCTAAAAGGGCAACCGCTGCAAATACTAGAAAATCTAAAAGGGAGCGTCTATAAAAAAACAATAGAAAAAGCAGAATTAAAACTTTATAAACAACATTTTCAAGTCATCAGTGAAAGATTGTTTCTTGGAAAACCAACCATTCACATTTTAAGTGATGTGAATCCAGGAGATGGCTTTTCGCTTATTAATGCCGAATTAGAGGATGTGTATTTCTCTGAAATTTTCACTAATACAAACATTAAATATAACTAGTTATGTGGTATCAAATTTTTAAGTTCGAATTGCAATATCGCATGAAACGACCAGACACGTACGTATTCTTTCTATTTCTATTTCTGTTTTCTATAGTTGGGGTTGATTTTATTTTTCAAGGTTCAGATATGGGACTCATGAAAAAGAACTCACCAATAGTTATCGCAAAAACAATGGGAGCTATTACTGGGATATTCATGATTTTAGCCTCAATGATTATGGGCGTTTCTGTCTTAAGAGATTTTGAATATAACATAGAATCCCTCATGTTTTCTACACCAATCCATAAAAAAGACTATTTATTAGGTCGATTTTTAGGATCATTTACAGTTTTGTTTTTTGCGTTTACAGGTATTTTATTGGGTATGGTGTTAGGTGAATTTATGCCTTGGCATAACCCAGAAGACTTATTAGCGTTTAATGGATTTGTTTATATAAAGACATTTTTAATGGTAACGTTGCCAACTTTATTTTTTGGAGCTTCATTATTTTTTGTTACGGGTGCTTTAACCAGAAATCTTGTAGTAGTATATACGCAAGGAATTATTTTGTTTGTTGTATTTATGCTTACCAAAGCCATTACAAATGAATTTTGGCAAGCCATTTTAGATCCCTTTTCGTTGACCACTACCACTTTTGCTACAAAATCATGGTCTGCTATACAAAAGAGTACACAAGGGCTTCCTTTTATTGAGGTATTGCTCTATAACAAACTGTTTTGGGTTTCTTTGGGAATTCTAGCGCTACTATATGGTTATAAAAAATTCAATTTTAATGTGGTTAAAGAAAAGAAAGCTAAGAGAAAGGAACCTGAAGCATTAGACAGTAAAAGCTTTTGTGATATTAGTGACATAGTGATTCCTAATGTAAAAAAGAACTATGGTTTCCTATCAAAATGGACACAGTTGCAACAATTTACTTGGTTTTATTTCGTGAGTATTTGCAAGCAAGCCTCCTTTTGGAGCATTGTTATTTGTGGTATGATCATTATCCTTATCAATTCCGTAAATCTTGGAACTGTATATGGTGTTGATAGCTATCCAGCAACGTATTTTATTGTTGAAGAACTTCAAGAAACCTCCATTTATTTCTTCATCATCATTTTGGTGTTTTATTCTGGAGAATTGGTTTGGAAAGAAAGACATGCTAAGCTAGACCTAATTTATGATGCCACACCATTGTCTAGCTTTATACAATTAGCAGGTAAATACATAGGATTAAATATGATCTATATTATTTTGATGCTCGCTTTAATCTGTTCAGGAATTATTTTTCAAACATTAAATGGCTACTATACGTATGAATTTAAAATCTATTTTTATGGCTTCTTTCTTGAAATTTTACCGTTTTTGGCATTATACAGCTGTATTTCATTTTTTATTCAATCCTTTGTTAACCATAAGTTTGTAGGCATTATGTTGGTCATTGTATTTTTCATGGCCAATGTGGCATTAGGGGTATTCGGATTTGATCACGATTTGTATTTTTTTGGAGGTAGTGCTTTAGGTACGTATTCAGATATGAACGGTTATGGTCACTTTTTAAAACCTTATTTAATAATTAAATCATACTGGTTGCTCTTCGGCATGCTATTGCTGATTATAGGATCTTTAGTTCATGTTAGAGGTGCTGAAACAAACTTGATAAAGCGCATAAAAGCTAGCAAATACAGATTAAGTAAACCACTTTTTAAACTTGCGAGCATCGTTTTGTTAGCATTTTTAATTATTGGAAGTGTGGTCTTTTACAATACCAATATTTTAAACAGGTATTGGACGAATTCTGAAGCAACTGAATTTAGAGTCGCTTATGAAAAAGAACTCAAGCCATTTGAATATATACCACAACCTAAATTGGTAAATGTAACCCTACAATTAGAACTCTATCCTGCAAAACGAGATTACACCGTAGAAGGCTATTATACATTGAAAAACACAAATACGGTAGACATCACAGCCATTCATATTCAAAAACTTCTTGAAGAGAATGTCACCTTAGATAGTATTTCTTTTGAAGACGAATTTACAGTTGACAATCAGTATAAGACGTTTGATTATTCAATTTTTAACCTAAATACAGCTTTAAAACCTGGAGACTCGGTAAAAATGTATTTCAAACAAAGTTTTACTACAAAAGGGTTTGAATCTGGAAACTCTAATGTAACTATAAATAACAACGGAACCTTTTTTAATAATTCAGATTTTCCAACCATTGGATATAATAAAAAATATGAACTCAATGAGGCAGATACACGTAAAGAGTATGGTTTGCCTGTTCGTTTTAACAAAGCTGATAGGGAAGATGTTAATGAACTCGTAAATGCGAGATCAGGTAGTGATTCTGATGGAATTAATTTTGAAATGATTATTGGTACCTCCAAAGAACAAACAGCGTTGGTTCCTGGCAATTTATTAAGAAAATGGTCAGAAAACAATCGTAACTATTTTCATTATAAAACGAAAAAACCAATAATCAATTTTTACGCTATAGTGTCAGCTGCCTATGAACTAAAAAAAGATACATGGATGGCAAGTCAAGATGCTATTTCAACACCTGTTGATCTTGAAATTTACTATCATAAAGCGCATGATTATAACATCGATAGAATGATGGCTTCTATGAAAGCATCACTAGATTATTACAGCAATAACTTTAGCCCTTACCAATACAAACAACTTCGTATTATGGAATTTCCAAGGTATGCTCAATTTGCACAATCATTCCCAGGAACCATTCCATTTTCAGAATCTATAGGGTTTATGTTGGATATAGATGATGAGAAAGATGTAGATATGGCATTTTATGTCACGGCTCATGAAATAGCGCACCAGTGGTTTGGTATGCAGGTAGAAGCTGCAAATGTAAAAGGAAGGAATTTTATTTTAGAAACCTTATCCCAATATGCAGCAATGATGGTTTTGAAACAACACTATTCTGAAGAAAAGGTACTTCAATTTTTAGAGAATCAAAGCGATATTTACAAAGAAGGAAAAGACAAAGAAGCATCAAAAGAGCCCTCGTTAGCTTTTGTAGAAAACCAAGAATATGTCTATTATGCCAAAGGTGCCATCAATATGTATCAATTTCAAAAAGAAATAGGAGAGGAGCAGGTAAACAAAGCATTAAAACGTTTTCTAGAAGATTGGAATACCTCCAATGGTAGGCTTAAAATACGTGCCAATCGCTATGCAACCACTCAAGACTTATTAGGGTATTTTAGAGAGGTTACACCAGATTCATTTCAGTATCTAATAGGTGATCTTTTTAAAAAAGTTAAACCATTGGCCGACACTTACTCTGTTAAATAAAGACAATGGGATAAATAAATGGGGTTAACAGCTACTTTTTTAAACCATAATAGTAATCATGTAACAAGTGTTAAACCATCTCGTCCTTAAATAAAATAACCAATTATGAGACAATCAATAGAAAGTAAAAAACAAACCTGGGCAACAATTTTCATATTTATCGGACTCGTAATTGCGCTTACGTCACCATTTCATTATGCCATAGTCAATTTATATCCATCAAGAATTTATGTTGGCGCTATTATGTGGTGTCCTGCAATAGCTGCATTTATTACCTTAAAAATTAAAAGACGTAAGATTTCATCGCTACATTGGAATTGGGGAAATTGGAACTATATTCGATGGTCTTATGTGGTTCCTGCCTTATATGGTATCATCACTTATGTACTTATTTGGATTTTCGGATTCGGAAATGTAGCTAATAGCGAAGCCATTACAGCATGGGGAAAAGAACTTGGCTTATTTGGCATAGGCACTTTACATCCAACCTCAATAACGATCATAGCTATTCTATTGTTAGCAACTATAGCAGTTATTAGAGCCGCTGCAACCACCTTAGGAGAAGAAATTGGATGGCGAGGCTTTTTTGTCCATGAATTAAGAAAGGTTCTGTCATTTACTGGAGTAGCCATTTTTAGTGGATTAATTTGGTCTTTTTGGCATTGGCCATTACTAGTTTACTATAGTAACAATGTCCTCTTAGAATTTACGATGTTCACTATCGTAATTGTTTCTATATCCTTTATTATGACGTATTACACATTTACATCTAAAAGTTTATGGCCAGCAGTAATTTTTCATGCAGTTAGTAATGTGTACATTCAAAAAATAATGCCATCTCTAACCATAAAAGTTGAAGGAAGTGAACACTGGCTTGGTGAAAACGGAATTATGTTTGCCATAGTCACATTTATTTTTGGGCTTTACTTTTGGAGAAAAGCAATAAAAGAAAAATTATAAGCAAATCACTTTCGTGAAATCTTATAACAAAGAAACACACAAAACGATATAAATCTGCGACCTTATATCTGCAATGATGTCAAATAGCGCGAAAAGGCGCTACTACACGTATTGTTATAAAATGTACTATACTATGCTGCGTGACGGTGTGGAATGGTATTAAAACTATGGGCGCATTAAAAATATTTACTCCCTATATTTAACAAAAAAATACAATGAATTTAGTGTATGATTTTCTCTTTATAGTTGGAATGCTTTTTTCGAGCATTTACATGTATGTATTGTTTAAATCAAAAGATTTAAATCTGTCAAAAAAAATATTGATTGGATTTTTTGGAATTATAATAGTAGTATTACTTGAGTCCTATGCTTATATCCATGAAATAGTTTGGTTAAAGTATACTAGTTTTGCATTCGTTTATGGTGCAAAACTTCTTATCGGACCTTTATTAATAGCCTATATTCAATCATTATTTTTGGACGATAAAAAGGTGCTAAAAAAGAATAACCTTTTACTAGTGCCGTATATCCTTTTTACTTTTTTAATTAGTGTTCCATATGCTATTTCAAGATTATTTAATGGTTCTTTCACCAACCATATTTACTTTTTAGAAAACTATAGTCAGTATATAAGATGTAGTTTAGATGTTGTACTGTTACTATTTCTATATCAAGGTTTTATTCAGTTTAGAAAATATAGAAACATTTTAAATTGTAGCTATTCTAATGTTGAAGAAAATAACTTTATTTGGGTTCGCTATTTGTTACTTTCTGTAACCATAATTATGGCTGTAGATCTTTTAATAGTTTCAAGCCAATTGCTATTTGGTGCTTTTCCAATTAGATCCCAAAATATTGTTATGAGTCTAGTAGCGCTTTGTATTATTATTGGTGCTTATTTTGGTGTTCATCAATCAAAAGTTTTAGTGCCTTATTTTTTAGTAAATGGTGAAAATGAAATTCCCCCAAATAAAAATATTGACGAAAAACAAAGAACTGAATTTGAAGCATTGCAATCTAAATTGCTTACTGCAATGGATGTTCAAAAACCATATTTAGACCAAGAACTTACGCTCACTAAATTAGCTACTAGTATCGCAACTACAGATAAAAAATTATCGGCTTTACTCAATCAGTACTTAAACACTTCATTTTACGCCTATATCAATAACTATAGAATTGAAGAATTCAAAAAGAAAATTCAATCATTAGAATTTAAAGACCTTACCATAGAAGGTATTGCTTATGACTGTGGTTTTAAATCTAAAGCAAGTTTCTATAGGTTATTTAAAAAAGAGACGGGACGATCACCACATGAATACATAAAATCCCAAAAATAGACGCATAATTTGTCTCTTTAGAAGCAGTAAGACCTTCAGAAGATATAATTTTAATTGATTTGCAGCTTAATCAAATTAAAATTATGTTACTAAAATCATTAATCAAAAAATCACTCATTGCATTACTAACTCTTGCTATTATAGGCGGAATAATAGTGTCTTATATCATGCTTTCAGAAGTTGATAAAACCCTAGGGGGGCATGTAGAAGTTGTTGACACTTCACCATTTTCATTTACCTATGGAAAACTAGCCATTACGGATATTGCTATTTTATCGGAAGATGGCCGTACCATGTTACCTAACCATACCGTACTCATAAAGAATACTAAAATTGAAGCCCTTGGTGACTCTATTGCCATTCCAAATGACTACGAGATCATAGATGGTCATGGCAAATATTTAATTCCCGGTTTAATAGATTCTCATGTGCATCTTAAAAAGAGTAAAAACGATTTGCTCTTGTATTTAGCTAATGGAATAACTCATGTTGGAGAAATGACAGGCATGAAAGAACATTTCAAATATGCGAAAGACATTGAAGACGGTACTTTTTTAGGTCCTAGAATTTACATTGCCTCGCCTAAAGTGAGTAGTCAAAAGGGGTTGAAGGCCACTTTTAGAAGTTGGTTTGAGAGAAGACATCAAAATTTCACTTCAGAAAAAGAAATACGGGAAGCTGTTAGGAACTATAAGAAAAAAGGATATAAGGCCATAAAATTAAGTTCGCATCTCTATGAAAAAGAAATGTATTTGGCGCTTATAGATGAAGCTAAAAAAGAAAATGTGCCAGTAATCGGCCATTTACCAATCTACATATATATGGAAGATTTATATGCTTCTGGTCAATCCCAATTGTCACACATAGGGTCGATTACACAATCAGAAATGAATGAATATGGAGGGGTAGATCATACCAATGCCGACAAATTTTTAACTTATTTTAGGACAAAGGCCGATAGCATAGCCATTAAGCTAAAACAACATAATATTACAGTAAGTTCAACGCTTTGGATCTATGAACATATAGACGATCAAGATTTTGAACTCGCAGAATTTTTAAAAACCATTGAACTCGAATATCAAAACCCAGGCTGGGTAGAAGGTACTAAATTCTCTGGAGGTTGGTTACCAGGTACAGGCAATAGCTATAATAATCCAAACAATAACGACCCCGAAAGCAAACGACAAAGTGCTATCTTTTGGGATACACGAACAGAAGCACTTCATGAGATAACACGTGCGTTAATACAATATGATGTAACTATTACTGCAGGAACAGATGCCAATGGCGCCAATGGTGTTGTACCAGGCTTTTCATTACACGATGAGTTAGAATCGCTGTCCAAAGTTGGCATGAGCAATGCACAAGTGCTACGTTCTACAACACAAACGACCGCAGAATGGATGGGAATTAATAGTGGTAAAATTAAAGCGGGCTACGATGCAGATTTAGTAATAATAGATAAAAACCCATTAGATAATATTAGTAATACTAGAACTATAGATGCTGTAATAGCCAATGGGAAATATGTAAATAGAACGACTTTAGATAGTATGCTTCAAAAAGTTAAAGAAGCCAATAATAGGAGTCGAGAAGTGAATATTGATGAATTTTTAGATTAATTAACGGAATGGTTTCTCAAGTAATGACCTACTGAATATTGTAAAGAAAAATGACAGCTTGGGATATTTTACACGAGCTATAGAAATTCCTCCACTAGAGGAATTTCTATAGCTACGAGATGATGTGGGTGGAATAAGAACTACAAGGATGATCTAAGTAGTCAACCCACAATGAGCGAGACATAATTACTATCGATATAATTCTACGACCTTATATCTACAATACGTGTAATAACGCCAAAAGCGCTATTGCGCTAATAGCAACAAAATGTACTATAATGTTCTGCGTTATGTAACCTGAGCTTTGGTTAAAAGCGAAAGGTTCTTCTTAAGTTTCTTAAAAAAATTTATTCCAAAAGCTTCTTCTACGATGTTAATGGAACACTTTTTATGCGACGACGTAGGAGGGAAGCGTAATATGTGTGGAATGGCTTATTACTTTAAATTATTATCTTTATGAAAACTATAAACTATGAAAAAATTTATCGCAATTTTCGAAGCAGCATACCCAGAAATTGAAGCAACTCAATATTCTTGTATAACTTGGGAACAAGAAGATGATGCTGTTGACAATAATTATGTTAGTGATTTAATTAAAAACACAACTGCAAGACATTTTTTTAGAGCTTATGCAGGAGCAAATGCTAATATTGAAGCTGATAACATTACCGTTTCAATAGGCAAAATAGAACCTCTGAATTAGTAAGAATTATTCTAAAATTAATGATAATAACGTTGCTGTATTTTCATAAATAATCTATAAGTTTACTGTCCTCTGTAAATTTTAAAGAAATTGAATCAATACGAAACTTTATTAAAACACGTATACACTACTGGAATTGATAAATCAGATAGAACAGGAGTAGGCACAAGAAGTATTTTTGGCTATCAAATGCGTTTTGATTTAAACGAAGGTTTTCCACTTGTAACAACAAAAAAAGTGCATTTAAAATCCATTATACATGAATTATTATGGTTTTTAAAAGGAGATACAAACATAAAGTACCTCACAGATAATGGAGTGAGAATTTGGAATGAATGGGCTGATGAAAATGGAGAATTAGGTAGTATTTATGGCTACCAATGGCGTTCATGGCCTGCTCCAGATGGTAGACATATTGATCAAATTTCTAACATAATAGATACAATTAAAAACAATCCAGATTCTAGAAGGATTATTGTTAGTGCATGGAATGTCGCAGATATAGATAAAATGGCCTTACCACCTTGTCATACTCTTTTTCAATTTTATGTTGTAGAAGGAAAATTATCATGTCAATTATATCAGAGAAGTGCGGATTTATTACTAGGAGTTCCTTTTAATATTGCATCTTTTGCTTTATTAACAATGATGGTTGCTCAAGTTTGTGATTTAGAATATGGGGATTTTATACATACATTTGGTGATGTACATATTTATCAAAATCACTTTGAACAAGTTGAATTGCAGTTAAGTAGAGAACCAAGGAAATATCCAACAATGGATATGAATAACGAAGTTGATTCAATCTTCAATTTTACGTTTGAAGATTTTTCTTTAGAAGGATATGATCCACATCCTTCAATAAAAGCTCCTATAGCTGTATAATGAAAAGGGATTAAAATGGTTTGACCATAAGTTTTAAAACAATAATAACTATGTATTACTAAATGAAGATATCATATAAAACAGAAAAAGGAATATTTTATAATGGTGACCTTGAAAAGGTATTGTCTTCAAAAAAATTCGAAAAATATAAAGGTGAAATTAATTTAATTTTTTTTTCACCACCATTCCCTCTTAACAGAAAGAAAAAATATGGCAATTTACAGGGACAAGAATACATTGACTGGTTATCAAATTTAGCAATAAAGTTGAAGGATTACCTTTCGGATGATGGATCTATTGTAATAGAAATGGGAAATTCTTGGGAATCTGGAAACCCAATTATGTCAACGTTAGCACTTAAAGCATTGATAAGTTTTCTAGAAGCAGCAGATTATCGTCTATGTCAACAATTTGTCTGGCATAATACAGCAAAATTACCTAGTCCAACTGAATGGGTAACAAAAAAAAGAATTAGAGTTAAAGATTCTTTTACGCACATTTGGTGGATGAGTAAGACTGAATATCCAAAAGCAAATAATAGAAATATTCTAGAGGAATACAGTAAAAAAATGAAGAGACTACTTAAGAATAAATCATATAATTCAGGAAGGAGACCATCTGAACATAATATTGGTGAAAAATCTTTTTTAACTAATAATAATGGAGCAATACCTTCTAACGTTATTGTTGCTGCAAATACTGTATCTAGATCTCCATATCTTACATATTGTAAAGAAAATGGAATTATTCCTCATCCAGCAAGAATGCCTTTAGATTTGCCTGAATTTTTCATCAAATTTCTTACGGAAGAAAATGATTTAGTTTTAGATCCATTTGGTGGAAGTAATACTACAGGAGAAGCTGCAGAATCTCTAAATAGAAACTGGCTTTCAGTTGAAATTAATGAAGATTATATCGAAGGTTCTAAAGGACGATTTTCAAAAATTAAAAAATAATTTCGTTTATGGATATACCTGATGTTAAAGATATAATGAGATTATTAAAAATAACTCAACAAACTGTTTGGAAAGATAAAGAAATTACAATACCTGTAATTGAACAATGGCTTTCTAATTTTACAGGAGAAGTCTTTGATGTTGATAAAGAAAGACATATTGCTTTATGGCTTTTACTTAACTTTTGTTATTATTCTGATAAAGAAGTATCTCATCTTGCTAATGAAGTTTTTAATAATTTTAGAAAGAAAATAATTTCAGAAGGTAAAGATTTTACAGATTATTTATCCAAAGTAAAATTCTCTTTACTTGGTAGTCCTAGCGAATCTAGTGGATTAATTTTATATTACTTTAGACAGCAAAATAGGCTTTCAAAAAAATATTTTGATACAGTAAAAGAAATTATTGCTACAAATGCTGAAGAAATAATATTTGTAGATGATGTTAGCTTAACTGGAAGTCAACTTGTTAAATACACAAAAGAGGCAAAAAAGCATGGCGTTAATTTAAAGTTTCGTTTATTAACACTTATTGCTACAGAAAGAGCCAAAAAAGCTTGTAAAGACAATGATATTGAACTTACATCTGCTATATTTCTTAGAGAAAATGATAATATATTTTCAAGAAAATCATTCCTTTTTAGAGGTGACGAACCTCTTAAACTTGATGTGTTAAATTTTTGTAATCACTATGGGTTGAAAGCAAAACCAGATATGCCTTTAGGATTTGGTAATGCAAGTAATTTATTAGGATTCTTTTATAATACACCTGATAATACATTACCAATATTTTGGTCAGAAATTAATGGTTGGAAACCAATATTTAAACGATTTGACAAAAAATATACGGACAACTATAAAATAGAAGATTATGACATCTACATTTGAAAATCCTTTTATTAATTATAATGCTGCGAAGATGTCTATCAGTGATATTTCTTCTTTATGGTGTGATCCTTTACCTTATTTAGAAGCATCAGGTATAATAAATGAAGTTTTTTTAAAGAGCCCAGATCCTATTATTATGGTAGGAGGAAGAGGTTCTGGTAAAACCATGTATTTAAGATATTGGTCATACAAAGTGCTAATTGAAAGATTATTAGAACAAGAACATGTAAATATTTTATCTGAGAGTTCTAATTTTGGAGGAACAAGTATATATTTGAGAATTGAGGGCTCAACATTAAAAGAGTTTGATGGAGTTTTACTCGAAAAACAGCAATGGAATAGTCTTTTTATTCACTTTTTCGAATTAAGTGTAGCTGTTAGATATATTGATTTTCTAAAATCAATAGAAAGCTTCACAGAAAGCGAAATTATTAGTAAAATACTTTTTGAGATAGCACAAATTTTCAATGTTCATGAAGATTTAGATACAATTCCTAAACTACAGAAATTTATTAATACTAAAATAACTGAACTAGATTCCTACAGGACAAATTTACCTTTCAATAAAGAGTTAAAGTTAAATAGTATATTATATTCATCCAATCAATTAATTAAATCCATACCACTAATATTTAAAAACAATATTAAAGAGTTTTCAAGCCATATATTTTTCATTACAATAGATGAATATGAAAATTTTTCTATTGAACAGCAAAGGGTAGTAAACACTTACATAAAATTTGCAGATGAAAATCTCTCTTTTAGAATAAGTATGAGACCTGCTGGTTTTAAAACTTATGATACTGTAAATACTGAAGATTTTATAAAAGAAGGAAATGATTATACTTTATTAAACTTTGATAGGTATAATATGGATCATAGAAATAAGAAATATAAAGAATTTCTTAATGACATGTGTAGAAAACGTATAAAACACGTTAATCCTAATCTAACGGAAGATTTTCTCCAAATTCAAAATTATTTGATGAGAGATGAAAATCTAAATAACGAGATTGCTAATCTTTCAGTAAAAAATAAAAGCAAAAAAATTTTAAAACAATATTTAAGAAGGAAAATTTCTGATAAGGATTTAATTTTACTCCAGAACTCAGATAATTTATTGATGGAGATGTTGAATATTATTTGGTATAATCGTTCCGAAGAAATCACCTCTGCTCAAATTAATGATGCGATGAATTCGTATTTGCGTGATGGAGAATCTCCACTCAAAAAAAAATACAAACTTGATTATGCTGATAAATATAGATATACATTAACCCTTTTAATTCTTTCTGCCCTGAAAACTAAAAAGAGTTTTTATAGCTTTAATACATTTTCTTACATATCTAATAATAACCCAAGATTCTTTATTAATCTTTGTGCAGAAACATTTCAAGAGGCTTATTTTACAAAAGGCAAGCTATTTATTACTGATCTTCCTATCTCTGAATCAATACAATCAGAAGCAGCATATTCAAATGCTAAGAATGAATTAAAAGAAGCTGGCAAAATATCAAAATTTGGTTCGCAAATTAGACGATTCATATTAAATATTGGTAACACTTTCAAAAATTGGCAAACAGACCCTAAAGCTAGATACCCAGAAACAAATCAATTTAGTGTCGATTTGGATAGACTAACACCTGCTAGTAGATCTGCTTTTATGGAATGTTTGAAATGGTCAATAATAATCGAAAAGGAAAATCTACAAAGAGTTACTCCTGGTAGTCCACTTAACCAAATATATACTTTAAATAAAATATTTTGCCCTCTATTTTCTATTTCATATAGAACTAGAGGTGGATATAATATGCAAATATCACCTGAACAAATGTCTGATTTATTTCTTGAAAACGATTTTATTATTCCAGTAGGTTCTATCGAACGAATGAAAAAAATTGAAAATATTAGTAAAAAACAATTTAAGTTAAATTTTAATGAAGAGGAATGATGAAAGTTAGTAAAATATATCGTTTGAAGGATATAATTGATGAATTTGACGAGACTATAGATTACTTCATTGTATGTAAAGGATCGGATAGAAGAGCATATGAAGTTTTAAGAATGCTTGAAAATAAATCTATCAAGGTAAAAAAAATTATATTTTTTGATTTTAAAGAAAGGTTTGAAAAACTGAATGAAAAAGGTAGAATTGATTATGATGATTATCCAAGAATAGCAGATAATGAAGAAACCATTAAAATTGATAAACTTACAAACTCTCTAGATATAATAAGGTTACTAGAACCTATGATTGTTGCAAGAGATAGCAATACCAACTTCTTTCTAGATATTACTGCGTTTATTAAGCCTCATTTTTTTGTGCTAATAAAATTATTAAAAGGAAAAATTGAAAGTGATTTATTAAATATATTTTATTCCGAGCCAGAATATTATAAATTCAATCAGAATTTGTATGATGAATATGAATATTTAAAAGGCTCTTTAGATATACAGTCAATACATGGATATTTAGGCTCAACATTAGGAAGTGAAGACAGAATCCTAACTATACTATTAGGTTTTGAAGGAAATATTTCGTCAGAAATATATGAGGATGTAGCACCTTCAAATTTAATGGTTATTAATGGACTTCCTAGTTATTTACAAAAGTTTAAAGACATAAGTATTTTAAATAATAGTCGTTTAATTGCTAATACTGAATCAATAATTTATGCTAATGCCAATGATCCTTTTAAAATGTATAATAAATTATCATTAATGAAAGTGAATAACGAGCATAAGTCAATAGTAATAGCACCTTTAGGTACTAAGCCAATGGCACTTGGAGCTTGTATGTTTGCATTAAAATACCCTGAAATTAGAATAATTTATCCCTTTCCAGAAAATTTTAATACAGAATCTAATGGAAATTGTTCTACTACTTGGCTATATCGTTTCTAATATGAAGACCTCATAGAATTTTGGTAAAACAATAGGTGAGTGGAGTGCACATATTTTAGGGATTTAGTAATTCTTGGTTTTAAGAAATTGTGAAGCCAATTATCTGAAATGAATAATTTAATATGAGACTACAATATATTTTTAGGAAGAATATCATTTTTATTTAAAAACTTTGATAGTCTTACAATTTCTGAGTGATTTTCCTCTTTTTTATCTTTAAAATTTGACGTGTAACGGGCAATTAATTTATTCCTTTGATATATTATTTTTTCAATCTGAGAAACATAATCAATCATTAAAGAAATAGTCTCTACTGCATAACTATGGACTATTGGATATCCTGAATCATGAGATAGAAGATTACTATCTCTAACAATTTTATTATGAATTGATCCTAAATTTTCATTAACATATGGTTTAATTAATTTAACTAAGTCCCCAAACGTTAAATTACAATACTCATTAGGAAATTTTAGTTCTTTGACACCCTCATAATTCCAAACTGGCACCTTTGCTGCAATTAAACAACATTCTATTTTGAGAGCGAATTCAAAATGCCTTCGACCTGTATTTATTTTTTCGCATATAGTATCTTCATCATTTTTTTCGGCATCTAGTAATTTCGTTTTTGTTTCTTTCAAAAACGTATTACAGACTAAAAAATTCATTTCAAAAATAAGATTTTGCGACATTGAATAAGCGTTATAATATGTGTCAAAGGGTAAGATTGAAATAGAGTAAATAGGTGTATTATAAACTACCAATTCTTCTACTATGTCAGTTTTTATTGATTTAAATGCTTTTGAAAAATTATCATTAAATTCATTATTGAAATTAAATTTTGAATTTCTACTAAAATGTTTTTCAATTTCCTTCTTTTTAAATGTATATCCTCTTAAGAAAATAGCCGAAGTTCTAGAATTGTAAAAATGAATTAACTCTTTAAATTTAATTACACATCCCGTTTTTACATTAAGCGAAGTATTATCCTCACTTTTATAATTTTCATCTATAAGATAGAGTAAGTTATGCTCTATGTCTATTTCAACACCTGTTAGATGATCCCAACCTCCACAACTTATAAAATCGACTAAAACGCTTTTATTTGATTCTTTAATAATTTCACAAAGAAGATTTTTAGCGTCAGTTAAGTTTACAATATGTTGGGGATGTTGACTGAGAATATCATTAAAAATTTCGTTTCCTTGAAGTATTGGGTCTTTCATTTACAAGTCTAATTTATATACATAGATAATATACTCACTAAATTGTTTAAACCAAAATTCTGCAAAAAAAACCAGCTAGAAGAGTTTTAGTGCGACTTGTATGTTTGAATCAAAACATTATTATAAGCATTATTTTTTAAATAGAATCTCTATTTGGGTGATGCGCTGGCAAAATGACCTCATATTATTTTGGTAAAACAATAGGTGAGTGGAGCGTACATATTTTAGGGGTTTAGTAATAAAGCTTCTTAAGAGAGTTCTAATGATACAATAACTTCAAAGCAATCTTGATGAGTTATAATGTTTCCTAAAATATAGCGAAACGCACCGTAATTGTTTCCAAAATTATATGCAGTCTTGAATTTTTGTTTCTTTTGTTTCAAGACAAAAGATATTAAAGAAACCTTAAAATGTTCAAAGCATTAATTTCTATTTTACATAATGTAAATAGTTACAATTAAAAAAAGATGAATAGTAATTAGAATAAAGTAAGTGCTTAGAATTTTATTTTTCTTAAAATTTAAGTTCTTACGGAATGCCACGAGAATCTCGTAAAATTTTTTATTACGTACATTTTGTCGAATACGCGATTTTTGTAACGAAGCAAAAGTCTAGCTTTTAAATCGCGCTGGCATGCGGTTGGAAATTGTGTTTAGAATAAATTGCCAGAGCAATTTGATTATAAAAAACAATCGAGCGCATAGGCAGCGGATATTTTACATAACGACTAATTATAATACATATGCAAAAACTCTGCGAAGCAAACCGCTTAGAATTGTTTAATGCCCAAGTTCTTATTATTGTAATGGAATACGATGTTTCTGGGATATTTTACATAATATCATTATAACTATCAAATGATTGCATTTGTACTATAATTTATATTATGTCAAATAGAATATTTGGAAATCCACACCTCTTTTCGTACGCATACCTAAAGACATCACCTTTTTATGATTCTACTCTAAATGTTCGAGTAAGTTTCTTCATGCCAGTTTTCTTTTCGCGAAAGCGGAATAATACATTTTTTACTACTATAAATTCTGAATTTAGGTTTCCGCATTCACCATACGTATCTATCCATTCCCAACAATGTATTCTGAAAACGAAAACTCAAAAACTATCATTAGTATGAGTTTTATAAAATGTTATTATCACAAAACGATCCATCATTTATGCAGATTAAATGCTTGTCAAAACTGTTTTCGCGAACCTGTCTGCCAGTAGGCAGGAGCGTCTAAATAGTTTCATCCTGTCATAAAACAATCTCAACAACTCATGAAGTACGTATCTACAAATTCCAAATCTCCGTATCCAACCATTCCAAACGATTACTGATCCATTCCCGCAAATACGTGATTTCAGCCCCATACGTGGTACCTATAAACGAATTTGGCCATACATACTGCCCAATCACTGGCCATCTAGCAAAATTGGCTTCTGCAGACCCACTGCTTTCCAGTTGGGCGACATACCCATTGATTTTTTCGTGTAGCTGCGCTTCCGAAAATGTGCTCGCTCGCAACGCAGTCCATCGCGTTTGTAGTTCGGTGACAAAGCCTGGGTCTTCCAATAATCGTTGCCACCAAAACGGAATCTGAAACGAATCACTAGCACAGCGCTCATTAAAACGATATGCCCACACATTGGTCGCGTCGCCTCCGCAATAATTGGCATTGCCAAAGGCTAAATTAAAGTCCCAAATCGGTCCCATGTGGAGCTTTTCATTTTTATCCTTGGTGATCCACGTACTCAGCCGATAGCCGTCTACATTGTTAGAAAGCTCCGAAAGTAAAAAGAAATCTATAAAACTCGCCGTATCTATATACGCACGATAGCCGGTGTCTGGATCGGTAAAGGTGTCTGATGCCAATGCCGCTTCAAAGTCATTCATATATCCAGCGATATACGCTTTTTGCTCTGGCGTTATATCCTCTTGATCGGGATCGTCATGCAAAAAATGAATCTGCTGCCCTACTACTGAATTCGATGGAGCTACTTTTGAAGGAAACGAATTGATATCGGTATACAAATCTTCAATCGGGCCATCGGCTTTATCTAATTTGATAATATAGCCGCCTGTGAGATCCTCTCCCGTATTTTCGTCCTCATTTAATTTATTGATATCGATACGGTTAGAATCTCTTTTGAGTTTTTCCATAAACACATACGTCCCTTTATAAATCTCATTGATATACACATCTACTAGTTTTGACCGACTCGCATAGCGTCCCATGTCATTGGAAAGTTCATAGATCAAATGATTTCGCACCAAAGATTTATCGCTATACGGCGCATACAGAATCCAATCTTCTTCTTCAGGAAACCCTAGCAACGAAACATCTACATCTTCATTGGCGTCATCTCTAGTTTCAAATCCATACGATTTTTTTGGAAATTGTTGTGAGGAGGACCCACGAATCTCAATGCCGATATTTCCTCTATGCGTCTCTACCCCTGCTTCAATAATGACCAATTCGGCATCTATTTTAGGCTCATCCACAATGCTCGCGCCTGCGGTATGGATTTGAAATTGAGGCAACCTGTCCGCTGCAGCAATCTCTTCAAAAGAGATGACAGGCATTTCTGTAACAACAACTTCAGGATCATTGTTACAGCCTAGTACCAGCAAAAATGGGAGTAATACGATACTATACAGTTGCGTTCGCATACAGGGTAGTTTAGATTTTATAATCCCTTTAAAAGTAAGGATAATTATGCTTTCAAAGAGTGTAACGACGATGAAGTTTATACTGAGTGTCGCACTGAGGGTCACACTGAGTGTCACACTGAGCTTGTCGAAGTGCGTAGTCGAAGTGCGAAATCTAATACTAAAGAAGTTGCTACTAAGCAGGTTTCAGCACAAAACTGACTCAGTAGCACTTTCTAGGATGAAACGCATATAAAGACAGCTTACTCAGCCAATTTCGAAAGCCTTTTTTGTACGGTATTCGCTAGGGTTCCATTGGGATCTAATGCAATCACTTTTTTATAATTTGTAATAGCTTCCTCCTTTTGTTGTAATTGTTCCTGAGCACTCGCCAATTGATACCAAACACTCGCCGAATCTGGATAGGCTTGGGTAAGGAGTTGCATCATAAATAAACCCGCATCGGTAGCGCCTTGTGAGAATACACGATACGCGGCTTCTCCAAATTCTTTTTCAAAATCTGAATATTCATACGAAGGGTCTTTGGCAATTTGTAAGGCATCTGCTGCAAATTGCTCCATCTTTCCTTCTGTAAACAATTGCGTTAAGTGCTCTAAAGGATCCAAAATAAAGCCTGTATCTGTATAGTTCATCGCAGCCGCTAACACGGGGTCTTGATTGGTTACATAGTCTTCAAAACTCATTCTGACAGCGATATTGGGTATGGTCCAATCCTTATTTTCCCATTGTGGCATATCCTGCCACCACGCATAGGATAAATAGGCATTCATCTTTGAATTGGGTAAGGTCACACGCCTTGCATCTCCATAAAAGTTTTTATTCTCTGCCGTAGGTTCCCCTACCAGAATCGCTTCGGTATAATTCTCAATTTCATTGGTTAGATTTTGACACGCTGAAAAGGTGTTACGCCCTATGATGAAAAAGAATGAGCCTCTTTTATTAATATGAGGACGCGCCATCAATCCTTTAATCAGCGCTTTATTATTATAATTATTCCCACCTCCATTCAAGCGTACGTCGTACACTAGTTTCTCAATGTCGTTACTATCTATAAAGGCAAACAGGCGTTTGTAAAAATCGGCTAACGTTTCAGAGTCATCATTAAACACCGAACTTTGCCGTACATACAACGTTTTTGAGTCCTCTACATATTCAAAAAAATAGAATTTCTCATTCAACTCTTTTAAATATAAGGGAGTTGTATCCTGCTGTCGCACACTCACCCAGGTTTCATTAGGAATCGTAAATCCATAATCTCTAGAGAGTGCTTTTAAAGGCACCGCAGTGAAGGTGTGTTCAAATACCTTCCCTCCTTTTTCTACAGTGACGGTGACATCTTTAGACAATGCTGGGATCACTTTTTGTGCATGTAAAACGGCGGGTACGGTTAAAAATCGGAGTCCGTAGGCTTTGAAATAGCTGTCATTTTCCACAGGAACCACTGGACGTATCGCCGCTAACGCATTTTCGACGGACATCCCTCCTATTTTTAAAAGCTTAGCACCTAATACGTTTTCATTTCCTTTTTGAACGCCTTCAATATAAATACCATCTTTAAAATCATATAAATTCACAGGTAAAACACCCTCTTTCGCAATACTACTAAAAGGAACCTGCGTATGTCCATATTCAAAGAGAGACACCATGCGTGTAAGACCTATTTTGACCTCGTGAGGGGCTAAACTAGGGATTTGGGCACGTAATTTGGCTACTTCAGCATCCCAAGTGGTTTGATCTATTTTTTTAAACAAAAATGAATAATTCTCGTGAACTTGTTTTTGGAGTTCGTCTAAATCGGCTATCCATTGTTCGCTGGTGAGTGCTTCTTGACTTTGGAGATTTCCGATACTGATCAGAAAAAGGATGGGTAAAATGATGCATTTAATGATGATTGATTTCATAATGTTTTTTGATTGATTGTTATTACTAGTGTACAAATAACCCATTTTGTTACGGGGTATCTCATAACAATATCTTGAATTGTCGTAATTGCTTTTTGAATTGTTTTCATTCTTTATACGCTTTCGCGAAAGCGTATACCACATGACTAAAAGATTTCCATTTCATACAAAAGGCTGCTTGAAATTCATCAAGCAGCCTTTTGTTCCGTTTTGAAAACTATGATTATTCGGTAATACCTTCGAGATCTAACATAAAGCTGTAATACAGAGCTGTTCTCTTATATCGCTCAAAACGTCCAGAAGCGCCTCCGTGCCCAGTTTCCATATCACAGTCTAGTACGAGTATGTTGTCATCTGTTTTATAATCACGTAATTTTGCAACCCACTTGGCGGGTTCCCAGTACTGCACTTGACTATCCCAATAGCCTGTAGTCACTAAAAGGTTTGGGTAGTCTTTAGCCGCTACATTATCGTACGGAGAATAGGACATCATATAGTCATAATACTCTTTGTCCTTTGGATTTCCCCATTCATCAAATTCAAACGTAGTCAACGGGATGGTTTCATCCCACATCGTAGAGATCACATCTACAAAAGGTACAGCGGCAACCACACCATTCCACAATGCTGGTTTCATATTAATAACTCCTCCCATCAATAATCCGCCGGCGCTTCCTCCCATCGCGTATAAATGCGACGGACTCGTATAGTTTTTTTCTACGAGAAATTCTCCTACATTGATAAAATCTGTAAAGGTATTTCGCTTATTCAATAGCTTTCCATCTTCATACCAGTGATTCCCCATTTCTTGTCCTCCGCGGATGTGCGCCATCGCATACACAAATCCTCGGTCTAACAGACTTAACCTATTACTGGAAAAATAAGGTTCTGTACTACTCCCGTAAGATCCATAAGAATATAAGAGTAAAGGGGTGTTCTTATTGAGAGTTAATCCTTTCTTATAGACAATAGATACGGGTATTTGAGTACCATCATCGGCGGTAGCAAACAAGCGCTCAGAGGTATAATTATCTTTTGAAAAATTTGGATCTAAAACCACTCCTTCTTTAAGCACCTCTTGTGCTTTTGTATCCATATTATAGTCAATGGTACTATCCGGAGTCGTTAATGAAGAATAACTGTAACGGAGCAAGTTGGTGTCAAAACTTACATTAGTCGTTGGTCGTACCACATACGCAGGATCATTGAATTTAATATAATGATCATCTTCCCCATTTTTTTTCATCACACGAAGGGCTAACAAGCCATTGACACGCTCATGTAGGGCTAAATGATTTTCAAACACCACAAAACCCTGTAACAATACATCCGTGCGGTGGGGAATAATATCTTTCCAATTTTCTTTGCCTGTTGCTATAATGGGTGTTTTGACTAATTTAAAATTAGGCGCTTCATGATTGGTTCTCATATAGAACTGGTCTTCAAAGTGCTCTACATAATATTCTAAGTCTTTTTCTCTTGGTTGAATAACCTTCCAAGCACCATTGGGCGTATCTGCCGATAGATATCTATATTCGGTGGATAGCGTTTGGAAACTACCAATCATTATATAATCGCCAGATTTAGAGGTGTACACTGCACAATAAAATGTTTCGTCTGTCTCTTCATAGACCATTTCATCTTCTGACTGAGGCGTTCCTAATACATGTTTATAAATTTTGTTAGATCGAAGCGTTATCGGATCTTTTTGGGTATAAAAAACAGTTTTATTATCGTTTGCCCATGCGCCAGATCCGGTTGTATTGCTTAATACATCTGGAAGCATTTTACCTGTGCGCAAATCCTTAAAATGAATAGTATATTGACGTCTCGACACTGTATCTATTCCAAAGGCTAGCAAGTTATTATCAGGGCTAACTTGTTGGCTCCCCATTCCAAAATACGCGAGACCTTTTGCCATTTCTGGACCATTAAGTAGTACTTCTTCTTGGGTGTTCTCTCCCTCTTTTTTCCGATAATAGATTGGGTAATCATTCCCCTCGATGTATGTATCATAGTAGGAATATCCATTTTTCGTATAGGGAACCGAACTGTCATCTTTCTTGATACGTCCTACAATTTCGTCAAAAAGCTTTTCTTGCAATCCTTCTGTATGCTTCAATACCGTTTCTTTATAGGCATTTTCCTCATTAAGATAGTCTAACACATCCTGAGTTTGTGCATCTGGAGTAGCAGCATTTTTTTGATCATCAGACAAACGCATCCAAAAATATGGATCGATACGCGTGGTATCATGTTCCTTAAGGACGGTTTCAATTTTCTTTGCTACTGGCGCATCTATTACTTTTTTTGAAGTACTTTGTGTAGGCTCTGTTTTACACCCTATGGATAGCATCACCATGCATAAGAGTACGATTCGAATTTTTATCATGTCAAGTATGTATTTAATAATTCTAAAAATAAGTGTATTTCATTAGATTTCAATACGTATACGATCACTTTTTATTTATTTCTCTTATACGCTTTCGTACTTCGACTACGCTCAGTATGAACTTCTGCATCATTATACTCCTTGAAAGTGTACACAACTACACCACATTTGGGTAAAATATAGGGATATTCCATTTGTAAACAAGTATTTTTGCAGGGTGAAAAAGAGATCCCAATTTGAATTTATCACCCTGATGGCGTCGTTGATGTCGATTGCAGCGTTAGCGCTAGATGCGTTGCTCCCTGCATTAGAGACCATTGGTGTTGTGATTGGGATTAAAGATAGTGTCGACAATCAATTACTAGTCGTTGCTATTTTTCTAGGCTTGGGGATTGGGCCACTTCTTTTTGGTCCCTATTCCGATAGCATCGGTCGGAAACCGATTGTATATATGGGGTTTGGATTGTTTATTATCGCAAGCTTTATGTGTGTATATGCTCAAAGTTTGGAAGTAATGCTCGTAGGACGTGTGTTACAAGGAATTGGTCTAGCAGCTCCAAGAACCATTAGTATTGCCATTATACGCGATATGTACAGTGGTGATTATATGGCACGTATCATGTCCTTTATTACGGTGGTTTTTATCCTAGTCCCTGTGATTGCCCCTGCATTAGGAAAATTTATTATGAACTTATATGAATGGCAAGGTATTTTTTATGTTCAGGTGATTTTTAGCATTATTGTCGGGGTTTGGTTTTGGCGAAGACAACCAGAAACCCTTACCATAGCAAATCGAGTATCTTTTTCTGGGGCGTCGTTTATTCACGGATTTAAAGAAGTTATTACCCAAAAATCAACTATGGGATATACCATCATTTCAGGGTGTATTGTGGGATCTTTCTTAGTGTATTTAAGTGCCTCCCAGCAAATCTTCGAACTCCAATACGGACTGAAAGAAGAATTTCCTTATATTTTTTCAGCCACTGCTTTATCGATAGGGACGGCTATTTATTTGAATGGCACACTAGTGCTTCGTTTCGGAATGAAACGACTGGTAAACATTGCCATTTTTGCCTTCTTTTTTATCGCCTTGTTGTATACGATCTTATTTTCATCAGGAATCAATCCGCCAGTGGGTGTTTTAATAGGCTTCTTTTGCGCACAATTTATTTCCATTGGATTTCTATTTGGAAACATCCGAGCATTAGCAATGGAACCTTTAGGACATATTGCAGGAATGGCCGCAGCCATTACAGGATTTATTTCTACCATGATGGCAGTACCGATTAGTATTTATATCGGGAGTTTTGTAAAAACATCCTCTCTCCCACTATTTGTAGGGTTTTCTATCGCTGGAATCATCTCCATAGCGGTGATTGGATGGTTATATAGCATGAACAAGAACAAGAACAAGAAAGAGGTACTTATTTCTTAGAAGACAACATCCGCATACGTTCCTTTAAAACTCCAGCTTTGATTAAAAACACGACGCCGCTTACAGTAAGCGCTAATCCTAACATTCCAAAACCAACCCATTGACACCAGATGACCGCTTGATGTTTCCAGTGGCTCGCTTCTGATATCAAAGAAAGTCCACTTCCCAAAAAGAGTGCGCCTACACTTCCATACAACCACCACTGTTTTTTAAGTTGCTTCTTTTCCATGACAATTAGCGTATGTTTTCACTATCGTAAATCAACACTTTGGACCATAAGTGGGAAGACTCCGCAATAAATTGTTTATGAGCAGGTTCCTCTTGATATTGATCTTGAGTAGCTTTGTCTTTAAACGTAAGTAATAAACTATAGGTATACGTTGTGTCAATAATGGCTCTGTTCGTTTTTGCTGGGACACCAATGTGTTTGGTAGTGATATATGGCGATTGATCTATAAAAGCACTGAGCGATGCTTCAAATGCTTTTCTATCCTCTGGATTATCTGGATGATGAAGCCAGAAATACACCGTATGTGCATAATCCCCAGGTAAAGGGACTCCTGTATTGGTTGAATCCTTGCAGCTACTAATCATAAGTAGGAAGAAAAATGAGATATAGAGAGGTTTCATTTCGTATATTTAGAATTAAACTCCTCTAATGTAGTATTTTTATATCTTCAACGATAATACATCTCTATGAAATTAGTTCTTATCACCTTCCTAGCACTCTATTCACCTTTTGTAATAGCACAAAAAATAACCATTAAGGATGACCAAGCCAGCATCAATTTTACATTTGTAGATAAAGAAGTTGATGGCGAAATCAGTGGTTTTACATTTACGGGAAGTATTGATTTGGGTTCTTTAGAAACTTCCACCATAAGTGGTTCTGTTGTTACAGAGACCTTAGATACTGATAATTGGTTTCGAAGTAGGCATTTACGAAGTGAGAAATATTTTTCTGCCAAAGCACATCCAAAACTTTCTTTTAAAAGCAATAACATAGAGACTACCGCTAGTGGTTTTCGCGTAAGCGGACAACTAACAATTAAAGGAATTACACAAAATGTAGAATGGGATTTTTCAAAAAGTGAAACTACTTTAATGGGTGTTACTTCCATCAATACCCACGATTATGATATCAAAATATATGACGAACGGGAGCGTAATAAGGTGAATATAAAAATCTTGCTTCCGTACACTTATTGATCTTATTTAGAGCCTATTAGTTACTGCATCTATAATGCCCACATTCGGTTTTGTAACATAAGCAACCACAGAAAGCTGATCGTTATCTTGAATCCACATTGGGAGTTTTAATACCACTTGCCCAGTAGGTTCTTGGGAGCGCATGGTTTGTTCTGCCACGACGATATGCGTGTTTTTTAAGGTTTTATTTCGGTTTTCGCCTCTTTTTACCTCTGTAATTTTCTCATCTATCGCAATAACAAAGGTGAGTTCGTTGCCAGCGTTGCTTTCTAAAAATTTATAGCCAATAGTGACTGTATTATCTTCTTTTTGAGTATTTGTAATGGCCAAATGAACAGGAACTGTGGTTTTTGGAGAGCTATTCAGTACGCGATAAATCGCAGCTTTATCAGAACCTGTGTAATGCGATCGTCCATTGATGACGGCTTGTGGGGTATATACACTACGCGATTTGAATTTTTCTACATAGGTGTATTGTTTTTGAGTAAACTGTTTGGAAGCAAAAGGGTCTTTCCAACCAATATAATCCCAATAGTCCACATGATAGGAAAGTGTGATGACATCATCACCATAGTCATCTTTAATCTTTTCAAGGAGTTCATCTGCAGGAGGATAACTACTACATCCTTGAGAGGTAAATAGTTCGATGACAACAGGAGTGTTTTGAGCGTTTGCGACGGTTTGTACAAAAAAGGTAAGCAGTAGTATACATTTGTATGAAGTTGACATAATACCAGTGTTTATGAGGATAAGTCTATCTCATCCCAAATGCCTTACGAATGTGGACAAAAAAACCTGACAAATACGTCAGGTTTTAATATATACTATGAGTTAACTTATTTCTAAAACTTGCTATCGCTACCCATGAGGGTCGTTGAAGTTTTTAAATTTTTTGCTATTTGTGATGCATTCTTTTGAATTACTTTACGTTGCTCATCTGTAAAAAATGTGTCCATATTGACATCTTCTAACGCACTTGCTTTTAACTCTTCTGTAAAAGTACCTGCCTTTTCTTTTTCTAAGTAGATAAAATAGTCCACGAGGTAGGCTTTTTGGGCATCAGAAAATTTTACTTCAGAGGTCATTTTTTGCATTCTTGCATCAACAGCTTTCTTAATTTGTGCTTCTGTAGTAACACTTTGTGCCTGCATAGATACATAAGCTAGACAGCCTATGACCAATAACATAATTTTTTTCATAATGTAGGTATTTTAGTATTTGGGTGTGGTAAATATAGTAAATTATTACAGATGTGTACAATTGTATGTGTTTTATCAAATTACATACTTAGATATTTCGCTCTATTCATCGCTCAAAATATGTTCGTGTATATGAAAGTCATATCTTTTCGTTAAGAATAGAATAGGATTTTGCATCGAGCAGTTTTATAAGTATTTTAGTGGGATAATTAAGTTTATGAAAAGAATCCTTTTAGGAATATTGATGTGTGCATCGTTTGCGGTAACAGAAGCGCAAAATTTGGCTGTTTTAAAATATAAAGGGGGGGGGGATTGGTATTCTAACCCCACGTCCCTACCCAATCTTATTGCCTTTTGTAACGAAAATATCAATACAGCAATGAATGATACCCCAGATACCGTTGATCCTGGAAGTATCGATCTGTTTCAATATCCTTTAATTCATATGACGGGACATGGTAATGTTTTTTTTACAGATGAAGAAGTTGAAAATTTACGCAATTATTTACAAAGTGGAGGTTTTTTGCACATTGACGATAATTACGGAATGTCAGAATATCTTCCTAAAGAAATCAAAAAGATATTTCCTAATCAGGAATTGGTAGAATTACCTGCCTCCCATCCTATTTTTACTACTGCTTTTAAATTTCCGCAAGGGCTTCCTAAAATCCATGAGCACGATGGTAAACGTCCGCAGGCGCTTGGTGTATACTCAGAAAATCGTTTAGTTATTTTATTTACCACTGAGAGCGATCTTGGGGACGGCTGGGAAGATGCCGAAGTCCATAATGATCCAGCGTCTGTACGGCAAAAAGCATTGCAAATGGGGGCTAATATTGTAAAATATGCCTTTGAAAATTAGCCCATGAAACTCTATTACTACTGTAGTTCCTGTCAAAAAGAAAATAGTTTTCAAACCAAAGCTACCAATCGTTTCGAACTTCAAAAAGAACGCGGTAACTTTATAAATGAGCGTTGTACAAAATGTGGAACCATTGTAAAACGCCGTATTAACAGAGTGCATGCCAAAGCTAACAAATGGATTTTGGTTTTAGGAGGTATATTTGGTATTCTATTTACCGCAATTATCTTCCTTTTTGTACCATTAATTATCATTGTTGTGACAAATTCAGTCATATTTAGTGTTCCATTTATAGTCTGGCGAGAACAAGATAAAAAAGCTAGTAATTTCAATAAAGTAATGGTTGCAGATGGATAATAACCAACTCACCCACGATCATCACCAACATAAAAACGTAGATCACCAAATCGTACTTTTATGCGATCATGTGAAAGGACCCGCAAATATCGGTGCTATATTTAGACTCGCCGATGCGTTTCAAGTATCAGAAATTATTTTTTGTGGTACATCGGTAGACATCACCAGCAACCGACTCAAGAGAACCGCCCGAAATACACAATCCTTGGTTCGTTTTCACGAAAGTGAAAGCATTCTGAAAACCCTTGATCAACTGCATGCCGAATCATTTACGAGTGTTGCGCTTGAAATTACTACAAAGAGTACACCGATTCAGGATTTTAAAAATAAAGACTTGAAAAATATGGTGTTAATTATTGGTGATGAAAACCATGGCGTTTCCGATGCTGTTTTAGATACAGTCCATCACACCCTTCATATTCCTATGTATGGTGCCAATAGTAGTATGAATGTTGCACAAGCTACGGCCATTGCATTATATGCCTTAAGAGCATCGTAACAAATCAAAGAAGCAAACGTCAAACCTTTATGGCATCGATCAAATAGCTATATTTATACCAATGAATTCAAACACCATCACCTACGGAATCTTAAGAGCTATTGGAATATTAGCTGGAATTCTACTACTGCTTTACTTTTTATACGCTATTAGTAGTGTGTTGGTTTACATCACAATAGCAGCTGTTATCTCACTCATTGGTCGACCTATCATTCGTTTTTTACGAAGACGCCTAAAATTCAAAAATAGCCTTGCGGTTGCAGTGACCATGTTGATCATTTTTGGAGTATTGTTTGGAATTATGGCCATGTTTATTCCATTAATCGCTGAGCAAGGAAAAAGTTTATCACTCCTCAATCTCGATAGTTTACAAGACGAATTAACCACATTGTTTTACCAAGTAAATACCTATTTTTCAGACAAAGGCATTGACCTTTTCAAGACCTTGGAAAACATGGACTTGGGTTCTACTTTTAGCTTTGGGGCTATTCCTAATCTATTAAATGGTGTTTTAAGTGCTTTGGGATCGATTAGTGTCGGCTTATTTTCGGTGATTTTTATTACCTTCTTTTTCCTAAAAGATAGTGCCCTACTCCATCAGGGAATTATGACGTTTGTAAAAGATAAAAACGAACATCGTGCCACGCAATCTTTTAATAAGATTAAAGACCTCTTATCACGTTACTTTTTAGGGCTTTTGCTTCAAATCTCTATCCTTTTTGTCATCTACACGATCACATTATTTGTGTTTGGGATTGAAAATGCCATTGTTATCGCCTTTTTATGTGCACTACTTAATTTGATACCTTACGTTGGTCCTATCATCGCAGGTATCATTATGATGGTATTATCCATGTCTAGCAACCTAGGTTCCGATTTTCAAGATGTTATTCTACCAACAACCATCAAGGTCATGGTGTGTTATTTCATCGCACAACTCATCGATAATTTTATTAGTCAGCCTTTTATATTCAGTAATAGCGTTAAATCACATCCATTAGAAATCTTTCTAATCATCATTATCGCAGGGCTTTTATTTGGTGTCGTAGGGATGGTCGTTGCTATTCCAGTGTATACAGCGCTTAAAGTAACCGCAAAGGAGTTTATTCCGGACATTAAAATTGTTCAAAAACTCACCAAAGACATTTAATGAATCAAGCATTGTTACAACCTGATGTTCAGGACTATTTGGAATCACATACCGCGACTCCTCTAGCTACTTTTATACTAAAAGGGAGCCCCTTTCAAGATATTACAGTACAGGAACTAGCCCAGCAATTAGAAGGTAAGCGCCGTATCAAAGCTAAATTACCGCTTTGGTATCGAACTAAAGGTATTTTATTCCCTCCAAAAGTAAATTTAGAACAGACATCGTCAGAAATTACAGCCCGTTACAAATCTCAATTAGTAAAAGGCAACACCCTCATTGATATTACAGGAGGTTTGGGCGTTGATAGTTATTATTTTTCAAAAGTCATGACACAGGTAACCCATGTGGAGATGCATGAGGAGGTGTCCGCTTTCGCGAAAGCGAACTTAGCCACATTACATGCTTCCAATGTAACATGTATTACCGCAAATGCTATTGATTTTCTGACTACGACCGCCGAAACGTTTGATGTGATGTATGTAGACCCTGGAAGGCGTACCGATGCCAAAGGAAAGGTTTTCATGCTTAAAGACTGTCTGCCAAATGTTCCTGATCACATAGACCTACTGCTATCTAAATGCACTACGCTGTGGATTAAAACAGCACCTTTGCTAGATATCACGGCAGGTTTAAAAGAGCTAAAACAGGTCGCAGAAATTCATATTGTGGCCGTAAAAAATGAAGTAAAAGAACTGCTTTGGCGCATAGAACAAACGAAGTGTTTAGATCCAAAAATATATGCGGTAAATTGTACGGGAGATGCTACAGATACTGTTTCCTTGACATATAAGGAAATACATACTGCGGTAGCTACATACGATTTTCCGAAAACCTACCTCTATGAGCCGAATGTAGCATTACTAAAATCAGGAGGCTTTAATTGGATAAGTAACCACTTTCAAATAGACAAGTTACATACCCACACACAATTATACACAAGCAATGAGCCTATCAATTTCCCAGGAAGATCTTTTAGGATAGAGCGCATACTTCCTTATAATAAACAACTTAAAAAAGCACTCGCCATTGACAAAGCGCATATCACCACGCGTAATTTTAAAGAAACGGTTATTCACATTAGAAAAAAACTTCGCATTAAAGAAGGTGGTGACGTCTATCTTTTCTTTACCACATTACTCAATGAAAAAAAAGTAGTATTGGTGTGTCATAAAGCATAGCGAATGAGAACTCTTTTCCACAAAAAACGTCCAGCAATTGCTGGACGTTTTCTGTTTCTACTATGTCTGTGTATAGGTTGTTTTACCTTTTCAGGGTAAAGTGTCCCACAAACTCTCGTTGAGTTCCCAGTCCATCGGGTTCTGTATAGTTCACTCTAAACCAATAATCATCAGAGATCATCGGTTGGCCATTAAAGGTACCATCC
>NZ_JBHSFV010000013.1:0-157572 GCF_042653865.1 Dokdonia ponticola | reverse complement strand
ACGAACAGGGGAAGTTATTGAGGTATGCTTTTAAGTGGAAGGCTAATGAGAATCTAAGCCATAGAGAGATTGCAGAGAAACTTGAAAGAAAAGGATTGATTATTAATCAAAAGAAGCTGAGTGATTATTTTAGAAATCCTTTCTATTGTGGTTTAATAGTGAGTTCGCATATTCCTGATGAGATCGTGCAAGGTAGACACGAAGCACTTATCTCTAAAGAGTTGTTTTTAAAAATCAATGATTCTTTACGAAACAAGGATAAAAGCCAATCCTACAATAAAGACGAGGAGAATTTACCTTTAAAGCAATTTATTAAGGCGAGTTCTTGTGGTGGATATTATACAGGCTATTTGGTAAAAAGAAAGGGGTTGTATTATTACAAGAACAATCGAAGAGGTAGTAGAGAGAATAGAAGCGCTAGAGTGATGCACCAAAAGTTTGAAGAACTACTCAAAACATATCAATTAAGTGATCAGAAGTATATAGTCCCTTTAAAAGAGGTAATGAAGTACACCTTTTTAGAATACCATAAAGAGCAATTACAAGAAACAAAAGCGATAGAAAGACAAGTAAAGGAATTAGATAAAAGAATAGATCGATTAGAGGAGCGTTTTGTTTTTGATGAAATATCAAGAGAGCAATACTTGAAGTTTAAGAGCAAATCAGAGAAGGAGCGAGTAGAAAAGCAAGAATATTTGCAAGTAAACAGCTTAGATGTATCGAACCTTGAAAAAGCAGTGGAGTATGCAGTAGATTATTCCTCGAAACTATCGGTATTGTGGAGTTCAGGAGATTTGGAGACAAAGAGAAGAATTCAAAATATGGTATTTCCCGAAGGAATCCAGTTTGATCACAAAAATGACCGTTATCGAACCATTAGAGTAAATTCTATTTTTAGTGCAATCCCAACAATAGCGGGGAATATGGGAGGAAATAAAAACGGGACACCATCAAATAATATGAAGGCATCCCGTTTAGTACTCGGGACGGGACTTGAACCCGTACGTCCTAATGGACATTGGATTTTAAGTCCAACGTGTCTACCAATTCCACCACCCGAGCAGCCGTTTTGCAGAAGCAAAACATTGGTATATTTTTAATTCAGTATATCAAATTTTCTAGAGCGAAAGACGGGATTTGAACCCGCGACCCCCACCTTGGCAAGGTGATGCTCTACCCCTGAGCTACTTTCGCATGATGTGTTCTTGTAAGAACGTTACTGCTTCAAACAGCGGATGCAAATTTACATCTTTTCTACATTTAGCAAAACCTTTTTTGAAAAAATATCTCACATTATAGAGATTATCTTCAAAATAAATGATAATCATCTTTTAATCAATATACTACAAACTTTTATTTTCTTTCTTTTTTACCAGCATTCGTTTAATTTCATTCAGCTTCATAAGTGCCTCTACAGGAGTAAGTGTATCTATATCGGTGTGTAAGATTTCTTCTTTGATCTGCTCTAATAAGGGATCGTCTAGATTAAAGAAACTTAATTGCATCTCATCTTCAGCCGCAGCCTTTAATTTTCCTGTGAGTTCTTCGCTTCCATGCGATTTTTCGAGCTTTTCCATCATCTTAGTGGCTCTTCTTACTACCTGCTGGGGCATTCCTGCCATTTTTGCCACATGTATTCCAAAGCTATGCGCGCTCCCACCAGGCACGAGTTTACGCAGAAAAAGCACCGTATCCTTTAGTTCCTTTACAGATACATTATAATTTTTAATGCGTTCAAACGTTTCACTCATCTCATTGAGTTCGTGATAATGGGTTGCAAACAGGGTCTTAGGACGCCCGGGATGCTCATGCAAATATTCACTAATCGCCCAGGCAATAGAAATCCCATCATAGGTACTCGTACCACGACCAATCTCGTCTAATAATACTAGACTACGTTCAGAAATATTATTCAAAATACTCGCAGTCTCATTCATCTCTACCATAAAGGTACTCTCCCCCATAGAGATATTATCACTCGCACCCACACGGGTGAAAATCTTATCTACCATACCAATGTGCGCTTCGGCAGCGGGCACAAAACTCCCCATTTGTGCCAATAACACAATGAGTGCTGTTTGTCTTAAAATCGCACTCTTACCCGACATATTGGGTCCTGTAATCATGATCATTTGCTGTGCTTCTCCGTCTAGGTACACATCATTGGCAATATAGCTTTCTCCTAATGGCAATTGCTTTTCTATCACTGGATGACGTCCTTCTTTTATAGAAAGCGCTTGAGAATCATCTACTACAGGTCTTACATAATTGTTGTCTTTGGCCAGTTGTGCAAACGAGCATAACACATCAAGTTGTGCTACCAGGTTTGCATTATTTTGTACTTGAGGAATAAACTGCATCATCCATTGCACTAACTCAGAAAAGAGTTGCTGCTCTATCCCTAAAATACGCTCTTCGGCCCCTAGTATTTTGGCTTCATATTCTTTTAACTCTTCAGTAATATAGCGCTCTGCATTGACTAACGTCTGCTTACGGACCCAGGCTGAGGGAACTTTATCTTTATGGGTATTACGTACCTCTATATAATACCCAAACACATTATTAGATGCGATTTTAAGAGACGTAATTCCTGTCCGCTCGGTCTCTCGTTGGAGCATCTTATCCAGATAGTCTTTTCCTGAAAAAGCAATATCCCTTAGACTATCTAATTCTTCATGAAAACCTGTAGCAATCGCTCCTCCTTTTCCAATAGCAACTGGCGCCTCTTCATTCAGTGTTTCTTTAATTTTTGAGCGTAATAGCTCACACTCATAAATTCCTTCTCCTATAATTTTTAACGCTTCATTGCTTGTATTGGAGCTCAAACTCTTAATTGGCACCATGGCTTCGAGAGAGTTTTTGAGTTGGATGACTTCCCTCGGAGACACTTTACCCGTCGCGACTTTACTGATCAGCCGCTCCATATCTCCTATGTTCTTAATATAGTGGCGTAGTTTATCGAATAAGATCTCGTCCTCCAACAAATAAGACACCACCTCATGACGTTGTTTTATTTTTTCTACATTTTTAAGCGGTAATGCGAGCCAGCGTTTTAAAAGCCGTGCTCCCATAGGAGAGGTCGTTTTATCAATGACGTCTAAGAGGGTGATCGCTTTCGCGAAAGCGGTATGATACAGCTCTAAATTCCTAATCGTAAATCGATCCATCCATACGTAGGCATCCTCTGCAATACGGTTAATGCGTGTAATATGTTCTAATTTATTGTGCTGGGTTTCGCCTAGATAATGTAGAATAGCCCCCGAAGCGATCACACCTTCCTCTAAATGGTCTACGCCAAATCCTTTAAGCGTATTGGTCTTAAAATGTTTATTCAACGACTCAAACGCATAGTCGGTTTTAAACACCCAATCCTCCATAAAAAACGTATGGAAATCAGTACCGAATGCTTCAAAAAATGCCGTCTTTTGTTTCTTTGAAATCAGGAGTTCGCTGGGTGCGAAATTTTGCAAAAGTTTATCAATATAGGCCTCGTCACCTTGAGCGGTCAGGTATTCTCCAGTCGAAACATCCAAAAACGACACCCCTAGTGAACGTTTTCCAATATACACAGCCCCCAAAAAATTATTACGCTTTGCTGAGAGTACTTCGTCATTAAGCGCCACCCCAGGGGTAACCAATTCTGTGACACCACGCTTTACGATTGTTTTGGTCATTTTAGGATCTTCCAACTGATCACAAATCGCCACCCGACATCCCGCTTTGACTAATTTGGGCAAATAGGTATTCAAAGAATGATGCGGAAAACCAGCCAATTCCGTCTTGTCGCCCCCATTATTGCGATGCGTTAAGGTAATTTGTAAAATCCCTGCGGCTTTTACGGCATCCTCTCCAAAGGTTTCGTAAAAATCTCCTACTCTAAAAAGCAATAACGCATCAGGGTATTTTACCTTGATGGTATTGTATTGTTTCATTAAAGGAGTCACTTTTTTTGCTGTGCTTTTTGCCATACTGCAAGGTACTTTTTTGATCGACTTTTACAAACGCAATGTTACATGAGTTATCACCAGTTTTTCACAGTAAAAAATAAGAAGAGGAATGAGTATCTGAATGCTATACGGTCAACTTAGAAAATAGCTCCCTAATGTGGTTGAAATGGAACGTTATTCCCTTTTTACATAGGAAAGAAAAGAGTTTTCTTTATTGTATCCTTCTATGTGAATTTAAAAGATTCCCTCCTTCGAGGGAATTAAGAACAACCACGCTACTAAACATTCATCTTAGAAAATAAGTAACTTTAGGGGTTGAACGGAAAGTTCTTTCCTTTTTGTACCAAAAACTACAAAATTTGAAAGTCAAGAACGGAAAGTCTTTTTTATTTCCATAAAAAATTAGGAAATAAAAAAGACAACCACCACCAAGATTTTATAAGCTCATCTTAGAAAATAAGTCCCATACAACAACTCCGCAAGAGACGGAAATGTTTAGGGAGTGTTTGGTCCCAAATTGAGGGATTTCGATAACCGTGTCACTTTCAGAAACGACTTCTTGTTGTACCCCTTTTACTTCGTTGCCAAAAACAACCGCGTATGTTTTTCCTTTTTCAGGTGTAAAATCGTTGAGCATGACGGCATTTTCTGCTTGTTCAATAGCGCACAAATGAACTCCTTCTTGTTTTAGCTTTCGCGAAAGCGTACTCGTATCCTCCACATACTCCCATGCTACGGCATCAGTCGCCCCTAAAGCCGTCTTTTGAATCTCCCGGTGCGGGGGTTGTGCCGTGATCCCACACAGGTAAATTTTCTTAACCAAAAATGCATCTGCCGTTCTAAAAACCGATCCGATATTATTCAAACTCCGGATGTTATCTAGAATAATGATAAGCGGGGTTTTTGCTGCTTCCTTAAACTCGGTAACAGACTTACGTTCGAGTTCGCTATTTTTTAATTTTCGATTCATTCCCTCTCTGCCTTTTGGTCTCTCTTCCGCCAGGAGAGAAATGCACATTACTTTATATTAGTTTTTACGTATTCGTCGCTCGTCGCTCGAACTTCAAATCTACTTTTGATTATAACCAAAGCGTCTAAGTTGCTTCTCATTACTACGCCAGTTTTTATTGACCTTTACGTAGAGTTCTAAGTGTACTTGTTTTCCGAAAAATTTCTCTAAATCTTTACGAGCTTCTACTCCTACACGCTTTAAAGCGCTTCCTTTATGACCAATGATGATACCTTTTTGGCTGTCACGCTCTACCATAATCACAGCACGCATTCGGATAATGGTCTCTTCTTCAAAAAACTCTTCCGTATCAATCTCTACCGAATACGGAATCTCTTTTTTGTAATGCATCAAGATTTTCTCACGGATGATCTCATTCACAAAAAAACGTTCTGGCTTATCCGTTAACTGATCTTTTGGGTAAAATGCAGGCGATTCAGGCAATAGCTCTACAATACGTTTAAAAACTTCGCCTACCCCAAAATTTTCTAGGGCTGAAATCGCAAACACCTCAGCATTGGGCACTTTTTCTGACCATAATTTTAATGATTCCCCTAAGAGTTCTTCGTTGCCCTTATCGATCTTATTAATTAATAATAGTACAGGAATTTTTGCGCTGCGTATTTTGTTAAAAAAGGCTTCGTCTTTCAATTCTTTTTCACCCAGTTCAACGAGGTATAATAATACATCGGCATCTTCAAAAGCACTTTTTACAAAGTCCATCATCGAGGCCTGTAATTGATACGCAGGCTTGATAATTCCAGGCGTATCACTCAGCACCACTTGAAAGTCTTCACCATTGACAATCCCTAGAATACGGTGACGTGTCGTTTGTGCTTTTGAGGTGATGATCGATAATCGCTCTCCTACAAACGCATTCATAAGCGTACTCTTCCCGACATTAGGATTTCCTATAATATTTACAAAACCAGCTTTATGAGACATATATTCTTTATTTAGTGCAAAGGTAAACTTTCTTAATAGGAATATTCAATTTCTAAAAATCAAAATGAAAGGAGGTATGAGGTGGGAGTTGTTTGCTGGATGCCGGATGCCGGAAGTGGGAAGCAGGAAGTCTGAAGCTGGAAGTTGGAAGCTGGGTGCCGGAAGTGGAAAATGAAAAAAGTACGAATTGGGAAGTACGAGGTACGAAGCTGTAAGTAGGAAGTAGAAAAAGTACGAGGTAAGAGGTGCGAAATACGAGTTATTGGCTGGGTGCTGGGTGTTGGGTGTTGGATGCTGGGTTCAAGATATTTTTTTGTGATTTGTTTTTTTGAGATTTGTGATTTATTGGTTGCTGGAAGCTGGAAGTCTGAAGCGAAGTTTTTAAGTTTTTGTGATTTGTGATTTGTAGAAAAAAGTACAAAGTTGGAGATACGAAGTGGGATGCCGGAAGTGGGAAGCAGGAAGTCTGAAGCTGGAAGTTAGAAGCTTTTTTTGAGATTTGTGATTTGAACTTTTGAGATTTGAGATTTCGTATACATTGGGATGCTGCTGAGTACGCTTTCGCGAAAGCGTAAAACAAAAAGGTTACATAGTTGAACAACTTTGATGACAAATATCATCGTTTGTTTTATTGGGGTATTTTAAATTTAACACCTATGGAATTGTCAAATGATATTGTACTACGTCCTAGATTCTCCTTAGAACTGGATGTAATGCCAGAGAAACTACTAAGTGCATTTGAAGGTGTCGCGCAGACGCAATCTGACTTTGTGATAAGTCGCATTGATGATCATGTATTTATAAGGATTCCAAAAAGCAAACAGCATTTCTGGTCACCACAATTACATCTAGAAATCTATAAAATAGAAGAACAGCCTACGATCCTTAGAGGGCTTTTTGGACCAAATCCCACCGTTTGGACACTCTTTATGTTTTTACATTTTATCATCGCTACGCTTTTTATTGGAGCAGGAATATGGATGTACACGAACATTTCTTTAAAAGCACCTTTTACGTTTCCGTTGGTGTCAATGATCGTGCTGTTTATTTTTTGGTTTCTGCTCTATTTTTCAGGCCGATTAGGAAAAGAAGCGGGAAAGAAAGAAATGAAAGCATTACATACCTTTATGTATGAAACACTCAACCAAATCATCTCCTCATAAACCTAAAACAAGCCTATGACCTTGGTTTATTGCGGGTTCTGTCATAAAGAACAATGCTTCCTGCCACGGCGACATTCAAGCTCATTTTAGAAGGGAATTGCACCAGAAAATGGGATTTTTCAATCGCTTCTTTGGAGAGTCCGTGATCTTCGGCGCCTAAAAGATACACACAACGTCGTGGATGCGCAAAGGTTTCTAAAGCTTCTGAGGTTTCATGCATCTCCACCCCTACAAGTCGGGCGCCTTTGGGTAAATGAGTATAGAAATCAGCAAAGGTTTTGTAGTGAAAATAAGGCATCGCCTTTACTGCATTGTGGGTGTCACTCGCTTGTTTTGCATACCGATTCCCGATGGTGAATATAAAACTCGCTCCTAGATTCTGTGCCGTGCGCCAAAGCACACCTAGATTTTCAGGAGTCTTTCCGTTTTGAATCCCAATGCCAAAAAATTCGTTGGTGAAATTGTCTGGTTCCATGCTGTAAAAATACTATTCTAATCCTTTCTTTTGAACCCATTTGATCAATCCTCCTACCGTGAGCCCTTGTACGAGGATCGAAAAGACGACAATCACATAGGTAATGACCAAAAATAACTCTCTATACATCTCATCAGAAAGGCCTAAGGCAAGTGCAATAGAAATCCCACCTCGCAGTCCGCCCCAGGTCATGATTAAATTGGTTTTGGGTACAAAATCCAATCGCTTTCTAAAAAATCCAATGGGTCCTAATAAGGAGGCATAACGACATGCTAAAACAATTGGAATCGCGAGTAATCCAGCGACTATATATTTTCCTTCCATGGCAAGGACGAGCATCTCCATACCGATCAATACAAACAGTAAGGTATTGAGTAAAATATCAATGAGCTCCCAGAATTTATCCACATAACTTTCGGTAATTTCAGACATCGAGCTTCCGCGTACGGTATCATTGCCAACAATTAATCCGGCGGTGACCATGGCGAGTGGTGCAGAGACATGAAATTGATGCGCTACAGCGGTACCGACCATCACTCCTGCTAATGTGATAATCACCTCTATGTCATAATCGTCTATAGATTTCATAAGGCGATACACAATCCACCCGATAATGCCTCCTAACACAATTCCACCGATGACTTCTTGCCCGAATAATTTGAAGATGTCTACTACTTCTATATTTTCTGTTCCAAAAGAGGCAATCTGAAAAATAGTAAGAAACACAACGACGCCTACCCCATCATTAAATAGGGACTCGCCTACAATTTTGGTTTCTAATTTTTTGGGTGCGCCTGCTTTCTTTAAAATTCCTAAAACCGCGATTGGATCTGTAGGGGAGATCAAGGCTCCAAACAACAAACAATAGATATAGTTTACTTGCAATCCCAACAAAGGCAACACATAAAACATGACCGTTCCTACTAAAAACGTAGATACCAACACTCCAAAGGTTGAAAATACTAATACAGGCCAGCGTTGAATTTTGAGTTGTTCAAAATTGGTATGTAAGGCACCTGCAAACAACAGAAAACTCAACATAATATCCAGCAATACTGTTTTAAAATCAATCTGTTTGATGATATACCGCTCGGCATTGAGTAAGGTAGCATCAAAATAACTCAGTGCAAATACGCCTAATGTAAAGACGATGGTGATGAGCATCAAACCAATCGTATTGGGCAATTTTAAAAATCGCACATTAATGTATCCAAATGCCGCCGAAAGCCCGACGAGTATCGTAATAATAAGAAAGTAATCCATGAATTGTATGGGAAATTATTGAGGCGTAAAGATAGGTATCTATTTTATAAGATGGGGTCTAACGTATTCAAGAAGTATGCACCGATCTTCTGACAAGAAATAGCGTAACGCGCTATTTTAGAGTCGTACGCTGTTTTTTAAGTACTATTTGTTTTACACCTCCCTAGCCCTCCTTTTTAGGAGGGAATTGTTTTGTGTTAAATTTAATTCCCTTGAAGAAGGGAATCTTATTCTTCCTATCTTAAATATCTTTTTTAACCTTTTTTTCGCTTTAAGCGAAAACACAAAACACCTCAACAACACTGATTTGAAAAAAAAGTGTCCTTTTTTGCGACTTTTTTATTCTTTACCTTACTAATAGTATGTAAATAGAATAAAGAGGCTGTATAAAAACAGTGATCAACTGTCACCCTGAGCCTGTCGAAGGGCTTATAAATATCTAAAGATTAAAAACTTCGACAAGCTCAGTTTGATAAGTTACATTTTTATTGAGTTTCACTAACAAATCATCTTTAATGCGCAAAGAAGAAGCTTTTACACAACTCATCAAAGAAAACGAAGGAATCATTTTTAAGATTTCGCGGGTGTATTGCAATACGAGAGAGAATCAAAAAGATTTGTATCAAGATATCGTTTTTCAACTGTGGAAAGGGTTTGACAGTTTTAGAGGAGATGCCAAAGCGAGTACGTGGATGTATCGCGTAGCACTAAATACCGCTTTTACGTTTTTAAGAAAAGAAAAACGAAAAGGTACGTCTGTAACGATAGACAACCTGCATCTCACATACGAACCTGATGATCCGATTCTGGAAAAACGTTTGGCGCAAATGTATGCCCAAATACGCCAACTGTCTGATGTAAACAAAGGGATTATCCTGCTGTTATTAGAAGGCAAAAAGTATGAAGAGATTGCGACCATTACTGGATTTTCTAGAAGTAAAGTAGCGACGCGCATCTCTCGAATCAAAGAACAATTAAGAACACAACTGGTAAAATAACAGACACATGGAACTAGAAGAAATGCAAGCGGCCTGGTCACAAATGAGCCAGGAACTCGAAAAACAAAAACAATTAACCGACGAAATTATACTCAAAATGACACAACAAAAATATACCTCACAATGGAATAAAATAATGACTGGAGAAAAAATAGGCTCCGTGATTTGCTACGGCGCACTCATAGCGATCCTCTTCAATTTCGAAAAACTAGATACCCTTGCACTACAACTATCTGGTGCTTTATGTGTGGTGATCCTTGGTATTCTCCCTATCATATCCTTACAAACCTTACGTGCAATGAAACGGGTCAATGTCACGACTATGAATTATAAAGAAACGATGGAAACGTATGCCAAAGGAAAGAAGAACTTTGTGAATTTTCAGAAGTTAAATATTGCATTGAGCTTTGTTTTTATGCTCCTGACCGTCCCTGTATCAGCCAAATTATTGAATGATGAGAACCTATTTGAGACTTTAGATCCTAAACTAGGAATTGCTGCGCCTTTTATGCTGGCCTTTTTTGGATTGCTTATCTGGATCGTGACACGGTGGTATAAAAGTGTGATCCGTAATTCTGATGCAATTTTGCAGGAGGTTGAGGAGTAAAATACTGATGGTTTTCTAGCTACTAATAAAAAGATGCTCTTCGTTTAGGGTGTCTTTTTTACTTTCGCGAAAGCATACTCAACATCACTTAAAAATAAAATTTATATAAGTACTAATTAAAAGTTTAGTATAAATTACAAAACCATTAACCCTAGACGAAAGATAGGTTAATGGTTTTGCGACTATCATCTAACTATACTCATATACTCTTATAATTGTGCTTCAGTGCTTATTATCAATTCTAAGTCTCCTTCTTCAAATAAGGGGCCTGATCCTACTCTTATAGTATTAATTCTAAAGGTAGCATAATAAAGGCTTGAAGGTTTTATCCATAAATACACATGATTATCAGAACCTACATACTGACCTGCTTCCACTTTAGTTGGGTCTGCCCTTAACACACTTGTATGATCTCTAATTAGGTTATTCTGAGCTGCATAAGAATACCCCACCCACACAATATCAATAGGTTGTCCATTTCCATAAAAATAACCTTCAGCACTAAAATGAAACATATGACTATGTGTATCTACCCGAATAGGTGTTTTGATATGAAAAATACCTCCAGGAACAGCCGTAACTCGGATATACTTCAAAATCCCTCTTCGTTCTGCACCATATTGGTCAGGTTCATTAGTCTCTATATCTGTTATATCATCTAAAGTTGCCATATTTGCGATATCTCTTCTCAAGACTATTCTATGATCGGAAAGATTCTGAATATTAACTTCTGTAAGTGGCGTTTTTCCATATTCTACATACTCTGGATTTGAGTTTGGATATATAATATCATCTGTACTATACACAACTTGTATATCCAGTACGTCATCAGAATCAATATGATATTGTGCTCCACCTCCGCGCAACATTACATAAAAAGCACGTTTCGTATTGACATGTCCTGCATCTGCAAGCATGGTACAATATTTTTCTCTAAAATCTAGAAGCATCCAATCGTATTCAGAACCTCCCCAACTTCCTGCATTTAATCTAAATTCGGCAGTCAACGATCCTCCATGCGAAGATGTATACCATGTATCTGGTGCTGGGTCTGTGTGACGTCTATAAATATTAAGATTTCGTATTCTATTTTGATTCCCTCCTTTGATAACAACCTGATAATAGGTATCTGCATCTCCATCTATAGTGATAGTTTCTGAATACTGACGTTTATATCTATTGTCATAAAAATTAGACTTAGGTACTACAATAGCATCGTTATCACTAATGTTTACTGTTGTACTATCATCATACTCTTCAACTGAAGTAATAACAGCTCCTGTATCAATATGTCTATAACTATCTATAAGTTCTCCAAACTGCGTTTCTGAAGGCGTATCTCCTGTCTCAAAATACTGTTTTAATTGTTCTTTGCTAGTTGCCATAATATAATTTTATTAATTTTTAATTTATTGTAAAAGTTGTGCCTACATCCATACTACCTATTCCAGTAGCTGGATATGTTCCATTATCTGGTAAGACGGTATCTGGAAGTGTAAGAATCTTTTCTTCTGTACTTAACATTCCTGAAGTATTTTCTGTAATCACTTTAAAATGATGATATCTATTCAGTCCTTCTGTGTCTTGTACTAGTAATAGTGGTGATTCTGTATTGGTTTCAGACAAAGACACTTCTATTTGACTATCGTTCGTTTGTAATTCATGAATCTTATACCAATTTCCTTGACTATTCATCTTATAAAGGTGATACTTTGCATTATATGCTTGTTTCTCCCAGGACAAACGCACAGCGGTTAATACTACACTGGTACTTGTGGTATTGCTAAAAGAGCTGATAGTTGCTTCATAGCTTAACTCTGGAGAAGCAGGACTTTTAGATTCCACTATCATAGTTGCTACAATTATAGAAGCTTGTGATGGGGCAAAATCATCTACTAAATTTCCATTTTTATCTGTATAAGTAACTGCTCTAGATACCGTTATTCTATAGTACAAACCTTCTCCATAAGGAACTTCAGAGAGATCTGAAAAATCATCATACACTTTTAATACAGATTGTCCTACATACCCTTCCTGCGTAAGATCGATTACTTTTACCTTTTCCATGGTTCTTACTGACTGTGCATAAAGTCTGTTTGTAGTTCTATATACTGTTAATCTTTGAATATTCTGTACTTCAGGATATGCATTGATCTCCAGTTGAATTTTAGGAGTAATTCCTAATACTTGATTGCTTAAAACCGGCATGATACGTTTTACTTCTGGTTGTTCTGGTGCGTTTGTATTTACTAGTTTTATAGGCCCTAAAAATGGACTAAACGCACTCATTGTAAGTTGAGTTCCTAATTCCTTAGCTCCATAGAAATACAAGTTATTTGATGTACCATCTAGATTAAAGTCTGTATATAAAGTTTCATGTGGCGCTTCGTTTATGATTTTCATCATAGGTGCCATGTCGAATTCTGGATCTGTTGGCGATAAAATGCCGCCATTGCGATCTCTTATTACTTGTTTTTTTGATTGAGGTTGATAGGGCTCTAACTTTATGTGTTGATAGATAATTGGTATTTCTGTCAACGGCACAAAAGCATTATAAATAGCTCCTTTTACAAAACTGAATATTCTTTCATCACCTATAGGCACTGTATTATCTGGCCCCACATCAAGGGGATCTAACCCTAGATTGTGTCTTACTTGATTTGCCCAATCAAAGAATGCTGGCTTATCTGGATGAGGGAATTTAAATCTGTTTTCTGCATCCTCTTCTGGAGGATAAAAATTATAATCTCCATTTGATTCTAATATTCCAAAATCTAAGAAGTTTTTCCATCGATCTGTTACCCAAATCCCATCATTACCTCCAAGTAATTTTAGTGATTCTCGTATAGAAAGCATTGTTGTTTTTGTGTATAATGCATTTAGTAATGCTTCTTCATTAGATCTATAAAATAATACGCCATGTGGTTTATGATCGTATTTTGTGGTAAATGTAAATGTAGATCTTCCAAAGAAATCTGGGCGTGTTGCAAACGTTCCTCCCAACGGTTGTTTTGGTGGTAATGGTTCTATTATTTCTTGTGCAAATAATACATTAGGCACACTAATTTTAGAGACACAAGGTGTATTAAGTCCTTCACATGCTCCATCTGAATCTTTACTTCTGAATCCAAAAATAGAATTACGCATTCCTTCTCCTTCTGCAGGAAGTATTGCATCCTCTGTTATATTATATGCAGGATCTGCATAGAGATATACTTTATAACCAGGATAGAAATTAACTTCTATGTTTACTCCTGTTTGAATTTCATCATACGAAGTATCACCTTGAATAAAAGACGGATCATGTGCATATACCACTACATTTTCACCTGTAGTTGCTCCAAGAGGTATAATGTTCTCTATTTTAAGGACAGATAATACTCTTCTTGGTTTAATAGGGTTACCTCCGTTATATGCATCATTTGAGAATACACATATCGATCCTCTAAACCACTCTACAGAGTTATTATCCGTACTAAATTGAGGATGTTGCTCTAATGTTTTGGTATTAAATTCAAATTTATAGAGTCCCTGATGATATTCACCTTGTACACCTTGGTCATCATACCCCGGCTCTAACACAGGAGTCACGGTTGCTGTATCCCATATTCCTCTTGTCTTTTGGAGTTGACGCGTCTCTACGCCATCACTATCTGTAAATGTTAAAACCTCTCGATGAATTTCATCAGTAGGCCCTACTTGAACTTGCATTCCTAAAGGATTAGGAGTTCCCCAACTTGCAGGTGTTTGCATATTTTCAATAGCCATAAAGAAGCCATCTCCTTCAATTGCTGGTATTTCAACTGCCTCAGCAGTATCCGAAGGCATGCCTCCATTCACAATCGATTCACTAATAACTTTCTTATATACTGTAAATACAGGTCCATTAGTTCCTTGTGAAACTTCATGGATAATAAAACGCTGTGAACCTTGAATAAACACACCTCCTACAAAATTATCTTCTGTACCTGGTGTGATAACTGGGTCAATCGTCGTATTATTACTACTTACATTATAAGACCCTGTTTCTATAATTGATAATAAATCATTTATAGCATCATCTACAATATCTCCTACAATTTGCCCTGACACATTATTAGGCACTTCATTTCTAAAAAACACATCAATAGCATTTGCAAAAATCTCTTGACCATTTGGGAAAAGCGTATCTGTATTCTCTAAATCTTCATTTGAAATTGTGCTATCTAATGGTACTTGATAGCTTTTTAGTTCTTGTGCTGAATGATAATTAAATGATAAGCGAATTAATGTTTTATCACTAGGGTTATCAGGGTCATTAGATTCTGGAATAGCATTTAAACGTTCTTGCTCACTCTCTGATGTTAGTAATAATGGATATTCATTCCTAATCAATAATGCATTCGTACTAGATGGAGGTAACAAAGGATTTGTTGGTACTAATACTGTTTCTATTGACGTCTCTTCTCCTAGCCTAGATCTAGAAAACCAATTAATTCCGTATGACTTATAGGTATGCGTACCACTTACAGTCTGCCTATGCACATAAAAAGGTGCTTGTGTACTTGGGATGTTAATAAATCGAGTTTCAAAATGAGCAACTTCTCCATCTGGAACTACATTAGAATATCTAGTATCGTGTGACAGTTCTGGTTTTTGCCAATCTTCATTTCCTAACTTATATTCTAATCCTGCATAAATAGGATATGTAATAGTACTTAGGTCAATGTCCTCCGTAGTATTGAAAAATGGCACATTCACATAATCTTCTGGAGAAGCTTCGGCATATAAACTCACATATCTAGCCAAACCATCATGTGTATATCCATCTTCTCCAGTAATAGCAGAAGGTTCATCAGAATCTGTCCCAATAAAAGCGCCTGGTGTAATCATATCTATTTGAACAGGAATAGGCAAGCGACTGTCTTGATTGGATGTTGGCAAACTCATAGAAAGATGGTGTACCTCTCTAGCTCCAAGACCATCTTCTAAATCTCCATATGTCACATATTCTGCTACATATAAAAACGTGTCATCTTCGGAAATATCCAAAATACCTAAGCCTAACATACGTGCTATATGATAATCATACGATGCTATTGTAAGTAAGTCAAGATTTGAAACTTGTACTACATCATATGGGTCTGTTGGATCATTTCCTAAAGGAACTTCCTCAATCGCCGTAGGATTATTAATATCATCACTCAAATCAATATATTGCTCTACAACTTGTTTAATGTTACGATCTCCTTCTTCTGGTATTGCGTTCCATTTTTCTTGATAGTTTGTAATATTTACAAAATCATTGTCGTTAAAACGTTGCCAAACCCCATGTACATCACCATCATTAGGCTCTAATTGTGTAAATACAGTAGTATCTTCTCGAGATAAAGCAAACTCTCCTAAAACTTCCCATCCAGATGTCTCATTCACGTGAGTAATAGTATCTGCATAAAATTCCAAGTCTATAGAACCAACACCACAACTAACGGCTCTGGCTCTAATAGAACGCCCATTTTCACAAATAAGACGCACTACGGGTGCTCCACTTAAATCAGTAGAGCTATAGGCTCTTCTACTACTAACTATTTTATCTGCTATGAGTGTGTTTTCAGGAACAGATAAGGTTTCTGCTAAATAAACACTATTTTCATTCACTTCCGTGAAATTAATTCGTGCCGCAAAAAACAAATCTTGCTTACTCTCTAGTTCGTACAGTTCTTCTCCATATCCTACTAAAAATAAACCTGACTCATTGAAAGGGCTTATAGTACCTAATACATCATCATACTTGACTGTATTTCTGAAATGTAGATACAGTTCTTTTCCTTCTACCCTATAAATCCATAAATAATTTGAACTATCTACCACTTCAGGGGTTTGAACTGTGAAGTCTAATCTAATTTTCTTTTGAACATAAGGTGCTTTATACACTCTAACAAAATCATTTGGTTTATTAAAGTTTATCGTATTTGTTGCATGATTTCCTTTAGGCAAATGCTTATCCCCTAGAGCTCCTCTAAACATCCATCTCAAATGCTTACCAGCACTACTATCCGTCCCATTAGATCCAGATGCTTGTAAATAAAAATTAGGTGATTGAAGAGATGTTAGATCGCTTATAACAATACTGTTATTACAATTTTCAGAGCATATATCTGTCCTTTCAAGAGAAATATTATTTACGTCTAAAGAAATATCTTGATATGTAGTGCTTAAATTACCCACTTCTGGAAAAATATCAACTACTGCAAACTCTTCCGTAGTAGTTATTGTCAGTGGTAAATCTTCTGTGATACAGCTATTCAAATCAGAATCTGTCTTGGCGACTAATGCAACCCCAATTTCATCTTCTACGACATAACCTGATAAGAGAATATCAGTACCATTGGTTATAAGTCTTGAAATAACAGATATATCAGCTATGTTTAATCTCTTCTTCCATAATTCATTTAGGTTTTCATCTAGTTTAATAACCAATGAAGAAGATTGTGAACTAAATACGAGTACCAAAAAAATAGCTCCTGAAATCTCATCCCTAGTTAGAGTGACACCAGAACTCAAAGTTGAACCTAAATTATAAGAACTAACATCAAATTCTTTTACGTTTAATGTACTGTCTAATTCATTAAAGTGGGTAACATATATTATATTTTGATTATGATAAAACCCATATAATAAGAAGTTTTCAGTAGGTACACTAGGGCTCGTAGTACCTACATAAGCTATATTTGAAACATAATGAAATGGCCCTAATCCTCTCCCCCACAAAAAGTTGATATCTTTGTCGAACCTCATAACCATTCCTTGAGCTGCTGAGCCAGATATTACAAAACCATCTGAAACTGAATCCATTCCGTAAATTTGCTCATCTCCTCCAGGCAGGAAGTATACATTTTTAGCCTCTAGAAGGTTTCCATTGGCATCTATTTTAAAGAGTTCTACATCGTCTACTTGAGAATGTTCATTGTACCATCCACTTATTACAAACGTATCTATGGAACTACCACCCTCTAGTCGTATCATTCTTCTTCCAAATCTAGTATTTGAAGAATGGAGCAATTTAGACCAAGCCACATTTCCCATGGTGTCAATTCGAAAAACAACTAAATGTGATCTATTAGGTTCTCCTGTTTTATAACTTCCAAAAACAATAAAACCACTATCATCTGTAAGTGCCTCAAAACCTATTAAACCCAGTTCCTTATCTGAATACGTATATGTTTTATTCCATAGTATCTGTCCATTTGTACTGAAAAAAGTAATAAGACCAGATGTATTCTTCCTACCTATTGTGATAAATCCTACAGTTGTGTATTCTATTTTAGAATAACTACTATTATTAATATCACTCCTAAAAGTACTTACATACCTACAATTATCATTTATGGATGCACTACTACTATTAAAATTATCATTTGCCATGATCTTCTTTTTCTTTATTCGTTAATTAAAATATTCTCAGCAATCACATCTCCTTCTGTGATATACGCGCTTCCGTTCCAGACTTTGTATAAGAATTTAATATTCAAAGCTGCCACTGTAATTTTTTTACTAGTATGCATGATCAATGCCTGTGCATAATCTTTACTATACAATACTCGATACTCGTCAGAGCTTCCAATATTCACTACCGAGATAGCTGGGTCTTGTTGAGTACTACTACCATCAATGATGTCTAATGGAATTTTAGGATTATTAAAAGGTTCTGGATTTTTTATTAATAGTCCAATAACATCCCCTATATTGGTATTAATGACCCTATTAAATTCTGTTGTTTCTGGTGGATCTATTGGAGTGATTCCTAACACGCCTTCTGTCACACGATCAAATACGTGTTGATAGGCTGTTTCCAATGTATTATCTACAGGTGTATTTAAGTAATCTACCAAATCAAACGCTTCCGTTATTTCTTCGGCACTTACTGTCACAGGAATATCAAAAAATGCAGGTTGCCTTTCCTCACCATCCATTGTACGATAACTCAAGACTTGCGCTTCAAAATTTTTGTATCTAGATGTTTGGAACACATATTCGTGTACTTTCTCACTGACTTGGTCATTTTGTGCTTTCCCAAAAGCATTATAGATCAGTGCTGTGTAGAGTTTACGAGGCTTTAAATTGGTAAATGACACTTCGTAATTTTGGCTCAGTGGTACAATAGTTTCTCCTAAATCTATCTCACAGGGTAGTTCTCCATTTTCAATCATATTATTAATGACTTGAATATGTTCTGGCAATTGCGGATCATTATCACCTACCCACCCAGTATTGGTTGGTTCTGGTACTGTCTCATGAAAATTTTCAGGTAAAGGATATGGAATCACCACATCAGTAACAGGATCTTTAATGGCGATATGTAAATCCCCAAAGAATTCATCTGCAGCACTATTATTTGTTGGATTCACATAAGCGTCCCAGCTTTGGAACATATGATTGACATAAGGTTTGTTAAAGAACAATCCAATCTTTGCTTCTTCATTCCCATAAAACAATGGTTTCGCCTTGAGCAAACTTCCATCTGCATTTGGATAGGAGCGGTTGTAATCTATATAACTGCGTAAAGATGTAATAGGATATTGATCTGCATTGACTCCTGCTGGCACATAATTAGCCTCTTTATGAAAGTGCCCTAAAGGCCCCTTCGTTTTGAACGAATAATAGTAGTCAAATGTATCACCCCCATCGCCATTGTCTACTTCATCTTTTAACATAAACTTTATATAATACGAAGTATTGGGTCTCCAAATAGGTTGTGCTACTTTTGACACAGCAGCTACCATCGCTTCATGTTCTTCTTCTAATGCTTCTGAGCCTGGTATGCTTTCATTATACTCGTGCTCTTCTAGGGTTAACCAGCAAACTTCCTGAAGTGATGTATAGCATTTTTCTACATCTTGATCTGTACAACCACAATTCCCTAAGTCATATATGATTTGTAAAATCTGTTCTGCTAGACCCACCGCAGTACTAAGGTTATCATCAAAATATCCGTCTGGATACATCTGTAAACTGCTATAATAAGGTTCTAATTGACTGATAAGGTTATAATTAGCATGCAAGTCGTTAAAAGCATTTATTGTATTAAAGAAAGAAATAAAGCAATGTTCATATTCTCTATATTTTATTTCTAATGGTATTTCGGAAGCCGTATTTCTTTGTGAAAAAGAGTCATTTGCAAATGAACTCTCTGAGTTACCGTCTCCATAAGCACTACTAATACAACTGTAAAAATCAAAAGCTAAGCTCACATACATAGAGCATAATGTATCATCTTTCTCACATGTAAGATCTCCTGGTATTACAGTACATGCTTCAGCTTTTAAAGCCTCAAGTTCTGCTAACAATTGTGCATACAATACAGGGTCACTAGGTTCTAAAATGGTCACTTCTCCAGAAGCATCACTGTATGTTTCTACAAATAATGCTGCTATTTGCTCACGTAGCGCATTAATCGCTACTGTATCAGGTGTATTGGGTTCTATTACAACCTTAGAAATTGGAGTTACAAAATTTTCATAAACGATTTGATCATTAAGTTGCGCTGCTGTTTTATACTCTTCATATACTTGTTCATATATTGTATTGATCACGTCATCATTTGGAACCGATCTAAAATATCTAATCGTTACCCCTGCTGCATAAGTAGACAGTTTTAATTTGATTTTAACTGAAGGTTCTGGCGTTATTAATACCAAACTGTTATAATTATTAATACTTAAGGATTTTGAAAATCCGTGTGGATTGGTTTCGTTGGTTACTTTAAAAAAGTCCCCATCTACTTCTGAAACACCCTCGTCATTAGGATCTGTACTTGTTTCGCCTACGAGCGTAACATATATACCATTTATAAAATGAGCAATATATCCATTGGGTATGTAAAAGGTTGTTCCTAATACTTTATTTAATACATCAACACAACTGCCGACTAATTCTTCTTCTTTACAGAATAAGGTAGACGGTGTAATGCCTAACATTTCTGGAATGACCCAACCTGGTTCTCCTGCTTCCATATAGGTAAAAGGAGTGGTTGCTAACAAGCGAATAGTATCGTATTGTCTTGATTTTTTTTGCCAGTATCCTATTTTAAAATCTGTTACCGATGGTCGTGCAGCTTCATTAACGACTGCTTCAAAGGGATGATACGGTTGCCAGTTACTTCCTTCATAAGAAGCAAATACCTCAATTTTTTCAATAGAATATGTATGCTTTACTTGACGTATTTCTCTACCTCCACGCACCACACGATTTGGCGGAATTAATTCTACATGATTTTCAGGGGCATTAGTGTATCCTCCAATAGGTTTTCCACTTCCAGATACAGCACCTGGCACTAACGCTTTTTCAGTTTTAAAATCAATATAGGTATCTAAAGGAAGAATAAAGTCTGCCGATAATCCATTTACCAGACTCACGGTTGGAGTCGTTGAAGTATAATGTAAATTAAACACTTCATTGGTCATCATATGAATCCCTTTTACCAATTCATTGGTACGATCTGTTTCTTTTCCACTATCTGTGACTATTGTTTGAAAAGGCAGTGGCGGAATAGCTGTTCTATCAACTCTTTTATCTAACTCCCATTTTAGCTCAGCTCTAATGGTTTTACACTTTCTCCCAATAATAGGTATTTTAATACACCCTTTTATATCTACTTCTGCATATAATAAGAATGGTTTAGGAACTTCGGCAGAAATAATAGCATCTATTTCTACTTCTACAGCGATAATCCAAAAATCTACTTTAGCACCTCCACCAACAGCTAGGTATCCACCTATTTGAGGGCGTTCAAAACTAATGTACCCGCCTACTTCAACATAAATATATGCATGCACTTTTACAGGTCCGAATCGTTTTTTAAATTCCCAATCTAATCGTGCTCCGGCTTCCATTCCTTGTGCAGAAAGCATTAGGTAAGCTTGCACTTCAAGATTGATCACATCTTTAAATAATCTTGCTGTGTTGGGTTGTTCACGTGTTCCGAAGTTTATGTACCAAGCATTCGCATTATTAAAGAAGAAACCTGCTTGTGCTTCGGCATATAATTCTAAGATAGCCCCATTGGTTTTCTGGATCTTATAATCGGCTCCAAAACCAAATTCTAGGCTGTTATCCCCTATGGCAACAAAAGCAAAGAAGGGTGGTTCTGTATTGTCTAGCATCCCTAAACGATCTCCTAATATATTTGCACGTCCATCTAAGATAAATACTGACGGTAAGGATAGGATAGCCATTAAACGCGTAGAGAATAAGAACCCATCATCTCCCATCGTAGCCAGTACTGTCCCTGCTCCTATAGAAAATGCACTTGTAAAATCATCAGATTCTTCTGGGGTTCTAAATTTATGGATATTGACTCCTTTTTCAGGATGTTTAAAATAATCATACCAACTATCGTCTTCTGTGAGACCAACCGCTTGTTTATCTGTGACATAGTTATAGCCTATTAACCCCCCAAATGAATAAAACCCTAATCCTGTCGCGCCTAATGGTATGGGTGTTGGTAAATCCAAGCCTGCTTCTACGTAAAATGCAGGATACTTAGGTTGTAGTTTCATAGCTGCGCCCCCTGCAATTCTTGCTTTCGGAAGCTTAAAACTCACTTCTCCTTCAAACTCTGGTGAGTCTCCTGGTTCTGGAATAGAGACCATTCCGTGAATAATGGCGAGTGCCGTATCTGGATCTGCCGTTCCTGGAATAATTAGATCTACTTCGATGGTTTGGATACGTAAAAAGCTATCTCCTTCATCTCCAAACTCATCATTATCTGTCGTATAATAATATTTAATTCCTTCTCCCCTAGCATCAATCCCTAAAGGATCTATACTTATAGCGCCATCAAAGCCCCAATAGTTATACGTTCGCATATCTCCATTGAATTCTTGCTGCGTTGACCCATAATGAATTCCTGTAACTGCCATTTCAACAGGGCCTAGATTAAGGGAGATATTTAAAGGAATAAATCCATTCCCTCCTACTATTTCAATACTTCCATTATCATAAATACGTAATTGTGGAATCTCAATAATTTGATCTCCCAGAATTTTATTCATGGTATCATTACTAAAAGAAATTTGACAAGAAGTCCCGATATAGAAATTGCCTTCATCTCTTCCTAGTTCTGCTGTAAGCAGATTGATGGTTACAAAATTGAAAAGATTGATAGGTAATCCCGAAGGTAAGAAGGCTGCTGTTAGATTAAAATCATCTTCACTATGCCAATGTCCTACAAGATCTATTAACAGATCATCATTAGGATTATCAAGTCCTTTAAATTTTGGAATTTGTATTTGTGCGTGGAGATTAGATTCTATCACTTGCCCGTGATGGAATGTCAAATCAAACACATCAAATCCTAAACGCCACGCTCTTTCAGGATTACTTCCTAGCTGAAACCACATAAATTTATTAGGATTCAACGTATTGATATAGTTAAAGAATTGTTGTTCTTCATTAAACTGAATCGCAGCACCTTGGGCTGTTATCGTAAACGGATATTTTAATTTTGGTTCGTTAGGATCGCTCAGAGTATTCACATGTGCTAGTAACGCTGTATAATTAGCAATCTCTGTTTCTGTATTATTAACAACGACCGTGAGTGGATAATTAAACTCAAAATATTCACTAAAGTAGTCTGTCACCACATCATCTACCAAAGCATGCGTGGCTCGTAAGGCAATGGTTCCTGACATACCACCAGTTCCTATAAGCAGTTTTCTTCCAGAGATCACCAAGGTTTGTCCTGTTTCTTTTTTAAACCATTTTTTAGGTAAGAAAATATCTGTGCGTTCCATATATACGCCCATAAATTCTGGTGGACGATTATCTTCATCTGCTTCTATAATATTCTCGGTGGTACTGATATCAATTTTCAAGTTTTTGATATCAATAATCAACCCTGTATTTCCTACTTGTGCTGGGAAATTGGTATTTAACACAATGTCTAGATTATACCCTAATCCTGTTTCTGTATCTGCATAAAATAAAGCCTCACCAAAAGTCAATAATACCTTAGGGTTCCCTTCTCCATCTGTTTCTGGAACCACGGTAAGCGCTTCTCCTATAGAACCATCTATAGGATGTATGCCATTTTCATCATATACAGGTTTTAGAATAGATCGTGGAAACTCAACGCCAGCGGTAAGTTGTAGGGTGGCTTTTACTTTAGGTAGTAAAAGGTCTTTTATATACTCTTCTATATCTTGTGGTAAAAGACTTCTAAAAAACGTCTTTAATTTAACTTTTGTCTCTTCTACATCACTAGTTAGTATATAGGCTCCAAAAGACATGATGGTTGCATAATCCTGTGTTTTAGCATAAATATCTTTTACAATATCTGTAATCGTTGTATCCTCGGTAGGTGCTGTGATGTTTGCATCTGTATTAAAAGCATTTAAATCATTGACAAATTGCGCTAAAGCGGTTGTCGTATCATTTACAGGTTCTGTAAATGTGTTTATAAAGTTAGCGATGGCTTGTTCTTCAGAAATACTTAATACACGTAAAGCGGTTTCAAAAAATGATTTTGGAGAGAAATCAAATTGATCCAGATTAAAAGAACGTAAATAGGCCAGCAATTTCCATTCATAATCTATGGTAATAGGAAACGATGAAATGTTTGGACCATCTGCATCAGGATTTAACACCAAGAATATGCCCGTACCTGGCACTTCTATATCTATCCGATCTCTCGTTACAATGGATAAACTGTAAAAAGCCGCATCCCCTCTAGGGCTTTTGCTATATTGTAAATCTTTAAAGTGGATGGTATCAAAGAGGAATACAATTCCATCTTTGATAAATCCTAATATTTCTGGGATTTCATCCTGATTTACCACACTGGATAATGTTGGATAAAATCGTTGTGCTAATGCCGCTGTATTATTTTCTTCTGTAGACATATTCTTTATTTTTTATTCATTGAAATATCGATATAGAATTATTAGTTTTGACTATTTTTTTAGCAACAAAACTCCACCATAAAAAGCTTACTAAAAGCATTTTACCTCTTACTTTATTTCAATTATTTTTTTCTATTCTTTACTGAATGAAGAAAGTTCTCCCCTATCACTAGTTATTTTCGCAACTAGCGTACTATTACTTATTTTAAAATTTTGATTAGATTATTACTCTAGACTAAAATAGATGTTTCTATATTTAATATTTCCATATCATTTTTAAGGCATCCAGTTAGCATGTAAATAATAATTATACTCATTAATAGTGCCCCCAAAACGTTCTAATAATTCATCTATATCATCTAAGTCATCTATCAGGTATTTCTCCATATATACTAAATGTCCTGTACTTACATCAATACCTAAAATTTCGCCATCATTGTAGCTAAATTCTACATAAAATAAATCTACAGTAGTATTGCCGTCAGTTTCAATAGTGGTAATGTCTGTGTAAAGATATTTTTTAGTAAGATCAACAAAAGGAATATCATTTTCATCTGTAGATGCATAGCATACTAAACGATCTTGTGCATCAAAAACACGGACATGATAGTCATAAACAGAATCAGAGTTTTCACTTTTATTATACTGCCTCTCTCTTTCTATAAAATAAGATCCTATAGGAGTTTTACGATCAAAAAAATGAACATAACCTACTAATTGGTAAAACTCACTTAGTAATTGTGATTCATCCTCACCAGTATCTAAATAATAATCAATGCCTAATAAGTTTTGATTACTATAAGTTTCTATCTTTTTTATCAATCCATTATCGCCTTTAAAGATCTTATGATAATAATCTTCCTGTAAGGCTTGTTGCTCGGTCATTACCTCAATATTTGTACGATCAAGATTTTGAAATCCGTATATAATTTCCATATTAACTTAATTTATATTTATAATGTGACTTGACTTATTGGTCTTAACTCTGTTGGTTTTGACTCTAATGGGAAAATTTTTAAATCCATTTTACTATCTGTTAGATTTAAACCTTCTAACATTGAACTTAATTCATTATCAAATAATGGATCATTAGTCTTATTTCTTTTTATAAGATTTAAAATCTCTTTTAAATTTCTAACTTCTAATTTATCATTAGCATTTGTTTCAATAGTTCTAAAATTTTGTGATCCAATAGGTTTCTTAATATCAAAATCTGGACTATCTACTGCATCTATTCTTTTTTTGAAGTCTTTAATTAGATTTTCTCCTGCTAGTTTATTATGTAATAAATTTCCCTTTTTATCTAATATTTTTGACTCCACACATCGTTCTATATGTTTTATACGTTTTTGATACATAGCTTTAATCTGATCTAGACTCATATAAATAACTACATCAATATCTGGTGGTCCCACATTAGTAGTTGGCGGAGGTATCTTTTTAGTATGTACGGAACCTGTGATATGTATATCTGTAATAATATCATCAACTCCATAACGTTCTAGTAAACGTCTTTTAATGACGTCTTTAAAGTTTAAAAAAGCATTATAATCAGGAAAACACCATAATAGGCCATTGGGTGGTGGTATTCTATTACCGAGTTGAGATGCTACACCTAACTCGCCTAAATACTTCTGAGATTCAGGACCATAATCTGGATCATTTAATATAATATTTCTTTTATCTCCAATTATTTCAGGTTTAGTTTTAGTTTTAGAACCTCTAAATGCCTTTACTATAATATCTTCAACCCATACTTCTGTAATTTTAGGATCTAAACTTAACCCACTATAAATCATATCATATATGTCTTGATCAGAATGTAAACGAACTCCTGAATCTACCCAAGATTTGTCAGGTTGCTGCTCCCATCTATTTAGAGAAAACCCTTTCCATTTGTTTCCTGTTTTTTGAAAAGGCTCATTTTTTACTTTTCTAATAATATTTCGGAACATATTTATAGCCCTTGCTAGCCTTCTAGCTTTTGCAATATCAGTTACATTATCCAACCAATCTGGTTGCCCATTGTTTAGGCTATCCATAATATTATTGTTTAATATTTCTAAAACCTCGGTACCTTCATCTAAATCTAAACCATCTATAAATTCAAAAATAATATCATCACCATTTGTCCCTAAATCTACTCTTAAAGTTTCTAACTTATTTTTTAGTTGTGGATAAGTACTCGCTATACTATCTAAAAAACGTTGTATTTCTGCTGCCTTATCTACAGCGTTTGCTAAACTATCTATTTTTTCCTTTGTAGGTGTATGATCAAAATCATTTGGAAAACTTTGATTTTTAACATTACGAGCTGCTTTCCTTAACATATACTCTGTAATAGCATCGGCTGAGAGTGAAGCCATCTCAAGCCAAAAAGTAAAAGCTTTAATGCGTTTACAGAATTCATCATTGGCATTACAATCTCCAATAAAAGATGTTAAATAACTCAACATACCTGAAGTAAATTCTACACCTCCAATAATTCGTTTAACGTATTGTAATTTTGATAGTTTTGTTAAATGCCTAAATTTAGTAAGATTACCAATACCTGACAAAGTTAAGATACCGTCTACAATATAACCAAATACAGTTTCCGCATCGCTTCTATCTCCAGCATCATCTACATACATTAACATAAACATAGGAACAACAGAATTAATATTATCTCCATTAGCTGCTAATGTAGCACCGTCAGTAAGTGGTATAGGGATTTTAGTTTCAATTTTTGTAGTATCATTTCCTGATAGGGTAATGGGTTGAAAAATGTCATATGTTCCGTAACGTGCATAACCATATTCTCTGCTGTTTAAGTAATCACTATCAAGATTATCTTGCTTAAAAGCTAACACCTCTTTGATTACAATAATTTTGTTATTTGAGAATATAAAATCATGATTATCAATATAAAAATTTGCTGTTTTATTAGATTCATAATTAATTAAAATTGGTGCTGCCTCATCGTATTTATGAAAATAAGAATACCTAGTTCCATCTATAACATTTTCTTCTGTTTGTTCAAAAGCAGTATACTTTGTGTAATAATATAAAGGTTCTGGATTGGGTGGCATTGCACTTAACTGAATGTCCTGTCCAGGATTATCTGGAGTAATAGGGTCATTAGGAACTTCAGGTTCTAATTCGTACATTAAATTATCATTACTATCTCTAGTAATCATACCTATACTGTTCTCTTTTAATAGTGGATTATCATCTAAGGTATAAGGATTATACTTACTAATTATCCAAAGTGTATAGATCGCTTTTGTAAAAAGACCTCTTGTATCGGTTGGTTGCCAGTTACTTTCAAATAACCAATTAGTTAATGCCGCAGTAGCAACAGTAATATTCAGAGGAGAACTCATTTTTAAGTATAATACTTCATAATATGTTCTATACTTGGTATCATACTTTATGTGATTAGGATCTGAATATCTATCTACTGTTTCTTTCTCGGTTAATAACCACTCTAAAAAAGCATTGATTTCGATTATATCTAGATCATATGCAAAAGAATTAATAATTCTAATTATAAATTCTTCCTCATCTTCTTTTGTTAGAGAATAATTAAGCTTATTATCTATTAAATGATCAATAATACTCTTCTTTATCTCTATGTTTAAAAAAGAAAGTGATTTTGCTGTAAGAGGTAGTGCTAAATAAAACATTTTGTCCTGATCAATAGCTTGATCTATAAAAATACTATTTCGATAACTCATTTTATAGAATATCAAAAGAGAATCAAAATAGCTTTTAATACTCTCTAGAGTAGATGTCTCTGAAAAAATTGGATCACTAGAAGATGACCATTCATTTTTTTGAGCGTTAATTAGATTATTGTATTGTGTTTGATTAGGAAAAATGGAGAATACGTTACGTATTATATTAGTCATAACAATAGCAGTTAATCCTAAATATTCCAAGGCTTTTTTTTGGTCTTCTTCTTCAGTTAATACTTGACTAAAAACAATTTGATCTTTATTTGAATTTATGAAACTAATTGCAGTTGAATTAGATGTTACCTGATCAATTATTTCTGTCACTACAGAAGGATCTGGTATCTTAACAGAATTAACACCTGAGTAATCAAGGTTTGGATTAAAAGGAAATGATGAACTTATTAATCGTGGAAGTGAATTCAAACTATCAAAATACACATTGATCATCTTCGTTGTAATGATATCATTTTCTTCTGCTTTAATAAATTGATGATTACTCTTATGACCATACTTTAAAGCAGGGTTTATATATTTTATATCTCTTGTAGCGATATAACGTAAAAATTCATTCTCAGGGTAATAACCTCCTTCAAACCATATCCTATCTGATGCTCTAAATTCTGATTTTCTAACGTGTATGTAAGTTACACCTGTTGAAGATTTAGTAAAGCGAGACACATAACCGGTTGTTATTGAGAATTGGACATCTTCCCAATTATCGTCTCTTACTATTGACCCACTATTTAATATATATGCTTGTGCCATAATTTATAAAGTAAAATCTATTCTTAATTCATTCGTTTCAAATATTTTATATTTTGAATATTCTGCTGACACAAAAACAAAGTTGTCAATTGAATATACTACGATATCTTCTAGAGGATTAAATATTTGATTGCTACTAGAAGTTCCTTCTGCTATTATGTGTAGATTATATTTTTTAATCTCATTTTCATAGAAGTCGTCATTTTTTTTGAAAATAATCTTGCATTGACTCAAATCATTATCCGTAATTACTTGTTTTAAGCGGTTATTTTCATCTTTTGAAATCCCCAGTATTTTTTTAGAAGGCATACCACCATCTATGATTTCTAAAAACAAACCTGTTATGGTTTGGTTGCCATCTGTAAATAGTTGCGGCTTTAAATAATAAGGTAATGCAAGCTGGTAAAAATTATTGTCATGGTTAGAAAACCTATGTGTATCCGTTGAGGTTGTATCTATATGACTAGAACTCCCTGTTGAATAAGAGTTATTAGTTGTTTTTATATTAAAAACAAGAGTTTCATAGGTAACTCGTTCAAGTATTTCACTTTCATTTATTTGTATTTTGTCTTCTATTTTTTGATATCGAATCGCTCCAATATCATTACTTTCTGAATTATTAGGAAAATTGATAATCTGTAAAGTTTCGTCAACTATTTTAGGTAATTGCTGATCATCTCCTATAAAAACATTTTTTGCGTCTAATAAACCAAAAACATCATCAATATCTTTTAATATATATTCTTCTTCTGAATTTATAGCATCAACAGCTGTTAGTTGCTTTCCCTCATAAATACATTGAGAAAATCCTGCGATTGTATCTGCTCCAATAGAAGGGGTTGTAAGTTGTAAAGCTTTTGTATAATTAGTATCAACTTCAACAGTAGGATCCGTTGATAGTTCTTGTAATAAGTTCGTATTTCGAACAAAATTTTCTTCATGAGGAGAAGCCAATTCCCCTACCTGTACAAACAATGCAGCACCATCATAGTTATCGGTGGTTAATTGAAACGTAACTGTATTATTTTCAGTAGCGGGATCTTGTGCTTGATTGATAATATGAATAGGCCAGTCGCTAGTCCCGAAGGAAGTTTCACTTAAATTGTCTTCGTTTGTTCCAATTTTTATAGTATTATCATTCTCCGCAGAATGCGTATAATTTCCATAAAAATTATACGAGCGTTGTCTATTTGCTTGTATATAGAGATAGAAATTATTTTTGGTATGAAAATTCTGAAGTCGTAATGCTATCTCTTCTTTTGTTGTTAAAGGAGTCTCTACTTCGTCTACATATAATTTACCTGTCCCATTTGCATGCAGTCCATAAAAAGCAGCTATATCTATAAACTTTGTAGCCACTTCTTTTAAACGTTTTTTCATAAACGCATCTGCTTCATTACTTATATCTATACTAAAAAAGGAGGCTCTAGCGTATGTCAAGTCTAACTGAAAAGGAAGTGTATCATTCTCTATGATATAATCTCCATCATTTAATACAATATCTACACCTATATTTCCCGCGGCTGTTCCTAAATGCATCCCTCTTGGAATAATAGGCAAATCATACGCCGTAGCAGGATCTTCCTCAGAAGTAGTTTCATCTACAGAAGCAATTTTAAAAAAATATTGCCCCATCAAATGTGTCCCTTCTTGAAGTTGCACTTCTTCAGTAGTATGAGGATACCCTAAAAAACTTGCTTTAAATTCAGGAGCTGTTTCTCCATTTTCTGCATTATAAAACTTATTGTATTGTGCCCACACATATTTTACAAATCCTGTTCCGCTAGTCTCACTTCCAGCAACTTTACCATCGGTAGTTACAAAATCGCTTTTTTCTAACCCTCGATATACAATGTATTTAATATTTAATCCATTTACAGGTTGTTTAAATGGTTTCAAAACGAGATTAATTTTACTAGTATCTCCTGTTTGTGGTTGTAAAAAAACAGTTCCCATACACAATGCATATATATCTTTACTGCCACTAAAAGATACTGTTGCTGTTGTACGAAATTGGTTTTCGTCAACGGGACCAAATGATTGATTTGCTACTTGCGTAAAATCTCCTGCTTGATTACCTCCCTGTATATAAAAATGTGATACTGGTTGCAATTTGGCAACTCTTCCTACACCTTCTTGTGATGTCGTAAGGCCTTGCATCTGCGCACTTGTTTCTGGCATTTCCTCCATAATACTATCCTTATTTCTTAATTACTACAGATACCTTTTTTCAACCTCATAGTCAAAACAATACCTGCATTGTTTTATAACACATAAAACATTTATAATTCATACATGATCACTCAGGACGCATCTAAGCTTAAGCACCACACCACACACCTAGATAGCAGTCCCTTGTGATTATATGTATGTCTCTTTTATGTCATACCACTTAAGGAATCCCCTAAGTCCAAACACCCCACGTAAAATTCCCTAGAGTATCCTTAAAGTGATATAACGTAGGCCTATAGCCGCAGCTATGCCTCTGTTTCTTTTTTATTCATAAGACCATTTATATTGCTTTAAATGCAAAGCATATCCATGCATTTTTTAAAAAAAGACATACAAGGTCTTATACCCAAAAATGGGTCATGTGTGGTGATTTAAAAAAATGAGTAGGGCTGACATCGACAACATATTCCCGGTATGTGTCAGACCTGAGTGTGTGGTGTGGTTTTGAAAATAGGTGTAGTGGTGATTGCTATTTTCAGGATACATCTCGTTGTTCTATTGTTAAGTCTAAGCTAAAATTTTGCCAAGTCTTTACTAAAACTACAAAACGTATAAATATTCGTTTTTTAATAAAGTCTCTTTTAAAAAAAGAAACTTTAAATCAAAAACAATAACTTTATAGTTAAATCACTATGGATAGCACTGAGAATCAACGCACCACAGAAAACGCCCGATGCATCCATAAAGTGACCTAACTATACTATTGTACAACGTAGGTTATACAGTTATTATTTTTATCTCCCGACATATATGTACGAAAGAAAAATGGTATTTTACTTAAATTGAGTGTGTTATTGGCTATAATGTCCCCTTATATAATAACACTCCGTGTATGGTAACAGTTTTATAAATGATGTAGTGTAAAACATGCTACTATTTATACTCTAAAGAACGTCAATTTTTCTTTACAAGTACATATCAATTTTAAAAAAAACTGTTAAAATCAGCCTATTCTTTTATAATTAACTCTTAAAACTATCTAAAGTTCTTCGAGTTACAGGAACTACCGATCAATATTTACTTTCTAATTGTTTCATTCCGCACTTCAACTCTGCGCAGCATAAACTCTAGCAGTAACCTCACAAAACAAGTTCTTCTGTTACTATGAAATTCATTGATTAGTAGTATAAACTCCAATTTTGTTACCCATCTTTTTTATTTTTTTATTTTTTTATTATTTCCATACTTCAACAATACTCAGCATAAACGCTGGCGGGAATCTCACCCACTTTTTGTTTTTTTTGTTTCATTCACCTCCTCATAGGAATCTCATCTTGTTTTTATTACAATAATTTTCTCATTTGATACCGCTCCATAAAAAAATAAAACTACTCCTATTTTACACAAAAACCGAACCTAATTGAGGTAACCCCTCTTCTGGTTGAGGGAAGTGAATTCATGTTTCCCGTAACACATGACAATAATACAATCGTTTGTGTGTATGCACAAGAAATAACATCCTTTGAATCAGTCTTTTCAGTAGAAGTTGATTTTTAAGAAAAGAAAGTTGTGCGCCAAAGTAGCTGTAAAATAAGCATGTATATTGCCTTAATGAGCTAACAGCTATTCTCTAGCTGAGTAAAGTCGAGAGCTATTTTGTATCAGGTTCCCGCCTCCACGGGAATGAAGCATTTTGACAACATCTCATAAAGTTCGGGATGCTTTCTTTTAAAAAGATCTGGGCGTTCAAAAAAATATTCAGAAGCGACGGCAAAAAATTCGGTTTGACTCGTACCTCCATACGTTCGGATATCAGATGTGTCATTGTTAATCGCCTCCATTTCTTTATGCATTAACGCCAGCCAAGGTGCGATGTATTGATGTTCTAACAAACGCTCTGGAATTCCATCAGTTTCTCCATCTGTATGGTCTAGTAAATGCACAAATTCATGGATAGCGGTATTCCCTTTGTCGGTGGCATTGGTAAATCCGTGGTGTAACGCTTTGCGCGAAAGGATCATCTGATTCTTAAAACGCCCCGTACCGACCAGTCCTGCAATTTTACGATCCTGAACATCGGCGTCAAAAGACAGATTCTCATCAAAATGATCAGGATAAATCAATACGGTGCTTAAATTATTGTAGTGCCATTCTTTAAACCCAAACACTGGAATCACCGCGCTTGCCGCCACCAACATGATGTCAAATTCTTCTAATTCAAACCCCACAGCTTCCACATTGATTTCCTGTAAAAACAGCATCATGCGTTTTTGAAAAATCAATTGCTTTTCGGCTTCAAGGTTTTCGTAAAAGGCTACGTTTTTAAGTAATACATCGTGCCAATGTTTTGGAAATGGTTTTGGAGGGTTCTTTGTCCGCTTTCGCGAAAGCAAAAAAAACACCACACCAACAAGTACTAAAGGGATGATATATGCCATGGTGTAAATATAAAAAGTAATACCAGTTATTAATTGAATTTACTGGAAAAGAAAACGATGATTTTTTTCTTTATATGAGAAAGAAAACTAAAGCATAGCCTAAGCTACGGTTTCTTTTTTCTTGTGAAATAGAAAGGAAAAAAGGGTGTTTTATTACAGTAAATTCAATTGGTAAATGGTATAAATAGTCATGTCTGTTCGAGCGCAGTCGAAAACTAAATTGAAAATGATAGTACACTAGAATTCTCGGTAGCGCTTGAATGGATAGAATAGAGTATAAACATAGCCCAAAACGAATAAAGAGGTTCTCGACTGCGCTCAAACGGACAAAGAAGAGATTCCTGTCTACGCGGGAATTAACATCGTAATAGCCATCACAATCATGATCGCATTTTCTATAAAGGTAGCTTCGGTCATAGGAAGTTTAAGCGCCGTACCCAAACAAGCACATTGAATTTCTTGTTTGTTCAGCAGGCTTCTCGTCACGCCTATAGTGGTGATTCCTAAAATAATCAAGGTGGCCACCAAAGCTACTGGAATCTCTATGCGAACTAAAAAAAATATGCCTAACGCAAGCTCTATAAATGGGTAGATCCATCCATAGATTCCCACACGCTTTGCCAAAGGATCATACATACGAAAACTCATCACAAATCCTTTCAGGTCTAAGAATTTAAAGAAGCTAAACACGATATAAAACAAGCCCATAAAGTCTAGCATGGCCTCTCGCCCATTCCATTCCTTATAATGCATAGCCATACTTGCTACAGTAATGTAGCCAAAAATGAGAAACAGCGGACGTAATTGGACCCACTTGGAGGTTTGTACTTCTTCAGAGGTAGCAAAAACGTTGGTTTCCTCTTTTTTGGTAATGGTATATTTTTCAGAAAGACCTTGCTGTAATTCGGATAGAGAAATAGAAGAAGCTGTAGTAAGTATCGCTTCTTCTTTTTCTAAAGATACCTCGACCTCCTGAATGCCTGAGATCGCTTTGAGCTCTCGCTCAACACTAGCTCGACATCCATTACAGGTCATTCCTTGTATGGTATAGGTTTGTTTCATCTTATTCGTGATCATGATCGTGATCGTGTGCTTCTTCGCCAGTTTCTTTTCCTTCAGGGATTTCTTTCCAGTCAAAGACCAACAACTGACTATTTCTATAATTACTTACCAACAGTTGGCCTTGATATTGTATGACTTCTATCGGCTTTTCAACACCTTCAGAGAGGATTTGTTTCAATGCGCCTTCATGGTCAAATACCAATACACGACTATTTTCAAAATCGGTAACAAATAGCTCGGTGGCACCCACAAAAATTCCCGTAGCAGCATTCATGTTCTGATCGTCGCCTATCATTTTTAAAAAAGTCCCTTTTTTATCAAATACCTGTACACGGTTATTATACGCATCGGCTACCCAAATTTCATTTTCGGTGATTTGCACATCGGTAGGATAGTAAAAATCGCCAGGGGCTTTCCCTTCTTTTCCAAAAGAGATAAATTCTTTTCCGTCTTTACTGTATAGAATACGGTTATTGTAAAAATCGGCGATGGCTTTTTCTTGGTGATACGAAGACACACCTGCAGGAGCGTCTAAAGAATCTGTGAGCACCAAAGCTTTCTTTTGACCTTGATCAAAAATACTCACCTCATCATTCCCGTATTGAGGAACCAATAACACGTCTCCTTCATTACCAATATGCATCGGACGATCCAAAGAGTCGATCGTTCGTATGGTTTTCCCTTCATCATCTATCAATACCAATCGGTTGTGATCACCGTCACTTAACCAGATTCCTTCAGAGGTCACTGCCATCCCTATGGCATTAACGCCCGTAATAGGGATTGCTTTGGTGAGTTGCCAGTTTTTTGCAACTTCCTCTTTTTCTGCACAGCTTAGTAGGAATACTAAAGCGAGTGTGCTATATATATATTTAGTCATTGTTGTTTATTTTAAAACGCTGTATACACTTGTCACATATTGAGTATTCTATAATCAATATGTAAACCATTATTTATTTTCTTTTTTTCATTGCCCAAAAAAGAAAGAAAAAAGGCTAGACTAGCGAAACCTTGTCTAAATTTATTGCTTTATCCCTGAATTTCTCAAACTCGCTACGCTCAGACAATGTGAAATTCTACGGGATATTCACTTCAAATTTTACGACAACTTTTCGAATGTCAAAAACAAAATAAAATTACATTCCTATGTAAAAATCAACTTATTTTAAACAAAGAATATGTTTTTAATTTTCAAGTGAGATTCCCTTCTCAAAAAGAATGAGATTCCCCTACTCTTCAAAAAATGAGATTCCCGCCAGAATTTATGCTGAGCGTAGTCGAAGTGCGGGAATTTAATACTCCACACGCTCATACGCACAACAAGCCGGTAGGTCTTTGTATGTAGCGTCCTTTGCTTTATGGTTTTTGGTATCGTGTCCTACATTGGCAACTGCTTTTTCAATGGCATCTAGACTGGTTACTTTTGTATCATAACTCACTTCCAAAAGCTTGGTCTTTTGATTCCAATCGGCAGTTGCAACACCAGCAATGTCTATCGTTGCTTTTACAATACGCGCCTGACACATCTCACATTTACCAGCCACAAACACACTTTCTGTGGTCAAATCTGCATCTGCTGCAATGGCTTCTTTTGGCGCTCCTCCCATTTCTTCTACGGTTCCATCAGAACGGGTGACACGTCCAGACATAGGCGTATAGCCTGCTTTCACTACTTGTTTTTCAACGGCTTCAATAGTCAACGCCTTTTCTGTAGGGTACGTAAAACTAAAATCACCCGTCTCAATGTCTATTTTTACGTTTTTAATGCCTTTGAATTCCTTAAACTTTTTCTCAAGTCCGTAGGCACAAAAAGGACACCCTAGTCCGTCTACTTGCACTTCAAATTGATCATAGTTCTTTTGTGCTTGTACTGCGGGTATTGCCATGATCATGGCACATACGATTAAAATGATTTTTTTCATAATTTCTTAATTTCATTCCCGTGAAGACGAGAATCTGTTTTTTTATTTTTTTTAAAACGTATATCTCGTTCCCAAGAAAATACTGTAATTTAATTCTCTAGTGATATCCATATTTTGAATCAGCGGTAACTGCACGGCAAGGTCAAAAGTGATGTTTTTCCCTGCGTACTGAATTCCCTGCGCATAAAGTAATTGATACCAGTCTCTTTCTGTAAATAGCGAACTCGTATATTCAAAATATAAATTGATTTGTTTGTTTGGATATTGTGGTTTGAGTAAGGGTAAACCTACGCCTACTTTTGTACGAAATTCATCTACCGTAGCTTCGGGGGACCAATTATATCCCACCTCTGTAGAGATGCCGTACTTTAAGGTTTCGTACCCAGAAACTATGCCGTAGTATCCTTCATAAAAACCAGTACTCAATCCTATGAGATCTAATTTTTCTCCTGTGGGAATACTTTGAAAGGTTTTGGCAACGACTCTAAAGGTTTTTCCTGTAGCATCTTTTCGGTAGAATTGATACTTCCCTAAGACTTTAATATCGGCGAGTGTACTTCCTGAGGTACCATTCTCAAAATCATAATGTAAGTACGGTATGTGTACGGCAAATAATGAATTGGAGGTGGGTAAATAATGAAGCATGATAGGAACATAAACGGCACTAGCTCGTTCGGTGTTTCTAATTTCTGTTAGGGTTTTGGCGGTAAAACTGCCTCCACCTAACATAATAGGTTTATCTGCTGTAATTGGGGGTCCTTGTGCGTACGCTTTCGCGAAAGCGAATAGTGCAAAAACCAAAAATAGGTGTTTCATGATGTTGTTGATATATGATTAAACCCATATAATGCAATAGAAAAAAGGCATCATCTAGGCGTACTAATACTACGTCGAGTAAAGCAACCTATATCAAATCAAAAATTGTTCGTGAAGTATGATAATGTCAGTGACAATATCTGGGGGTGGGTATCCATCAAAAGGAATAGATGTCACTTCTAGGGAAGTAAATACATTCACATACGATGTAAAGAAAGCAATGACAATATCTTGCTGTTCAACATCTATTTTTTGCATGGACGAGTTGAGTTCATCTTGTCCTTCTACAATAATTTGCTCATCATGACAGCAACTTTTTCCTTTCATTTCAGGAGATGAGCTATTTTCTGTAGCCATCATTGCCATGTCCATACCACAGCTTTTGGCTTCTTTAAAAACAGCAATATCAATCAATGTATCTCCACAAAAATGCATGTCTACCGTAAATGACATGGTCGTAAAGAGGACTATGCATGATAGGGTGATCGCGATTATTTTATGGAAGAGTGCTTTCATAATTTCATGCAAATTTACAAAAAATACACGAATCGCCATTTTAGATTAACAAACCCTTAGGATGCCAACTAGTAAGATTCTCGTAATTTAGTAGACGAAAAAGAAAACACATACAACACTATGAAATTATCTATTATCATTACGGGGCTTGTGCTGGCCATTTCTTGCCAGAGCAAACCTCATAAAATAAGCGAACCAACCGCTTCACTTACCCCTGTACAAACCCAACCCCAAGATGGACTTGCCAAAGCGTATTTTGCAAGTGGCTGTTTTTGGTGTGTGGAAGCTATTTACGAAAGCGTAAAGGGCGTCAAAGAATCCATTTCTGGATACAGTGGCGGCCATACAGAAAATCCAACCTATGAAGCGAGTAATACTGGTCGCACGGGACATGCAGAAGCTGTAGAGATTTATTACGATCCAAATGTAGTCTCCTTTGCCACACTAGTCGATGTGTATTTTGGTTCTCAAAATGTTACTCAAGTGAATGGGCAAGGACCCGACAGAGGATCACAATACCGCTCTATTATTTTTTACCAAAATGAACAAGAAAAAGAGATCATTCTCGAAAAAGTAAAAGAACAAGAAAAAATATACGGAGAAGGCAAAGTTGCCGCCTCTATCTTACCCTTCCAAAAATTCTGGAAAGGCGAAGACTACCATCAAGATTACGAACGACTACATCCGAGAAGCTCTTACATTCAGAATGTTTCTATCCCGAGATTACGCCGTTTTCAAGCAAAATTTCCTCAGTTATTAAAAGAAAACACGCATTAATACAGTTAAGGTTTCCGAACCTTTAATTCAAATAACAACGGATACAAACGGTCTTTAGTCACATAAAGGCCGTTTTCATTTTTTATAAGATCGGGCAATACATCATACGGACTCTCCTCATGTTCTTTTAGAAACTCTACTACCAATCCTTGCGCTGTGAGTGCAGAAACTACTTCCCCAAGCCCATGATTCCAGCCATACTCTTTACTCATCATAGATGAGTTTTTATTGGCATACGTCCCTTTATACTCCTCATATATAGCTTCCTTTTGTTGATAGCCGTAGCGTAACTCGGCTTTTCCAGAGGTATAATCAAACATCCAAACCAATGGATGAAACTCTACCATATAAAACACCCCGCCAGATTGGAGTCGTTCCGCAATCATCTTTCCCCAAGGTTTTAGATCGGGTAACCATCCTATAGTACCATAGCTTGTAAATACAATATCAAAGTGTTCTTTCACATGGTCAGAAGTTTCAAGCACATTGCACCGCACAAAATGAGCGTCTATCTGAAGCTTTTGGGCAAGTTTTTGTGCCAACGCAATACCTTCATCACTTAAGTCGACGCCCGTACATCGAGCACCCATTCTAGAAAAACTTAAGGTATCCTGACCAAAATGACATTGTAAATGCAATAATGACTTGCCATGTACATCCCCCAAGGCTTGTAGTTCGTACCTATTTAAAGAGGTTTCTCCTGCAAGAAACCCATCCATATTATAAAATTCACTTTTGGCATGAATCGCTACTTTTTGATTCCAGGTATCTCGATTGACTTCAAAATAATCGGCATTGGCATCAGACATAATTCGTATTTTTGAAATAAAAACTTTTGAAAAAGATACTACATTTTGACAAAAATGCTATTGATGGAATGGAAAAGCGATTTAGAGCCAACTTTATTAATAGTGTGACAGGTTATAAATCGGCAAATTTATTGGGAACTATTGACAAACAAGGCATTACCAATCTTGCTGTTTTTAGTTCTATCACTCACTTAGGGAGCCATCCTGCCTTGATTGGCTTTGTGACCAGACCCACGGTTGTACCGAGACATACCTATGCAAACATAAAAAATACGGGTGTTTTTACTGTAAATCATATCCATGCTGGAATTATCGAAGCCGCGCATCAGACGTCAGCAAGGTATAATCCAGAAATTTCTGAGTTTGATGCCACGGGACTTACTACAGAATTCATCAAAGAAAGCAAAGCCCCTTTTGTTAAGGAAGCCCATATCAAAATAGCATGTCGCTATGTGAATGAATATCCTATTCAAGAAAACGGCACCTTACTCGTTATAGGAGCTATCGAAGATATTTACCTTCCCGAAGATATCCATGCTGAGGATGGCTGGATTGATTTGGGAAAAACCCGTGGCGTGACTATAAATGGCTTAGATAGTTATGCAGAGCCTCAATTACTCGATCGGTTACAGTATGCAAAACCAGGTGTCCCTACGACATCTATTCTTAAAAAGTAAATAGAGTTTCCTGTTTTTTAGTTTTATCTTTGTACCTATTTTTAATACGCTTTCGCGAAATATTACATAGCGTTTACCCTGAGTGTCACACTGAGCTTGTCGAAGTGCCAAACCTAAGGATGAAAGCCGATTCAACAAAACACAACTATGCAATTATCCAAAATTCCTAAACTTAAACACACAGACGAAGACACTTTCTTTTTACTCGCAGGTCCTTGTGCCATTGAAGGCGAAGAAATGGCGATGCGTATTGCCGAAAAAGTCCTAGAGATCACCACAAAACTAAAGATCCCTTATGTATTTAAAGGTAGTTTTAGAAAAGCCAATCGTAGTCGCGTTGATAGTTTTACAGGAATTGGAGACGAGAAAGCACTAGAAATCCTTGCCAAAGTTTCTGAAAAATTTGATGTTCCTACCGTCACCGATATTCATGAGGTATCAGATGCAGCCTTAGCAGCACAGTATGTAGATGTACTTCAAATACCTGCTTTTTTAGTACGGCAAACAGCCCTTGTGGTCGCTGCCGCCGAAACAGGAAAAGTAGTCAATCTAAAAAAGGGGCAATTTATGTCTCCAGAAAGTATGCAACATGCCGCTAGAAAAGTAACAGACTCTGGTAATGAGCAAGTGATGATCACCGATCGAGGGACGATGTTTGGATATCAGGATATGATTGTCGATTTCAGAGGCATTCCTACGATGCGACAATATGCTCCAACCGTTTTGGATGTAACACATTCCCTGCAACAACCTAATCAATCGAGTGGTGTCACTGGTGGTCGCCCAGATATGATCGAAACGATTGCTCGTGCAGGGGTTGTCAATCATGTAGATGGTCTTTTTATAGAGACGCATTTTGATCCGGCAAACGCTAAAAGTGATGGTGCTAATATGCTTGATCTTGCCTATCTAGAAAAATTACTTACCAATCTAGTAGCAATTCGTAAAACGATCAATACGTTGTAGATAAATTTCAGGAAAGATGAGTAAACAAAAAGCAATTTGAAATTTACTCAAATGTCATTTCGAGCGCAGTCGAGAACTATCTATAGACAAAAGTCTACATTCAACTAGATGACAACACAAAAAATAGATTCCGCTAGATACTGAAACGAGTTCAGGATACAACGGCATTAGCCTGCCTGCCGGCATAGGCAGGTTCAGCTTACAATTTTGAGCGCGCCTTACAGGCTTCTCAAAGTAACATAAAAATAAAGATACAGATACCATTATTATTATTGCAAAAACCAAAGATCCCGCTGAAAAAGCGGGATTAGCCTGCCTGCCGGCATAGGCAGGTTCAACTAGCTATTTTGTATGCGTTTTGCAGACTTTATAAAACAGCGTTTCACTAAAAAGGGAGCCTTCCCCCAAAGGCTCCCTGCTTGCTAGATAAGATACATAATATTCATGTAATTGATTAGCAAGTTTTAGTTTCAGTGAAACTATTACAAACATAGGTGTAAGCACTTTAATAACGACGTTAACAATAAAATTTAACATTACTATAATATTGACTTCGTCTTTATATTGAGCTTCTCAGCTGCTTTCAAAATATCTTGTAATACCTTCACATCAATATCTTCTAGTTTGTAATATCGTAATGATCTTAGGTTTTTTCGTTTTTCTCCAGCAATGAGATGGTCTTTATGAATCTCAATATGGATTCCCGAAGTAAAACCTACATCCACAAATGTTTTTCTAAAATTAAGAAAACAATACATTTTTCCGTGGACAGTGTAAAAAGGCAAATGCCATTTAAACTGTTCTTCTACTTCAGGAATGGTATGCTTAATGATCGCCTGTACCTCCATGAGGATGCTACGCCAAGGTTCCGGTTTTGATACGATATAATCTTCGGCTGGGTTCAAGAGGATACTATTTATTTTAATACATTTAAGCGCTAATAATAAACTTAAATGTATTAAAATTTGAAGATATATGGAATAAGTGGGCTTGGAGCTGATAAAAGAGTCTTTGAATTTTTAACGCTAGACTATGAGTTCATTCCTATAAATTGGATCACTCCTCACAAAAACGAACCTATTAAAGAGTACTCAAAAAGAATAAGCACTGTCATTAATACGCATAATGATTTTTGCTTGATTGGTGTTAGTTTCGGAGGATTAATCGCCACTGAAATACATCAGTTACTGAACCCTAAGGCAACAATCCTGGTTTCTTCTATACATACAAAAAATGAACTAAGACCTATGTATAGATGGTTTGGAAAAACAAAATTGATTCAATTAATACCTTCATTTCTATTTGACCCGCCAAGATTCATTGCCAATTATGTTTTTGGTGCAAAAAACACAAAATTACTTAATGATATTCTAGACGATACTGATGTGACCTTTGCTAAATGGGCAGTCACCGAATTAATAAATTGGAAACATACTACACCATCAGAATATGTCTTAAAAATAAATGGTACAAACGATAAACTAATCCCTCCAAAAGGAAATACAAAAATGGAATTAATTGAAAATGGAGAACATTTTATGATTGTTGACAGAGCTGATGAAATCAGTAACCTAATAAATGATCATATACAATATGCCATAAAAACTAATTTTAGATAATCTCATAAAATTTCAAAACAAATCTAAGAGAATTGAACCCTTGGCTATCGCCCTGCGATTAAAATTCCTATTTTTAAGCAACCTAATAATTGACAACACATGAGTTCACGACGTGATTTTGTAAAAAAAACAGCCATCGTTAGTGCAGGAATTGCACTCGCCCCTAACCTCGCCTACAGCGCCACAGAAACCAAAAAAGACATTCTTAAAGTTGGCCTAATCGGCGTAGGACTGCGAGGCACCAATCACCTTACCAATTTATTACAACGCAAAGATGTGACCGTAGAAGCGATCTGTGATATTGATCCTGTGAGAATTACCATCGCGAAAGAACACATTACCAAAGCAGGGTTTAAAACGCCCAAAGTCTTTGGTAAAGATGACTATGACTACAAAAATCTCTTAGAAGAAACGGCTATTGATGCGGTGATTATTTCTACCCCATGGTTGTGGCACACTCGTATGGCGGTAGATGCGATGAAAGCAGGAAAATATACCGGCGTTGAAGTTTCGGCAGCCAACACCATGGAAGAATGCTGGGATCTAGTAAACACACACGAAGAAACAGGCAGTCATGTCATGATGCTAGAAAATGTAAATTACCGACGTGATATTCTCGCAGTTCTCAATATGGTGCGTCAAGAAGTATTTGGCGAATTGATCCATTTTAGATGTGGCTACCAACATGACTTGCGTTTTGTCAAATTAAACGACGGTGTCACTCCGTATGGAAAAGGGGTTGAGTTTGGAGAAAAAGGCATTTCAGAATCCAAATGGCGTACACAACATTCTTTATTACGCAATGGCGATGTCTATCCCACCCATGGTGTGGGACCTATGGCGACGATGTGTAATATCAATCGAGGGAATCGGTTTGTCTCTATGACCTCACATGCCACCAAAGCCATTGGGCTTAACAAATACATAGTTGAAAACGGAGGAAAAGACCATCCCAATGCAAAACTAAAATGGAAACAAGGAGATGTGATCACCTCTACCATTGATACTGCCAATGGCGAAACCATTATTGTGACACATGATTGTAATTCCCCTCGTCCTTACTCGCTTGGCTTTAGAGTTCAAGGAAGTCAAGGCCTTTGGGAAGTCGACGGAAGTCGGATCTATATAGAAGGAAAAAGCGAACCCCATCGTTGGGATAATGCCAAGGCATGGTTAGACAAATATGATCATCCGTTATGGAAAAAATATGGCGAATATGCCACAGGATCTGGCCACGGAGGGATGGACTTTTTTGTGTTAAATGCCTTTGTCGAATCGGCGAAACAGAATGTAGCACCCCCCTTGGATGCCTATGATGCTGCCGCATGGAGTGCGATTACGCCGCTTTCTGAAGCGTCAATTGCCAATAATGGCGAGCCACAAGATTTTCCTGATTTTACGAGAGGATTATGGGTGAGTCGCACACCATATAACTGGATGAAAGACACCTATTAGTGCCCGCTATGATTTCAAAAGCACCCGGACGTATTTGTCTTTTTGGGGATCATCAGGATTATTTAGAACTTCCTATCATCGCCTGTGCCATCAATCGATATATTACTATACAAGGAATGCCTAACGGTACCGATGGGTTTGTGATCAACTTACCCGATCTTGGAAAAAAAGAAGTGATACGCTTCTGCCTGTCAGACGGTAGAAAGAACCTCAAACCCACCAAAGGCGCACATCTCAAAACAGTGGTGTATGTGGTGCAAAACTATGGTTGTATGCCTGACCAGGGCTATGATATTACGATAGAAGGCGATATTCCTATCAACGCCGGCTTATCGAGTTCTTCTGCGATGGTGGTGGCTTGGGTACAGTGGTTGTTTATGACTTTTGGATGCAATCAACAGATCACTCCAGAATTGATAGGCAAAGTAGCCTTTGAAGCCGAAGTGACTGCTCAAAATGCGCCTGGTGGAAAAATGGATCAATACACGAGTGCTATCGGTGATATGATTTATCTAGAAACAGATGTAAGGTCAAAACACCATAAGATAGATACGACCTTGAAGGGATTGATCATTGGGGAATCAGGTGTTTCCAAAAATACCGTGGGGGTGCTTGGAGATATTAAAGGAAAATCTCTTGAGGCAGTTGCAATCATTCAAAAAAAAGTGCCTACGTTTGAGCTTGCTTCAGCGACGCTTGATGCCTATGAAAGCTATAAAGAACTATTACCAACAGCTCTTCAACCATTTTTCTATGCGGCGATACAAAACCATTTGATTACGCAAGAAGCGGTTTTCGCTTTAAGCGAAAAAGAAATTAACTATACACATATTGGTGCGCTATTAAACGATCATCACGATGTTTTAAAAAATACGTTGAAAATTACGGTTCCTGTGATTGATGCAATGATTGATGCGGCATTAGAGGCAGGTGCGTATGGCGCAAAAATAGTAGGATCTGGCGGTGGGGGATGCATTTGTGCCCTGGCGCCTTTGGAAAAACAAGAGGCTGTTATCAAGGCTATACAAAACGCAGGAGCCAAAGATGCGTACGGCGTACAGATTAGTAAAGGAGCACATATCGTATGACAAACACACTCATCATACTTGCAGGTGGGGCTTCCTCTCGCATGAAAAAATCGACTGCTTCAGCACTTTCTGAAGAGATGGTCGCTCAGGCAAACACACGAAGTAAAGCCCTTATTTTACTGCACGATCGACCGATGTTGGATTATGTTTTATATGCTGCAAAACAGGCTGGAATTACAGACGTCATAATCGTGATTCATCCCAAAGGGACCTTATTTAAAGAATACTATGGAACTAAAGATCATGGAAATAATTTTCATGGATTGACCCTTTCGTATGCGGTGCAACACATTCCTAAAGATCGAGAGAAACCGCTGGGTACTGCCGATGCTGTTTTACAAGCCATGGAGCAATATCCCAGCTTAAAATCAGATTCTTTTCTGGTCTGTAACTCAGATAATTTATATAGTACGAAGGCTTTTTTCGCTTTACGCGAAACCAAAAACGCGCATGCATTCTTGAATTATGACCGAGATGCGCTTCAATATCCTATGGAACGGATTGCCCGATTTGCCTTGACCAAAACAGATGCTGAAGGCTATTTGCAGGATATCATTGAAAAACCCGATGCTTCGCGTGTGGAAGCGTATAAAAATCCAGATGGTACGTTTCGTGTCAGCATGAATATTTTCAAATTTGAAGGTGCTTCCTTTTATCCGTATGTAAAAGAATGCCCTATCCATCCAGAACGTCAAGAAAAAGAACTTCCCACAGCTATTCTTGCGATGGTCACTGATCATCCAAAATCCATGCTGGCGATTCCTTTTGAAGAACACGTCCCTGATTTAACGGGAAAAGATGATATTTTTATTTTGAATGCCTATCTTTCTACCCATATCCCAACGCTAGACTGGGATCAACAACCTTTAGACCTATGATTGATTTATCGACATTAGACCTTGTCATCATTTTTGCTCTTTTTGCCATCATCTTATCCATTGGAATCTATGTGGGTAAGACATCGGGTAAAGATACCGCGCAGTACTTTTTATCAGGCCGCAGCATGCCTTGGTGGTTATTAGGGCTTTCGATGGTGGCAACCACGTTTTCTACAGATACACCTAATTTGGTGACTGACATTGTGCGTACCAACGGAGTTTCTGGAAACTGGGTGTGGTGGGCCTTCCTCGTGACTGGATTATTGACCGTTTTTGTGTATGCCAAACTCTGGCGTAAGTCGGAAGTCAAAACCGATATTGAGTTTTATGAATTGCGTTATGGCGGTGCGCCAGGTACCTTTTTACGTTGGTTCAGAGCCGTGTATTTAGGAATTATTTTTAATGTCTTAGCGATGGCAGGTGTCACACTCGCGGCTATCAAAATAGGGCAAGTCATGTTAGGATTAGATCCTGTAACAACAGTCGTAATTGCAGGCGCCATTACCGTGGTGTTTAGTGCCATTGGCGGATTTAAAGGGGTGGTGTATACCGATTTTATCTTATTCTTTGTGGCGATGGCTGGTGCTTTTGGCGCGGCCTATTACATCGTGGGCATGCCTGAAATAGGAGGTCTTGACGCCTTAATGGCACATGAGAATGTAAAAGACAAACTGAATATTTTACCCGATTTTGGGGATACGAATACGTTGATCACTTTATTGATTATCCCGCTTGCGGTACAATGGTGGAGCAGTTGGTACCCTGGATCAGAACCTGGAGGAGGTGGCTATGTGGCACAGCGTATGCTGGCCGCAAAAGACGAAAATCACGCTATAGGCGCGACCTTTTTTTACAATATTATGCATTATGCGTTACGCCCATGGCCGTGGATTTTGGTAGCGCTAGCCTCTCTTGTGGTGTTTCCAGATCTTGCCAGTATCCAAGAAGCCTTTCCAAATGTCGCTGAAGACAAACTAGGACATGATCTTGCCTATTCTGCCATGCTGACCATGCTTCCCAGCGGACTGTTAGGATTGGTACTTGCCTCACTTTCTGCGGCGTATATGAGTACAATTAGCACACATCTCAATTGGGGTGCTTCGTATGTCGTCAATGACTTCTATGCGCAACAAATTAAACCCGATGCTACCGAGAAAGAACTAGTAGCAGTGGGTCGTATAACCACCGTCATTTTAATGGTTGTCAGTGCGATTATTGCATTGGCACTTACCAATGCAAAGCAGCTTTTTGACATTATTTTGATGTTTGGAGCGGGTACAGGGCTCATTTTTATCCTTCGCTGGTTCTGGTGGCGGATCAATGCGTGGACAGAGATCAGTGCCATGATTGCCTCTGGAGTGATTTCTATACTTGTTACATTTACGCCTTTAGGAGAGATGCTGTTTGGAGCGGGTGGGGTTTTTCCCGGGTATGCGAAATTTCCCTTCGTCGTCTTCTCATCGACCATCATTTGGTTACTGGTTACGTTTTTAACCCAACCCGAATCCAAAGAAGTATTATACCGTTTTTACAAAAAAACACAACCAGGTGGCCCTGGATGGAAGAAAGTACTTCACGATGCGCAAAAAGATCAAGAAGAACTCATCCACACCTCTGAAGCGTGGAGTGTTCCTGCGGGAATTTTAGCGATGTTGGTGGGCTGTGTGTTTATTTATAGTGCGATGTTTACCACGGGATACTTTATCTACGGAGAAAGTACTAAGGCATTTGCGTTACTTGCCACTTGTGTCGTGTCTGGAATCGTTTTATCTCAGATTTGGAAACGCATTAAAGGGAAAGTGCTTTAAAACAGAACATTATACTATTTTTTAAATACGATGTGACATCAATATGGTTTAGGTAGTCCGTAGTATAACACCTCCCTCAATCCCTCCTTTCTAGGAGGGAAGCTATATGTAGGATTATAAAGTGTATTAGTAAGAAATCGATGAAATAACAAAAATTTCACAGCTGGTATACGGGAGTATTTATATATTTGAACGTATGAAAAAGATGTTAGTTACACTTCTCCTCCTTGTCTCAATTTCGAGTGTTATTTCTGCACAAGAAAGTGCTGCGGTTTACAAAGAGGCGTTGGAGATTATTGAGAATAGTCCGACGTTCAAAGAATTAGGTATTGAAACCTATACCACCTCCCAAACAACAACGAGTTTTGGAAATCAAGCCTATGCATTTTGGTTGGATGACTCGACCTTGGAATTTCCAGATCGTGACTTTGAAAACTATTATGGTGAACTATATGCGCCCATTACGATTCCTGCCTTTAAAGAACTGCGTAAGAAGCGAAGAGCCAAGTTTGTCTTTGTCGTTACTGAAACAGAACACAACAAGTTTGCGATTGAGATTTTAACTTTTAACAGAAAAAAACGCGCAAAGTATCCTAAATTCTACCAAGGGAAGAGTTATTCGTTCCTATTTAGAAAGGATTCGGAAAACAGGGTAAAACTGATTCATAATTTGGAGATTGTGAGTAATTGAAAAACGAGGCTTACTTCCTGTAAAAAGGACAGTCATTAATGCTTTTCAAAAAACTTGTTTGATGTGTTAAGTATATATCCTAAACCATTTGAATCATATATAGTATGCCCTTCATACTGCATGACTTCTAACTTCACATTCTTTTTGTTTTCTTTTAATAGTTTCGCCATTTCTCTAGCTTGCTCTATTGGTATAATCTTATCGTATTTCCCGTGAAAAATTAGAAGAGGCTTTTCAAAATCTTTAGTATAGTTTATAGGACTTATTTCATCCAAATATTTACTATTATTATACCCTAATGCCTTATCCCAGAATTCATAAGAAAAATAATTCTTTTCCTTTTTTTGAAATTTCATCCAATCTTTTATATCCGTAGGTGCAGAGACAGCAACGCCTGCTGCAAATACATCTGGATATTTCAACAAACTCATGTAAGTAGCATACCCTCCGTAACTATGGCCAAAAAGAAAAACATTTTTTTGATCAATTGCATACTTTTCAATAACTTCTCTAGTTGCATCAACAATATCATTAATCATGATCTTATCAATACTGCTTACCCCAGCTAATAAATGTGATTTTCCAAATCCCGTAGACCCTCTAAAATTAACTCTCAACGTAGCATATCCTCTACTCGCAAAATATTGAGAAAAATCATCAAATTCCCAATAATCTCTTGACCAGGGACCTCCATGCGGTATCACCACTAATGGGATCGGTTTTTCACTAGAAGTATCTTGTAAAGGCAGATTTAGGTAACAAGCAATTTTCTTGTCATCTCGAGTATTAATAACAATACTTTTTGTTTTTGATAATTTGTATTTGTTCAATTCATCATTGAAGTGAAACATAACAGCATAACTATTATCAGAAATGTCATATATCCCTATATTTCCCGCATTATTATCACTCCACTGATGAATTAAGAAACGTTCATTCTTTGCATCAGCATCTATGATATCATTCAAGTAACCATTGTATGCTGTATTGAGTTTAGCAGCTATTTCTCCGTACAATGACGAAAACCATTTATATTGAGGCGTGAGGCCCTCATATTTTATACCTGCTAGTTCTCCTTTTGAATAGTCGAATATAAAATCTATATCCCTTCCGTGGGGATCTTTTACATCACAAATAGCATCCTCAACCAATATGTTTTCTACTTTCTTATCTTTAAGATTATAAGATATTAATTGACGCTTGTCACTTCCATGATTTGAGGTTAAGTAAACAATATTGGGGTCGTATCCAAAACCTTCGAAAAGTACAGATTGATTTAAATAAGACTCCCCATCTATGGTTAAGCTAAATTCAGTGCCATCTACAAATACAGAAAATGGAAATAATTCGTTTTGTTCCGAATTATATTCAAATTGAGTGATTTGTTTATCTTCAAATTTAAGCGCAAATCTAGGATTACCATAAGCATCAACAATCCATTTATTTACCTTGTGTTTTTTTCCTTCAATAATGGTTATCTTCTCACCAGTAAAAATATTTACTTTCTTAAGAGATGCATAAATATTATAATCGTAAGTTTCTATCAAAATTTCATTTTCCTCCTCTGGCAATAAGCTTACTACTGTATTGTAACGATAATTCTTGTGTTGCTTATAAGAATCTTTAGTTAACTTATCTGCTAATCTATTAACGAGTTTAATCGAGTTATTTCCATCTATATCTATTGCTAAAATTTCTCCAGACGACTCATACATAATTCGTTTTGAGGATAACCACACAATATCATCTATGCTTTTAGGACCCATAGATATTTCTTTGTACAACTTATATCCATCTATATCTACAATAATGAGATCGCTCGTAAAGTCATCTTCTACAACTTGAGCAAAATATTTACCATCTGGAGAAATAGAAAATGTATGACGATTATTTTTCTTTAAAAGTACTTCAATTGGTACTGGTTCTGGGATTGAATCTTGTGCTACTACTGTTGAAAATACACATAGCAAACAAGTAAAAAGAAGTATATTTTTGATCATGTTTAAAAAGTAAGAGATAAAAGTAATTCATTATTAATATTTTAAAAAGGAAAGTACTCGTATTTTTTATTATATAAACTTTCTACTTCCCTTGCACATTTCAAAATAAATATTAACTTTGAATTTCAAAGTACTTTACTATGGAATCAAATAAATATTTAGAAGATATTGTCAGTATCAAATCGATGATGAGTAAGTCCTCACGATTTATGTCTTTAAGCGGACTTTCAGGCATACTGGCTGGCGTATATGCCTTGATCGGCGCTTTGGTAGCTCATAACATTCTTACAACCGACCAGCTCACCTCTGGTGGTGCTAGGTATGCCTCGGTTGTAGGATTGATAAATGCATATCTCGCACATCCATCAGGAGGTAAGCTATTTTTAGTCGGTTGCATCGTACTCTTTGCTGCTGTAGTCACGGGGATTATTCTCACGATACGGAAAGCCAAAAAGCACGAAGAAAAAATATGGGATCCTTCGTCTAGAAGATTACTGATTCATTTTGCGATTCCGCTATTTACAGGTGGTGTGTTTTGTGTCGTCTTATTACAATATGGATTGATTGGTCTCGTAGCGCCGTGTACGTTAATTTTTTACGGCTTGGCACTCATTAATGCAAGTAAATTCACCTTAGGAGACATTAAATATTTAGGCCTTGCCAATGTGATTATAGGATTAGTGAGTACCCAATACATAGGCTACGGCCTCTACTTCTGGGCACTAGGCTTTGGTGTATTTCATATTATTTACGGAACAAGAATGTATTTGAAACATGATATTAAAAAAGAATGACGGGTGGTTGTTTTAGAGAAAACGTATTTTTTCAGAAACGTTTTCTGCAAAACTTTCCGTAACAGAAACTAAACGGTATTTTTCATATCATCTATGGAACAAGAATGTATTTGAAACACGATATTAAAAAAGAGTCCCGCTGAAAAAGTGGGATTAGTTCAGCTTACAATTTTGAGTGCGTCTTACAGACTTCTCAAAATCGGGTTTTACTAATAAATGGGTGGTTGATTTATAGAAAACGTATTTTTTAAGAAACGTTTTCTGTAAAACTTTCCGTAACAGAAACCAGAGAGAGAAAAGTATTAAAAAACGTACTTTTACACGTATATAATTTCGCGAAAGCAAAATAAAAAATGTCCATAATAACCAACATCAATAAAGCTTTTGATCACAGGATTCGTCTGGGGATCATGAGTGTGTTGATGGTAAATGAAAGTGCCGATTTTAAAGAGCTCAAAGAACTCCTAGGCGCCACCGATGGCAACCTAGCGAGTCATACAAAAGCATTAGAAAAAGAGGATTATATCTCTGTAAACAAAACCTTTATTGGCAGAAAACCGAATACTAGTTACACCGCCACAAGAAAAGGAAAAGCGGCTTTTCAAAAACACATAGAAGCCCTAGAAAAACTCATCGGGAAATAATATGAACCAAAGCTAAAACTATATTTTTTTATCATTTTACTTTGAAAAACAAAGTACTTTTAAATTATGAAAACACTACGCTATTTACTTTTAGAACGCTTGTATGAATGGAGCAAATTCCCGTATCGACTTCTCTTTAAAAAAGAAGCTGCTTGGGGGATTCCAGTTAAAGAATTACTTCGCTATCCACTAGAAAGTCTGGGGTATCATCTAGGTTGCTTCCTACTACAACACAACTTTACACCCGAACCGCAACTGGAAGATCATGATATCTATCACGTACTTACAGGGAGTGGTATTTCTGTACCAGAAGAAATTGCGATGCAGTTTTATCTTTTTGGCAATGGCAAACGGTCGCTCTACCTCTTTATGGTTTTAGTACTGGGAACGGTTTTATTTCCAGATCACATCAAACGTTTTTGGAAGGCTTTTTCAACAGGAAGAAAAGCACATCCCTTTTACCATCTTAATTTTTTAAAACTATTAGATCAACCATTAACCACCTTACAATACACCTTTAAAATCAATACGATATGAAACGTCAACTTATTTTATGGATCAGTGCTTTAGGATTTAGCACTTTATTTTATCAGCAAGACCTCGGTTTGAATATGTTCCTTTTTGCCATGATTGCCGTGGCTACGGTATTTTTTTCACGAAGAGAAGCCTTCGCTCGATCGGATATGCGTATTGCGACTATCGTTTATCTTTTGACTTCGCTGTTTGTCTTTACCAATCACAGTGCGCTCGCTATTTTTATGTCGTTTATCACTTATATTGTCTTTGCAGGTACAATTTCTGGAGCAAAAAATGCGATTTATATTCAAGGGATAAATGGGCTATACCAATCCTTTTTAGGAGCACTTCATTACTATATGTCACCTAAAAAGGAAAGACAAATCGTCACACCACAAAAAAAACGGGATTATGGGTTTATTCTTCTGTGTGTTTTATTGGTGGTAGGACTTCCCATTATTTTTGCGTCTTTGTATAGTCATATCAATCCGATTTTTGAAAAATGGGTGAGTGCTATTGACCTTTCATTTATTAGTATTCCTTGGCTTTTAATGACCCTGATGGGGTATATATTAATCAGTAATGTCACAGCACCTGCCGCACTTCAAATGCTTACAGAAGCAGATAGTGCTTTACGCCAAGACATGCAGGAAATTTCTATTTCTGAAGCACAAGAGCCTATCTTGCGTAAAGAACAATTACTAGGTTCGCTCGTTATTGGAGTGCTTAATGCACTTATTCTCTTTTTCTTAGTGGTTGATATTTGGTATGTAACCAACAACCCTTTCCTACATGCTTCCGAACTATCTAAAGCGGTACATGAGGGTGTGGGAGCCTTAATTGCTTCGATTGTGATTGCGATTACATTGATTGTTATCCTTTTTAGGGGAAGTCTTAATTTCTATAAAAACAACCATCGACTTCGTCTCCTCACCTATCTATGGATTTTTCTGAATATCGTACTTGTGCTCGTCACCGCATTTAAAAACTATCTCTACATTACCGATTTTGGACTCACTTATAAACGAATTGGAGTCATCATTTACCTCACGTTATGTATCACTGGTCTAAGTACAACCTACCTTAAAGTAGCGTATCGCAAAAATATTTACTACCTCATACGTTTCAATGCGAGAATTGTATTTATAGTGATTGTATTAATGAGTAGTTTTAGTTGGAATCGAGAGATTACCCGTTACAACCTATCCCAAGTGGCGCGTCCTGATTTAACTTATATAGAGTTTATGAGCGGAAATCATATGGATCTTTTATACGCTTTCGCGAAAGCGTACCCAGAAAAATTCACAGCTTCATCTCTAGAAAATATAGAACGGAAGCACACTCACTACGTAGAAAAATTAGAAAATGAAACCTGGCAGTCTACCACCTTACAGGGTATTAAACACAGAACAAAATGATGAAAAAAATTAAATATCCCATTAACCGATTTGCGCTGAAACTGGCATTATTTAGCCTGTGTTTTGGCATTCTCCAACTTGTTATATATGTGGTATACCCAAATGACATATCCATAGATATGGGTATGATTCATCTATTTCCTACGGTAATTATACATACGATTGTACTTTGTATTGTCATTATAAACAGTATCATCAACTATAAAGATCTACCAGAACATTTTGTAGTGATACTCGCCATGCTTGCCAATATTCCTATCACTTTTGGTTGTTTTTACACCGTACTAACAATTGCAGATTTATGAAGACACACATCATCTTAAAATTGAACGAGCTCAGTAGTTTGTTTGTAGGCTTTGTTTTGTGTGCTACATTACTAACAATGCGTATTAAAGTCACGGAGTCTTTTCACTACCTCTTTCTGGTATGGAACTTATTCCTAGCTTTTATCCCCTACGGAATCACATTTATACTAGGGAGTCAAGAAAAGTGGCAACGGTCTTGGTGGATGCTCACTCCTATCATAGGACTATGGCTCTTATTTTTACCCAATACGCCGTATTTGATCAGCGATTTGCAACACCTACAATATGCTCCACGAGAAATGGTATGGTACGATGCGATGCTATTGTTTGTATTTGCCATCTATAGTTTGCATATCATGACGCTAACGGTTCAAGAAATGAGAGGGATTCTTTCTAAAAAAATTCCTGTGAAATGGCTCCCCATTGTGATTGCTTCTGTCTTTATTTTATGTGGATTTGGCATTTATTTGGGTCGGTTTTTACGATGGAATAGTTGGGATATTCTACAAAATCCTATGACGCTTTTTGAAGATATTATGATGCGCATACGACATCCTTATACCTATGCCAAAACATGGGTTGTCACTTTTGGGTATGCAGGCATCACAAGTTTTTTTTATATGTGGTATATGTCCCTTGTAAAATCTAAAAATTCATAATATACAAAAGCTATTCCCTCATTCCTGTTTCTCCCAGAGGGAGAAATGATATATTTTAGATTTATACTTTTTATTGTTATGAAATTTAAATTGCTCTATCTCCTTTCATTCTGCTTACTTCTGATCATAGAAGTAGGCATTGCGTTATTCATAAATGATGCTATTATTCGCCCATTTGTAGGCGATGTGCTTGTAGTGATCTTGATCTATTGTTTTGTGCGAGCTTTTACTAAATTCTCATACCTCAAAGTGGTGATAGGAGTTTTACTTTTTGCGTATCTTGTTGAAGCCATTCAAGCGACTTCTTTTATTGATTGGGTAGGGTTATCAGACAACAAAGTGGCAAAGATTGTACTCGGCAGCACTTTTGATTGGAAAGATTTATTGGCATATACAGTAGGTGCAGTGCTTATTCTTATATTTGAGAAGTACTACAATACATCGAGTACCTAGGATATTAAATACTATGAACTGCCATAAAACATTATTAGACACTTATGCTCATATCATGAGTATAGAAAACAAAGGAAACGTAGCAGACTACATCCCTGAATTGGGTAAAGTAGATCCTGAGCACTTTGGGGTCTGCCTTACCACAAATAATGGAATTCAATACACTGCCGGAGACGCGCATATTCCTTTTTCTATACAAAGTATTGCAAAGGTATTATCCTTAAGTTTAGCATTATCTCTAGAGGATACAATGATTTGGCAACGCCTCGATGTAGAACCCTCTGGGTCAGCGTTTAACTCGCTGGTTCAGTTAGAAACAGAAAATGGGATTCCGCGAAATCCATTAATTAATGCAGGTGCGATTGTGGTCTGTGATATTCTATGTACGCACTTAAAAGATCCAAAAAAAGAATTGATAGCTTACATTAGGGAGGTATCCAATAATGAAGATATTCAATATTCTGAAATCATTGCGCAATCAGAAAAATCAAATGGATATCGGAATTATGCACTAGTCAATTTTATGAAGTCTTTTGGTAATATCAAAAATGACGTCGACCAAATGATCGATCTTTATTTTTACCTTTCCTCTATAGAAATGACGTGTTGTCAACTCTCTAAAACATTTGGTTTTTTAGCTAATGGTGGTAAACAACTCATCACAAACAAAGAAATTTTAACGCGCTCTCAGTCCAAACGTGTCAATGCCATTATGCAAACCTGTGGATTTTATGATGAGGCGGGAGAGTTTGCCTATAAAGTAGGATTGCCTGGTAAAAGTGGCGTAGGTGGCGGCATTGTTGCCGTACTACCTAACTCCTATAGTATTAGCGTTTGGAGTCCGCGGCTCAATAAAAAAGGGAATTCTTATCGCGGTATGGAGTTTTTAGAACTCTTTACAGATACCACACGCGAAACTATTTTTTGATGAGTCATATCCGATTCTGACATAAGACCGCATTATTACTACTTTCAGAAGTTAAATTCATTCTAATTTAGATACAACTCTCCCTTTCCGTCAATGATATTGCTATCGCTTTATCATCGCCACCTTTCCCTTGAAGGGAAAGGAGTTTTTTACATATAATTCAAAATAAATGATTTAAAACCCATGATACTAAACCTTTGTTGCTCGTAGCATCTCACGTTTTCCTGGAGGGCCAGGCAAGCGTTCGACTTCAAAACCGACGGCTTGCATAGCTCTGCGAACACTCCCTTTGGCAGCGTAGGTCACTAAGATTCCTTTTTCGCGCAAAGCGATATACATTTTTTTAAAAATAGCTTCCCCCCAAAGTTCTGGTTGAACGCGGGCACCAAAGGCATCAAAATACACAAGATCAAACGCATCCTGATCTACGATATTTTCAAAGCGCTGTTCGCGTTTTGTCAGCTGAAATGAAGGAGAAATCTCTTGTTGAGATTCCCAAGGTGTTGTGTGAAGTTGATCATAGATATGTTGTCCTCCTTCTTCTTTTATGAGTGACACATAGTCCATGGCTTTGATCTCTTCAGAAGAGATTGGATAGGCTTCTACGCCTGTATATTGAATGAGAGTTTGTGTTTTTTGTGCATCAAAAAATGTCAATAATGCGTTAAGACCAGTTCCAAAACCCATTTCTAGGATTGCAATAGGGGTGTCTTTTTGATACGATATTTTGGAACGATAATAATCTAATCCCATGTTCAAAAACACATGGTTGGCTTCTTGGATCGCTCCATGTTTGCTATGGTACTGCTCATCCCATTCAGGAATATGAATGGTTTTGGATCCGTCGCCTGTAATGATGATTTCGCGTTTCACTTTAGCATTGAGGATTAATTCTAGTGTCTAAATATTAAATTTGTACTTCACTTCAGCAATCAAAAATCATTTAAATCTAAACACTTTCGGTTCCCTAAGCTATCTATTTCTATAATTTGAATTTCTTCGTCACTATCATCTGCTTCTAACATAGGGAGTATATTTTCCTCTTCTGTTAAATAAAAACGTCTGCGGTTCCCTAAACTATCTGTTACTGTAATCTCTATTTCTTCGTCACTATCATCTGCTTTTAATATAGGGAGTTTTTTTTCTTCCTCTGTTCTGGTATCAGGACAATTCACTAAAGCAGCTCTTTTTTTAAAATCCGCTAGCACTTTGCTTTTCCAATTTTCAAAATGTAACGTATCGATTGGATCAAAATCAAGCTCCTTTTTCTTTAACTCAACAGAATCCCAAGAATATGTGCTTTTTAGAACTATCCTATTTGTAGATTGCTCTATAGTAACTAACGTATCATTATTAATGAGCAATCCTGGCCCGTTTTTGTATGTTGACAACACAAGATTCGTATCTACTACTTGAAGCTTAAAAAACCAAACTTCATCAGAGAAGGTATTTACCATGAGTAGAGAACGGTCGGTTATTTTACATTCCCAATAAATACCATCTTTAGTACAATTACTCCAAGTCCCCATAGCAGGATGCTCACTAACATGCGTTTGACAGCAAGAAAGCAAAAAAAGAATACCTATACTTTTAAGGTAGTGCATTTATTTCTTCATCAACACCCCGTTTGCCATCAGTTTCATCTCACGTTTTGGCTCCGTAATGGCTGCAATCTCTTCGGAAGAGGCCCCACCATCTTCGGCTAAGTGTTGTTGTTCATCAACAGAGGTTTCTTCTACAAAAGCCTTTCCTTCCACAATCGCTTCTCCATCTGAATCTGTAGGTACAAAAAATCCGTAGTCTTTAAACTTTACATACACCTGCTCTTCTGCTCCAATATCCAGACGCATCCAGCATCCCATGCTTTTACACACGGCTTCGATAGGTGCTTTGAACTTTACAGTTACAGAATCACCTGATTTTAGGTTTTTATACTGTTCTTTAACACTTGCGATAGCCATCAAGTTTTGGTCTGTGATAACCTCTCCATAGGTTGCATAATCTGCCTGTGGTACTTGCGCTATTTCCTCTGACACAGCAACTGCTGCATCTTCGGTTTTTACTTCTGATTGCTCTTTACAACTTAAAGCAATAAGAGCCAATGCGAGTATCGTTAGTTTTGTTTTCATCTGTTTAAAAGTATCTTGTTTAATATTAATGCAAAATTATGAATTTATAAATAGCTGACGGATGTTAAATTCTTAAATTTGCACAACGCTTATAACAACCGCAATGAATATTACAAAAACTGAGAAGAGTAGAATAGAAGAGGTAGATTTTAACAACCTTACATTTGGGAGTGTTTTTACAGATCATATGTTTTTTTGTGATTATAAAAATGGGGCTTGGCAAGAACCTCAAATAGTTCCTTATGGCCCTATTAGTATAGATCCTAGTGCCAAGGTTTTTCATTACGGGCAAGCTGTTTTTGAAGGCATGAAAGCTTTTAAAGATGATGCCGGTTCGACGTGGTTGTTTCGTCCAGAAGAAAACTGGGAGCGAATTAACAAATCTTCAGAGCGATTGGCAATGCCTGCTTTTCCAAAAGAATTCTTTTTTAAAGGCTTAGAAACGTTATTAAACTTGGATAATGATTGGATAAAAGCGGGTGATGGGAATGCCTTATACATCCGTCCTTTTGTGATTGCTACACAACCTGGCGTGTCTGCTTCTCCATCAGATCAATATCGTTTTATGATTATTTGTGCGCCTGCACAAGCGTATTACTCTGGGGAAGTCAGCGTTCTTTTTGCTGAAAAATACAGCCGTGCTGCCGATGGGGGTGTTGGTTTTGCAAAAGCCGCAGGAAATTATGCTTCTCAATTTTATCCAACGAATCTTGCCAAAGAAAGAGGATACCAACAAATTGTATGGACCGATGCAAACTCTCACGAGTATCTAGAAGAAGCGGGTACGATGAATGTCTTCTTTAGAATAGGCGATACTCTATTGACTGCTCCTACTAGTGACCGTATTCTTGATGGTGTCACTCGAAAAAGTATCATCCAACTCGCAAAAGATGCTGGAATAACAGTAGATGTTCGACCTGTAAAAGTTTCAGAAATTGTTGCTGCTTCAAAGTCAGGCGAACTCAAAGAAATTTTTGGCGCTGGTACTGCCGCAGTGATCGTTCCTTTTAAGAGTTTTGGACATCAAGAAAAAGATTATGAACTTCCTGCTCAGGAAGATAGTTATGCCGCTCGTTTCAAAAAAGCTCTAAAAGATATTCAGTACAATCGTGCTACTGATCCTCATGGATGGAGGTATGAAGTGAAGTAAGTTTATGAGAAAATAAAAATCTGATCTTTCAACCTAATATTTTCACACATACGTTATTCGTTTTTTATTTACAGATGTAAGAAATAGCATAATACGACGCTATTTTAAATAGCTAGTCGGTAATTTCGGTACTATTTTCGCGAAAAGCGAACATCATTCCATCACCTTACTTTCTAGTTTTACATTTTAATCAATAAATTCAATACTATTTTTGCTTTCGCGAAAAGCGAACATCACTCCATCACCTGATTTTTCTAATTTTTCTGATTTAAATCTCAAAAAAACAAATCACAAATTCCAAATCCCAAGAAAACTTCATATTTCATGCTTCTGACTTCCAATCTCTAGTAGGTAGTAAATCACAAAAAAAATCTAAATTTCAAAAAAACTTCATACTTCCAACTTCTAGTATCTAGCACTCAGCAAATCACAAATTTCGTTTTCATATCCGGCCTCGGCTTTCGATTAAAAGCTAACCGCTAACGACTAATAGCTAACAGCTACAGACTTTTTTGTACTTTAGGTGCGCAAATTCAAAATAGAATACATATGAGACGTGGTGGCGGAATGAAAATAAGACTCCTTATCGGAGTGGCAGTCATAGCTTTTGCTCTTATAAAAAACTGGAGTAATAGAGAAGAAAACCCCTATACTGGAAAAGTACAAGCAATCAGTATGAGTCCCGAGCAAGAAATCCAAATAGGACTTGCCAATGCCCCTGCCATGGCAGATCAGCATGGAGGTTTGCACCCAGATATGCAATTGCAAGCATTTATAGATCAAATAGGAGAAAAATTGGTTAATAGCAGCATGGCACGTGAGACCCCTTACCGATATGAATTTCATTTACTCAGAGACGATCAAACGATCAATGCGTTTGCGCTCCCTGGCGGTCAGATATTTATCACGTATGCCCTGCTTTCTAGATTGGAAAATGAAGATCAAGTCGCCGGTGTATTAGGGCATGAAATTGGTCATGTACTAGGAAAACACAGTGCCGAGCGTGTAGAAAACTCCAAAATGTGGCAAACCATCTCTATGGGAGCCGAAGTAGGTGGCGGTTATGGCGAAGCCGCTGGAGGAATTGGTCAAAGCATTCTTTTAGGAAATGGCCGTGATGACGAACTAGAGAGTGATGACCTTGGCGTTCGTTTTATGATCAGAGCAGGATATAATCCCTATGAAATGATCAAAGTGATGGAAGTATTAAAAGCGGCTGCAGGACCTAATCGCCAACCCGAATTTTCAAGCACACACCCCGATCCTGAGAATCGGATGGAAAAAATAAAAGAATCTATTGAGAAATATGGATATCAAGGCTAAAACGTTTTCGTTAAAAGCATTCCAAAACCTCGCCTAGGCGAGGTTTTGTTTTTTATCTTTACAATAAATTGTCAGGCTGAACTTGTTGAAGGCGTTTCATTTCTTCAACAAATCCACAAAACCTGTTACAACATACGATTATGAATAAAAAAACAATCTTGATGATCCTTGATGGCTGGGGCATGGCACCAGACAAAAAAGTATCGGCAGTAGACCATGCAAAAACGCCTTTTATAGATAGCTTATATGCAACCTACCCGCATGCACAATTACTCACACATGGTGAAAACGTAGGACTTCCCGACGGACAAATGGGAAATAGCGAAGTCGGTCACATGAACCTAGGCGCTGGTCGGATTATTTATCAGGATTTTGCCAAAATAAACCGTGCGCTCAAAAACAATACGCTCAAGGACGAGAAAGCCCTTACCGATGCGTTTACGTATGCAAAAGAGAACAACAAACCCATTCATTTTATGGGGTTATTGTCAGATGGCGGGGTACATTCGCATATCAATCATCTTAAAGGGCTCATCAAAGCAGCAAATGCTGCAGGTGTCCCACAATCCTACATCCATGCATTCACAGACGGTCGTGATGTAGACCCAAAATCGGGGAAAGCCTTTGTGGAGGATATATCCGCTTTCGCGAAAGCGCACAACACCCAACTCGCATCGGTCATAGGAAGATACTATGCCATGGATCGAGATCAACGTTGGGAACGCGTGCAAATGGCGTACGACCTTATTGTTCACGGAAAAGGCACCCTTACCGAACACCCTGCACAAAATATACAAGCCAGCTATGATACCGATGTGACCGATGAGTTTTTACAACCCTTGGTATGCACCAAAAACGGAAACCCTATTGCGACATTGAAAGAGGGTGATGTGGTGATCTTTTTTAATTTTAGAACCGATCGGGGCCGCGAACTCACAGAGATGCTGTCTCAAAAAGATTTTCCTGAACAACATACCAAAAAGCTTGACCTGTACTACGTCACTATGACTAACTATGATGATACGTTTACGGGCATGCATATTGTGTACGACAAGGATAATTTGACTGATACCTTAGGAGAAACCTTGGCAAAGGCAGGTAAAAAGCAGATTCGCATTGCCGAAACAGAAAAATATCCTCATGTGACTTTCTTTTTTAATGGCGGAAGAGAAACGCCTTTTGAAGGAGAATCTCGATTACTTTGTCCGTCGCCAAAAGTAGCGACGTATGATTTACAACCTGAAATGAGTGCGTATGATATCCGAGATAAAATCATTCCTGAAATTAAAAAAGGTGACGTGGATTTTGTATGCTTAAATTTTGCAAACCCTGACATGGTAGGCCACACAGGTGTGATGGAAGCGGCTATAAAAGCCTGTGAAACGGTGGATAGTTGTACCAAAGAAATCGTCACCGCCGCATTAGAGAAAGACTATACGGTGCTTATCATTGCAGACCACGGAAATGCAGAAACCATGATCAATCCCGATGGAACGCCTAATACAGCACACACGACAAATCCTGTTCCTTTAATCTTAGTAGATAAGGACATAAAAACAATCAGAGACGGTATTTTGGCAGATGTTGCCCCCACCATATTAAAACTAATCGGCGTACCGCAACCCGTAATCATGGATCGTACACCACTTATTTAAACCATTGAAAAACATATGAAATTAAATAGAATCTTAGCCTTAGTGACTTTGTCTTTTATCACATTAGCTTCTTGTAACCAAAAGAAAACAGAAGCAAAAACCCAAGAAACGCCTGCTGTCGTTACCACAGAAGAAACAGAGGAATTTGACCTCATAGATGATAATGGAGATCCTATTATTTTTGGAGTACAAGAACGTGCTACTTTAGAAAAGCCCCCATATAAAAAATGGTTTGACGTAGGGTACAAAGAACATCCATTAGATACAACTACTGTTGCTGCAATAAAAGAAGATCTTGCTAAAACAAACATTACCGTGTTTATGGGAACTTGGTGTGAAGATAGTCAGCGAGAAGTTCCTGCTTTTTATAAAGTATTAGACCATGTAGGAATTGATGCTTCTACGGTAAAACTTATTACCATTACAGAAGGGAAAGATGCCCCAGAAAATCTTATTAAAGAACATGGAATTGAATACGTACCCACTATCATTTTTGAAAAAGAAGGAACCGAATTAGGAAGAATTGTTGAGTATTCTATCTTTAGTATGGAAAAGGACATACAAAAAATTCTCAACGGAGATGGATATAAGCATCCGTATGCGGAGTAAGAAAATTATAGCTATTCTTTTTATGCTAGGGTTGCTTTTGGCAATCCTTAATGTGTATCTATTCTATTATTGGTATATCTATATAGAATGGATTTTAATTTTAAACTTCGCAGTACTTGCTGCTTTGTTGCTTATCTTTTTCCTAAACAAGAAACAGTTTTTATCTACAAAACGACATCATCTATTAAAACGCGTTTTTATTTCAGTTTTCTTACTCATCAATATTACATACGGAATAAAATATTATAGCATGTTTTTACGAAATCAAAAGGTAGATTTTTATGCAAAAATCGCTACGTGTGATCAGATGAAACTTCAATTTCAAGAAGATGTAAAAAATAACGAGATTAAGTATTTTAATTTTGGAATTACAGGAGGGGTTGACGGGAGAGAATATCACCCAGAAAAAGGAATTTATATTGATAATTTTGGTTTAGGATGTTTGATTTATGGTGAATTTCAATGTTATAATAAGTTAGTGAACGAATATCTCAAAGAAGAGAATTAAACATAACCGCTATAGATTTTAGGCGACACCCTTTTCAATTTTGTAACTTTGCATTAAATTAATTTTCATTGGATAAAAAGAGTATAGCTGTAGATTTTGATGGAACCATTGTCACCAATGCCTATCCAGATATTGGAAAACCTTTATTGTTTGCTTTTGAAACCCTAAAAAAGCTACAAGACGAAGGGCACACTCTTATTTTATGGACCTATCGTTCTGGCCCTAAACTAGAGGAAGCTGTTGCCTTTTGCAAAAAAAATGGTGTTACTTTTTATGCGGTAAACAAAAGCTACCCAGAGGAAGAAATCAGTCCCAATATAAGTAGAAAAATAAACGCCGATGTCTTTATAGATGATAGAAACATAGGTGGTATGATGGGTTGGGGAGAGATTTACCATCGTCTTACCATTAAGGATTCCCCTTCCGTAAAAGCGACTCTTAAAAAGAAAAAAAAGAAAAAAGGATTCTTATCTCGTATGGAAGAGATATTTAAAGATCTAAACGATACCGAAGTATGATTATTCAGAAGACCCGAGAAGAAATAGAGCTTATGAGAGAAAGTGCGCTTGTTGTATCGCGCACACTAGGCATGCTTGCTGGTGAAGTAAAACCAGGAGTAACCACTTTATATTTAGATAAACTTGCCGAAGACTATATACGAAGCCAAGATGCGATCCCGGGGTTTTTGGGATTATACGACTTCCCAAATACCTTATGCATGAGTCCTAATGAACAAGTTGTACATGGGATTCCTAATAACAAACCGCTCTTAGAAGGAGACATTATCTCTATCGATTGTGGCGCTATAAAAAATGGTTTTTATGGAGATCATGCCTATACGTTTGAAGTAGGCGAAGTAGCTCCTGAAGTAAAAAAATTATTGGACGTCACCAAACAGTCTTTATATGAGGGCATCAAAGAATTTAAACTAGGTAATCGTGTAGGAGATGTAGGTTATGCCATTCAAAAATACACCGAAGATCATGGCTATGGTGTCGTACGCGAACTCGTAGGTCATGGACTTGGGAAAGTGATGCACGAAGCTCCAGAAATGCCTAACTATGGAAAACGCGGGCGTGGTAAAAAATTTGTAGAAGGGATGGTTGTTGCGATAGAGCCTATGATTAATTTAGGTACAAAAAATATTAAACAACATAATGACGGATGGACCATCACCACGCGTGATAATCAACCAAGTGCCCATTTTGAACATGATGTTGCCATTGTAGACGGAAAACCCGAACTCCTCTCTACCTTTGCCTATATTTATCAAGCACTGGGGATTGAGAGCGATGAGGAAACCCCTTTTCGTCAACAAGCATTGGTTCTCTAATTAGCAAAATGAGTAGTATCAACATTATTTTCTTTCGCGAAAGCAAAACCATTCATCTACTAGAAAAATAAAATAGATGAAAAAGATTTTTAAATTTTTCCTGAATGCCATTCCAAGACCTCTACTCATTCGGTTGAGCTATGTGATTCGGCCTGTATTTGCTTTATTTTTAAAAGGGTCTCGATACAAGGATCCTATTGATGGAAAAGGTTTTCGGAAGTTTTTACCCTATGGATATGTAAACCAGCGCGAGAATATACTCTCCCCTTCTACCCTTTCCTTAGAGCGGCATCGCTTGCTATGGCTATGGCTTGAACGGGAAACCGATTTCTTTTCAAAACCTTCAAAAGTACTTCACTTTGCCCCAGAACAGGCATTTTATAAGCGGTTTCGAAAGTTAAAACACCTTGATTACACCACTACAGATCTCAACTCACCGCTCGCCGATGTAAAAGCAGATATTTGTGATTTGCCTTTCGGCGAAAATCAATACGACATCATTTTCTGTAATCATGTCTTAGAGCACATTCCCAACGACACCAAAGCCATGCAAGAATTGTATCGCGTATTAAAACCTGGCGGTATGGCAATTCTCCAAATTCCTCAAGAGTTAGATCGTGCCACTACGTTTGAAGACGATACGATTACAGATCCTGTAGAGCGTGCCAAAATCTTTGGACAATACGACCATGTACGCGTGTATGGACGAGATTATTTTGACAAACTCCGAAGCATTGGTTTTACAGTTGACGAAGTAGATTACACCACCGTTCTTTCTCCTGAAGAAGTCGATGTGTATCGACTCGCTCAAGGCGAAATTTTACCCGTGTGTAGAAAAAATAAAAACGTTGTACAATGAAATATCTATTCCTTTTACTGATCGTAAGCATCACATCGATGACCGCACAAACAGCTACAGAAACCATCCAGAAAGAAATAGATCAAACCGTTTGGAAACCCTTTCAGGAAGCATTTGAAACCCTAGATGGTGATGCACTAAACGCTACGTATGCAGCTCAAGTATTACGTGTCACCCCTCAGGGAATTGATACAAAAAACGCCTTTAAAAAAGCAAATATTGAACGTTTTGCCGCAAATCGTGAAAATGGCGATAAGATCAACTTAGATTTTTGGTTTGATAGTCGGAAAACAAATGAGACCACTTCGTACGAAGTTGGCTTTTATCGCATTGGTTTTACGTCAAAAGAAGGCAACACCCAATACAGTTATGGTCAATTTCATATTGTGCTAGAAAAGATAAATGGAGTATGGAAAATCACGCAGGATTGGGATACGGCTACTATCGCAGGTAATCCAATCACCGCAAAGGAGTTTGATAAGAAAGAAGCGTTGCGTTTTTAAAAAAGAATGATTATTTAGTTCCTTCTAACGTTTTTTGTAGTTCGTTATTGAGAGTAGGATCAATAATATCTGTTAGTTTTTGAGTATCTAGGTTGTATTTTTTTATGATGGAAGGCTCATTAAATTCTGTATAACGACCATCATTATTTTTATCAACACCAAAACGGACAATCAATTCTTTGGTTCCATAAAAAAACTGATAGTCGACCACATCCATATTCTCAAGAGTTATCTTTTCTAACTTCTCTTTTTCAAAAGAATAGATACATAAAGATTTAAAATCATTGAGATTGATCACCCCGTCTTTATAGGTATCTTTCTCCGCTACTTTAAAAAGTAATAGAATATCATCATTAAAATATTCTTCTCTGTAGTCCTTGAAATTAGCACGGTCATTAAGCAGTTTTTGAGTCGTGTTTTCTTTTTTGTTATAAACAATCAAGTTGTTATAATCTCCATATACATACTTTGAATACCTTCTCTCAAAATCAGGCTCATAGTTATACTCAGAACCTGAAGCACTTAAAAGGCCATTAAGGACAATATCTTCTTCTTCGTTTAGTGTTTTATGTGACACAGGTATGATATAGATCGTATTGATTGTATCTACAAGTCTAGCCGTTTTATAAGAGATGACTTGTTCTCTCTTATTTTCTTTTTGTAATTCTTCTATTTTTTCTTCAGATAGGATTCCTTCATCATTAGAGTCATAATCGCGCCAACGCATCTCTTTTATTAATAGTACAGAAAAAGCAAAAAGTCCTATCAAAGCAAATAAGATCGTTATTGTCCCTAAAACAGCTAGTAATTTTTGGTTATAGTTTTTTACTTTTTCAATATTTATATCATCAGAAATTAAATTCTACTTACTCAACAATCAACTTCTCAAATCCCACAGTCACATAAGTATCTATGCTATTTTCTCCATCAGAAAACACAAGATAGGCTTCTATGTCTTTTTGAGTAGCGAGCAATGCTTTAGATCGCTCTAGTCCCATCGCCATAAAAGCAGTTGCCCAAGCATCGGCTTCAGCGCAGGTAGGTGCAATGACATTTGCACTCAGCACATCACTTTTTTCGGCACTTCCTGTGAGCGGATTGATGGTATGGACGTATTGTTTCCCCGTAAGGGAATCGATTCTATTTTTTCGATAATTTCCAGACCCTGCCATGGATTTATTAGGGAGTCGAACAGCGGCAGCAGCCCTTCTATCTTCCACCGATGAATCTAGACTCTCTACACCAACAATCCAAGATTTATCTTTGAGTTGGTGTTTTCCTTGTGCACGCAGCTCTCCTCCTAATTCAATGAGAAAATCAGAGATCGCTTCTTCTTGAAGAAAAACAGCTATCCGATCGATTCCATACCCTTTGGCAATCGCATTAAAATCAAAATAAATTTCTGGATATTCTTTTTGTATGGTGCCTTTCGGCGAAAGTGTGACTTTGTCAAATCCTACATAACGCATCATCGAATCTAAAGCAACACTATCTATTACAGCAAGAGGTTTGGTGTCTCCAAATCCGTACGCGTTGCGCAGTCCTCCTACGGTAGGATCAAAATAACCATTTGTGAGGCTATGTAGCTTTCGCGAAAGCGTAAAAACATCAGTAAACATATCATCCACGACAATAGTGCTATCCCCTTTATTAATTTTTGAAATATCACTCTCAGGAATATAGGTGCTCATGGATTTATTCACCACTTGGACCACTGAATCTATGCCTCTTTTTATACGTGGCGACTTCTCATATTTGCCAAAATACGTAATAGCATAAGTCGTCCCAAAAGCTTCTCCTTGAATGGTAATTTCATCAGAAACTTCCGTTGTGCATGAAACCAACCCAATAAGTACTATTAGTAAAATGTATTTCATCATTAAAGTTTTAAGCGGTTTTTTATAGGATTTCTTGAAGTCCGTTATAAATCATCGTGTAAGGCACATCTTTTTCGGCAGGATGTTGGTAGTTATCACCATGACCTAGCCCAACGCCTGCATAAAACGTACGTGCTTCAAATTTAAGCGCGTGATTTTTCATTTTTTGCATGAAGGCTTCATCGTAGGTATTCGCATTGTCTGGAAATGTAATAGCGCGTACAATGACAAAGTGTAATTTTTTATCCTTGAGGGCTACGAATTGCGGGTCTTTTTTGAGTTTTGAGTTGACACCCATAAATTCATATCCTTGATCTTCTAAATCCTTGCCTACAATATTCATAGCAAGGTTATGTAACTCTTGTTCTGTAAGAAAAACTGCCATAGCACAAAGATACAACCTGACTTAAAAATACCTTAATACAAGACCGTATTTTATTCATAATTACAAAAGAAATAGTGTCACTTTTTAACTTATTTAAACCGCACCATCTCAAAACTAGAAAACGTATAGATAGGTGTCTCTAAAGACGTTCTACCTTCAAGATCATACCAAGGATTCATACTCGTATCTGAAACATTTTTTATAATATGAACGCTTTGTGCTGGGGTATTGCCTTGAAAAAAGGCAAAACGACGTTCTCCTTCTTGATTTTCGATAATATCCCCGACCATTATCACATGACCCGGAAAACCAGGATATATTAAAAGATCTCCAATGTTAACATCAGACAGATTAGGAATCTTTTGTAGCTCTTGTGATAAAGAATAGGTACCTGCATACATATATATAAGGTTTAGGTATTTGTAAAAATTTTCTTTGGATTTGTTGGGTACTGCTATTTTAGAAAATGTCACGTCGTTACCGTTAATTTTAGGGCGGTATCCTTGCGCATAGTTGACCCAAGAACAATAATGACCACTCGTAAATTTAAATCCAATCTCCTCTTTTCTATTGGTTGACCATAAATATTCTGAGCGAATCCTAATCAGTGCATCGGCACATTGTTGTAAACCGTTGGAGGGAACGGGTACTTCTAAGACGCCTACATGACCTTGTTGAAATATATAAGATTCCCCATCATAATTAATGACTTCTGCACCTGCCTCTTTAAGAGGATAGTTTTGAATATAGTGAGCAAACGTTTGTTCCTCAGGAAGTATTCTTTCAAATCCCTCAGGAACTTTAATACGTGTTTTTAAGGTTCGTCCTTCTTTATAGATTAGAGAAGAAGGAGGAGCCACATAAGAAGCTACAGCACCCTTTATCGTCTTTCCTTCTTTTGATAGATTAAGAAACAACAGGGTACCTACAACCAAAAAAAACACAAAAACTACTTTCTTTTTCATACGTAGTATAACTCTAAAAAGTTGATTTTCTTATCTGAAGGTATATACTCCTCCCTTCTGGCAGGCAAGTTCGCGAAAGCGAACAACAACGACAAATAATCATCTACACACCAATAGTTTACAAATAAAAAAGAAAGGTCTCCATTTATAAATGCAGACTCTTGATTTATAAATACATGATATTCAATGCTTTGAATTTCGGTCAAAAATAGAAACATTTGACTCATCAAAAAATTCTAACAGCAGATGGTCATAAAGGACTGACCTTCCAACAACATAGCATACCAATTGAAATCACAGTAATTAAATAACTAGTAGGGATTATACGAATCGCTACAAAAACCAAAAATCATGAAAAACATTTTAAAAACATTATTCGTCATTATTTTAAGCATTGTTTGCTTTTCATTTACAGCAGACAACGGAAAAGAAAAATCATCTAATTCTGCTCAAGATTTAAGTTCAGATGCGCGTTTTATTGGCTTAGCACAAGATCAAATGAAAGCTATGGACAATGTAACGAATTTTGACGCATTTGAATCTCTTATTAAAAAAGACAACTTAACCAATTCAGATATTAATCAGCTTGCAAGTGTTTTAGGATATCCTAATAGAGCTGCTTATGATACGTATATAAACAATAAAAATGCAATCATTGAGGCATTAGATGAAGATTATAATCTAAGTCAATATACACAAGCACAGTTAACGCAAATAAGTCTAAATGTTATGAATAGTTTTAGATCACAATTTAGATCTAAATCTTTAAATAAAGCCGAGACTCCCATAGACCCTGTCCCTTCTGGTGAAACAAATGAATGTGAAGATCTTTGTGAAGAAGTACGAAAAGCGTGCATCCTAGAAGTTGGAGCAGCAGCTGTTGCCGCACATATAGGATGTGGTGTTGCAGATTTAACTGTTATCGCAGGAATTGCTTGCCATAGTGGTGTTCTTATTGCACAAGGTTTTGGAAATAGAAAATGTAACAAAGAATATGACAAATGTATTTATGATTGCAGACATTAATAAAAACATGTTTTCTACATAGTAAATGAGAAACTACAAATCGAAAGGTGTCTTAGGACATATAAAGCCAAGACACCTTTCCTAAAAAAAGCATCATGAAACAGCTACTCCTCCTCTTTCTATCTCTTATGCCTATGCTTGTCTTTGCGCAATCTGGAACAACCAATACTAGCATTACAGCAAAAACCAGCTTCAATGGTAGACATTGTAGAGGAACTCATGGATTATGTAGTCTAGATGATACTGCAAGAACTATAGATACTAATAGTACAATTACATATGATGAAACACATAACACCATCATTATTGAGATTAATCGTTCCAGAATAAACCTACAAGAGCACTTTCATATACTTCGGGAAGATCCGCAGAACTATACAGGCAACACACAAGTATACTATCTAATGGAAGATGATTTTTTGATTCCAAATAGTGTCTCTCAACAACTCCAGATATACAGACAAGACGTCAAAATAAACAGCGGTACGTACCCACTCATCATGACTGAAGACACTATTACTATCACATTTAATTTAGAATAATATGATACTATATACAAAACATACCCTCTTACTATTATTCATATGTATGACGAGTAATGCATATTGTTTTAATACAATAAGTAATGAGAATGATATCCAAAAGAAGATAGACATCATCCTTTTAGAATGGTCTCGCGAGGTTACTGAGATTTCTGTGCGTTACGAACATGTAAGAAAGGATATATATACCAAAGTGTATCAGGTTTCTTCATCCCTAAAAAACACATCCTCTACAGAGGATCAAGTCGCCTTACTGATTTTAAAAAATCAGCTTCAAGAACAGTTAGAGTTGACCAATTTATCCGAAGTCTCTGATTTAAGTAAGATAAGGTATCTCAAAGGATTACAAATCATTAAACTTCTTTATGAAAAGATGCTATCATTAGACCATCACTTTGCTTCTGTCGCCACCTTTAATGAAATCAATAACTTAAGTAACCCTAATCATTATCCTCGATTTGTAAAGCATAAACAAGACATTAGAAGTAATGGTAGTAAAAAACAAGGTTTTAATTTAACAGATATATTGGGTGATAACATCTACACATCTATTATGCATTCTTTGGTCTCTTTATTTACAAGTAATGCCCCAAAAGGGGAAAAAGAAACTAGTATAAAGGAGATTGAATGTATTTTGGACTTTACCTTACGTATGCATACCGATCTAAAAACCATATATTTTGAAACGGCCTTTTTACAAAAAAGTAATGATAACACTATCGAACAACTCGAACAATTATTTGTAGACTTTACAAAACCTATTAAATACAGAGTTCCCTTAAAAGAATGCAGAAATACAGATGATTGGTCCAATATTCACGAGCAACTAAATAGCTATATCACCGCCTTAAATGAAGCGATTGCTGATGATAATCAGCGCTATAAAGCTCATAAAATGCAAATAAATCTTGAATTTCCTATTGATAGGCTTTTACAATTTATCACTCAATACAATAGCTTTATTGACCAAGGAGGTAAATTCTATGAGAAGTTTGGCATTATGTTAAACAGCTACGAAAATGAAAAACAATGTGCTACAGAAATTCCATTGGAGTACAAAAAATTAAAAGACAATATTACGGTGGCTATAGAAAAATTCAATACTGCATATAAACCTGTTGAAATTAACGGAAGTAAAATGAAAGAAATATTATATGGGATTAGTGAATTTGACTAGGACCTTTTGTTAAGTATATGTATTCACTTACGTGAAAGCGTACCCAAGAAAATGAAAAGCCCGACACAAAATGGTATCGGGCTCTTTGTATTATGAGATTTCCACCTCCGTGGAAATAAGATTATCCTCCAAAGTCATCAAATCGGATATTCTCATCTGGAATACCATAATCTTCTCCCATTTTTTGAACAGCATTGTTCATTAATGGAGGTCCACAGAAGTATAATTCGATATCTTCTGGAGCTTCGTGCTTGCTTAAATATTGATCTATTACAACTTGGTGAATAAATCCTACAAAGCCATCTCCTTCGCTATCAGTAGTTTCTTTTACTTTCCAGTTATCTTCTTCTAAAGGTTCTGAAAGCGCTAAATAAAACTTAAAGTTAGGGAATTCTCTTTCTAATTCTCTAAAGTGCTCTAAGTAGAATAACTCACGCTTAGATCGACCTCCATACCAATAGGTAACGGTACGTCCTGTTTTTAATGTTTTGAATAAGTGATATAAGTGAGAACGCATTGGTGCCATTCCTGCTCCCCCTCCTACATACAACATTTCTGCTTCAGACTCATTGATAAAGAATTCTCCGTAAGGTCCAGAGATAACAACTTTATCACCTGGCTTTTGAGCAAAAATATACGATGAGGCAACTCCAGGATTTACATCCATCCATTGGTTCTTGGCTCTATCCCATGGTGGTGTAGCAATACGAACATTCAACATAATCTCACGACCTTCAGCAGGGAAAGAAGCCATAGAATAGGCTCTCTCTACGGTCTCATTATTTTTCATCACAAGTGGCCATAAACCAAATTTATCCCACTCTTCTTGAAACTTATCTGGTGTATCGTGCTCTTCTGGGTGTGCTGTAATATCAATATCTGAATATTTGATTTCACACTGAGGGATTTCAATTTGAATATATCCTCCAGCTTTATATCCCATATCTTCAGGGATCTCTACAACAAACTCTTTAATAAAAGAAGCTACGTTATAATTACGAACAACGGTTGCATCCCATTTTTTGATTCCGAAAACCTCTTCTGGAATCGTAATATTCATATCTTGCTTCACCTTTACTTGACATGCAAGACGGGCTCCTTCAGCAAGTTCTTTACGGCTAAAGTGAGGAATTTCTGTAGGCAAAGCTTCACCTCCACCTTCAAGAACGTGACATTCACATTGAATACAAGTTCCCCCACCTCCACAAGCAGATGGCAAGAAAATTTTATTATTACCTAATGTAGATAATAAAGTGCTTCCTGAAGCAACTTCTACTTCTTTCTCACCATTAATTGTAATGGTAACAGGTCCAGAAGGAGATAGTTTTTGTTTTGTAAATAATAATAGCCCTACTAATAACAAGGTAAGGACTAAAAAGGCAACAATCGTGGCGATTACAACGCCAGACATACTAGCAACTAATAACATATGATTATTCTTTTTCGTTTGTAGTTAAGACTAGCTCGTCGCTAGACTCTTTTGTCATTTCTTTTACGGGTGCTACTTCTGCAACAGGAGCTGTTTCTTCTTCATCACCTCCAGTTAACATCCCCCCAAAACTCATAAACCCGATGGCCATAAGTCCTGTTATAATGAACGTAATACCAAGACCTCTTAAAGGTGCTGGCACATTTGAATAGCGTATTTTTTCTCTAATTGCTGCAATAGCAAGTATGGCAAGAAACCATCCTATTCCAGAAGAAATACCATAGTTTAAAGCTAGACCCGCAGTTTGAATATCTCTAGATTGCATAAATAAAGAACCTCCTAAAATTGCACAGTTTACAGCGATAAGTGGCAGAAATATCCCTAATGAGTTATAGAGTGATGGAGAAAACTTTTCTACCACGATTTCTACTAATTGTACCATCGTCGCAATGGTAGCGATAAATAGAATAAATGATAAGAAACTCAAATCATAATCTCCATAAGCACTAAGCTCAGGATTTCCATAATGACCATCCAACCAAGAGAGCGCTCCAGGTTGTAATATATATTGATCTAAGTACCAGTTTAAGGGCACTGTCACTGCTAGTACAAATATAACAGCAGCTCCAAGGCCTACAGCTGTGGTCACTTTTTTAGAAACTGCAAGATATGAACACATTCCAAGGAATGTAGCGAATACCATATTGTCTATAAAGATTGATTTAAAAAATAATTCTACGTGTTCTAACATATCTTTTATTTTTGAAGTTTACGCTTTTTCGTCCTTCAACAAGTTCAGGATCAACGCTAGCGTTTTAACATCTCTTAATTTTCTTCTATTAATGCTTTATTTCGTGAGCGCTGTACCCATATAATGAGTCCAACAACAATCAGTGCCATCGGAGAAAGCAACATGAACCCATTGTTTTCATATCCTATACTGTATAATCCTGTTTTTTCAATAGGATCTCCTAACACTTTGATTCCAAGCAATGTTCCTGAACCTAATAGTTCTCTAAAGAAACCAACAATAATTAAAATCACACCATATCCAAGTGCATTTCCTATACCATCAAGGAAGGATCTCCACGGTCCATTTCCTAAAGCGAAGGCTTCAAAACGTCCCATGATAATACAGTTGGTAATAATAAGACCTACAAAAACTGAAAGTTCTTTACTTAGTGAGTAGGCATAAGCTTTTAAGACTTGGTCTACAATAATTACGAGTGTTGCAACAACAACAAGTTGTACAATAATTCGGATTTTTGAAGGAATGATATTTCGCATAAGCGAGATCACTACATTTCCTACACCCAATACGAATAACACCGAAATAGACATTACAATAGATGCTTTTAACTGTGCTGTAATTGCTAATGCAGAACAAATACCTAGTACTTGTATCGTAATTGGGTTGTCATCTGCTAATGGATCAAGAATTAATTTTTGATCTTTTTTTGATAGTAATCCCATAATATTATTTCATGTTTTGAATATGAGGAATGTATGATTTTAAAGTGCTTTTTATCATAGCACTTACACCATCACCTGTGATTGTTGCTCCCGCTAAGGCATCAACTTCGTTATCGTCTTTGATATTGTTTACTGGATCATTATTTCCTTTGGCAACCGTAATTCCTGCGTACTTGCCTGCCTCCATAACATATTCTCCAATAAAATCATCCATGAAGTAGCGCTCTTTGATATTAGCTCCTAATCCTGGCGTCTCCCCTTTGTGATCAAAATAAGCTCCTTGGACAATTAACTCTTCATCAAGAGAAATATATCCCCAAATAGCATCCCATAATCCTTTTCCATACATTGGAATGACATAAAATTTCTTTCCATCACGTTCGCCTACAAAAAGCGGCATTTTTCGTTCGCTTTTAGGAAGCTTACTTTGCTTTTTCATATCTACCGTAAAAGCAGCGTCACTTTCGGTTAACTCTCCATTCTGAAGGATATAACTCTTTTTGATATACTTTTTATATTCTCCTTCTACGGTCTCAGTTGGAATGAAATTTACAGAACCTGTATCATCACCATTTTCGTGAACTCCCATTGCATAGAGAATATTTTGTTGCTTTTCATAGCGTTCATTCTCTTTGATAGCTGGTTTTAAACCCTGGGCGAGTCCAGCTAAAACACCTCCTACAACAATAACCATTATTGTCGCAAAAATTACAGTATATATGTTTCCGTCTGTCTTTGCCATGATTATGCTGTTTTAACTTTTAGACGTTTCATTCTTCGCTTCACATTCCCTTGAATCACATAGTGATCAATAGTAGGTGCGAAAACATTCATTAATAAAATTGCAAGGAATACTCCTTCTGGGTATGCAGGATTGAATACACGAATCATAATAGCTATGAAACCAATAAAGAATCCATAAATCCATTTTCCTTTGTTAGTTTGTGAAGCAGTTACTGGATCTGTTGCCATGTAAACGGCTCCAAAAAGTATACTGCCTATAATTAAGTGTTGCCAAAAAGGGACACTCATTAACCCATAAAATTTACTGCTTTCACTAATCCAACCTTGATCAACAACTCCGTTAAAAATAAGACCCATTACTACAGCTCCTAAAACGGTACTAAGCATGATTCTCCAACTTCCTATTTTGGTAAAGATTAAGAAAAGAGCGCCTATGATAATTAAAAATTTTGAAGTCTCTCCAACAGAACCAGGAATATATCCCCAGAACATATCTGCATAATCATATCCTAGACTACCTGCATTTTGAGCATAAGCTCCTAATAAAGTTTCTCCAGAAATCGCATCGGCTGTTCCAGCTCTATCGACTGCTTCGGCTACCCACACTTTATCTCCAGACATCCAGGTAGGATATGCAAAGAATAAGAAAGCACGAATCGTAAGAGCAGGATTCAATATATTCATTCCTGTTCCTCCAAATACTTCTTTTCCTATCACAACTCCAAAAATCACGGCTACAGCTAGCATCCATAAAGGAATATCAATTGGAACAATAAGCGGCACAAGCATTCCTGTTACAAGGTATCCTTCTTCTACTTCATGTCCTTTAATCACTGCAAAAATAAATTCTACTAGAAGACCTACTCCATAGGAAACTATAACAAGAGGTAATACTTTCCAAGCCCCTAGAGAGAAGTTTCCCCAAGTGATAAAATTACCCCAAATAGAAAGTTCTCTTGTAATTCCATTGGCTGCATCTACTGCGGCATAATGCTGGTATCCTGCGTTAAAAATACCAAAAATCAAACATGGCACTAGGGCTATGATCACGGTATTCATCGTACGCTTTAAATCATCTACAGCTCTAATGTGACCTCCGCTATGCGTAGTTTCATTAGGGCTATATAAAAAAGTATGTAATGCATTAAATGCAGGGGCCATTTTCTTGCCCTCATACTTCATTTTAAGTTTATGTAAGTTTTGTTTTAATCCCATCACTTATCCTATTTCATTATACATCAAATCAAGACCTTCTCTAATAATATGCTGGTGTGGCTGTTTTGACACACAGATAAATTCTGTAAGTGCAAAATCTTCTGGCGCTACCTCATACATTCCTAAAGCCTCCATCTCATCAAGGTCTTTTACCATACAAGCCTTTAAGATTTGTAGTGGAAAAATATCTAGAGGAAAAACTTCTTCGTAATTACCTGTTACCACAAAAGCACGATGTTCACCATTGGTATTGGTGTCGAGATCATACTTTTTATTTGGTTGCATCCAAGAGAATGTTAATGCTCTAGATGGTGATATTTTATTAAATACTGGCTTATTCCAACCAAAGAATTCGTAATCATCTCCTTCTGGAATCGCCACAAACTCATTAGCGTAATATCCAAGAGCGCCATCTGGTTTTATTTGAGAGCCTGTAAGGACATTTCCTGAAATAAAACGATTAGTGTCGCCATCAACTCCTGCATCGTATGCAAATGTAGATACCTCTGCCCCTATGATTGTTTTATAATATGAAGGCTTATGTACTCCTGAACCCGCTACTGAGATAACTCGAGTTGCGTTAAAATGACCTGTAAGCAACAACTCTCCTATGATCACAAGATCCTGAGCAGCTACTGTCCAAACAGTTTCACCTTTATTGACAGGGTTTATTTTATTGATAAGTGTCCCTACATTTCCTGCTGGGTGAGGTCCTTTTACAGTATGTGTCACAATATCTTTCAATCCTGAAAATACAGAATTACTAGATCCTATAGAAACATGCACTCCTCCAGAGGTAAGGGCGTTCAATGCAGAAAGAGCGGCTTGCAACGAAGCTTCTTTTCCAGAAAGAACAAAATCTAAATCTGGTGAAAGTGGTGCTGTATTAACTCCAGACACAAATATTGCCTTTGGCTCTTTGTTTGGATTGGCAACCACATCATAAGGACGTTGTTTTATAAACGGCCACAATCCACTGGATAACATTTTTTCTTTGATCTCTTCTGGAGATGCAGAAGCACTTAGTTTACCAAAGTCTCTGGAGCCTCCTGAATAATCTGCCTCAATAACAAGATCTGTGATGACACGACGTGCACCACGCTTAATCTCGACAAGTGTTCCTGCGACAGGAGACACAAATCGTATCTGTTCTTGTGATTTTGAGAAAAATAATTCGTCGCCAACTTCTAGTTTTGCACCTTCTTTGACAACCATTTTAGGAGTAATCAGATGAAAATCTGAAGGCCTGATCGTTACAGTTCTTGATCGTGGACATTCAGAAATACGTTTTTCTGCTTCGCCCACCAATCGTATATCAAGACCCTTTTTTATTCTAATGTCTTTTGACATATGTCAGTAGATTTTTGTTATCGAAAACCTTACTATTTTAAGGTGTGCAAATTTACAAATTTATCTACGTTTTTTCGACTCGTAAAAAGGGGATCATATTATTTATAATCATTCTAAATAATTAAAAATTAAGATCACTAAACAAATTGTAAAAATATCTTATGGTTACCGTCGTTTATTAGCAATAAATTAACTGTTTACAATGTATTTGTTTAAGGGTACGCTTTCGCGAAAGCGTATAAAATCAATCTATTCTCGGTATAGATTTTGAGTATATTTGACAAATAACTATCATTTTATGAAAGCATCTGCTGTATTGTTTTTCTTTTGCACTATTATTTTTTCTACTATTTCTATAGCACAAGTAGCCGTAGAAACTCCAGAACCTCCTAATATCAAGTCAGTACAATTTAGAGGTGACACCTTTACTGGGGAGCTACCCACCATAAAATTGGGAATGCCACTACAATTAAGTTTTGATGATATAATTGGAGATGAGCATGATTATTATTACAAAATCACACATCATGATGCAGACTGGACACCTAGTCAACTTGCGCAGGCAGAGTTTATGAACGGTATGGATAATGTGCGTATTCTAGATATTGAAAACTCTGTGGCTACACTGCAACTCTATTCTAATTATCAACTAACCATTCCTAATCAGTTTACAAAAGCTCTTACCAAAACAGGAAACTATTTGATGAGCATTTACGATGAAAATGGAAAACTTACATTTTCAAGAAAATTCATGATCTATAACCCTCAGTTTTTTGTTGGTGTACAAATTAAAAGATCTAGAGATCTTAATTATGTAGACACCAAACAAGTGGTTCGGTTTTTTGTTGATGGAGGAGATCAGCTCATTATTAATCCAAAGCAAACTGTAAATGTTGTTATTTTACAGAATAACAATTTAAAGACGGCGATTACAGGAATAGAACCTCAGTTTACGGTTGCTAATAAATTAGAGTATCGATATGATCAAGAAACTGCCTTTTGGGGAGGTAATGAATTTTTTAATTTTGAAAATAGAGATATAAGAGGTGCTACTGCTGCTATCAGGTATGTAGAACTAAAAAGTTTATACCACAATTACCTCTACACAAATATTGCTAGGTATGACACACCGTATACATTCAATCCAGATATTAACGGAAATTTTGTAATCACAACGCTGCAAGGAAGAACTCCTAGGTCTGAGGCCGAATATGCTTGGATTCATTTTAGCCTAGACTACCCAAGAGTGGAAGAAGGCCAAGAGATTCATGTCTATGGAAATTTTAATAATTATGTGACCAATGAATCCACAAAGCTTGTCTACAATCCTAAAAGATATAGATACGAACTCCCAATGCTTTTAAAACAAGGATTTTATAACTACATATACGTATTTGTAAACAAAGATGGAACCATCAACAGAGAAAAAGCTATCGGTGGTAATTACTGGCAAACTGAAAATGACTATATGGTATTAGTATACTACCGTCGCCCAGGAGGACGTTTTGATGAATTGTTAGGATTAGGAAGTAGTAATTCTTCTGTGATTACAAATTAACAGAAAACTCATATATTTAGGGCATGGAGGAAACTTCGATAAAACCAAGTAGCCGGAAAGCTATAAAGTACCGAGGTGTTGAATGCCTTAATTGCGCTCACCCTTTGGATCTTAGCGATCGTTTTTGTGCCTATTGTGGACAATTAAACACCACAAAACGACTTACGCTTAAAGATTTTTTTAGTGAGTTTATATTAAGTGTATTTACCTATGATTCTCGTTTTAGACATACCTTAAAGGATTTACTATTTAAGCCAGGAACCATTACACGTTATTATGTAGATGGCAAACGTTTTCACTATGCAAACCCATTTCGATTTTTTCTAAGTGCTAGTATATTTTACTTTATCATTTTGGGAGCTTTATCTTTTTTTGGCACAGAGGAGCTTGATTCACCTATTGTAAATATGAACGTTAACGAAGATGCTATTGTAGCTATAGACAATGCACTTCAAGATTCTATACCTAACCTAAAAGGAGTTCCTGCTCAATTTAATGACGACATACAAACTGCTATACAAGAAGCCAAAAAAGAGAGCAAACGCAAAAGAGAAGAAAATGCGACATTAAAAGATTCTCTAGGCTATAAATATACTGCTCAAGCTGATATGGACACTTTAAGTAACATATCACAATTTTTTAAAAAGTTTGAATTATTTAGGGATTTCTATGAAGTTACAGACATAGACAACACTGCGATGGCGCTTGATAGTCTTAAGTATGATAAAACTCGATTAAATATTTGGCTATATGACAAGAACTATGCTATAGAGCGTGTGGAAAAAGATCCGTTGCGGTTTATAAATTACATGGCATCAAAAACTCCTTTCTTTCTGTTTTTCTTTGCGCCTTTCTACGCCTTATTTTTCTGGCTTATCTATTCTAAAAAAAGAGCAAATTACATGGAACACCTTGTCTTCATCTTCCATATTTTTAGTTGGATATTTGTTGTTTTATTACTCTCCCTAATCCCCGATTTCTTCATTTCTAATGATAATATTGTAGCTGCTATCTTGCTTACGCTAATAGGTCCATTTTATTTTTATAAGGCCTTAAGAAACTTTTATAAGCAAAATCGCGTTATCACATTAATAAAATTTGTATTTTTAAATATTGTTTTTATGATATCAACATCAATTTTTGCGTTGATATTCTTTGCACTAACAGCAGCTTTTTATTAAAACAAGATGGTACAACAGGTCACAAGAGGCATTAAAATTTCGGTAGAAACTACCTTTGAAGGCACATTTTATAAAAACTATAAAATGCACTTTGCCTTTGGATATCGTGTGACTATTGAGAATCAGAGTAAAGATTCTGTCCAATTGATGGCGCGTCACTGGAAGATTTATGATTCTTTAAATACGCCTGAAATTGTAGATGGTGAAGGTGTTATAGGAAAAAAACCTGTTCTAAAGCCTGGCGAAAAACACACGTATAGTTCAGGTTGTTTACTCACCTCTCCATTTGGGGCTATGCAAGGGTATTACCACATGGTTAATTTTACAACCACAAGAAAATTTAGAGTAAAAATTCCTACTTTCAAACTAAGTGCTCCCTTTGCTCTGAATTAGAAATTAACTTCTTTCTAATTAAATCGAATCGATACGTTTTCTCTTCTTGTTTTATAGTACAATATGCACAATTGCTGTCATATACAAATGTATATTCTTTTGCAACATCAAAACCTTTGGGAATTTTAGCAACACCCCTACAATCAGGAATACCATCTTCTGTATATCTAGTAATAAGTACTTGGTTATTGGTTGCTTTTTCCAAATAAAACCAAGCACTACTGCCTATCCCTTTTAGAAATTGTGCTCCTTCTGGTATCTCTATGTCGTCTTTACCATCTTGAAAGTACGATTCTGGCACTTTTTTATCAAAATAATTAGTTAGGTTTTCGCGTAAAGCGGTCGAGTTGTAATCAGAAATAACACCATTATATACTTGGTAGACTTTATTAGAAGCACTTTTTTCTACATTCCCTATCGTACTGGGTGTGAATTTTTTATTATGCTTAAGCGCTTTGATGATATGTCTTTCTTCTGTAGAAGAAAGGATAGTTTCAGTCACAAAACGTGCACAATTACTTCCCAAAGCACCAAAAGCTCTATACGGAATACTTCCTTGCTCTTGTAATGTAAGGATGTATTCATGTGCCTTTTCAAAATATACATGCTCGTTTAAAGAAGCTACCAATCTACCTGATCCATGTGTTTTTTCAGGATGGGCATCTAGCCAAAGTAGAAACTCATCTAAATTTTCTAAACCATCATTTGTGATAACAGCTTTAAAGGGAATCTCTAATTCTGCGTCAGTATTTGCCCCTCGCACTCTTCCTGATCCTTCTGGTGTGATATAGCGTCCAAAATCGTAATAGAAGGCATTGCCTGTGACATTTTCTACTAGGACGAGTGCAGCGTGTCCTGCTTTAATATGGGTACGGGTACCTAAGCCTACCAGCGGTAGTATTTTACACATCAGTTCATCAGACATTTTTACAAAGGTGTCTGGAAAGGCTAAGACAATTATTTTACCATTGTATTTCACACGGTTACTATATCAAATTCGGTACGATGTACTTCATCTTTTTGCAAATCAAAATACGTCATTACACAATCGTCATCTGTTTTTTCTACTTGTGTTACGCTTACTGTTTTCAAAAGTCCTCGATCCATACAAACATCTATATTCTTATCTCCTTCGCCTGCGGTGGTATGAAAACGGTGCATATCAGTTGCTTCGAGTCTGTTTTTATTTAAAAAATCTTCAAACCAATTCTGACGTTTTTGTTTCATAGATGCGTTGTACAATGTAGAAGAAGACCATATTTTTGGAGTATCTGGTAATAGTGAGATATGAGCTTTATATCCATCCCACACCAATTCTGTTGCTTTTAATCCTGAACTCCAATCGATCGCTACAATGGTAAAGGGTTCGATTCCTTTATAATCAAATTCATCAATTGCTGCGCTCAAATCATCTGCTTTTAAAAGCTCTTTGACCACAACACCGCGACTCATTTTATAGTTTTCTACGCGAATGTGATTTTCAAAACCCCCATTAAGCAAACAAATCATGCTGTTTTTTTCAGAGATTCCAATCCAAGATCCTCCAGCAACTGCATCTTTTGGAAATAACATTTTTACTCCATCTATCGTATAAAAATCAGGAGCTAAGGTCGTGCGACCCACAGCTTCATCACGGTTTGAAGTAAGAATAAAATCAGAATTTCCTTTAGGAATAAACGTTACTGTACACATAAAAAAATTGGTCAGAAAATTAGCGTGCAACTTACAAAAATTCTACGAATAGTTAGAACAACACACGATATAGGTTGAAGACATATCTGCTTTCGTACTTCGGCGGACTCAGCATAAACTTCGCTTTCGCACTTCGACGGGCTCAGCATAAACTTCGCTTTCGCGAAAGCGTAAACAATTTCGTACCTTCGCATTTCTTAAAATTTAAAACACACAATACCCATGGGAAAAGGATTTTTTCAAGTACCAATTGCTGTCAATGAACCTGTAAAAGGATATGCTCCGGGTTCTCCAGAAAGAGAAGCGGTAGCAGCAGCATATACAACACTTTTAAATACGCACACAGAAGTACCAATGTACATCAACGGACAAGAAGTGCGTACAGGAAACACAAGAACAATGTCTCCACCACACGATCATAAACATATTGTGGGAGAATATCACCTTGCTGAAAAATCACATGTAGAAACAGCTATTGCTGGTGCCTTAGAAGCAAGAACCGCTTGGGCTGAACTTCCTTGGGAGCAGCGTGCAGGGATTTTCTTAAAAGCAGCCGAATTGATTGCGGGGCCATACAGAGCTCGTATCAATGCGGCTACAATGATCGCACAGTCTAAAACGGTACAACAAGCCGAAATTGATGCTGCCTGTGAACTTATAGATTTCTTACGTTTTAATGTTCAGTTTATGACAGACATCTATAATGAGCAACCAGAATCAACTTCAGATGCATGGAACCGTTTAGAGTATCGTCCTTTAGAAGGGTTTATCTATGCCATTACCCCGTTTAATTTCACAGCCATTGCAGCTAATTTACCTGCAAGTTGCGCAATGATGGGGAATGTTGTGGTATGGAAACCATCAGATAGTCAAATGCTTTCTGCAAAGATCATCTTAGACATCTTTCGTGAAGCTGGCGTTCCTGATGGTGTGATTCAAGTGGTACACGGAGATCCTGTGATGATTACCGATACTATTCTTGCAAGTCCTGATTTTTCTGGATTACACTTTACAGGATCAACACATGTATTTAAAGACCTTTGGGCAAAAATAGGAAGCAATATTCACAACTATAAAACATATCCTCGCATTGTTGGAGAAACAGGTGGAAAAGATTTTATCGTAGCACATCCTTCTGCCAAAGCAGATCAAGTAGCGACCGCTATTGTACGCGGTGCTTTTGAGTTTCAAGGACAAAAATGCAGCGCCGCAAGTCGTGCGTACATCCCTGAAAGTTTATGGCCAGCGGTAAAAGAACAGGTCATTAAAGATGTAAGCTCCTTTAAAATGGGATCGCCAGAAGATATGAGTAATTTTATTACTGCGGTGATTCATGAAGGTTCTTTTGACAAACTAGCTTCTTATATAGATCAAGCAAAAGCAGATGCGGATGCAGAAATTATTGTAGGCGGTGGTTATGATAAATCAAAAGGTTACTTTATAGAGCCAACCGTTATTGTCGCAAAAGATCCTAAATACAAAACCATGTGTACAGAGCTTTTTGGCCCTGTCATGACGATATATGTATATGAAGATGCCGATTGGAGCGCTACGTTAAAACTCGTAGATGAAACTAGTGAATATGCCTTAACAGGTGCTATTCTTTCTACCGATCGTTATGCGATACAAGAAGCGACCAAAGCCCTTCAAAATGCCGCAGGTAACTTTTATATCAATGATAAACCAACCGGCGCTGTGGTAGGACAACAACCGTTTGGAGGCGCCAGAGCTTCTGGAACCAATGACAAAGCAGGTTCTGCGTTAAACTTATTACGTTGGGTGAGTCCGCGTATGATTAAAGAAACGTTTGTAACGCCTGTAGATTATAGATATCCGTATTTAGGAGAATAGGTTACGCTTTCGCTAAAACGTATAAAAGAATACTCAAGGCTGCCGAAAGGTGGCCTTTTTCATTCTTTCCTAAACAAATTCACTGTCACCGACGCTAAGTCCGAATTCGGAAATTTCTGCCCTAACCTCTTGTCAGGAAATAAGCCAGCTTCTCCTAATATTTTATGAAATACGGGGACTTCCAAAATATACTGATCTGAAAAACCATGGGTCGCATCATAAGCCGTTACCGCTGTTTTTCCAATATACTTTGAAGCAATTTCTGGCGGGACGGTATGCAATTCAATAACCAACAAACCAAAAGTAGAGACATACGGCGCCCAAAGCTGTATATGTTCTAATAAAGAATCTTCTACGAGATGATTTGGTATCCTTGCGCCTTCATAGGCATAGGCACCTGTAGAATCACTGATTCTTGGTATTTCTCTAGGCTGCGGGGCTTTCCAAATACGATTATGATCTAGAAAAGAACGCACATTTAGGAGGTCGCCCAAAGCAATCCCATAATCGTCTTGTAGGTCTTTTGCCAATCGATTCGGGTCTCCAATATCTCCCCAAACGACTTTCGCCCATATTTCAGCTTGTACGAGATTTCCTTTGGTAATTCGTAAAGCCGCTTCATTATAATCGGCACCTACCAAAATAAGCGGATGCTCATCTAACATACGCCCACGAAGGGTTTGTTTTTCAATCACATTAAACAGATGAATCAAAAAAGCACCATTCCCACATCCCATATCGAGAATGCCTTTGGGTTGCTCTTCAATGGGTTTATTAAATAAATGAATAATAATCTCATCCACTACTTTAAAATAACTCGCATGGGCACCTCCACTTCCCCATACATTCATGGCGCGGTCTACATGCCCCTCTTTGTTTTCATCACCTAAAAGTTTGGCCGCTTTTGGATTTCCGAAAATCAATTCATCCAACATACGCAGGGTAGGAATATAAGATACGGTTACGCCATACGCACTCGCGCGTTTGGCATAAAAAAGCCCTTTCTCCGTAAATTGATAGGTGCCGGAATGAGATGTAAACAACTCAAAATAGCACAAAATATCAAGCAACTCCTTAAAATGACTCGCATCTTTATGAAACTCCTCTGGCTTAAAGCTCGCTTGCATAAAGTACTTATGAAACATCCCTCCCATAGCTAGATGCACAAACGTAGGTCCCAAAATAATCCCTTCAATATGTTTCAACACTTGCTGCTGAATGGTTGCTATTTTTGTATCAGAAGAAATAGCAACCCCATAGTTATTTTGAAAGGCATTAAAAATCTTTTTGAGCATTAAAAAAGGCTCCTTTTCAAATTTTCGATCATGAAACTTTGCTGAAAATCGCTGTAATTTTACCACATCTTCATACAAACCAAAAAGCTCAAAAGCAACCTCACTAGCGGGTGTGATGGTAAAGATAACATCACTTCCATCTTCTTCTATCGCTTTTGTTAGCCAACCTTGAGAGCACAACACTCGTAATGCTACATTGAGATAACCTTCATTTGCTTCATAAGTCTTAGTCAACTCAGAAAGGCGACAACGCTCCTCTTTAAGCAATTGATCTGTGATGCCTTTCACATGGAGTTCATAGGCAACGGGCGCTGTGACAATCCCATCTAAATGCCTAAATAAATCGGATCGATATAGGGTGTTATTTTTTTTGATACTCATAGTTCTAAATATAGTAAAAAATGCTAAAGCTCTGCTTTAGAAAATTTTGAGAATACCATATCTTTTCAAAAAGCCATTACCCACTCAAAAGGCGATTAAAAAATCATAAGGCAGTATACGCTTTCGCGAAAGCGTACAAAGAAAAAACACCATCTATTTTTCTAAATGTGTTAGTTTTCTTATTATTACATAAAAAATTAATCTCCTGCTATTGAATACTATTACATCGTTATTTTTTACTTTCTCTTTATGCTATAGTACTTCTGCAGTAAGCCAGAGCTTCTGTAATCAGTGGAAATTAGTTCAAGAAACAGTGGCAACCCATCATTACAATCCAAAAGCTGTAGATGATGCCATGTCTGAAGCAGTATTTGATCTTGTCATAGAAGCGATTAACGACAAGGGGTTGCATTTTATAAAATCTGATTTTGATGTTTTTGACAAGGACAAACTGCAACTAGATAATTATTTATTGGACAGTGATTGCTCATTTCTAGAAAAGTATGTCACCACTTTTGAAAAAAGAATTCAGGAGTCAAAAGATATCATTTCCGACTTGTCTTCTGCCACACTCACGTACAAAGGAGAAGACACCTTACACTTTAGCCGAGATCGAAGTGATCGTTACTTTAACAGTTTAGAAAGCAAAAAAAGGTATTGGCGTAAGACCATAAAATATAAAACGCTCAGCAAGTATCTTAGCGAAGTTCCTAAAGAAAAACAGCAAGAAACTACTTTCCTAGCTGAAGAAAAAACCTATAGAGCGCAAGCCATAGAAAGTGCTTTATGTCAACTTGATGAGATTCTTACTGTCAAGAATGGTGTACAGCGTCAATTTGAAAATAGAATTTTGGATGCCTACGTAAAATATCAAGACCCTCATTCTTCTTTTTTAGACACACAAGACAAAAACGAATATGAGTCGGAACTTGCTACCTCTCAAATCTCTACAGGAGTGCAGACATTTAAAAATAAAGAGGGCGCTATAGAAGTATCGTATATTACACCTGGAAGTAGCGCTTTTAAAAATAGGGAAATCACCGAAGGAGACATTATCACTTCTGTCACTATACAAGACACTACCATAGACTTATCTTGCTTCTCCAATAACGAATTACAAAGACAATTACAAGACGCTTCTGTAGACGAGGTCGTTTTTAACATTCGAAAAGATGATGGTGTTTTAGCTCAAATCACCCTTGTAAAATCCAAAATAGAAGTAGAAGAAAACAATCTCACTGGATTTGTCATTACTGGAGAAAAACGGATCGGTTTTATAAGTATTCCTTCCTTTTATACCGATTATGAATCGCCAAACGGATTAGGAATGGCCAATGATGTGGCTAGAGAATTATACAAGCTTCAAAAACTAAATATTGACGCCTTAATTATAGACGTACGCAATAATGGAGGCGGCTCTATGAAAGAAGCTATTGATCTTTCAGGGCTTTTTATTGACAGAGGTCCTGTTGCTATTCTTAAAAATCAAGCAGGAGAAACAACCACGCTACGTGATTCAAATAGAGGCGTTGCATTCACAAAACCAATAGCTATTTTAGTGAATGAATATAGTGCCTCCGCATCAGAGTTTTTTTCGGCAGCCATGCAAGATTACAATAGAGCCCTGATTATTGGAGCGACAACCTATGGCAAATCTTCGGCACAAGGGATCATTCCTTTAAACGAGGAAGATGAAGAAAGTGATTTTGTAAAACTAACCTCAAAAACATTTTACAGAGCCACAGGAAAAAGTCATCAAGCGCAAGGAGTGATTCCAGATATCACACTTCCATCTATATATAAAGACATTGCTAGTAATGAAGCTTCAGAAAAATTTACACTTGCTAATGATACTGCTGTCGTAAAATTAAAAGCAAGACCATTACCGCTAATTACCAAGGAACAGCTTATCCAAAATAGTATCGCTAGGGTTAATACAAACACAATATTCAAAACGATCATAGAAAACAATAAAAAACTAGCCATATCCCTTGACGAAGAAGATCATATCCCTATCACATTTACAGCCATAAAAGAATATCTAAAAGCTAGAGAAGACCTATGGGACAGCTTTAGTAATATGTCTAGTAAAAATAATATGCTTACTATAGAAAATACACGTACCACTACTGAAATAAATGGCTACGATGCTACTGCAAAAAAGGCTAACGAACGATTATTAAAAAACATGAGTACAGACCCATATATTATAGAAGCCGCTTATATTCTCAAAGACTATTTAAAAAATTAACACCACTACTATGTTTAAAAAAATACTTCTTATACTCCCTTTTTTGATGTTAACGGCTCATTGTGACGCTCAAAAATTCAGAACTGCCTTAGATTACATGAATTTTATTTCGAGACAACAAGTTCTTATTGTAAAAAGCTCTTGGAGGTATACCCAAGCTTTGGCGCATAGTAAGAATGAAAAAGCTATCGACAAAAAACGTGATATTCTCATTCGATCAATTGACCGTGCTATCATGAAAATCACCAAGGCAACTGGTTTTGAGGGGGAGACTGAGTATAAAGAAAAAGTACTTAATAATCTTCAAATCAATAAAAATCTACTTCTTGAAGAGTATTCTGAGATTATTGATATGCAAGCGGTAGCAGACCAATCCTACGATGCGATGGAAGCCTACATCCTTGCACAAGAACTTGCAGATCAAAAAATGGCGGAGGCTCAAAAAGAGTATGAAGAGAATTTTTACGCTTTCGCGAAAAAACACGATATCAAAATCTTCGATGGGAAATCAGAGTTAGGGAAAAAAATGGAAATCAGTAACGCTGTATTTGATTACCACAACGATCTGTATCTCATCTTTTTTAAAGTCCATTTTAATGAAGGTAATCTTTTAGAAGCTATTGCTGCAAAAGATATTAGTGCGATACGCCAAAATATAAATGCCCTTAAAATGGCGGTGCAAGAAGGCCTTGAGGAGGTAGATAAAAAACCACTTTATAAAAAAGACGATCGTATTGCAAAAGCAACCAAAGAAGTATTTCAAATTCATTTAGATGAAGCAAATAATACCATTCCTCAAATTTTAGACTATTTAGTAATTAACGAGGATTTCGAAAAAATCAAAGCAGCCATTGAGAAAACACCTGAATCAGATCGTACAAAAGAGCAAATAGATCGTTATAATGCCAAGGTAGACGAATTAGAAAGCAAAAGAGAAGCCGTCAACAAACTCATTGACAAGCTCTTTAAAGAACGAAACAAAAAACTAGAAAGACTTGACAAAGCAAACGCTAAGTTTCTAGACAAACATGTGCCTAAATACACGATATAGATCTCTAAAATACCGCGGCTGCAATCTGCCGAATATTATCACTCTTTCCCATAGAGTAATAATGCAGTACAGGAACATCCGCTGCTTTTAATTCTTTACTCTGTTGGATACACCATTCGATTCCGACTTGACGCACAGCGGCAGCATCTTTTGCATTGACCACTTCCATGACAAGTGCATCAGGGACATCGACACTAAAACGTTGCGGAATCATATTCAGTTGTTTTTTTGTAGCTAGCGGTTTCAAACCAGGGATAATGGGTTTTGTAATGCCTGCCGCCCGGCATTTCTCTACAAAATCAAAATACTTCTGGTTATCAAAAAACATTTGCGTGACCACATAACAAGCTCCTGCTTGTAGTTTTTTCTTTAAAAAATGGATATCACTTTCCATACTCGGTGCTTCTAAATGTTTTTCAGGATAGCCAGCAACACCGATACAAAAATCTGTTTTTGCACTGTTTTGTAAATCCTCGTCAAGGTAGATACCATTATTTAAGGCAACTATTTGCTCTACTAAATCTTGCGCATATACATTTCCATTTTTATTAGGTTTATAGTAGGTCTCACTTTTTACGGCATCACCACGTAAAGCAACCACATTTTCTATACCTAAGAAATCCATGTCAATCAGGAAATTCTCAGTATCTTCTTTTGAAAACCCTCCGCACAATACATGAGGGACAGCATCAACACTATACTTATTTTGTATGGCAGCACAAATCCCAACCGTTCCTGGGCGTTTACGAACAACTTTCTTTTCTAGCAATCCGTCTGGACGCTCTTTGTAAATATATTCCTCACGGTGATAGGTCACATCAATAAACGGAGGGTTAAATTCCATGAGCGGGTCTATATTATCAAATATAGTGTTGATATTCTGCCCTTTAAGAGGAGGTAGAATTTCAAACGTGAATTCTGTTTTTTTAGCTTCAATTGCCTTGCTTATATGGTCTCTTACTTTCATAAAATGATTTCATTTTCATTTCCGCAAAGGCGGAAATCTTACTGCTCATGCTAACAGCAAAAACATGTATTTATAGTATTATATTCATTAGTACACTTCGACAAGCTCAGTGTGACACTCTTGATGATCAATCTGCAATATTAGGTGCTAGCCATTTTTCAGCTTTCCTGCCGGCAGGCAGGCGCGAAATATACTTTCTACCTAATCTGCTATGTTTGGTGACAACCATTTTTCAGCTACTTTAAAATCAATTTTCTTCCGCTCTGCAAAATCCCTCACTTGATCTTCTTTTATTTTTCCCAATCCAAAATACCTCGCTTCTGGATGTGCAAAATAGTACCCACTTACACTTGCTGCTGGCCACATCGCCAAACTCTCTGTAAGTTCAACCCCAATGGATTCTTTTACGCCTAATAATTCCCAAATGGTTTCTTTCTCCAAATGATCTGGACAGGCGGGATATCCTGGTGCTGGACGGATTCCCCTATATTTTTCTTTGATTAAATCTGCATTATCTAAGTCTTCTTGACTCGCATATCCCCAATACTTTATGCGGACTTCCTTGTGCAAGTATTCTGCAAAAGCTTCGGCAAGACGATCTGCGAGTGCTTTGATCATAATCGCATTATAATCGTCAAGGGCTTCTTCGAATTGCCTTGCTTTTTCTGCGGTTCCAAATCCTGTGGTGACACAAAACGCACCCATATAATCTTGTAAGCCGCTTTCTTTTGGAGCGATAAAATCTGCTAAGGCCATATTAAATTTCCCTGCTGCTTTTTTAGATTGTTGGCGGAGGGTACGAAATATTTTCTTTGTTTCATGAACCCCCTCTATACTCTTAACGTGCCCTTCGACAGGCTCAGGGTGACAATTTGTAGTGCTTTCTTGTTTTAGGTTCTCGACTGCGCTCGAACAGATAAGAATATCATCATCGTTTATGGAGTTTGCTTCAAAGAGCCCAAATGTGGCTTTGGCAGTAAGCCATTTTTCATCAAAAATCTGCTGAAGCATGTCTTGCGCATCTTCAAAAAGCTCCGTGGCTTGTTTTCCTACCACGGTATCGGTTAAGATATTTGGATATCTTCCGTGCAAATCCCAACTTCTAAAAAACGGACTCCAATCAATGTAATCTTCTAATTTTTTAAGATCAAAATCTTCTATCACTTGAATTCCTAATGCTTTCGGTTTACTAATATCCTCAGGCTTCCAATCGATCTTAAATTTATTAGCACGTGCTTTTTCAATACTTAGATATTCTTTGATTTGTTGACGCGAGTGAAAGCTTTCGCGAAAGCGTGTATATTCCTCTTTTAATTCGCTTTTAAAGGTCATTTGAGTGTCTTTCTGCAATAAATTTCCTACGACAGTCACCGCACGAGAGGCATCATTTACATGTACCACCGCATTTTCATACTGCGGATCAATTTTTACAGCGGTATGCGCTTTACTGGTTGTAGCACCTCCAATCAAAATGGGAATTTTAATATCTTGACGTTGCAGTTCTTTAGCGAGATAGACCATCTCATCTAGCGACGGTGTAATCAATCCGCTTAGGCCAATAATATCCACTTGATTCTCTATAGCCGATGCAATTATTTTTTCTGGTGGTACCATCACCCCTAAGTCAATAATTTCATAATTATTACAGGCTAAGACCACCGAAACAATATTTTTTCCAATATCATGGACATCTCCCTTAACAGTCGCCATCAATACCTTGCCATGCCCCCCAACCCCCGAAGGGGGAGTTTCCGACTCAAGCGCTTCCAAAATCTCTTCCAGAACTATATCTATCTGATGTAATACTTGACGATTTGTAAAACGAATGACTCTAAAACCTTTATCTTCTAACCAGTCCGTTCGCTCTTGGTCGTTTATTTGATTTTCAGGTAATTGATGAATTGATCCATCAATTTCGACAATTAAATTCTTTTTAAGACAGACAAAATCTGCAATAAATTGCCCTATAATATGCTGTCTTCTGAATTTAAATCCTTTTAAATTTTTACCAGACAAGGCATTCCAAAGCATCGCTTCTGCCTCTGTAGGCTTATTCCGCATTTTTTTTGCGTGGTTCTTAAGTAAACTATATAAAACAGGGTTTGCCGTTTGCCAAGCTTGCAACTCCCCCTTTGGGGGTTGGGGGGCTTTTTTCGCGTCTTCAATAAAAGGTAACAAATACGCTACCGCTTTTTTCATAACGCGCGCACTTTTTACCACTTGTGGTAGGAACATTTTACCACTCCCAAAAAGGTCACCCACGACATTCATGCCCGTCATAAGATGTCCTTCAATTACTTTTATAGGAGCATCTACTGACAAACGTGCTTCTTCTACATCTTCTACGATGTATTTATCAATTCCTTTGACGAGTGCTCTTGTAATCCGGCTTTGAACGTCTTCTTCGCGCCAAGCCTCTGCCTCTTTTTCAGTAACTGCTTTTTGACCAACGGTTTCGGCAAAATCCAATAAGCGTTCGGTGGCATCATCCCTTCGGTTGAGAATCACATCTTCTACACGCTCTAGTAAATCTTTTGGAATATCGTCATATACTTCTAGCATGGCTGGGTTGACAATTCCCATATTCATACCCGCTTTAATGGCATGGTATAAAAACACAGAGTGCATAGCTTCACGCACGGCATTATTTCCGCGAAAGCTAAAAGAAACATTACTCACACCTCCGCTCACGCTACAATGTGGTAAATTTTGTCGCACCCATCGGGTACCTTCTATAAAATCAATGGCATTCAGCTTATGCTCATCCATGCCCGTAGCGACGGGAAAAATATTAAGATCAAAAATGATATCTTCTGGAGGGAAATTGACTTCATTCACAAGAATATCATACGATCGTTTGGCGATTTCTATACGGCGGTCATAGGTATCTGCTTGTCCAACCTCATCAAAAGCCATCACAATCACAGCGGCACCATATCTTTTGATACGTTTTGCTTGTTGTTTGAATTGTGCTTCTCCTTCTTTAAGGCTTATAGAGTTGACAACACATTTCCCTTGCACAACTTGAAGACCCGCTTCTATAATTTCCCATTTAGAGCTATCAATCATGATAGGCACTCGAGAAATATCGGGCTCAGCAATTACAAGATTTAGAAACTTGACCATGGCCTCTTTGCCATCTATCAAACCGTCATCCATATTAATATCAATGATCTGGGCACCATTCTCTACTTGGTCACGAGCCACAGATAGCGCTTCGTCAAAGTTGCCTTCTTTGATGAGTCGCAAGAACTTCTTAGAGCCCGCTACATTAGTACGCTCACCTACATTAATAAAATTACTTTCCGGAGTAATAATCAAAGGTTCTAGACCTGAAAGTTGCATGTATTTAGGGGTACTGCTCATTATAGGATGATGGGTCTTGGTGTTACGCCTTCGGCTATTTTTGCGATGGCTTTGATATGGTCTGGCGTTGTGCCACAACAACCGCCTATAATATTGACAAGATTCTTGTCTATATAGTTTTTGATTTGGGCTGCCATTTGAGCTGGTGTTTGGTCATATTCTCCAAAGGCATTTGGTAAGCCTGCATTGGGGTGGGCTGAGATTCCGTACGGAGTTTTACTCGCAATCGCTTCTAGGTGAGGTTGCAACTGACTCGCACCTAATGCACAGTTAAAACCAACCGATACTAGAGGAATATGAGAAATCGATATTAAAAAAGCCTCGGCAGTTTGTCCTGAAAGTGTACGTCCTGAAGCATCTGTAATCGTACCACTTACCATGACGGGAATATTAGAATTGCGTTCTTCTTTTACTTCTTCGATGGCGAAGAGGCAGGCTTTTGCATTTAAGGTATCAAACACGGTTTCGACGAGCAGAATATCTACACCACCATCCATGAGGGCTTCTACTTGTTGCTTGTACGCCACACGTAACTCATCAAAACTCACGGCTCTGTATCCTGGGTCATTGACATCTGGAGACATACTGGCTGTTTTATTGGTAGGCCCGATACTTCCTGCAACAAAACGCGGTTTGTGTGGTTCTTTTTCGGTGAACGATTGTGCGACTTCTTTGGCGATTTTCGCGGAAGCGAAATTCAAATCATACACATAATCCTCCATTTCATAATCTGCCATCGCAATGGTCGTACTAGAAAATGTATTGGTCTCTACAATATCTGCACCTGCAGCAAAATACTTACGATGTACCTCAGCGATCGCCTCGGGTTGGGTAAGTGAGAGCATATCATTATTCCCTTTTACAGAAAGGTGAAAGTCTTTAAATCGTTCTCCTCGAAAATCTTCTTCAGTAAACCTATACGCTTGAAGCATGGTTCCCATGGCGCCATCTAAGACGAGAATGCGTTCTTTAAGCGCTTTATGTAATGTATTCATTTTGGTTTCTAATCAATCGTTAAGCGCAATACGTCTTGAAAAGAATATAGAGGCACTCCTGTTTAGGGGTTACAACTAAAAATATGTATCAAGAGTATGTATAGGTTTCACCTATTTGTGTGTTATCTATACCAATAACGGATAGAATGTAGCACCTTCTTTCAAGGGAAAGGGTTGCTAAGGTTTCACAGGGTCTAATCCCTCCACCTTTCTTGATAACTTTTCAATGTGTACTGAACTTTTGTTATTGCAAATATTGCGATATAAAAATGATTATACAATCTTTACTAGATAAATTTTCTGTATAAATTAAATAAACAAAATACAACAGAAAATTTATCTGCAATTTCTCTTATTTATAGATTTATAACAAGAGACATTGCTTTCTCATATCAGTTTTTACGCTGTGTGGGTTTTCTATTTGTTTTTATTCCTTTTTAAAAAAACTAAATACGCTCTAATGCCTTTTCAACATCGTGGATAATATCCTGAATATGTTCCAATCCTACCGAGATGCGAATCAAACCATCGGTGATCCCTACCTCTTGGCGCTCTTTTGGACTTAATTTCCCATGGGTCGTACTTGCAGGATGGCTTACAATAGTTCGCGTATCTCCTAGATTTGCAGTCAAGGAACACATCTGAATCGCATTCAAAAATGCACGCCCACTTTCTAATCCACCACTAACTTCTATCGTGACAATATTTCCTCCCTTTTTCATTTGTTTTTTAGCCAATTCGTGTTGTGGATGTGATGGTAAAAAAGGATAGCGTACTTGCTGTATTTTAGGATGTTTTTCTAGTTGCTGTGCTAATTGTAGCGCATTATCACAATGCTTTTCTACTCTCACAGCAAGTGTTTCCAAACTTTTGGATAAGGTCCATGCATTAAAAGGAGATAATGCTGGCCCTGTAATTTTAGCAAAGCGATACACGGTATCGATAAGCGATTCATTGCCCACAGAAATCCCTCCCATAACTCGTCCTTGGCCGTCTAATAATTTGGTAGCTGAATGTATCACAATATCGGCACCCCATTGTATAGGTTGTTGTAGATACGGTGTTGCAAAACAATTATCTACAATAAAAATCAGGTGATGCTTTCGCGAAAGCGCACCCAACCATGCTAAATCTACAATATCAGTCGCTGGATTTGTTGGAGACTCTACGTATAAAATCTTAGTTTCTGACCGAATTAAACTTTCTATATCTTCTAGTGCGTTCACATCAAAGTAGGAATGTGAAATATTCCATTTTGGGAAATATTTTGTGAACAAGCTATGTGTATTTCCAAAAATAGAACGTGCCGAAAGCACATGATCTCCGCTATCCAGCAATGCTGCAAAGGTGCTAAAAATCGCACTCATTCCAGTGGCAAACGTAGTTCCTGCTTCTGCGCCTTCTAGCAAACACATTTTTTCTACCAACTCTGCACAATTCGGATTACTGTAGCGACTATACACATTGCGTTGTTTTTCTTCGGCAAAAGAGGCTCTCATCTCTTCGGCATCATCAAAGACAAAACTAGACGTGAGGTACATAGGCACTGAGTGCTCTTGATACTGTGTACGCGCTAGTTGTGTGCGTATCGCTACAGTTTCAGGGTTTTTAGATATCATTAGTTTAAACTCGTTGCAATTTTTAAAATATCTCCCAAAACACCTCTCGCGGTTACCGCTTTTCCAGCACCAGCGCCTTGAATAACTAATGGTTGATCTCCATACGATTTGGTATAAATCTCAAAAATAGCGTCTGCGCCTTTGGTTTGACCCAATGCTGTTGTTTTGGATTCTTGAACAAGTTTAACCTCTAATTTGCTGGTTTTCAGGTTTAATTCTCCCACATGACGAAGCACCTCACCACTTCCTAATTTTGATTTACTCTCTGCAAAAAAAGGATCGAGGGTTTTTACGCTTTCGCGAAATTGAGATAGAGTCGTCTTCCCATTCAATGCTGCGGGCACTAGCGATTGGATTTTTACATCCTTAAATTCTTTGGTTAGCCCCACTTCTCTTCCTAAAATCAACAATTTTCTAGCGACATCTTTACCAGAAAGGTCTTCGCGCGCATCAGGTTCGGTGAGACCAAGCGCATCTGCTTCCTTTAGAATTTCTGAAAAGCTTTTTTCTTCTTCTGAGAAAGTATTGAATAAATAACTCAACGAACCCGAAAACACCCCTCGTATTTTATGTATTTCTTCACCACTTTCATAAAGGTTCTTTATAGTTTCAATGATGGGTAATCCAGCTCCTACATTGGTTTCGTATAAAAATTTCTTTTGATTTACTTCCAAGATATCCCGTAGTTCTTGATAGAAATCATACGTAAGTGTATTGGCTATCTTATTGGCTGTGACAATATGAAATCCATGCTCCACCAAGTCGATGTAATTTGTTACAAACTCAGAGCTCGCCGTGACATCTACGGCCAATAGATTTTTGTAGGAGTTCGCTTTCGCGAAAGCGTACACATCTTCAAGTGTATAGGAAGTTGATTTTGTTTCAAAATTTGCACTCCAACCTCCAGTCGCATTATTTTCAAATAATACAAGTTTTGAATTGGCAATCGCAAATACATTTAAGGTATTTGACGTTGTTTTTTTATTGTATTCGGCTATTTGTTTGATGAGCGTACTCCCCACATTACCGATGCCAAAAATGGCAATATTTATTTGTGACATAGTTGTTTTTGAAATATAGGTTTGATAATAGTGCTCAATTGTTCGTACTCGATCAAAAAAGCATCATGCCCATGAATAGAATGAATCTCATGGTAATAACTCGGCACATCTGCCTCTTGAAGAAGCTGATAGGTTTGATATATAGGTTCTGGATAAAACAAGCCATCAGAATCTATAGCCACTAAATGGACTGTACTTTTAATGGGTTGCAAAAGCTCTTGGATTTCTCCTCTACCATCCGTAATAGATGCCGATCCGAGTAAATGATTCATGAGTTTATACGTGCTTAATTCAAAACGCGCTTCCAAACGTTTACCGTGATGTAATAACCAACTCTTTACATTATACATCCCTTTTTCTAAATGAATAGAACGATTAAACTTGGCTGTAAAGGAAGCCGCTGTTCTGTAAAAAGTCATCGCATGCATGCGAGCATCATGCAACGGCTGTGTAGAATTATGTAAAATCTGCTCTTGAATACTGCATTGTGCAATCACCCAATCGGTCGCTTTCCAATCGGTAGCGACGGGGATTAAGTGCTCAATAAGTGCGGGATTTTGCACCGCAAGTTCCCAAGCAATTTGTCCTCCCAACGAACCACCAATGACCGCAAAAAGGGAATTTATGTTCAGATGATTAATCACCTTCATTTGAATCTGAGCGATATCTCGATTATGAAATTGGCTATACTCCGTAATAAGATGATCTAGTTGTCCATCATACCCATTGCCGGGAATATCTATCGCTAAGATGGTGTAACCATCAGTATCAATCGCCTTATTTTTTCCTATCAGGTCACTCCACCAACCATGGTCTCCAGTGACAGAAGAATTTCCTGTAAGCGCATGATTGACCAAAACTATAGGTGCTTCACCCAACGTCTGACCAAATAATTGATAGGTCACCGTGAGATCACAGGTATAGCCTGTATGGGTTTGAAAAGAGGGGATATGAAGACTTTGTAGCATTGTTTTGTGTATATAAAGTGGGGCTTCTTTTCAAATAAAAGAAGCCCTCACTTACCTAACTAAAATTAATTATGCAAATGCTTTCTTATCTACTTTGGCAAAAGCAGCGATAAGATCTTCTTTTAAGTCTTCAATATCTTCCAGACCCACTGATAATCGGATCAAATCACTCGTCACCCCTGTGCTTGCTTGCTCCTCGACAGTTAGTTGCTGGTGTGTTGTACTCGCTGGATGAATAATAAGCGATTTACTATCGCCTATATTGGCAAGTAATGAGAATAATTGCGTTTCATTGGCAATGGTTTTGGCACTTTCAAAACCTCCCTTTATGCCAAAGGTGACAATCCCACTTTGCCCTTTGGGCAGGTATACATCTGCAAGATGTTTATAGACGCTACTTTCCAATCCTGGATAATTCACCCATGCGACTTCGTCACGTGTTTGTAACCATTTGGCTAATGCTAGTGCATTCTCCGAATGTTTTTGAACACGAATGTCTAAGGTTTCTAAACCTTGTAAAATCTGAAACGCATTAAAGGGACTCAGTGCTGCGCCATGATCACGCAATCCTTCGATGCGGACTTTAGCGATGAATGCTGCGGGGCCTAATACATCGTGATATACGAGTCCATGATATCCTGCGGAAGGTTCTGTGAATTCTGGGAACTTCCCGTTACTCCAATCAAATTTCCCAGCATCTATGATCACGCCCCCTAGAGAGGTACCGTTTCCATTTATGTATTTTGTGAGTGAGTGAATAACGATATCGGCACCATGCTCGATAGGATTTAGTAAAGCGGGAGTCGCTACCGTATTATCTACGATGAAGGGGACTTTATGCGCTTTCGCGAAAGCGGAAATCCCTTTCAAATCCAATACATCAAGTTTTGGGTTTCCTAACGATTCTACAAAGAAAGCACGGGTGTTTTCTTGTGCTGCCTTCTCAAAATTTTCAGGATCTGAAGGATCTACAAACGTGGTCGTAATGCCAAAACGAGGCAGGGTGACGCTCAATAAATTATAGGTACCTCCATACAAACTACTAGATGCGACAATATGATCCCCTTGCTTTAACAAGGTTAATAGCGCTGTATTAATCGCCGCTGTACCTGATGCGGTCACAACCGCTGCTAGGCCTCCTTCGATCTCCGTAAGGCGTTTTTCTAAAATGTCGTTGGTAGGATTATTGAGACGGGTGTAAATAAAACCTGGCTCTGAAAGGTTGAATAGGTTTGCAGCGTGGTCTGCGTCTCTAAAGACATAGGCGGTACTTTGGTAAATAGGCACTGCTCTAGTGCCTCCGTTTGCTGCATAATCGTGTCCTGCGTGCAATGCTTTGGTTGCTAATTTTTGTGTACTCATTTTTCTCTTTTTTGAGTTTAATAATTTCCCCATCACCTCGTGTGAGTGGATTAAAAACAAAAGTTGAACATCTATACTTTGAAATGTATATAGACTTTAGATCCCGCTGTGTAACAGAATTAATTCGACGGTCTTTTTTGAATACGTTGTGTTGCCACTTTTCAAAAAGGGTCTCATTAAGAAAAATATTATAAGAAAAAACATAAACTACGCTTTTGGCGTAGCTCGATGTTATCTATCCTCAAGTTTCGGTAATGAGCGATTCTTGGGTAGAATGTAGCACCTTCTTTCTAAGTGAAAGGGTTGCTAAGGCGTCATAGGGTCATTCCCTCAGCCTTTCTTGATAACATTTCAATACGTTGTTGAACTTTGTGAGTGCAAATATTGCAACAGAAAAATGAGGTTTCCAAACTTTTTGTGAAAAATTTTCTGTTAAAATCAATTATTTCAATTTTTGTAGATTTATTTTCTACATTATTTAATTTTTATAAAAAATATTTATGTTTTATGATTGATTATTATTTTTAATCAGTTACTATCATAGTTGCTTTTCGCCTTAGATTCAAATGAACTTTTTAAAATTTTACTTAAAATTAACTATTTTTATTTATTCTAAATAAAAATAGTTTCTTTACTTTACGTTGACAAAACGTATTAGAATAGTAGAAAGTACACAAAATTACTGATTACATATCTTGACCAAATACTTATTATTTACAATGTAAACAAAGGAACTCTTTTATCATCTAATCTGTTATTGTGCAGCTTCTAATAAACCAACCTATGGAAAGAAAAAATAGTACTAAAATTGAGATTATTGATCAAACTATAATCAGCAGAAAAACGCAAAAAGTGTTAGCCGAGGAACCATGGGATATTGATCCCACTAAAAAAGAATTACTCAAACAAAACATTCAAGAACTCTTAGATTTAGCCCAATACGCACCTTATCATTATAAAATAGACGAGAAGTATTATGCAAAGGCTAAAAGCGAACTTGACTCTTGTGTGCCTTGGCGGTTTTATGTTTTGGATACGGAAGCTTGTCGTTATTTATATTTCTATATTAAAAATCCTGCTATAAAAAAAGATAAAATACGAGACATGCTTGCTGCAGCTGATGCCTTATTAATGGTCACTTGGCTACCGCATCCTCCTAGAGAAAATTCACAAGATGTTACTACAGAGCGAATGTTTGAACCTCTTCCTTTTGATGGAAACGGGATGAATATGGAACATATTGCTGCTACGTCTTGTGCCATTCAAAACATTCTTATCGGGGCTACGGCTAGAAATATACCTACCTATTGGTCTTCTGGCGGAAAGCTAAGAGATAAAGTAGCTAGAGATTATTTAGGAATACCTATGAACGAAATTTTATTAGGTGCTATTTTTTTATTTCCAGAAGATGTTGAGAAAAGAAAAGCTACAATCATTCCAGGAGCAAAAAGAAATGAAGGCAAAGAACAATCTACTTGGAGTACTTGGCTCCATCTCAATGAACCTGCCAATATTTAATTTAAAAACACAGCAAACTAAAGGTTTTAAACACTTCAAGAATGCTACACAAAAAAACACTGGTCTCTTAGTGGTAGATTTTCAGATTTAAAAACATGAAATCACAAACACATTTTTTTGTGCTACGCATTTTACAAAATAATAATGTGCTTCACCAACTCGTTAAGAGGTTTCATTTAGGAAAGATTTGAAGAACCAAGTAACGGAGTCGCAAGCTCCCTTTTTTGTGCTAAAAACTACAAAAAAGGAGTTTGCTCATTACTCCATTAAAAAAACGCTAGGAAAAGATTTGTATTAAAGTATCCGGAGTCGCATCCTATTATTTTGTACTACACATTTTACAAAATAATAATGTGCTTCACCACCTCGTTAAGAGGTTTCATTTAGGAAAGATTTGAAGAACCAAGTAACGGAGTCGCAAGCTCCCTTTTTTGTGCTAAAAGCTACAAAAAAGGAGTTTGCTCACCACCTCGTTAAGAGATTGTAAATACGCTTGGTAATTTTAAAAGTTTACTTACATTTGCACTCGTAATAATGAGGAAAGATTTGACTGCTTGCAACCTCTTAAAAAAATGCCTAAAATCATTACTGTACGATTGAAACTTCAATCTCGGCGTAATTTTCTCAAGGTGCTTTCGTCAAATCGACTTCCAACTATCAAACACATAGCTAATGGCCTATTTATTTACTTCAGAAAGTGTCTCTGAAGGACACCCAGATAAAGTAGCAGATCAAATCTCTGATGCACTTATAGATAACTTCCTTGCCTTTGATCCCGAATCAAAAGTAGCTTGTGAAACCCTTGTTACCACAGGACAAGTCGTACTCGCAGGAGAAGTAAAAAGCAATACCTATCTCGATGTGCAGAAAATTGCACGTAACACCATTAATAAAATTGGATACACCAAAAGTGAGTATATGTTTGATGGAAATTCCTGCGGGGTCTTTTCGGCAATTCACGAGCAATCTGACGATATCAACCGCGGAGTCGATCGTGCATCTAAAGAAGAGCAAGGAGCCGGAGACCAAGGAATGATGTTTGGCTATGCCACCAAAGAAACAGAAAACCTAATGCCTCTTGCGTTAGATCTTTCTCATAAATTATTAATTGAGTTAGCAGATCTGCGTCGCGAAGGAAAAGAAATAACGTATTTACGCCCAGACTCTAAAAGCCAGGTGACCATAGAGTATAGTGATGATAATGTACCGCAACGCATTGATGCGATTGTTGTTTCTACACAACACGACGATTTTGATGAAGATGAGGCCATGCTTGCCAAAATCCGTAAGGATATTGTAGATATCTTAATTCCTAGATTGGTTGCAAAACTTCCTGCTCAGGTAGCAGCCTTATTTAATGATGACATTAAGTATCACATCAACCCGACTGGAAAGTTTGTGATAGGAGGCCCTCACGGAGATACAGGACTCACAGGTCGTAAGATTATTGTAGATACGTACGGAGGAAAAGGGGCTCACGGTGGTGGGGCTTTCTCAGGAAAAGATCCTTCTAAAGTAGACCGTAGTGCGGCTTATGCTACACGTCATATTGCAAAAAACTTGGTGGCTGCTGGTATAGCAGATGAGATTCTGGTACAAGTATCCTATGCGATTGGTGTGGTAGAACCTATGGGAATTTTTGTAGACACCTACGGGACTTCGCATCTCAATATGACTGATGGCGAAATCGCACAAAAAGTCACTGAAATTTTTGATATGCGCCCCGCTTCTATCGAGTCACGCCTAAAACTTCGTTCGCCTATGTATAGCGAAACGGCTGCATACGGACACATGGGACGTAAAAACGAAACTGTCACCAAAACATTTGAACGCATAGATGGTACCAAAAAGGATATCGAAGTAGAGCTATTTACGTGGGAAAAACTTGATTACGTAGACAATGTAAAAGCGGCTTTCGGATTCTAAGAAAGTATCGTCTCAAAAATAATAGTAAGAGGTAACCTATCATAGTTACCTCTTTTTTTATGCTTTCGCGAAACTATCTCGACGGGGGGAAATAAGCGTACACAAAAATTCTCTATTTTTAATGTAACCAACACATCCACAAGAGCGTCTTATAGCCAATCAATCAAAATCAATCACATGAAATTTTTTAAAACACTACTCATTCTCTTCTTTGTCACTTCCCTAAGTGCTCAGAATATTACTGCGACCTTTGATCAACTATTACAGGAAAAATACCCTGACGATGGCCCTGGAGCCACCGTCTTGGTTGCCAAAAAAGGAAACGTCTTATATCGAAATGCCTTTGGAAAAGCCAATCTCGAAAATGATGTGGCTATGAATCCTAATCACGTTTTTGAAATAGGATCCATTACGAAGCAGTTTACAGCAGTTTCTATTTTAATGCTAGAGGAAGAAGGAAAACTAAGTGTCCAAGACAAACTCTCAAAGTACCTTCCCTCCTATCCTAATGGCGATCAGATCACCATTCACCAACTCCTTAATCATACCTCAGGGATTAAAAGTTATACCGCAATGCAAGGGCTTAATGCTTTTGGTAAAAATGATAAAACTCCGATAGAAATTATAGATTATTTTAAAGATGAACCTGTCGATTTTCAACCAGGAGAACAATGGTTTTATAATAATTCTGGATACATCGTTTTAGGATATATTATTGAAAAAGTATCGGGAATTACCTACGAGGACTTTATCCAACAACGTATTTTTGATCCGCTTGGGATGAAAAATTCCTATTATGGAGACAAATCAAGAATTATAAAAAACAGAGCTTCTGGGTATCAACCGACAGCACAAGGATTTCGTAATGCAACGCAAATAAGTATGACCATCCCTTATGCAGCAGGTTCTTTAATGTCTTGTGTAGACGATATGCTTTTATGGCATAAGGCCATTCGAGATAATACATTAATCACGGCTAGCAGTAAAGCAAAAGCACATGCAAACACCTTCTTAAATAATGGAAAACCGACCAACTACGGCTACGGTTGGCAAATTAATGAGCTTAATAATAAACGAAGCATCGAACATGGCGGTGGTATTTTTGGATATGTCACGCAAGGGGTATACATTCCAGATGAAGACATATATGTTATTGTATTGACCAATGCCAATGGTAATTCTCCACAAGACATCACTTTAAAGCTTGCTGCCATGGTGATGGACGAACCTATGTTTACAGAAAACAAAACGGTGACACTATCTAAAGAGCAATTACAGCAGTGGGTTGGCACGTATACTTTTGAAAATAATGTAGTACGATTTGTAACGCTTCAAGGCAACCAATTGTATAGTCAGCGAGACGGGGGTGGAAAAATTAAAATTTCACCTACAAATGATCATGAGTTTTCTTTTGAAAATAGCTTTGCTACCTATCGTTTTTCTATAGAAAATGGAAAGAAAACGGTGCTTTTTAAGGATCGTATTACTGAGGAAAAAGGAATGGAAAGCAATGAGAAACCAGCCGCTGAAAAAGAAGGAATCGTACTAGATCCTGCTATCATTAAAGAATATGCAGGCACCTACCAATTAAATCCAAGTTTTAGTATTGTGATTACCACCGAAGGGAATCAACTATTTGCACAAGCTACTGGACAGTCAAAAATTGAAGTTTTTGGAGAAGAAGCGGATGCATTTTTCTTAAAAGTAGTACCTGCCAAGTTGCTATTTACGAGAGATGCAGCAAATCAAGTAACACATATCATGCTCCTTCAAGGGGGACAAGAAATGAAAGGTGAAAAAATCAAGTAATCATTTCTCTCACAAATTTAAAACGGGTAGTTTATAGAAGCTACCCGTTTTTTGTGTGTTTTTATGCTTTTTCCTGCTTTCGCGAAAGCGGAATTTATATTGAACCAAACCTAATACAAGAGGAGATACACTATAAATACTCTACACAAGATGTATTACACATCAAAGAGACCTCATCAGGAAGTTCTAATACATTACATGAGTTTTAAGGTTCTGTCACAACAAAATGATATGGCTTTATTTTTGATTATATTCATTTCTCAATTAAACTCACATTAAAATAACAACTTATGAAAACTGATCGTTACACAAAATCTGTTCTTACCGTAATTGCCATCGCACTTTCTATTATTGCCTTAAAAGATGCTGATCTATTCCCTAAAGCACATGCATCATCAAACACAAATATTCCTATAGCGAATAGTAATTACAGTCTTGTCCCTGTGAATGAAGATGGGTCTATTACGGTGCGTCTTTCTACGACAGAACAATTAGATGTAAATATCAAAAACATTGACACCTATGATGAGCTGAGAGTCAACCTATACGGGATAAGCACCAGTGACGAATTAGATGTAAACCTAGATGAGATAGGTGGTGGATGGATCAATAATGGAGGTCCTGTCCCTGTTAAAATAAAGCAGTAAATCAGCTACACATCTAATAACCGTCTGTGATAATTAATCTGTCCTAAATGATAGGTAAGATGTGATGAGAGGTGTATGAGAAAGAATTCGTAGGTCATAGGTTCTTTAAAAACCTTGATAGGATACTCGGCTACCAATTGTTTTTCATCTAGTGACGCCAGTGCCTTTTCTATAACAACTATCGTATCATCAATTTGATGGACTAGCGAACTCACTGGAATATCTTTACCTGAAAATTCAAACTCACGGTTACGAACGTATCCCGTATTTCCGATCTGTGCACCCACAAAGGCATTAAGGTTCCCTATCAAATGTAAGCAAAGGTTACCGCCAGAGTTTGCAATCGCTCTATCAACGATCCAAAGGTTTTCTTCTTTGGTATAGGAAGTGATTTCTGTTTTAAGTCGTGTAAGATCTCTTTTGTAAAGCTGCTGCAGTGTGTCTATAACCATCGTTATTATTATTTAAAACGAATATAATCGATCTCCATCATAAAATCACTTGCTTTTTTGTCATTAGAAATGAGTCCCAATCGGATTACATTTTTCAATTCTTCTGATGATGGATTGCCTGATAGCATATTGCCGAGTCGGTATTTTTTGAAGCTTGAAGGTGGGAGTACTACTTCTTTCCACTCACCATTTGTTCCGGGTAAACTAGCTTTAAAATTAGGTTTATAAAATCTGCGATAATTTGCTAGAGTCAATGCGAAGTTTTGTCCCGTAGATTTATATCTGACATGCACTTCTTTAAAAGGGGACAAATCATAGCTTCTATAAGGGCTTCGATAAGATGCAAAGCCTCCATTATTTTCAAGCGATATACTTCCTTTAAAAATAATACTTTCAGCCGTTTCTGTAACGGTTCCATCTGAGCGCCCACCCATCACGCCATCCAGCACTACAAACCAATCACAATCTGTGCAAGAGGTTCCAAAATCTATATCATAGGGTGTTGAAGTCATAAGAAATAAAGATATAATGGTGATGACTACTTTTAGGGGCGGCATTTACTAAGGATTGTTTTACTAGGTTATAATAATTTTTGTATTTCTTTCTTAATGTTTTCTGCGATACCTGGGATAAAACCTGTTTTCAGGAAAGTGATATTTCCCTGTTGATCAATAATCATGTTGGTAGGATATCCAGTAACTCCAGTTGCCATGGCATATGATTGACTATCTGGAATAATACGGTAGTCAAAATCGTGTTTTTCAAAGAAAGAGGGTAATTGATCTTTTTCTGTGGTAGAAAAGCCAAAAAACTGTACATTTTCATTACTCTTAAAAGACGAAACCAATTCATTTAATTCTGGCATCTCTTGAATACACGGTTTGCATTCTTTGAACCAAAAATTCACAACAGTCACCTTTCCTTTTAAATCATCTGATGTTACACGTTTTCCGTCATAATCTACAAGATCAAATCTCCATGCAGGTGTTCCTATAGACTCTTGAAGTTTTTCTTCTTCGGCTTGAAATCTGGCCATCATCTCTTCCATTACCTTTTTCTCTTCTTCGGTGGGTGGCTCGATAATACCTAGCTTTAATATATCATTTTCATCGGTGTATAGCTTTGGTTGCGCGCCACTAGATAAGTAGATATCAGTTTCTTCTTCTGAAAGTTCTGTACCATCCCTATCAAAGAATTTTAGGTTATCTAATTCAGTTCCAAAAGCTCCCCATTCTGATTGCGGCACTTCTGTAAGTCCTTCAATAATGGATTTTTCGGTTGCTGTTGTATCATTTTTACAAGATGTGATAAGCATCAGAAAACAGATGCATATTAATTGTAAGGTTGTTCTAAATATCATGTTATCTATGTGAGTACACTTTCGCGAAAGCGTATATATTACAGGTTGTATTTTACCGTAAAGATAACATATCTAGGCTGCACAAAGTATTCTGTATTAGAGATTAGAATATCATTAACATTATTGTTACTAATCACATCTACATCCAGTAAGTTGGTTGCCTGCACTCGAAACTCCCATTTACTCTCTGGTTTTTGGTAGTAGAGGTTTGCTTCTAAAAACTGATACGTATTGCTAATATCAGTACTATCATCATTATCATCATAATCAAAATAGCTCCAGTCTGCGCCAAAGGTAAATCCTTTTAAAAAGTTGACTTCCATGTTTGCAAAGGGTCTATTGGTAATGAACGTACGATCTGTAAATCCGTTATCAGAACGTGTGGTGGTGTAGTTATACCCTATTTCAAAATTAGGCGCTTCTTTAAAATTGGTTTCAAAACTAGTCTGATAATTCTGAGTGAAGTTCTTGGTATTTCGATCTTCGTTATTAATAATATTATTTAAATCGCTCCAAGAGACATTACCGCGTACATTCCACTTAAACTTTTTAAAGGTTTTAGAAAAACGTGCGTTACCACCATAGGTCTCATCTACGAAGTTGGTGTTATTGATAGGAGATGATATTTGATCAATTCCTTGAAATACACCTGCTGTTTTGATCGGGTCAATACGTCTACTGTAATTAATCCCTCCAAAAATACTTGTGAAATTAAACATGCTAAAACTAAAGTAATTTAGATTTATGTTATGAAACAATGCATTTTCCAGATTACGATTCCCTCTAAACAAGCGGTTAAAGTTATTAAATACCAATCCTTCCGCATAATTACTTACATCTGTATATTGGGCGGTTACTTGATAGTTTAACTGTAATCTTTTGCTTTGTGCAAATTGAGCGATCGCAAAAAAGTCTGGAAGAACTACCCACTGATTATCTTCTGTAACCACTCCCGCCTGATCACTTTTGATCCCATATCTATGCAAAGTAAGCCCTGGAGTAAAGGTGTAAATCCCTGTTTTAAACTTATAATGTGCTCCTAAAAACCAATCACTAAAATTAAATTGCACATCATTTACCAAAGAGGCTACTTCTCCTGTGATTGGATCGGGTTGTGAATTTTCAAAATCTTCACGTCCGTTCCCTTCTAAAATCTGAAAAATATTGGAATTAAAATCTTGTCTGCTTAGGGTACTTCCAAATGTCAAATTAATATTACTCTTATTATTAATGACATAATAGTAATCTACTTTAGCATCTAGTTTATTGGAGCGTATCGTTTTGTCTTGATTGACATCAAAAAGCGATTGTCCATCTGTAGTGAGTGGTAACACAGATTGGAAAGGTTGCTGACTCACCAATGCGTTATAAAAAGGATCTTCCTCTTGAAAAAGGTGTTGTACGGTCGCCGCAAAAATATTATTCTCGTCTAGGGTATAATACACATTTAAGTTTTGATTGACAGAAAACGGACTATTCTCTTTGCTTTGATCTACGTTGTCTGTTTCTTCTATTGAGTTTCCATTTTGATCTATAAAACGTTCAATAGAAGTCCCATCAGAAAATTCAGTTTGTTTAGAAAGTTTTGCCAGTACATCATAATCTACTTGTAAATTTGTACTAGGCTTATGTACTGCGCTAAACTTTACCATTCCTAATTGATTACGCTGATCACTTACTTCATTAAACTCCTGAGAAACACCTCCATTAATAAAGGTGTTTAGAGAATTATTTACAAAGTTGGTACGTCCATCGTTAAGGATCGTAAATCCGCTCAAGTCCCATGTTTTGGAAGGACTATATGTAAAATTAGCTCCTATAAAATCTGATTCGATCTCATTAGCACGATTATTTTGTGTAGTTAAAAACCCTAATCCTCCGTCAGAAATATTAAAAGAAGTTCCGCCACGCTGATTAAAGCCTCTAAATCCTCCTGTAAAATTAAAATAGTCTCTAAAAGTAAAGGGTACCTCTCCTGTATTATTGAAGTTCCCTATAATATTAATACTCCCTTTTGGACTATAATAAAACAGTTTAGGTTTTACCGTATATCTAAAAGCGTCTCCGCCTTCTCCACCTCCGGTGGTAATATCACCAAACCAAAAGTTTTTCTTCCCTTCTTTCAATCTCAAGTTAATAGCAATATTGTCTTGATCATTCCCGAGTCCTCGCATTTGAGATACTTCATTATAATTCTTTAAGACCTCTACTTTCTTAAGAGCATCTGCAGGGATGTTTTGTGTAGCTAGTTTACTATCTCCATCAAAAAAGTCTTTTCCTTCTATCATTACTTTAGAGACTTTTTGACCATCCACTTCTATTTCTCCATCATCTGTGACCTCAACACCTGGAAGTTTTTTAAGGACATCTCCCAATTTCTTTTCATTCCCGTTGGTAAAGCTATCTGTATTATACACAATCGTATCCCCTTTTACGGTCACTGGCATTTCATAGACTAACTCAACATTATCTAGCTGATTTGGATCAGAAAGGAGCACAAAATCTTTAGTTGCATCTGCTGCATTTTCAGGAACTGCATAATCAACAATTTCTGATTTCAAGCCTAGATAACTTACTTTAAGCTCGTAGGTTGTATTGACTGGTAATTCAAGTTTATACCTCCCCTGTGCATCGGTAATTCCGTAGGATTCAAGCGTTCCTTCTGCTTTGTTTGTAGCAATAATATTTGCTAGTTCTAGCGGATTTCCTATACTGTCTTTTACAGTACCTCTAAGTTCTATACTTTGAGCAAAGAGAGCCACGGGCATTGCAAAAAGCAGCGCCAAAATTATTCTTTTTAAATACATTTTGAATTTATTGGTTAGTTACTCCAAGACGCTATGATCTCGGCACTTTTACTTAGTATGTGTTGTTATTTCTAAATGATTAGCTACCCACCAAATCTTCCTCTACCTCCCCCGCCTCCACGACGATTTTGGCCGCCATAACGTTCTGACATTTCTTTGGCTTTCTCATCTACGATTTTTTGATATTCTGCTTTGGTTACTTCTTTTCCTTTTTCAGGAACTTCAATAGCAATTTCTTCCTTAGGATTCAACACTACTTTTGTACAAAGTATCGTAGTGTTACTTGTGTTCAATTCTAAAATCAAACCTGGAAGACCTCCAAACTCGTCCGGACCGTGACTGGCAGGAATCATTGGTGTATACCAAGCAATAATTGCTTCTGTTTTAGGCTCGGATTTTTCTGCCTCTTCATCGTCTGTATTTGCCGTTTTAAGCGTATCATCCTCTTTTTTTCTAGCTTTTTGAGCATCTCTTGCGCGGCGTCCCATTCTGCTCCATATATTTTGCTCTATATTTCTAGTGGCGACAGCTTTGAAAACAGGATATTGACCTATCATTTTACTCTCTTTTACAAGCTCCCATTCTAAGTTGTTAATTGTATCCTTGATCAAGAAGACTTTTCCAAACATATTATTTTCTTGTGCATACGTATTCTGATCTACATTTTTATAAATACCACCTTGTGTAAAACCACCTCCCCAACGGCCTCCTCCTTGTCCTGGAGTAGCGAGCTTCTCTTCTTCTTTGTAGAAAGATTCATTCTTAGTAAAGGTGAGTGTAAACTCTTTTTCCAAAAAGTTTTTCATGCGTTCCATGATCTGCTTTTTGCGTTGCTCAGACATTTGTTGTCCATCTCTTGAGAAACGGGACAAATCCATTGTTGTCTTGGTTTGATATGTAACAACTCCTTTTATCTCTTGAGCGTACATAGTACCTGCAAACAGACTTATAAAAAGTAAGGTAACACATCGCATATTTTTGAAAACCATCGTCTATAAATTTGCTTTATTAGACCTTAAATGTATATCAAAGTTTAGGCGACTTCTTTTTTTTAAGAATACTTTATGATTTGGCAGGATTTGATCTTATCCTCCTATTTTGATTGAGAATGAGCTTTGTCCTCCTTTTTTTCTCCCACCTGTGTTATAGCGCTCCATCATTTCTTTGGCTTTTTCTTCTGAGATTTTCTCATATTCTGTGCTATTTACCTTCTTTCCTTTGGTAGGAATTTCGATAGCGACCCCCTCTTTAGGATTAATAATAACTTGTGTGCACATCATTGACATTTTTCCGTCATTTACTTCCAAAATAAGCCCTGGTAATCCCCAAAACTCGTCGGGACCGTGTTGCACAGGAATATCAAGTGTGTACCAAGCTGTCGTTACTTTGGTTACTGTATTCACCCCTTCTTCCCCATCTCCGTCAACGCTTTGAAAAGAACGTTCTTCTACTTCTTCTGTAAGTGTTGCTTTGAAGCACGTATATTGCCCTATGTTTTTTGTTTCTTTTTCAAGTTTCCATTCGGGTTTCTCTAGCGTATCTTCTATAAGGAATTGTTTACCCATCAACTCACTCTGTTGTTTGAACGATGCATCTTTGATATTTTGATATAAAATATCACTACTCCCACTCACAATAATACTGATCCCACTACTTGAAGGTGCTTGCGGCTTATCGAGAGATACGTCTTCTTTCCACATTGATTCTGCTTCATTAAAAGATAGGGTATATTCTTTTTGAAATTGTCTCCGTAATTGCTCCTGAATACTTTTTTGCATTTCGTCATTCATGCCAGAGGTGCTATCCATTTTAATATCTACATGACGTTGGGTTTGGTAGGTAGCTACCCCTTGGATGCTTTGTGAGTTCGCTTTCGCGAAAGCGAATACTAAAACAAGTAAAATAATATTTTTCATAATCTAGTAAAGGTATATAATTTTTAATGTTTTGTTTTTTCTTTCTTTTCTTCAATCTCCTCAATGACAATCATTTCTTTTTTCTTGAGCTTTTTTACAAGTAATTGTATATCATCACTATTACTTATTGATACGGATAACTCGGTTAGTTTTTCTTGTAATTCACTTAAATCGAGATCTTTTATTCCTTCTATGATTTCTATTTCTTCATCTGGCGCGATAGATAAGGCATACGAAATAGAGGTGTTATCTGAAGGGTTTGTCGACTTTATTGAAATTTCATTGTACCTATTTTCTGCCTGCTGAGTTTGATTGATTGCATCTAACAGCTCTTTTAAAGTAACAATATCAGTTTTATTTAATTTTCCTTCTTCTTTTAATTTTGTGCGAAGTTTTTCAGAAAGTGTTGTAATAACATCCTGTATATTTTCTTTTTCTTGAGCGTTTGTGGTGATGACTTCTTTTTTCTCTACAACGGTTTGTGCAAAGGTTACTGATGTCATACATAAGATTGCGATGATGGCAAATAGATTTTTCATATTGTTTTTGTTTTAAAGGTTTTGACGTTTATTATTTTCAACACTACAAATTTGCATATCTTGAATGTGTATTAAGGTTAACCAACGTTAACGTGTGTTAACCGATTTTTTTACACGGGATCAACCCCCTACTTTTGGAGTATGCAAGAAAGAAATTACAAAACCATTTTATACTTTATAAGCGCAGTCATACTGATTACGCTAGCCATACAGGTATATTGGAATTACAAAAACTACCAAGTTGGGAAACAACAACTTGTTAATGATGTACAAACCAGTTTGGATAATGCCGTTAGCAATTATTATGAGCAAAAAGCAGCTCAAAACACACTAGGTTTTTTTAGTAAAGGAACTGATCCTAAGGATTTTTTAAAATCAGATCCCTTTAAAAACTTTTCAGAACGCACGTCAAAAGGTCTTCGTAAAAATCTATCCTCTATTGTTATTACTGACTCTGTGCTTTCTGATGATTATCTCACTATAGAAGGCGCCACTTCTGAAGAAATAGACTCGATTATACAGCATTCCACTAAACCTTTAACATCCTTCCAAAGGAGTCGTTACGAAAAAGATTCTCTTAATCCCAAGAGTTCATTAACGATAAGAAGTATTGATGGTCAAAATATTGACACTATCTTAAGAAGATTAAACAACCATAAACACCAGGACACTATATACAGGCTAGGAAAAATAGCACTAGGAGACTCTTTACGAACAAACGCATTACAAAATTTAACTACTAAAATTGTATTGTCTTTTAGTGATGACACTGTAGATATTCCCACCATAGACTCTTTGTTTTTACATGAACTTTCTAGAAAAAACATACGTAGCACCTATAATATTTCATATCAAGACACGAGTACAACACATCAAGTTACGCCTTTAATAGATGATCTTGTTGTCACTTCTACATCATTATTACTACCTGAAAAATATACCTTAAAAGCTGGTGTTGAAAATATGGCAGGAATTGTATTGAAGAGAAATCTTTTAGGCATATTATTATCATTACTTTTATTAGGTGCAGTGATAGGGAGTTTACTGTATTTACTTCATATCATACAGCAACAAAAACAACTCGCTGAAATCAAAAACGATTTCATCAGTAATATGACTCATGAGTTTAAAACACCCATTGCTACCATAGGAGTTGCCATGGAGAGTATTCAGCATTTTAATGCTTCAAATGACCTAGAAAAAACAAAAAAATATGTTGAAATGTCTTCTCAGCAAGTAACAAAGCTCAACACCATGGTCGAGAAATTGCTAGAAACAGCAACCATTAATAGTGAAGCACTAGCTCTAAACAAACAGGAAACCAATATGGTTTTACTTTTAGAGACTATCCATCAGAAATATGTCGCTACCCACCTAGAAAAAAAGATCACTTTTGAATCACAAGAAGATAATATTTGGACTTCTGTAGATGCATTTCACATAGAAAATGCCCTAGACAACATCGTAGATAATGCCATAAAATATGGTGGAGACACCATAAAAATAACAATTCAAAAGCTCAAACTTGGTGTTGAGATTATTATTTCTGATTCAGGAAATACCCTTACAAAAACCCAAGTATCTCAGATTTTTGAAAAATTTTACCGAGTTCCCAAAGGCAACACCCATGATGTGAAAGGTTTTGGAATCGGTCTTTATTATACCAAAGTCATTATAGAAAAACACGAAGGAAGTATTGTCGTCACTACGAATCCAACTCAATTTAAAATTCTTTTACCGTATGTCTAAAATCAAACTACTCCTCGCTGAAGATGAACCTGCATTAGGCCAAATCGTAAAAGAAAGCCTAGAAACGCGTGATTTTGAAGTCACCCTTTGTATTGATGGAGAACAAGCTCTTCAGACTTTCATAAACGATCAACCCGCTATTGTAGTCTTGGATGTGATGATGCCTAAGATGGATGGATTCACCGTTGCCAAAGAAATCAGAAAGATAGATGACACCACTCCTATCATATTTCTCACCGCAAAATCCCAAACAGCAGATGTCGTAGAAGGATTCAGTATCGGGGGTAATGATTATTTAAAAAAACCCTTTAGTATTGAAGAGTTAATTGTACGTATCAATAATTTACTTAATCGAAGTCTCGAACAAAAAAATGCAGATACCTTAAAAATAGGAGAATATATCTTTGAATTTCCAAAGCAGGTATTACGCTTTCGCGAAAGCGAACAAAACCTCACTCACCGTGAGGCGCATCTGTTATTTCATTTATATAAAAATAAAAACCAAGTCCTCGATCGCTCCCTTATCCTCAAAAAATTATGGGGTGATGATGATTTTTTTAATGGCAGATCTATGGATGTGTTTATCACCAAATTGCGTAAAAAACTAAAAGAAGATCCTAATATCTCTATTGTGAATGTGAGAGGATACGGATATAAACTCATCTGCTAATCACATAAACGGGGTGGTTGTTCTCACAAAAAATAAAACTTTTTCTGTTTATTTTTTTGAGAACTTTCCGTTACTAAAACCTTCTTTTTAATCACCGATCTATGGATGTGTTTATTACCAAACTAAACTTAGATGTAGCAATACTTAGATCCCGCTAGATACTGAAACAAGTTCAGTAAACAGCGGGATTACTTCAACTAGCTATTTTGAATGTGTCCTTTGGACTTTTCAAAACAGCGTTTCACTAAAAAAACTAAAAGAAGACCCCAATATCTCTATTGTGAATGTGAGAGGATACGGATATAAAGGCATCTGTTGATCTAGAGGGCAATATTCTTTATACGCTTTCGCGAAAGCGGTATAAACATTAATTGTATTGAAGCATGGAAACGTGTATTTAAAAACGGCTAGATTTTTGTACTTTGCTTGTCCTATGAAAATTTTATTCATTTTCCTTTTTGTGTGTTGTCAAAGTGCCACTTTTGGGCAATCGTTTACTATTACGAAACTAAAAGAAACTCCCTTAAAAGCAGAGGAATTTTGGGGTGTAGATAATTTTCAGAATTTTTATTATACTTCTAGAAATATCCTATATAAAAAAAGCCCAAGGGAAGTCATTGAATACGCGGCGCTTAATCTTGGAGAAATTACGAGTGTTGACCTTATCAATCCTCTTAAAATCATTGTTTTTTATCAAGAATCTAATACAGTTGTGGTACTTGACAATACCCTCGCTGAGATCAGGCGAATTAATTTTAATGCTATAGAAAACTTTAGAAATGTAAGTCAGGCGACTAATGCAGGCGATAGACGTTTGTGGATTTTTAATATGGATATACAACGACTAGAATTGTTTGATTACAACCAAAATAAGGTTATTACCGAATTCCCTCCCACCTTACTTCCTGCATTAGAACTTACGAGTAATTTTAATGTGTGCTGGGTAAAAACACAAAATAGTATTGATTCGTACACCATCTATGGCAGCTTAATAAGCACATACCCGACCGATGAACAATTACACGCTATCACGGAATATAGAGGTCATATTTTCGCTATTTCTGAAGAAAAACTGTATTATAAGGAGAAAAATGCAATAGAATTTACACCTATTGAAATTCCAGAAATTAAAGCACAACAGTTTTCGATCAAGGATGAAATCCTTTATATTTACAACGGTCAAATTTTGACCTCTTACACACTAAACGCATCAAAAGAATAAACCAATGCACATTGCAATCGCCGGTAATATAGGAGCGGGAAAAACGACGCTTACAAGACTTCTTGCTAAACATTATAAATGGACCCCGCAGTTTGAGGATGTGGTAGACAACCCGTATCTAGATGATTTTTACAATGAGATGGAGCGTTGGTCATTTAACTTACAAGTATACTTTTTAAATAGTCGTTTTCGTCAATTACTAGAAATACGTAATAGCAAAAAAAGCATTATACAAGATCGTACGATTTATGAAGATGCTTTTATTTTTGCACCTAACTTACATGCGATGGGGCTTTTGACTAATCGTGATTTTCATAACTACCGTTCGCTTTTTGACCTTATGGAAAGTGTGGTAGATGCCCCAGATTTAATGATCTATCTTCGTAGCTCTATTCCTAACCTTGTATCACAAATTCATAAACGAGGGCGTGATTATGAGAACTCTATCAGTATTGATTACTTAAGCAGACTCAATGAACGTTATGAAGCTTGGATACACGACTATAACAAAGGAAAACTTCTTATCATTGATGTGGATAATATCAACTTTGTAGATAATCCTGAAGACCTAGGAGAAATCATTAATAAAATTGATGCCCAACTACACGGATTATTTTAAAAGAAACATCTATTATATAAAACAAAAAGCGAGCTTTGAGCTCGCTTTTTTTATGTTTAAAAATTTACTTAACGTTTAAATAAGTTAGTCTCTTTCATTACAGTAACGGGTAACAAAACTCTTTTTTTTGGAACAGCTTAGTTATTAACATAAACATAGCTAAAATGAAAAACCAATTTTTAAACTTAAAAGGGATGATTGCTATAACAGCAATACTTATATCTATCTCTTGCCAAACTGAAGATGAGAATACTTTTACTAGTAGAGAGATTTCAGATCGCAGTGCAAAAACTGAGGTATTGACCACCAAACCCAATTCTGATACAACAAGAAAACCAGGTTGTAGCCCAAGCTTTGATGGTTCAAACAATCTTATAACATGTGACTTTATAAATTATATAGCACCGGTAACAACAACGACTATTTGGACTATTGGAGACAATGGGCCTGGGTATATAGATTATGAATTAGAACAAAACTTCTTACCAAGCTGTGAGTTTAGCTACACCTGTATTCGTCCTTGTGGACCTCCAATAGAAGATGCCTTTGGGGAAGTCTTTTTTATAGAAAGCCCTGCTTTTAATTTAAATACTTTTGAGTATGACTATTACGAATACTTATCTAGTGATGGGATTACCCCAGAAAAGGCAAACGAACTTAAAGATCATTTTGCCTGTAAAATAAAAGAGTATCAACAAACAAATTATCCAGATTGGATTGTTTCTGAAGTTAACTTCTTTGGAGATGCCTTATTATGTAACACTTCTGGCATTAGCAATCATTATTTAAAAGCCTCTTTTAAACTCACAAAACATCAGTGTAATTAAAAACAAAAAAGCGAGCTCAAGGCTCGCTTTTTTATTTGTACTAAACTTTTGACTATTTATTCTTTCATTGAATTCACAAAAGCATCCACCTGTGCTCTTACTTCAGCTTCGGTTCCTTTGAACGTCTTTACAGCCTCTGTGCGCTCGCCATTATCATCTGTAGTAATTATAACCTCTCCTACAAACTGGCCATTCTCTTCGCGTATTTCTTTGCGTATTTCCTTTTCTACTTCACGGGTTTCTTTAATTGAGCCATCTTGCATGATAGCAACAGTAGTCCCCTCTTCTGTCACAATAGCAAGACCATCTTCTGTATGCCCTCCTAAGATCGGAGCAATCACAAGACCAATTAAACACGTAAGCTTAATCAAAATGTTCATAGACGGCCCTGAGGTATCTTTAAATGGATCCCCTACCGTATCTCCAGTTACTGCTGCTTTGTGCGCATCAGATCCTTTGTAAGTCATCTCTCCGTTGATTTCTACACCAGCTTCAAAAGATTTCTTTGCATTATCCCAAGCACCTCCTGCGTTGTTTTGAAAGATCGCCCAAAGCACACCACTTACGGTAACTCCTGCCATATATCCTCCTAACATTTCTGCAATCGCTAAACTATCCATTCCAAAAAGTAAAGGAACAAAAGCAATCACAAGAGGAAAACCTATCGTTAATAATCCTGGTAATATCATTTGCTTTAAAGAAGCCTCTGTTGAAATTGCCACACACTTATCGTATTCTGGTTTTCCAGTTCCTTCCATGATTCCTGGAATATCTCTGAACTGACGACGTACTTCTTGCACCATTTCCATAGCTGCTTTTCCTACAGCATTCATCGCTAATGCAGAGAATACAACAGGCACCATTCCTCCTACAAAAAGCATCGCTAATACGGGCGCTTTAAAGATGTTAATTCCGTCGATTCCTGTAAACGTCACATAAGCTGCAAATAAAGCTAATGACGTTAATGCCGCCGAGGCAATCGCAAATCCTTTTCCAGTTGCTGCAGTTGTGTTTCCTACAGAGTCCAAAATATCCGTACGCTCACGTACGATAGGCTCTTGCTCACTCATCTCTGCAATACCTCCTGCATTATCAGAAATAGGTCCAAAAGCATCAATTGCTAATTGCATAGCGGTTGTTGCCATCATCGCAGAAGCCGCAAGTGCTACTCCATAAAAACCTGCAAAGGCATACGATGCCCAAATAGCACCCGCAAATAGTAATACAGAAGGGAATGTAGAAATCATCCCTGTTGCAAGACCTGCAATAATATTAGTTCCTGCTCCTGTACTTGATTGTTGTACAATTTTAAGAATAGGACTCTTCCCCAATCCTGTGTAGTATTCTGTCACCGAAGAAATCACCGCACCTACGACTAACCCAACAAGGGTTGCATAGAATACACGCATAGAAGATATTTCTTGTAAACCTTCTCCAAAGAACTCCATTCTCATTGTATCTGGAAGCATCCATGTACACAACCCAAAACAAGCGATCGCTACCAAGATAATAGAGGTCCAGTTTCCTTTATTAAGAGCACCCATTACTTGCGCTTCTTTTGCATCATTAGAGCTTATTTTTACCAATAAGGTTCCTATAATAGAGATGATAATACCAACTCCTGCAATTGCCATAGGCAATAAGATAGGACCGATACCTCCAAAAGCATCTGTAATGCTTCCGCCCATATCTTTAATGACGTAATTTCCTAATACCATCGCTGCAAGAACGGTTGCCACATACGAACCAAAAAGGTCAGCTCCCATTCCTGCTACATCTCCTACGTTGTCTCCTACGTTATCTGCAATGGTAGCAGGGTTACGAGGATCATCTTCAGGAATTCCTGCTTCTACTTTACCTACTAAATCGGCTCCCACATCGGCAGCTTTGGTATAAATACCTCCTCCTACACGTGCAAAAAGGGCGATAGACTCCGCTCCTAAGGAAAATCCAGCAAGCGTTTCAAGTACAATGGTCATATCCATGGTATTAGTCCATGCACCGTCCATAAAGAAGTGAAAGAAAAAGATAAAGAATGCGGTAAGTCCTAAAACGGCTAAACCTGCAACACCAAGTCCCATTACAGTACCTCCACCAAAAGAAATCTTTAACGCATTTGGCAAACTAGTTCGTGCCGCTTGTGTAGTACGAACATTTGTTTTGGTGGCAATTTTCATTCCTACATTTCCAGCAAAGGCAGAAAATATAGCTCCAAAAATAAATGCAATCACGATAAGCCAGTGGGTTGTAGGCACCACAAATGAAACAATCGCTAATAAAACACTTACAATCACCACAAAAATGGCGAGTAATCTATACTCTGCACTTAAGAAAGCTAAAGCTCCTTCATAAATGTGGTCTGAAATTTCTTTCATCTTACCATCTCCCGCATCCTGTTTCATCACCCAAGAGCGCTTTACTCCCATGTAAATCAGCCCTAATAGCGCCATGGCAATAGGCATATAAATCATCATTGATTCCATATAATATTCTTTTTGGTTTAATTATTTTTTAAGCGTCGCTAATGTAGGAAAACAGACCGAACAAAAAAAGCCCCAATCCAAAGGATTGTGGCTTATACCAAATAGATTTTAAAATGAGTCTATAAAATTTGAATTATTTAGCGCTTAGATGAATAAGAAAATTCAAGCATAGCCTTAGCTACGGTTTCATTTTGTTATGAAATATAAGTGCTATAGAAGCTAATTATAAGGCTTGTTTTATTATTTATTTGGTATTACGGCTAATTCTTTTAAAAAGTGTGGTTTAGTAGATGCTTACTTCACTGCGTGGTACGTCGCTATCGTGGTAACGTTCTATACACTTTGCAACAATTTCTTTTGCTTCGTTTACATCTCCCCATCCACCCACATCTACTTTTTTCTCTTCAAGATCTTTATATACTTGAAAAAAATGCTCTATTTCTTTAATGAGATGCGGGTTTAACTCAGAAAGGTCTGTTACTCTGCTTGCAATAGGGTCACTTACAGGCACACAGATCACTTTCTCATCAGGTCCTTTCTCATCGGCCATGTGAAAAACACCGATAGGCTTTACTTCGATCACACATCCAGGAAATGTAGGTTCTGTCACCAATACCAATACATCTAGAGGATCTCCATCTAGTGCTAATGTTTCCGGCACAAACCCATAATCTGCAGGGTACATCATCGATGAAAAAATCATACGATCGTACCGTATTTTTTTTAATTCAAAATCATACTCGTACTTGTTACGGCTTCCTTTTGGGATTTCGATAAGTACATCAAATGTTTTTATTTTATCTGCTGTCATAATTTTTGCCCGCATGGGCGGGTATTTTTTAAAAGGCACTACCCAATCTTTAATTCCATTTGATGTGTTTTGCCTTAGTAATTATACGCTTTCGCGAAAGCGTACTCAGAAACTAAAAAATCAATTTTAAAATACTGACAATCAAAGCAATATTAAAAAATAGATCGTAAATTACTTGTTTTCGGGGTGCAAAAGTACGCTGAAATAGCGGTTTTGACAAAGAATTTTATGTTAAGTTTAAGTTAGCTTACTATGCTAAATCGTTTTCGTGCCATATACGCTATTGTAAAAGGAAAAGAGGAAGTACTCTCTAAAAGAAAAACCCAAAGGATCCCGTAACACCAAACGTACGAGCATCGGGCAGGTCATTATAATTCCCTCTGAAGTTCACATCAATACGGAAGACCTTAAAAATATTACCTACGCCAAAGCTATATTCAAAATAAGGCTCTGCATTAGGTGCAATATCTTGAGGCGTTAATGTGGAAATAGGAATATCATTTTGAATAAATCGAAGGTTTTCAAAGGCAGGTCTATTCAAATCTATATTGCCTTGAGAAATATTACCAATCACCCCTCGTATCCCAACAATTTCTCTCAGATTTAATTTCTTTAAAAAGGGAATACGTGAAAATAAACGTCCTCCAAAATTATGCTCTAATTGCACCGATGCATACTCATCAGTGACAAATTCGTAGAAATTAAGTTGGCTATAGGTATTAAAGATAGAAAACAACGATTGGTTTCCTGGTACTGGGCTCAATAATGCTAAAGGCACTTCTCCAAAGGTTTTCCCTACCTCTGTAGACACACTAAGTTGTCCAAAGCCACCTACACGTATCGCTTTCCTGAAAGAAAATTGCAATCTGTCATATTCAAAATCACTATTTAACGTGCCTTCTAAACCTCGGGTATAGCTCAAGAAAAAACTTGGAAACCATTCGTTGACCACACGTCGTTCTACCCCAAAACCAGACGTTTTCTTTCCAGGTTCCCAAATGGTCGTAAACACCACTTCTGTTTGTGTAATATCCCCTTTGGTAGTAGTCTCTGAGGCATCTGTGAAATACTCTAGATTAAATGTATCTGATGCTGATTCTAGGCTTCTCAGTGAAAAATCTGTACGAAATGTAAGATTACGAATAGGTTCAATTTCCGCAGCAAAATTCACTAATTGAATGGATGTCAATTTATCATTGGCTGCGGTATTTACAAGCGAAGAAGAAGCCAAATTCCGTCCTAAAACATCCCTAGATGTCGTGAGACTCGCTCCTATTTGTTCTACATCTTGTCTGTAGCCCCCAGAAAAAATCAATCGGTTTTTCTTATCCACAAGCCATTTTCCTGAGATTCCAAATTTGAATTTTTCATCTTTAAAACCATATGCTAAAAATCCTTCGGCCCTCCACAAATCATTTTGCCCAAAATAGGTACGTGCTCCTGTTCGGATACGTAATCCCTCTACTTCATTAAATCCAAAGGTGGAGAAGATAGGCCCATAGTCAAGATTAAGACTAGGAAATTCCCAATATCCCGAAGCCAATACTGACCCTAAATTGTATAGATTTTTAAACTTTTTGACTGTTTTAAGCGTGTCGAGCATTTTATACACCCCTTTCTCGTCGGCGTTTAGCTCTTCTTTTCTATTCTTATCCCAGAAATCATCATCTCTATTATAGACATCTTTGTCATAATAATAGACCTCCTTTTCATAGAACTCTTTATCTTTCTCCTGATTAAAGACATAGTTATCATAAAGGGTTGTACGCTTCCCATAAAGCCCTCTAGACTCTTCTTTTTTTCTGAAAGCAAAGTCAGATAAAAAGTAATCTCTTTTTAAAAGAAAGGTCGTATCATTTACGATATCAAATTCTTGTTCTAAGTAAATTTCCTTTACCCAATTGATGTTTGCACTCTTAGAGAGTTGCATATTAATTTCTTTAATCGCCCAAGTGGAGTCATTTACCCAAAAATCTCCTTTAAAAGTGAGCTCATTGGTCCGGCGAGGGTAATAAATGATATTATAGCACCATTTGTTATCTATATAGGCACTATCTGCAAGCACATAGTTATAGGTTTGAATCCCTGTTCTACTAATAGGACTCGTAAATGTTTTATCAAAAAACTTCAGGTAATTTTGATATACATCATAATCATTGTATAAGTCTTTTACAAAACCAATGATGGTCTGATTTTCGCTAAATCCGCTATTTTTATTTCCCAGTAAATCTTCTTTTTCTTTATTAGATTCGTTATTTCCATACACTTTAGAAACAGCTTCATTAACAAAGATGGGGAGGTATGTTTTTCCTGTAACTCTAGACGTATCTGTCTGCTCAAAAATAAACTCCATTCCTCTAAAGAGTTTGCTGTTTATTAAAGCGCTATCAATAGTATTAAGGTCAAATTCGATTTTCTCATACTTATCATATTCATATTGCTTAAACTGTCGGAGCCCATTTTGTTTTTTTCGAGACCAAATTTTACGCAATATGTCTATGGCTGGGTTATTTTTTTTGGATGTTTTTCCTGTATAGATAAAGACTTCATCCATTCTTGCCGCTTCTTCAGCAAGCACTATTTTCATATCGTAGTTAACACGAGATGCCAGTATCACTTCTTTTTCTGCAAACCCAATAAAAGAGATCCGGATTTTTTCCCAAGTCTGATCAGATTCTAGATAAAATCGACCGTTCTCATTGGTGATCGTCCCCTCATTAGAGCCAACGTAAACTACATTTGCAAAAGGAACAGGGTTATCTTGCTCATCAAAGACAACTCCACTTACCTTGGTTTGGGCAACCATCATGAAGGGAAAAAATACGATAAGTATAAGTACTCTATATATATTCATATTAAAAATGAAAGAGCTTCATTAATCGTTACTAATGAAGCTCCATTATGGTTACGTTAACGTACGTTTTATCTATATAGTACTTTTTTAACAGCTTTTATGACATCGCCACTATTTGGCAACCACTCTTCCAATAAAACGGGAGAATACGGAGCTGGGGTATCTGCTGTATTTATTTTTATAATGGGAGCATCTAGATAATCAAAAACTTGCTCTTGTACTTGGTATGTAATTTCTGTAGATACGTTTCCGAAAGGCCATGCTTCTTCAAGTATCACGAGACGGTTTGTTTTCTTTACAGAATCCATAATCGTCTTATGATCCATTGGACGCACAGTACGTAGGTCTATAATTTCGCAAGAAATCCCTTCTTTCGCTAGCTCATCTGCTGCTTTATACGCTTCTTTTATAATTTTTCCGAAAGAAACAATCGTTACATCTGTTCCTTCTCTTTTGATCTCTGCTACACCAATAGGTAATACATATTCTCCATCAGGCACTTCTCCTTTATCACCATACATCTGCTCTGATTCCATAAAAATAACAGGATCATTATCTCTAATCGCTGCTTTTAAAAGTCCTTTCGCGTCGTATGGGTTAGAAGGAACAATTACTTTAAGACCTGGCGTATTTGCAAACCAATTCTCAAAAGCTTGTGAGTGGGTAGCACCTAGCTGTCCTGCAGAAGCTGTTGGCCCTCTAAAAACAATAGGACATGGAAATTGTCCGCCTGACATTTGTCGGATTTTTGCCGCATTATTGATGATCTGATCAATCCCTACTAGAGAGAAATTAAAGGTCATATACTCAATAATTGGACGGCATCCCGTCATTGTACTTCCCACACCAATACCCCCAAAACCAAGCTCGGCAATAGGCGTGTCTATCACACGGTCAGCACCAAACTCATCGAGCATTCCTTTGGATGCCTTGTAAGCCCCATTGTATTCGGCGACTTCTTCACCCATTAAATATACAGACGCGTCGCGACGCATTTCTTCGCTCATCGCTTCACAAATGGCTTCTCTAAATTGGATTGTTCTCATTGAAATAAACTCCTTTACTTTTAGGCTAACAAAAGTAAGCATTTATCATTGCTCTTTAAATTGCTTTTTTATAAAATTTTACTATGCATGCATAGTAAAAGTAAGTTTTTTACCGTACTTTTGTTACGAAATCGAAATAGTATGATCTCTAAAACTTATTTTCGCGGAAAAAAGAGTTTGCTAAGAATTTTTATTTCTTTTTCATTGATTATAAAAATGCAAAATATCTAAATATCAAATACTAAATTGTTATGAAAATATTAGTGTGTATTAGTCACGTACCTGACACTACTTCTAAAATTAATTTTACAGATAATGACACAAAATTTGACACCAACGGTGTTCAATTTGTGATCAATCCAAATGATGAGTTTGGATTGACGCGCGCCATGTGGTTTAAAGAAAAACAAGGGGCTTCTGTAGATGTTGTTAATGTAGGAGGTCCTGAGACAGAACCTACACTTCGTAAAGCACTTGCCATTGGTGCAGACACCGCTATTCGTGTAAATACCGAAGCAAAAGACGGTTTACAAGTTGCTAAAGAACTTGCTGCCGTAGTCAAAAACGGAGGATATGATCTTGTTATTGCCGGACGTGAGTCTATCGATTACAACGGGGGTATGGTACCAGGAATGCTCGCAGGTCTTACAGGTGCAAATTTTGTAAATACCTGTATTAGTCTAGAAGTAGAGGGTACCAATGCTACAGCTATTCGTGAGATAGATGGCGGAAAAGAAACTGTAGCCACAAGTCTTCCTTTAATTATTGGAGGTCAAAAAGGACTAGTAGAAGAGAGTGACCTTCGTATTCCTAATATGAGAGGAATAATGATGGCTCGTAAAAAACCACTTACTGTTATTGAACCTACAGGCGCTTCGGCAGAGACAACTTCGGTTGCTTTTGAAAAGCCAGCACCAAAGGGAGCGGTAAAATTAGTAGATACCGTAGACGAGTTAATTGATTTGCTTCACAACGAAGCAAAAGCAATCTAAACGTAGTATTAGGAGGTATACGCTTTCGCGAAAGCGTACGCAACAATAAAAAAATATAAAGGTTGTTTACTACACCACAAATCCTAGTGAACAACCAACTTAAATCTTACAAATTATGTCAGTTTTAGTATATACAGAATCAGAAAACGGAACGTTTAAGAAAACAGCTTTTGAAGTTGCTAGTTACGCCAAAGGAATCGCAGATATGATGGGAACAACCGTCACTGCTATTGCCATACATGGAGGAGACAGTGGAGCATTAGGTGTTTATGGAGTAGACAAAGTGCTAAATGTAAGTGATTCAAAGCTTGATACTTTTAATGCAGCTGCCTACGCCAAAGCCATTGCACAAGCCGCTACTGCAGCATCTGCAAAAGTGATTGTCTTAAGCCAAACAGCAGACGCAAAATATATCGCACCACTTCTTGCTACACAGCTTGAAGCTGGATACGCTTCAAATGTAGTAGCACTTCCAGAAAGCACTGCGCCTTTCAAAGTAAAGCGTACTGCGTTCACAAACAAAGCATTTAACCTTACAGAAATCACTACCGATATCAAAATCGTAGGACTTGGTAAAAATGCATACGGTCTTAAAGAAACAAGTGGTGCAGGAGCTACGGAAGACTTCACCCCTACTTTTGATGATGGCGATTTTGGCGTGAAAGTACAATCTGTAGATAAAGCTACCGATAAAGTATCTATTGCAGATGCTGAAGTTGTTGTTTCTGCTGGGCGTGGTCTAAAAGGACCTGAAAACTGGGGAATGATCGAAGAAATGGCTGATATCCTTGGAGCGGCAACTGCTTGTTCTAAACCCGTATCCGATCTAGGCTGGAGACCTCACGGAGAGCATGTTGGACAAACAGGAAAACCAGTTGCGTCCAATTTATATATTGCCATCGGAATTTCTGGAGCGATACAACATTTAGCTGGAATTAACTCTTCAAAAATAAAAGTAGTCATCAATACCGATCCTGAAGCACCTTTCTTCAAAGCTGCCGATTATGGAATTGTAGGCGATGCTTTTGATATTGTACCAGAACTTAATGAAAAGCTAAAAGCGTTTAAAGCAGCAAATAGTTAATCTATTTTAGCCAAAACATATATAAATAGGTGAGAATTGTTCAATTCTCACCTATTTTTTAGTTTAGATATGCATTGTGAAGTAGACCTATCCTATGGAAATTAGTGACTTCAGATTAAAAAACGTAAACTCAATACTATATAAACTTCAAAACTCAATTAACTTTTATTACTTTTACCAACTATGAGTTTAGTACGTTTAAACATAAAAGGGATTTCCTATAGCCAAACGCAAAATGGCGCTTATGCCCTTATCTTGAGCGAAGTAGATGGAGATCGTAAATTACCTATTGTGATAGGTGCTTTTGAGGCACAATCTATTGCCATAGCTTTAGAGAAGGAGATACGACCACCACGCCCTCTTACCCACGATCTTTTTAAGAATTTTGCAGATCGTTTTGATATTGTTATTAAACAAGTGATTATCCACAAACTTGTCGATGGGGTTTTTTATTCTAGTATTATATGCGAGCGTGATAAAATAGAAGAGATTATTGATGCACGTACAAGTGACGCTATTTCATTAGCATTACGTTTTCAAGCACCTATATTCACGTATAAAAACATTCTAGATAAAGCAGGTATATTCTTAAAAGGAAATAAAGAACCAGACGAGCTGACAGATGAAGAAGAAATCCTGACGGAAGAAATTGTTGTTGAGGAAGATGAATTACTTTCTAGTGAAAATGATTATCAGAGAATGTCTCTAAAAGAATTAAATGCTCAACTTGAACAAGCTGTTAACAATGAAGATTACGAGCTTGCGGCTAAGATAAGAGACGAAATCTCTAAACGTAATTAATCTATACTTATGCGCACCTTTATTCTGGCGTTAGCCGTTGTATTTTCCACATGTACTCTTTGGGGGCAAACCGAAGAAAAAACATGGTCTTTTCAACAAATCACAGATACTACAGGTACAGATCTTTTTGCTATAGATGCTACAAAAGATTCTCTTTCTCTTAATGCAGGTCAATTTTCTTATAGCCTTTCGGCGAAAGATGACTTATATGCCTCTGGAGATTATATAAAACAGAAAGACCTTCTTGTCTTTTTTTATAATACGCCCAAAGACACCATACGACGCTATAGAATACAAACATTAACCGACTCCACTTTTGCATTTTCTGAAAAGGGTGTCACCTACCACTTTAAAAATAAAGAAGCAACACAGGCTTTAGTGGAAGCAACTGCTAATGAAATAATTCCTTCTCAAGGGTTTACTTTAAATAGTTTTCTTAGAGGCGTTTTAGGAATGGTTTCTTTATTACTCATTGCATTTCTTTTTAGTAGTAACAGAAAAGCGATTAACTGGAAAACGGTTGGACTAGGTCTTGCTGTCCAATTAATTATTGCTATTGGAGTTCTCAAAGTTCCGTTTATTGAAAAAATATTTGACTTCATAGGGGGTATATTTGTAAGTGTACTTGAATTCACACTCGCTGGAAGTGACTTTTTATTTAAAGGTCTTGTCAGTGACATGAATACCTTTGGGTATATTTTTGCTTTTCAAGTATTACCAACCATTATCTTTTTCTCGGCACTTACGTCAGTACTATATTATTTTGGAGTTATTCAAAAGGTTGTGAAAGCTTTTGGATGGTTATTATCAAAAATATTAGGTATTTCTGGTGCTGAAAGCTTAAGTGTTGCTGGTAATATATTTTTAGGACAAACAGAGGCACCTCTTTTAATTAAGGCTTATTTAGAAAAAATGAATAAGTCTGAGATTCTTCTGGTAATGATTGGAGGAATGGCAACCGTTGCTGGAGCAGTTTTGGCGGCTTATATAGGTTTTCTAGGAGGTGACGATCCCGAATTACGATTGTTATTTGCAAAGCATTTACTAGCAGCTTCAGTAATGGCAGCTCCTGGAGCTATTGTCATCTCAAAAATATTATACCCACAAACAGAAGCTGTCAATACAGATGTCAAAGTTTCTTCAGAAAAAATAGGCTCTAATATCTTAGATGCTATTGCAAACGGAACGACAGAAGGTCTAAAACTAGCCGTAAACGTAGGCGCTATGCTTCTTGTTTTTGTAGCGTTTATCGCCATGTTAAATGGTATTTTAGGATGGGTTGGTGATGTCACCTCTGTAAATGATTGGATGGCTGCAAACACGAACTATCCCGAGCTTTCTCTCGAAGCGATTCTAGGGACTATTTTTGCCCCTCTTATGTGGCTTATTGGCGTTGCCGAAGAGGATATTACCATGATGGGGCAATTACTAGGAATCAAGCTTGCCGCTAGTGAATTTGTGGGCTACATACAGCTCGCAGATTTAAAAAACACTGCCAATGCGGTTCATTTAAATTATGAAAAGTCTATTATCATGGCAACGTATATGTTGTGTGGATTTGCCAATTTTGCTTCTATAGGTATCCAGATAGGAGGTATCGGTTCTCTTGCACCTGGGCAACGTAAAAATCTTTCTAGATTTGGAATGAAAGCCTTACTAGGAGGATCTATCGCTTCTTTAATTTCAGCTACGATTGCTGGGATGATTATTGGGTAAGAAGTAGTGCGTTATTTGTTATTGAGTTATAAGTTATGTTGTGGTCTTGCACATTGTATCATTATAAGCTAGCCTTAGCTAAATAAATCTTTTAGGCACTTTATTCCCTTGTATATTAATCCGTCTTTATGACTGGCAGTTCAGCTATTATATTTCCTTTTGAATCTAAAAATGAGTAATCAAGAATTCTGACCTCTTCATTTAAAGGCATTTTTGATAATGTATCAACGAATTCTCTAGTGAAAATTTTTACCTCATCACTTGGGTTTGTAATACCATCTTCTTGCATTGCTTTTCTGAGTCTATATATCCCAAGAAAATGTCGAACATCTAGTTTTTTCATATGACACCTTTAGTTTAGGATGTATACGCTTTCGCGAAAGCGTACAACAGCGATTATCGCTTAAAGATATTACGCACTTGGTAAAAGAAGCGCTCGATAAGTCTCAAATCCTCTGTAATGATTTCTCCAACACCCCGCATCTCTTGCTGGAAATCAATTTCTTTACCAAACGTAGTTACTAGAGTATCTGGTAAAGCCACGTCTATGGCATACATGCCATCTTCATCGGTGATGACAGACATTTTAGTAATGGTGCCTTCTAGCGTTCCAAACTCAGTATCAGGATAATTTTCTAGGCGTAAAATCACCTTTTGCCCAACTTTTATTTTACCAGAATTTTGAGCAGGGGTTTTCATTTTTGCAATGTACTCAGAGCCGTCTTTAGGAATCACGGTAAATACTATATCTCCTGCATTAACCGTTTGGTTTTCACTCCAAAAATTGAGAAAAGACACTTTCCCATCCATTGTAGAGGTTAATGCGAAGGCAAGCTCCCAATCTCTAATACTCTTCTTCAATTGATTGAGAGACAAAATCACTGTAATCAATAGTGTTTTTTCTTCTCTAATACCACTAATTTCTGTTCCTCTTGATGTACTCTGTGCACCACTAATACCCTCTCTTAGTTGAGATATCGAAGCTTCTAAGTTCTTATAATTACGTTCTACCTGAGAATACTCTATTCTTCTTCTTTCTATTTCTGAAGTTGCAATCACTCCCTTGGTATACAACTCTTCATAACGTTCTTTTTCCTTTTTAGCGAGTTCTAATTCTGCCTTGTTTAATTGACGTTGTGCCTCTGCGACCTTCAATCTTCTATTTTGTTCTGAAATGGAAATACGATTAGCAACTACCTGATTAGAAAAAGGTTGGTAGTCCTTATTGATTTGATATAACAAATAATTATTTACAAAAACGGCATAGTCAGATTCTATATTTCCAAGAGACATTAACGGTAATTTTTCATACGGAAAATAGAAGTCATCATTTTGTAATGAGATGGTGTCTAACGTTTCTTTCAGTTTATAAATATGCTCATAGTTGGCTGTATTTTCTATCACAGCTAATGCTTGACCTTTGGTCACTTTTTGATTGTCTTCTACCAAAATAGCAGAAAACCTTCCTGTACTTCTCGCGCGTTCTTTTTGTGGAGGAACTTGGGTGGTAATAATCGCTTGCGATGGGATAATATCTGGATATTTTATAAACCAAGAGATCGCAAGCAACAACACGATCAACCCCAAAAAAAGCGCACTTCCCCATCGGATCATCCAATTGGGTGCTTCTGTTAAGATTTCCTGAACCTCTTCACTACGTAATTCTATGTCGTCTATCTGATCTGGCATAATCTCACTTCTTTTTTATGATCCTAATTCTAATTGGTTTTTTACTAAGTTATAATAAAACCCTTTTGCACGGGTGAGTGTTTGATGCGTACCCACCTCTACGATCTTTCCTTGATCCAATACTACAATTTGATCTGCATTTTTAACCGTACTTAATCTGTGTGCAATAACAACAGCGGTTCTATTCTTAAAAAACTCATCGAGTTTTTCCATAATTACCTTTTCATTATTGGCATCTAGTGCACTAGTAGCTTCATCAAAGAACAAGAAATGAGGATCTTTATATACCGCTCTTGCAATAAAGAGTCGCTGCTTTTGTCCTGTACTCAATCCTACGCCTTCCATTCCGATCTTGGTATTATACGATAATGGCAATGACTCAATAAACTCTTTGATATTTGCCACATCTACGGCATGGGCTAGTTTTTTCTTGTCTACATAATCATCACCCACTGCAATATTATTAGCGATCGTATCATTAAAAACATATCCTTCTTGCATCACCACCCCACAGGAAGCCCTCCAAGAATATTGAGAGATATTTTGTAAGTCGGCGCTTCCAATTTTTATCTGTCCTTCACTAGGCTCATAAAACTTAAGAAGAATCTTCATTAAGGTTGTTTTACCACTTCCGCTCACTCCTACAATCGCCGTTACCTTATTAGCAGGTATGTGTAGGCTAAGGTCACTAAGCACCTTTACGTCTGCTCCTATGTACCTAAAAGAGATATCCTTGATATCAAAATCTGCATTTTTAGGAATCTCTGTTATTTTTGTGTCCTCACCCCCTTCTTCATCTTCTTTATTATGAATCTCTCCAAGACGGTCTAATGAAATACGGGCATCTTGTAACTCTCTTATAAAGCTTATTAATTGTGAAATAGGGGAATTTAGTTGCCCTACGATATACGTTACCGCAAACATTTCTCCCAAAAGAAGGTCTCCATCAATCACCAAGGTTGCTGATAAAATAGTGATTAAAATATTTTTAAGTTCGTTGATAAATCCAGAACCTACACTTTGATATTGCTCTAAAGCTAGACTCTCTATAGAGATTTTAAAAAGGCGGGCTTGCATAAATTCCCAAGACCATCTTTTTTGTTTTTCGGCATTGTGCAGTTTAATTTCTTGCATTCCGTTGATAAGCTCAATGACCTTACTTTGTTCCTGACTTACTTGAGAGAAACGCTTATAATCAAGATCGGCTCTCTTTTTAAGGAAGATAACAATCCAGAAAAAATAGAGCACGCTTCCTATTAAAAAGACACCAAATATCTGAAAGCTGTAATAGGCCAAAACAAAGCCAAAAACAACAAGGTTCACCATAGAAAACAATACATTAAGTGATGATGTTGTCAAAATACGCTCAATACGCCTGTGGTCATTAATACGTTGCAAAATATCTCCTGTCATACGTACATCAAAAAACGAAATAGGCAAATTCATCAATTTGATAAAAAAGTCTGAGATCAAAGAGATATTAATACGTGTACTCAAGTGTAGTAAAATCCAACTTCTAATGACTTCTACTCCCGTTCTACCCATAAACAAGGCAACTTGTGCGATTAAAATCAAGTAGATAAAATTAATATCTCCTGTTTTAATACCTACATCAACCACACTTTGTGTTAAAAACGGGAAAACAACTTGTAATAAACTCCCCGCAAGTAGTCCAATAATTAATTGAACAATAAACTTTTTGTATCTAAATACATACTTGAAGATGAAGGCAAAACCAAAATTCTTTTTTTCCTCATCAAAATGCTCTTCGTAAAACTTAGGAGTCGTTTCTAGTAAAAGCGCGATTCCCTCTTCTGTGGCTTCTGTAGCGTTATTACCTATCCAGAATTTAAGGAGTTCTTCTTTGGTATATTTCAAAATTCCATGTGCAGGATCTGCGATATGAAAAACACCTTTTGATATTTTATAAAGTACTACATAGTGGTTTTTATTCCAGTGAAGTACACATGGAAGTGGGACTTCTTCTTGAAGTTGATTGAGTGTTATTTTTACCCCTAAAGTTCTAAAACCTATCTTTTCGGCGGCATTACTCATTCCTAATAAACTACTTCCAGATCGTGTGGTCTCACTAAGACTTCGCAATAATTGAATAGGAATAGCCTTCTTATAATATTTAGCAATCATTTTAAGACACGTAGGCCCACAATCTTTACTATCTGCTTGTTTATATAAAGGAAATTTCTTCAAAATATATACGTCTGTTTTTAACTACAATTACTTCTTTTTGTTCTTAAATGTTCTGATCCCCCATGCAACCTTGTGGTGTCTATATAACAGGTCATATACCACCATTTCATGAAGCCTATTTTTTGATCTAAACATCCTATTCATAAGCATATGCGCATAGCTACCTAAATAACTATCTATCATATCACTGCTAGCTGATTTTTTAAGCAACTCAATAGTTGATTTACATTGCTCACTCTTATATGCTAGTAATTCTAAAAGAGGTTCATACTCTGGCTTATCTGCTGCTTTGAAATCTATAAAGAAAGTTATTTTTTCTCGCTTTGCGCGAAATTTTTCATCTAATTGCTTCTTTAGAAATTTGTTCATTCCAAACTCCAATCCAAAACCTGTTTTTAGACGCTCCATAAAAGTCAGTTTCTGGTCTTCTGAGTACCCAAAATCTGCTAACATCGTGTCTAAAGCTCTCAATGCAAAGAGCCATCGGAGTTCTTCTCCTTCTTCTCCATCCACCATATCTAAGAAATTAACAATCATATCACTCTCATGAGAAAATAATTGTTCTGCCATTTCTATATGCGCTTCCCCGTATCGCTCAATCTCTCGATTGTAGGTATCTACTTGTATTTTCCAGATTAAGTCCGCTTTCGCGAAAGCGTCTAAACGCTCATACACCGTTCTCATAATCATTCCAATAGCATCAGAATCTTTATAATGAAAACGGACTCTAATGTGATGCTTAGGGTCTGCATAGCGTATAAAAAACCATTTATCTATGGCCCCCTTTGCGGTGAGCTCTTCTGCAATAGGTTTGATCGCTTCTGCGAGAACAATATCAGATGTTTTTGTTCCTGTGTATATTTTGTAATACACCCACGAATCTCCTGGTATAAATGTGCGTTGTGTATTAGGCATCTGATGCTTTTTTTAAAAGGTTCTCATTGTAAAAAGAAAGAATGACTTGATTTGTATACGAGGCGTTCCCATCGGAAACTATGCTTTGATCAACATGCAAAAACTCTTTCAATATAAATCGTGTTCGTTTTTTAACTGTTGACAATAGCATTTGAACACTTGTAAGGTTGTTTAAGTTGACTAACAACTCATTGTCACTATCTTTCAAGAGTACAAATTGAGGTAATTGCTTTTCTTTAATGAATAGTTCCAATTTCTCCTGAAAATTACCCATATTTTTTTGAGAACTTTCAAGTGCTTCAATATCAGACTTAGAAATATTCCATGTTTTTGATGCCAAAACAACATCTTTATAAACCACTCTAGGTAAAAAGGGGAAATCTTCTTGAAATGGGCCCCAATTAAAACCAATCCCACTTCGTTTATTTTGGCTTTGCATATTTGCCAAAAACTGATAAATAGGCAATGCGCCACTAGAATAGTTATGGGCATTACTTAAGTGAGGAATCACTTCTTTATTGTATTTTTTTGAACGTAAAACAATTCGATCCCTCTTTGCAGAAACCATTAAATCATCAAGAGGCAACTGCGCTTCGGTACTCAAAACGGACTTTGCCAAATACGGGATCTCATACCCTCTTAAAGCAGGGCGCATTAAAATATTACCTACTCTTGACTCAGGAAGATGCACAATCTCCGCAAGAATGCGTTTGGGATTGCTACGTTCTTCTATAGCGACAATTTCCTTGACATACTCATGAATTTCTGGATCGCTATGACAAAATCTTCCTAGTAAATTGGCAGCACTTGATCCGCCTGCACTAGACATGATGATTTGCTCTTGTCCATCAACCGTAATGACTTCAACCATGGTTGATATGGTGTCCGGAAGGTCATCCCAATTTTCATCAAATTCATTAAAATCTTCATCCTTCAAAGTGAGTACTTGCTCATTTTCCCGCAAACAACGCAACAACTCTTTATGTAAGATCATGTGTATGCTATTCCATTTTTGATCTTTTGTAGTTATTTTTGAAGGTTTTCCTGGAAGTATGATATCATCTACAAGTGCGCTTACATCACCGGAGTCTTTATTTTGAAGAAATCCAACTCCCAACTCTACATCTAAGGCTTGAGATAATGGCACCTCTCTATCTTCATAACGTTCATAAAACGCATTTCTAAACTGAGAAAGCAAGGTTTCGCTCGGCGCTTGTGACATCTTATTAAGCAATCGCATAGCACGACGCACTTTGAAAATTAATTGCTTGTTTAATGTATTCTCCTTGGGATGTAGAGACATATCTGTTTGGAACAAATACTTTAGCTCAAAACCTGTGTCCAAGGTTTCTAATGAGGCACTTATATCAATGTAATCTGAAGAAGGATTTCCTATCTTGGTGTCAAGCTTTTTTATGCTCTCTTGAGCATCCTCTAGCTTTTCAATAAGTTTCTCTGTCCCCTTTAATTTTTTTAAAACAGGAATGATTTGGTCTGTAAATTCTGGGCCAGACACAGAAGGTTCTAATTCACTTACTAGCAATTGGCTATTGACCAATTCTTCAATAAATCCTGAAGCTACATCCAACGTAATCTCATCATCAACCAAACATTCAGATAAGGTAGTGAGAGTCGCTCCTGTGTTGGCTATTTCTAACACTTTTTGCAAGTAGTCAGAATGCTGTACCCCAACTATATGGTGCATTCTTCGGCTATTCTCATAGTGGTACTCTACATAGCGCAATTGGTCTCCTGCTTTGTAAATACTTGTATTAGGATAAAAGCGAAGTTGTTTTTTTATGTCTTCATCCTTAACGATATCTTGAGATAATGCGACAAGATAATTCATATCTAATCGCGTATGCCTTTTGTTTTCTATTGTTGATTTAAGTACAATATCCGTTTCCTCATCAAAAGTTCCAACAGCTGTCCCTGCAAATAACCCAAAGGGAGTACATCGGGATGACATCCTACTCAAATACTTAAGGATAGAATAGGTCATACGCTCACTATCATCGAGTGTTGTATTCCCTTCTAACCACTTTTCAAAAGCAGTATATAAAGAAGGAGACGCTAGAAAAAGTGCTTCTTTGATGTGCGGTTCTTCACAAGCACTTTTAAGTGATTCTTGCGTTAACATTGAATCTTTTGTGAGCTCAAGGAAAAAAGTGAGAGGGAGTAGAGGTGATCTTAAAACGTATTTGGGGAAATGGGTGTATTGCATTCTGTAATGCGCTATTATTTATCGTTAATTTTATTTTCAAAAAGTTAACTACCAATATACTAGAATATATCGATCTAATCTAATTGTTTTTACAATTAAACCTTAATAACTTATAATTTGCGCTTATCTATTTCATTTTTGTTTTTATCAAAGATTTTATAGCGCTAAACTTCTCTTAGACTTTCATGAAAATAGTACACAAATGTTTATTGTGTGTGGTGTGACAGTATTCGCTTTCGCGAAAGCGTACAAAAAATCAACCAATCATTAAAGATTGATTCCATTCTGTCATTTCTGGGTGGAGATAGGATATGATAGAAAGTCCTATCCCTGCGATTCCTTCCAAAAGACTATTTTCTTTCTCAAAGGTTGGATTGTCACCGCCTCTCCATTTTTTATAACCCGCAGAGCCATCTTCATGATGATCGATAGTGAGTCCGTAATCTATCCAATAGTCTGTAGCTTCTTTAAAAATTTTATTAGAAGTCTCTTTGTACATGTAATCAAAAATATGCATTACCCCAAAGGCACCATGGCATAAACCTGCATCTACAATTCGCGTTTCTTTTATATCTCTCCGGGTTGCTGCGTGCTCTAAGAGCTGTATAGCTGTTTCTTTTACTTCTTTATTTTGTATCACCTTGCTTGCTTGCCATAATGATATACCTATACCTAAATCTCCATAACACCAGGCTAGTCTACTACTTTGGCTCTCCTCATTATCATTGGTAATCCAATCTGGAAACAAAGATCCTTTTCCCTGCTCTTTTGCTGGATACTTTTTATACTTGAGTAGATGGTTAATAGATTGCTCTAAGAGAGGCAATGCCTGTTCAGATAAAGCGGTATGACTTGATACTCTTGACAGAAAGTTAATAATACTAGACAGACCGTGAGAGAGACTTAAATTACATCCTTTTATGCCTTCTTCTCGTAAAAGAATTGATTCCCAATAAACACCATCATCACTCTTTGTTGCTCTTTCTTTCAAGAGTAAAACGATCTCTTTAAGCATATCTTCATACTTACTCTTAGATACTGATGAGTTCGTATTTTCATATCGTTTTAAGAAATAATAGCCTATTCCAATCACTCCATGTAAAAAATCATAAAAATTTTCGTTTTGGTTAAGTTTGGTAATATGGTTTAGATATTCATCTAGTATTCCTAAAAGCCCATCTGTGTCAACTTCTATAAACTCTAATTCGTTAAGAAGTTCTATGACCCATGCTGCGCCGGCAATTCCTCCACAAAATGTATGAAAATTATATCCTTCATTAATGGTTCCTACAATCGTTGCTATAATCTCACTCCCAGCATCTTCACTAATTTCGTTAGGATTATATGCATTGTAATAAAAATGAAACAACGCAATCCCCGAACTTCCAGAAAGCACTCCAATATCTGTAGAGTCTAACGATCCGTTATTTATAAGTTCTTTATTAATTTCTTCTAATTTATCTTTTAATTTTTGTTCGCGCATTGACCCTATATATTTGAAAATGAAATATACATATAAAAAAGCTATCTTAAAATATAAGATAGCTTTATGTAATAAAAAAGAAGGGTCTTAGAAGCACTGCATTCCTGGAGGAGGGCATGTGTTTAAAGCGCCTTCTGTTGGACAACAGTATGAGTGTCCTCCTTCAATTTTGTTTAATTCTAAATTACTGATAACTTCTTTTTTTAATGATAATTCTTTCAATGACTTTTTCATGATTGTATTTGGTTTAATAAAGACCTACTCTATTTATAAGGTTTTCGGCATTCCCTTTTACATAATGAGGAATACTTAATAATTAAGTATTCCTCATGTTTTTTTAGTAACAATACACTCCTGGAGGAGGACAACTATTTAAGGGGCCATCTGTTGGACAACATACGGAATGTCCACCTTTGATTTTGTTGAGCTCTAGATTACTAATAACTTCCTTGTTTAGTGTTAATGATTTCAATGACTTTTTCATGATTGTATTTGGTTTAATAAAGACCTACTCTATTTATAAGGTTTTCGGTATCCCCTTTATATCTCTATATAATGAAAAGGTAATGTTACCTTCAAATTTTACGACTTGAAAATACCTAACTTTCAACCATTTAAAAAACATATCCCCCCTATATTCTTTAAAATAGGGCATAAAAAAACGCCATCAAAATTGATAGCGTTGGGGATTTACATGTGCCTATTTTATGGAATATCAACTGTAGGACCACACGACATATCTGAAAACCCATCTTCACCTCCACGGCAATGACTGGTAGGGATACAATCTCCTCCATTAATTTGGCTCATGCCTTTTGTTTGTATTCTAGCAATGGTTAGTTTATTAAGTCTAATTACGTTTTTCAATTGTCTTTTCATTTGAGAATATTTATAATAATTAATAATAAGTTGCGTACTTAAAATGTGTGAAATCTAACTTTAAGTATTCTCTAAATGTAACCGCAATCTCTCTAGTAACATAATACACAATCCCTAAATTGTTTAAAATAGGGCTGTATAATTATTAGAATATATATGATTTACTGAGTTTTAGATTTCTTCTATGCGCTTTATATAATAGGATGGATTAATTCCAGTTTTAGACTTAAAATGCTTAGCAAATGAGTAATCACTTTTATAACCTAACTCTGTAGCAATAGACTTTATAGAAAAAGATCGGAATTTCTTATCACTTTTTATACGATTCACTGCATAATCAATACGAAGATTATTGATGTAATCATTATAACTAACCCCTTTATGTGTATTTATGATTTTGGACAAATACGTAGCGTTTGTTTTTACTTTTTTGGCCATAGTTCGTAAACTACAATCCGTATGTAAGAAAAATTCTTGTTGTTCTAGACGTTTAAGTCCTTTGAGAACTTCAATTACTTTTTGATCATCAATGATCAATTCTCGAGACGGTTCCTTTGGTTTTGATTTTTGTTTAGAAGATTTTTCAAGTTCATTTACTTTTTCAAGGAGCTTATCAAAAGACGCTTTATTACTTCGTTGCTTTCTCTTATACCAATAAACTATAAATATACAAAGCCCTGAAACTGCTATAAGTAGAATTAAAAAATACAATGCTGTTCTTTTTTGCCTTGCTTTTTGGTCTTCAAGAGTTTCTATTTGCTTTCCTAAGATACTTGTGTCTTTTTCATAAATAGTATTTACAAGTTCGTCTTTACTATCTTGATATTTCTTGTACAATTCTCCATATTTACGATACCAATCTGAAGAATTCTTGTCGTCCCCTATACTTTCGTAAGAGGCTGCCATTAGTTTATATGCATTAATCAATCGCGTGTAATTTTTACGCTCATCAGTGTCTGTAATTCCTGTAATGAGCTGTAATTGATTAATTGCCTTTTGATATTCTTTTTTTTCTACATAGCAGTTTGCTAAAAAGTAGTTGATGTTAATCACAAACGTTTTATTATTTATACTACTTTCTCTATAAATTCGATCTGCTGTTTTTAAATATTGCAATGACTGCTCATAGTCTTTTTTATAAAAATAAACAGCTCCTTTTTTTGTATACAAATCAATGAGACCTCTCTTGTAATCTAATTCATTACTCATGGAGAGACCTTGATTTACATATTTTAAAACCGTATCATAGTGTTGTAAGTCTAAATGAACCTCAGAAACTATAGTCAATAAGTTAACATGATCGTGTTGATTGTTAAAAGCGGTATATGGAATAATTGCAAGAGCCTCATTGCATGCGTCAAGCGCTTGGTCCAATTGCTTCATTCTACGTCTAATGATCGCAATGTTGGGCTGTATAATAACTACTCTATCATCAATCCCTTCTTGTTTTGTAGTAAATTCTAATGCTTTATAATAAGCGTCTAATGCTTCTTGATTGTGCCAAGTCATTAATTTTGAATTCCCTAATAAAGTGTACAGTCTACTTAGTTTTTGAGAGTCTTGAACCCGCTCTGCATATGCAATACCCTTTCTCAAATAATAATCACTCAGCTCATAATTGCCTTGTACTATGAAAGCACGACCCACCTCTGTGTAAAAATCTATTTTTTCTGCATCATCAATGGACCTTTTGAGCAATTCTTGTTCATAGATCGTATGTTTTTCGGGAGTAATTTCTAAAACTTCTTGGAGAAGTTCAGTGGTTGTTTTCTTGCTAAGGTCATCCAAATCTGACTCTTGAGCAAATAACGTATTTTCTGTACTTAATACTAAAATAATAAGCATACATAAGCTACCTAAGTAGCTTTTATGTATCGGGGGAAAATTGATCATAAAATTTTAAGTCGGTTGAGGGACTTAAAAATAAGAATTCCTTTTAAGATATCCTCTTGAAATAAAGGGAATAACTAATTTTAATTGAGGGGTATACGCTTTCGCGAAAGCAAAAAAAGCTTAGTACCGCACCACGACTACTAAGCTCATAAAATAATTTTTTATTAAAAAACCCATCCATTTTTCAATAATGATGGTCATGTAAACGAACTATTTTCCCAGTTTTTAAAAAGATGAATAAAGAATATCGTTATGATTCCTATAATTAAAAATCCGAGAACATATGACATGATACGAGTCGTTCTATTTGTTGGCGTATGATATTTTACATAAATAAAAATATTTAAAGAGATTAAAAGGACTAGGAGAAGTGTTCCTAATTTTAAAATTGAAGCGATGACTGCATCTTTTAAAAAACGATAATAGAGATACAATAAAGCTAATGGGATGGCTCTGGTATATTTTAATATTTTCTCCATGTTCTCAACTCAATAGAATCTTAATAATTAAAAAACTAAAATATTAACGATATAAAAGGCAAGGTTCAACCAAACCTTACCTTTTTATATTTAAAAACTATAGGCCTATTAGTTACACCCTACACTACAAGATGGTCCTGAGAACCAACCCCCTTCTTCATACTCCATATATGGACTTGAGCAAGTAAGTAAGTTCATTGCTGCTGTACACTCTTCAAGTGGGCTATCAGAAAGAAGCTCTACTGCGGCATCTACAAGAACTCCAACAATAACCACTACACAAGGAGGACATCTTTGCTCCAATTGAGAAAGATCTCCTTCAAAAGTTACATTTTCAATAGAAAGTCCTAAGTCATTTACCATGTCAAATGTATAATACCCTTTGTGCTCTTTTATGTTTATTAGTTTTACAAACTCTCTAGTGATAGGATTAGTAATTACGTACTCTTGTATCATATTACTTCCTCTTTCTCTACGAATTTCTAAAGAAGATGTTTTTGAACTCTCATTAATGATCGTGTATGTTTTCTGTCCTGGTTGTTTTCTAGTTACAGTGCCATCATCACTAGTTTGAAATGTAATATCACCAACACGTAAGGTGTTAATAGATGCTTGATTATCTATTGATCCATTATCGATTGTCGTAGAGATTACCTCTATGTTTTCTGATTCAAAAGAAGTTTCGTTAACGTCTTCTGTACTACAGCTTACTACAAATGTAAATGCTGATGCTAAAAATAAATACTTAAAATTTTTCATAATTTTTGTTTTAAAAGATTAATTAAATGATATCCGTTTTGGACAGGTCAAAAGTTGGTTTTTTTTAACCCTAACACAAGGGAAGGCAATCGACATTCCGCGAATTTAAAGTCGAGATTCACGGAATTTTATGAAGGAAAATAATTTTAACTAATTAAAAATCAGTTTTTTAAATAAACTTAAAATAATTAATTGATTTGCAAAAAATCAAATTGTAAGCCTGATGATAAGGCACAAAAGAATAATGATTATTGCTTTAAATTAAATTGATTATTTTACAAAAAATATTATTCTGAATGGTAACTCCCCTAAAAACCATAAAATGGTTTAGTAAAATCATATGCTTTTTATGCATATCTAATGTTTGTGTAGCTCAGAAATCAAATGACTTTAAAATACCTGATTCTCTCGCAGATAAATCCTACACATATTTATTTGGACAATTTCGAAAAAACTACACAGACACCATCACTTCATTATTATATCTAAAAACCTCTTTAGCAAAAGCAACCAAAGAAGACGACAAACTAAAAAAAGCAATTACTTTAAATACGCTCTCTGCATACGAAGAAGATAAAGTAGAAAAAATAGCGCTTATCAAACAAGCTGTCCTTGAGAGCGAAGGATTAGAAAACATAGAACTTATTCCTGTATACACTAATGTAGGAGGAATTTATCACGATTATTATGAATACGCAAGTGCTCTTACCTACTACCTAAAAGCATTAGAACTCTCTGAAAAATTTAATATTGAAGAATATCGATATATTATACTTACTGATATCGCTAAAGTAAAAGAGGGAATAGGAAAACACGATGAAGCATTAACACTTTATAGAAAATGTCTCAATTATGGAAATACCAAATATCCTAACGATACTATAAGAAGAATCACCAATGTAATCAATATTGCAGAATCTCTTAGAAATAATAAAAAATATGACTCTGCTTCCTATTATTACAATACAATTGTAAATATCGCATATCAAAAACTACCTTCTTATGGAAGAATTCTTAGTATTAATGAAGGCATCAACCAATACTATCAAAAAAAATATCTTGATGCAGAAAAACTTTTGACAAAAGGTGCCTCAAAACTGGAGATGAATCCAGAAAGTCAGACATATTATATAGTATCGCAGATATACCAAGGAAAACTGCAACAACTCCAATACAATAATAAAGAAAAAGCAAAAGCTTATTATTTAAAAGTAGATTCTATACAAACAGCAACAGGACTCATTATACCAGAGATTAGTACTGCCTATGATTTTCTTATTTCTTATTACAAAGACAAAGGAGATTTTAAAAAACAACTTGATATTACAAATAAGTTCTTAAAACTTAAGACAGTGATCTCCTCTAGACATATACAAACAACAGATAGGTTGTATGCCGAATTTGACACCCCTCAACTACTTAAAAACAAACAAGCTCTAATCAATAAATTAGAAAACAAAACAAATACGACCACAATCTATCTAGGTCTTTTAATTTTAGGATTCTTGTTCTTATTTATCATGCAATATACGAGGTATAAAAAACACAAAAAAAGGTACAATACTATCATCTCTAACCTCAATAAAAAAGAAAAAGAAACTCCTGTCATCGAAGATAAAATCACTCCAACTCCTGTTCAAAAGTTAAACATTGATGAAGCCGTCATTACTTCAGTCTTAAAAAAATTAAAAACTTTTGAAACTAAAAAAGAATTTTTACAAACGGACATTAATATTTCTATACTTGCCAAAAAATGCAACACAAATACGAAGTATCTATCTAAAATTATAAATATTCATAAAGGAAAATCCTTTATTAATTATATTAATGATCATAGGATCGATTATATATTAAAAGAACTAAAAGAAAACTCAACATTACAACTATATACCATTAAGAGTATCAGCGAAGAAGCAGGGTTTAACACTGCCGAATCCTTTGCTACTGCCTTTAAAAAGAAGACTGGCATAAAGCCTTCCTACTACATAAGAAACCTCAAAAATGAACCGATTATTTAGTCGAAATTTCAGGAATTTCGATATAAACCTGTCATTTTACTATTGTTTTACAAGTCAAAAAAGATAGATTTGTTTCATCAAAAAAAAACAAACTGTAAACAAAAATAATGTCTAATGAAAAAATCAAAGAAAATACTAAGCCTTAATAAATTGGTCATCTCAAAATTAAATAACCCACTATCTATTATTGGAGGGACAGGAGAAATCATCATTGACGACGGAGGTATTGCAGCGACAAGACACACCAAAAACCCAGATATTTGTCCTACAGGAACTGCTACCTGCCCAGAAACTCTTTATTTTTCTTGTAAGTCTTGTTTCCCATGTAATACACAAATCAATACCGAACAAGGTTGCTAAATAGTATTCATACGTACATCTTGAGATATCTCAAATAGATATTAAATAATAACAAACACCTTTCATTGTAAAATCTGGAAGGTGTTTTACGTTAGAACAACTTTTTGAGGTCACTTTTTTTTGCTTTCGCGAAAGCATATAAAACACGTATAAAAAAGGCGAACTATTCCTAGCCCGCCAATTACCGAAAAACTTTAACTTCCCTTAAGCTTACACTATGTGAGGTGTTTTTGTGTAGCAAGAAGTACCATTCCAAGCGCAAGTCGGCTTACTCAGACATTGAAATCTAGACGTAATACCACTACACGTATCAAAAAGAACATCCCCAAAACCTCCATTGATTTGTTTTTTTTCTGATTTGCTTAGCTCTTTTCCTAAATTCGAAATTGATTTTAACATAATTATTTGTTTTTAAATTGCATGAATTCTTGATCATTTTGAGACATTCAAGTATATGTCTACTTTCTTAAAATAGTTATGGTTAGAGTATGTCTTATAGAGCTCTCATCATAAAAACTAGTATAATTTGCTATACTTGTTTTAGTAATTATAGGATGATGAACAGCTCAAATATTAGAGAATCTCACACAAAATCCAAGAGATAGAAATCGGAATTCTTAGAATTCAAAGTCGAGATTCTTGGAATTCGTAAAAAGAAAATCAGTCTTTAAAAATCAGATACGATAAGCAAAAAATAAATAGTAAACATACATCGGATTAGGTCTAAAGCTTACCTCATTTTGAGATAAAATGACTATTTTTCTAAAAATATTTTTTGATTAATGATTTGCGCATTTAGGCTTAGAGCACACTATATTCAATTACTTTTTATCCTTTTTTTTATAGTAAGTGCAACTTCTCAAGAAGAAAAATCACACACACTACCCGATTCGCTATCTTATAAAACGTACGACTATTTATCACTAAGAATTCATGAAAATTCGGCAGATACCATTGCCTCCATCAGATATATAAATAGCTACTTAGCAAAAGCAATACATGAGGATAATGGTTATAGAAGACATAGAGGATACATTCTTCTTTCTCGCTTTACAAAAGATAAAGATGCTAAGTATACTTTTATTGAAAAAGCCTTATTAGATATAAAATCCTTAGATGAACCAAATCTTATTTATTTATATAGACACTTAGGTACTGTTTATTATAGCTATTTTGAATACGAAGCAGCTTTAGAATATTATCTCAAAGCATTAAAGATTGCTAGACATACTAATAAAGAAAAAGCAGAATACACTTTACTATACAATATTGCTTTAATAAAAGAACGAATAGGCAAACACAATGAGGCCTTGTCTTTGTATAAAAAATGTCTTGTCTATGAGACACATACAAAAGATACGATTGGAAGTATAATAACTACAATAGCCATAGCTAAATCTATGCATCATAATAAAAAATATGATTCTGCTTCCCATTACTATAAAAAAATTAGCGACAAATTACATCAATTACCCCCTATCTATGGAAGCATAGCAGCAGTAGATGAAGGAATCAATCTTTATGCTAAAAAAAAATATAAGAAAGCAGAACAATTATTAATAAAAGAATACTCACAAATAAATTTTACTCTTGAAAATCAAAAACATTATATTCTTGCTACATTATATCTAGGAAAAACACAATTAGCACTTTACAGTAACGAAGAAAAAGCTAAAGAATATTTCACTAAAGTAGATTCCTTAGTATCACAATCAAAAGCGATCATACCAGAGACCATAGATGCCTATGAGTTCCTTATTAAGTATAATAAAAAAAGGAAGAATTTAAAAGAACAACTCAATGCCGTCACTAAATTATCTCAACTAATAGCAACGATTTCTTCAAGGAAGATAAATACGATTGATATAATGCACGCTGAATTTGATGTACCACAACTTTTAAAAAGCAAAGAGATATTAATTGAGCAATTAGAAAATAAATCAACAACTAATAGTGTTAAAATAGTGTACTTAATTGTCTTTATTTTACTTCTCATAACACTATTCATATTACAATATAAAAGACATCTGAAATATAAAAATCGATTCAATACTATTATTTCAGAATTAAATAAAAACGAAAAAAAAAGTACGCTTAACCCTAATACATCTAATGCTCCAAAACTACTCCTTGAAGGTATCGATAAAGAAACTGTTACTTCCGTATTAAAAAAATTAGATCAATTTGAAGAAAAAAGAGGATTCCTACAAAAAGACATTACACTAACCATTTTAGCAAAAAAATGTGATACAAATACAAAGTATTTACCAAGAATAATTCATGCTCATAAAGACAAATCCTTTGTGAATTATATTAATAATCTCAGGATTGATTATATAATAAAAGAAATGATAGAAAACACAATATTACAGAAGTACACCATCAAAACCATCAGTGAAGAAGCAGGTTTTAACACCGCAGAATCATTTGCGAGAGCCTTTAAAAATAAGACAGGCATTAGACCTTCATATTATATTAGAAAACTTAAAAAGGAAGAAACAAGTTAGTCGAGATTCTAAGAATTCCGATTATATCATGTTTTACATTTACTATTTAAAAGATTATTAGAAGTAGATTTCTATTATTATTCTTAAACATATAATTTTTATGAAAAAATCAAAAAAAACCCTTACCCTAAAAAAGTTAGTGATTTCAAAACTAACGGACCCTACTTCTATAATGGGGGGTAGTGTCCTAACTTGTACTCCAAAAACAGAAGACGGTGGTACTCTTTGTCCTCTACCTCCACCTCCACCTCCTTCTGAAAAGGATGATTGCACAATGCTTCAAACTCGCGTAGACTGTTAATTAATCAAATTATTTCGTTAACAACTCGATAATAATTACAGACACCTTTCGTTGTAAAACTCGGAAGGTGTTTTTACTTTAGAGCACTTTTTGAAGTCGCTTGTTTTTTGCTTTCGCGAAAGCGAAGTTTACGCTGAGCTAGCTTGTCGAAGCGCGAAAGTGAAGTTTATAAAAGTAAATTGAAGTATAAAAGCATATATTAGAAGAATGAACGAGATTTCCGCCGGAGTTGTTGCTGAGCATAGCCGAAGTACGGAAATAAAAAAGAAACCTGCTAGCGCAGAAAGTTATTATGAAGCAATATCACGACCTTATAAAACACGTGCTTGAAAACGGAAATGAAAAAGGAGATCGTACAGGAACGGGAACCAAGAGTGTCTTTGGATACCAAATGCGCTTTGACCTCGCTGAGGGCTTTCCGATGGTCACCACAAAAAAACTCCATTTAAAATCTATTATCTATGAACTCCTATGGTTCCTTAATGGAGACACCAATATCAAATACCTACAAGAAAATGGCGTACGTATCTGGAATGATTGGGCTGATGAAAACGGGGATCTAGGCCCTGTGTATGGACACCAATGGCGTAGCTGGAATGGTGAAGAAATTGACCAAATCGCAGAGATCATTGAGACCCTTAAAACCAATCCCAACAGCAGACGTATGCTGGTAAGCGCCTGGAACCCTGGTGTACTTCCTGATACCTCAAAATCATTTTCAGAAAATGTGGCCAATGGAAAAGCAGCCCTACCTCCGTGTCATGCCTTTTTTCAGTTTTATGTAGCCAATGGAAAACTGAGTTGCCAACTCTACCAAAGAAGCGCCGATATATTCTTAGGCGTTCCTTTTAATATCGCAAGTTATGCGTTACTCACCATGATGATTGCACAAGTCTGTGGTTATGAACCTGGAGATTTTATACATACCTTTGGTGATGCACATATCTATAGTAATCACTTTGAGCAAGTCGAGCTACAATTGTCCAGAGAAATCCGTACTTTACCCACGTTAAAAATAAATCCTGAGGTAAAAGACATTTTTGGCTTCAAATTTGATGACTTCACCCTGGAAAACTACAACCCGCATCCACATATTAAAGGAGCTGTTGCAGTATAACCAACTCATAAACTAAAAAACAGATCAAAAAAATGAAGAAATTAGCCCTAGCTCTTTTTGTATTAGTAAGTACCGTTTCCTTTGCACAAGAAGGAGTGTCTATGAAACGTACCACCACACTTACGATTAGCGAAGTACCTCCCACATGGCCAGGATGTGATGGCTCTATCAATCAAAAAAATAATTGTTTTAGACAAAAATTGGCAAATCACGTGATTCGTGGTTTTAAATTTCCAGCAGGACACAAAAGTGGTACGCGTGTAGTGGTAGATATGATTATAAACACCAAAGGACGTCCAGAAATTAAAGGCATGGAAGGGGGTTCTCCAGAATTACAAGCAGAAATTAAACGCAAAATCATGTCAATGCCCGATGTAAAACCAGGCCACTCAGGAGGAACACCAGAAGTACGTAAGTACAAACTTCCGTTTACGTTTTAAAACATGAATTTTTTTACTATTGTCTTATGTTTTTTTGTGTTTTCAAATACTTTGATTGCACAAAAAAACATAGATAATGTTCCTCTAACTGAAAGTTGTGTAATTGGCTATATCCCTTTTGATACTGTTGAAAAAGTACCTGTCTATCAAGGATGCACTGGAAAAGATAATAAGGAACTCAAAAATTGTTTCTCCAATGCTGTTTCTAAGTTTATAACTGAAAATTTGAGCCTTGAAATTAAATCAATTGAAAATTATCCACCTGGAAGTATTAGAATGTTTTTACGCTTTATAATTAATAAAGAAGGATATATTACAGATATAAATGTAAGGGCACAAAATAAATCATTAGAAAATGAAGCTATCCGAGTGATTAAAAAACTCCCTCAAATGATTCCAGGAAAACAGAAAGGAAAAAGTGTAGCTGTATTATATAATTTTCCTATGATTTTTTGTGTTAAGGAATAAACCCACATAATAAACATCGATTATGAATAAAGTCACCCTGTTGCTTTTTATTATATTTTTTATTCCAATAAACGCACTAGTTGCTCAAGAGGAAGTAGAAATTGTTGAAATAACAGAAGATAATGTACCTCTAGACATTCCTTTTGCGGTGATTGAGAGAGTTCCGATTTATCCTGGATGTACTGGAGATGATAATGGGATGCTTAAACAATGTATGTCTGAAAATATTTCTGCGTTTGTAAACCAAAATTTTAATATTAAAAAAGCATCAAGAGGTCTTACCCCGGGCACACATAGAATTTTTGTGAGCTTTAAGATTGATAAAAAAGGCCGTATTACAAATGTTAGAAGTCGTGCACCAAATAAAAAAATAGAAAAAGAAGCGATTAAGGTGATGAAAATGCTTCCTAAAATGATCCCAGGACAACAAAAAGGGAAAAACGTAGGCGTTTTGTATTCATTGCCGATCACTTTCAAAATAGATAAGTAAGACAACTCTAAGCGCAAGAAAAAAAGGTAAGGTTTTAATATTTCTACCCCAAAAGACTTTTTAACGATGTCTTAACGTGTGTCCGCTTTCGCGAAAGCGTATAAAATTAGTAACTTTGAGAGTGACCCATATATAGTCACTCTTTTGCTATGATCAAAACCCAAACACTCCTTACTTTTTTTAAAGAAACACGAGCCCACACAGAAACCATTTGTGCTCCACTACAAACGGAAGATTACGTGGTACAACCCATCGTAGACGTCTCCCCGCCCAAATGGCACTTAGGCCATACCACCTGGTTTTTTGAAGAATTTATCCTAAAACATCACAAAACCGGATACACCATTTTTAGTGATGACTTTGCTTTTGTATTTAATAGCTATTATGAAAGTATAGGAAAACGTGTCATTCGTACAGATCGAGGGAATCTTTCCAGACCTACGGTTTCTCAAGTGTATGCCTATCGCAACTATGTAACAGAAGCGTTAATCGAACTACTAGAAGAAGGTATAGATGAAGAAATCACAAAGCTTCTTACCATTGGAATCCATCACGAAAAACAACATCAAGAACTCCTACTCACAGATATTAAATACATCTTAGGCAATAATCCTTTAATGCCTGTGTATGATGGTCAATTCTCTGAAAATATAATAGAAACACAACCTCAAAAATGGATCTCAATTACTGAAGGGATTTATGAAATCGGCCATGAAGGTCCTGATTTTTGTTATGACAATGAACTAGGAAGACACAAAGTATACCTCCATGAGTTTGAGATCTCAAACAAACTAGTCACTAATGCAGACTATATCGCTTTTATAGAAGCGGGAGGATACCAAACACCCTTACTGTGGCATGCCGAAGCTTGGGACTGGGTACAAACACAAAAAATCACAGCGCCTTTATATTGGCACCTCATCGATGGAGAATGGCATCAATATACCTTGAAAGGACTCCAAAAAATAAACCCAGAAGCGCCTTTATCTCATATTTCCTATTTTGAGGCTTTTGCTTATGCACAATGGAAAGACATGAGACTTCCTACCGAGTTTGAATGGGAAGTAGCTCAGTCCCATTTTAACTGGGGACAGCGGTGGGAATGGACAGAAAGCGCCTATCTCCCCTATCCTGGATATAAAAAAGAACCTGGAGCACTGGGAGAATACAACGGTAAGTTTATGGTCAATCAGAAAGTACTCCGAGGAGGATCTGTGGCTACACCTATACAACACACAAGACCTACCTATCGCAATTTCTTTCAAACAGGATTACGCTGGCAATACACAGGCATCCGACTTGTAAAATAATTGAAAGATCAAAACACTAATCACGACCATTACTACATGACTATAAAAACAAAAACATATACATCTACCTTTGAAGAAGACGTTGCAAAAGGCCTTTCTTCATTTCCAAAATCATTATCCTCAAAATACTTTTACGACAAAAAAGGAGATAAACTTTTTCAAGATATTATGGCAATGCCAACCTATTATCTTACGGATTGCGAATACGAAATCATTGCTTTACAAAAAGAGGAAATCAGTGCTGCTTTTCAAGGAGAAGATGGGTTTGATCTCATCGAATTAGGCGCTGGAGATGGAAAGAAAACCAAAGTATTATTAAAATACCTCTCAGACAACAAAATTGATTTTTCATACCTGCCCATCGACATCAGTCAAAATGTACTCGACGGCTTAAAAGAAAGTGTCCAAAAAGAAATCCCTAATGTTGATATTCAACCACAACAAGGGACCTATTTTGAGGTGTTAGAAAATCTTGCACAGTATAATACCCGTAAAAAAGTGATTCTCTTTTTGGGATCTAACATTGGGAATTTATTGCACCCACAAGCCATTGACTTTTTAGCAAATATTCAAGAAGGGATGAATGACAATGACCTTCTTTTTATGGGATTTGATCAGAAGAAGTATCCACAAACCATTCTTGATGCCTACAATGATAAAGAAGGGATTACCGCCGCTTTTAATAAAAATATATTGCATCGAATTAATACAGAATTAGATGCCAACTTTGATGTAGATCAATTTTTACACTGGGAAGTATATGATCCGGAAACAGGCACCGCAAAAAGCTATTTGGTAAGCCAAAAAGAACAAACAGTACAGATTAATAAACTACAACTCGAGGTTCCCTTTAAAGCATGGGAAACCATTCATACAGAAATTAGTCAAAAATATGATGATGATATTGTGAGTTGGCTAGCCAATGAATCTGGATTACACATGGTAAATCAATTTACAGACAGCAACCACTATTACAAAAATTATATTTTTAAAAAGAAGTAGTTCGTTTTCACGTAAGTGAACCCTAGGCCTTTTCAAAATAACAGAAAAAGAAAGATACCAGTATATATCTAATAATCATTGCAAAAAGCAACTAAAACTGCTCTTTGCAGAAACAAAAAAACACTATGAAAGCCATTTGGAATGATACTGTAATTGCAGAAAGTAACGATACCGTCGTGATCGAAGGAAACCATTATTTCCCACACGAAAGTATCAAAAAAGAATTTTACACATCTAGTGAGACACATTCTGTTTGTCCTTGGAAAGGAAAAGCACATTACTACACCATAGAAGTTGACGGAAAACAAAATATAGATGCCGCTTGGTTTTATCCTGAAGTAAGCGAACTAGCACAAGGAATTAAAAACCGTGTTGCTTTTTGGAAAGGAGTAAGCGTTGTAGCATCATAAGTATACATAGAAAACTCCCGCAGATTTCACCCTACGGAAGTTTTTCACCATAAAAACAACTTAAAAACTATTCTCTATTATTTAATTATAAAACGTCCATGCATCGATTGTTGTCTATCATCTATAATCATATAGACATACATTCCTTTAGCAAGTTGCGGTGCGTTATAACGTAGGGTTTGGTTACCAACCTGTGTCGCTATTTCTTTTTGATCGACCAATCGGCCTACCATATTATATACGGTCATCTGTGTCGCGTTCATCCCTTGAGGTAATTGTATGGTGGTGCTTTCTGTAAAAGGATTTGGATAATTTCTGAGCGTCGTGCTTGCCCTCTCAAAAGTCTCAGTAGCCAACGAAGTTTCATCCGTAAAACGCACATGCTGTATATCCATTTCTTTAGTAACTAGCTGTCCGTTTTCTGAAACCATCGTAAAAACAATCGTCACAACATCATCCAGCACAACACTATTGATAGGAATGATAAAATCCTGAAACGTATCGGTGAGTGTGATCGTTTGCTTGAACTGATCTTCCCAAGCATCAATACTTTGCTTGACAAACGTAATTTCTAGATTTCCTGTACCTTTTGCACGTACGCCAAAACTCATATAATCAGACACATCTACAGCTTGAAACCGTGGGGTTAATGCCCTGTAGGCAGCTACATAGGCGTTTGTAGTTGCTTCTAAGTGTACATTCCTTTCTACAGGAAAATCACTTGAATCAAAGCTCTCCGTATTTTCAGAAATCATGTATTCTTGTATGGTAGTCGTAGGCTGGCTATCATCTATTCCCCAAGGACCATCAGACATGAATAAATCATCCGGAGTGTTAGTCCCATCACCTATTCTAAATCCTATATCAAAAAGGTTTCCAGTGGCTATAGTTACTTCTGTACTATAGTTTCCTTGTAAATCTATCGTAGAGGTCATTACCTCGATAGCACTTGTTTCTGTGGCACGAATTCCTGCGTCAAAAGTTACTTCCTGAGTTTCATTGGTGTTTATAATCTGTACATCCAACCCGCCCTGTACATACACTCCTTTTCTCACAAAAACAGTGGGAGGCGTTGAAGTAGCATACGTAGAGATTGGCTTTTCAATATCCAATAGACGAAGCACTTCTTCTCCTAAAAGGTATAAATCATCAATAGAATTCGACCAAATCTGGAAGTTATAAAAAGCTGCATCTTCTTCATATTGATCCAAATTCCAATGACTTTCAATCGCAAATTCAGTATCATTTGTGATCACTTTCGCCGAAAGGCTTAACACAAATTCAACCGTACCGTCTACATTTTTTATAAGGGATTTGATAAAAGGTTGTTCATTAATCGTTATGGTAGATACAGATAGTAACTCTGCTCCCAGTAAACGATCACAGATGTATTTGGTGTGTTCATATACCCCATCTTCTGTTTTAATAGCAAGAATAGAAGCCACTGACAGATCTTCCTTAATATAATCTACCGAGTAGATCTCTGTTGCATTTGTAATGTTTAAAAGATCTGTGGGACTCGATTCTACCACATATTCTTCTGCAATCACATCCAAAGGAATAAAATCTTCCAATTGAATCGCTTCACTAGTACTTTTATGGCCGTACGTTGTTTTCTTTTCCACACGTTCTGCAGTCTCCCTATTAAATCTGTAGCCTGTTTTAGCCCGATTGTAGGAACGTTTATTAATCGCATCAGAAAGCCGATTATTGCTCTCCAAACCTCCATCATTGGCACTAGAGGTAGGCGCTTCAACCACTTCGCAATTTCCGTATCCAGAACATGATGGATCTTCACAATCTATAAGTCCGTCACCGTCGTCGTCTATTCCATTATCGCATATCTCTTGAGCTACAGGTGCCGTAGGACAGCGTGCCCCATCATTACTCGAGCTAGAAGGGCCAAAAGCAAATAAATTAGAGTCTATTGCATTTACACCATCTAAGTCTTGCACATTTTGAATCACATAAACGGTTCCTGTTTGATTGGCAGACACGTAAAAACGTCCTGAAAGATCAAAATACACCGCACCATACGTATAGTTAAAGCCTGATAAAATAGGAACCTCCCCCAAGGACTGTAAAATCCCATTGGAAGGGTTTATTCTATATAATATATTCGTCCCTTTTTCTACAGCATATAAATATCCATCTGCTGCATTAAATGCCCAATCGTGAATACTAATACTTTGAGATAAATTTTCTGTAGCAATATACCCTCCATAATTTGTAGACGCTGGGTTTACATCTATTTTATGGTACGTACTTCCGCCTGATTTTAAATAATAAATTCCGCCTGAGCTCACATCACCTATATAATTATTGCCCGTTGGCAATTCATCTATATAATAGGTAGTGGTCGTAAAATTTTTACCAATCCGCACAATCGTTTTTGAAGGTGATGCGAGAAATCCCCAGATATATCCATCGGCTGGATTATAGCCTGCGGCATTAATATTTCCTTCGGTGACATTTTCGGCTGCCAGAAAAGAACTTCCAGAAGCTAAATCGATCGCATACACATCATTATACTGAAATAAATAGGCATTATCATCGCAGTTAAAAGGAATGTCTTGTGCTTGCGTCACAATGGTAAAAAATAGTAATACGCTAAGTAGTTGTTTCTTCATGGCCTATCTGTTAATATAGATCAAATGTAGCGGGAAGAAATACGCTATTTTTTTAAAATCGGTAGGCAATCAGGAACTATAGACGAACGGTATTTTTGAAGCGTTGAATTGTCTACAGAAGTTTCCCGCTTTCGCGAAATGGTATGCTGAGCTTGTCGAAGTAGCTAAACAACAATCATAATAACAGGAGCCTAACACGTTGTTTACCAAACAAATACAGTGGATCACGCTGTCCCCTCGAGCCTTTCGTCTTAACTCAAGACAAGCTACAGTCGAGAGGTCTGAGATTTGTCAGATAGGTATCGACTGCACTCAAGGAGACATCTCAAGTTTTAAAACTTTCTGTCCGGATGAAACAAGGCCATATCCATACTCGGAGTGACCTCATCGATCACTTCCTGTACAAGTTTTCCCGTCGAAGGCCCTAAACTCCAACCCATCATTGCATGTCCCGTGGCAATGGTTAGATTTTTACACTTGGTACTTTTCCCTATATACGGCATCCCGTCTGGAGATACTGGGCGCAGTCCGCTTGCCGCTTGTGCTTTTTCTTCTGGCGTGACAGAAACTTCTGGAAAGTACCGCTGTACCCCTTCGGCAATCGCGTCTACCCGCTGAGTATTGATACGTTGATTAATGCCTGCAATTTCCATCGTTCCGGCAAAACGGGTACATCCGCTCATCGGAGTAATCGCAATTTTAGCTTCAGCAAGAATAGAGGGATACGTAATTCCAGTAGGTCTTGTGGTTTCTATACGATACCCTTTTCCTGCTTGAAGGAGCAGTGGAATGTTTAGCTTTCGCGAAAGCATACTCGCCCAAGATCCTGCTGCAAGCACATACTCGTCTGCTTTGAGTTGTTCTTTATCCGTTTTCACGAAAGTGATCTCACCATTTTTAACCCCTAAATCCACCACTTTTTCTTCCTGCCGAATCACCACCCCTGCATTGACTAAATAGGTTTTGAGTTCGTTCATAAAGGCACCTGGCGTCGTATGGTGATCACACTCAAAATACGTAGCTCCCACAATATCTAGCGTGGTATCGGGCATCATTTGCTGTACCTCTGCTGCCGAAACGCCACGAGCCACCAAACCTTCTTTATGAGCTATTTCTACCAATTCTAACTCATGATGAAGGGTTTGCTCGGTCTGACAAAGCATGAATAAGCCTTTTTTCTCTAGCTGAAAATCAAAACCCTCTTCTTGCTTAATTTGATCATATAAATCACGACCCATCACAGCAATTTCACGCATTATCGGAATCACTCGTTCAACATGTGATGCGTTACAGGATTTATTAAAAGCCCAACTCCATTTAATTAAGTCTGAATTAAGTCGAGGTTTAATGTACAACGGACTCTTACGATCAAACATCCATTTGATGCCTTGTTTCATAACGCCAGGGGCTGATAATGGAATCATATGACTAGGCGCCAAATATCCTGCATTTACATAAGAAGCGCCACCGTCCATTTTAGATTGGTCGATTACCGTGACTTGATGTCCCGATTTATGAAGAAAATACGCACAGGATAATCCTATGATCCCGCCGCCTATGATGATACAATGTTTCAATGTGGTAATGTGGTAATGGGTTAATGGGTTAATGGGTTAATGGGTTAATGGGTTAATGGGTTAATGGGTTAATGGGTTAATGGGTTAATGGGTTAATGGGTTAATGGGTTAATGGGTTAATGGGTTAATGGGTTAATGGG
>NZ_JBHSFV010000012.1:0-208355 GCF_042653865.1 Dokdonia ponticola | reverse complement strand
CTTTTAATGCCAAGATAAAAGCGTTTAGAGCACAATTCAGAGGTGTTAGAAATGTAGAATTCTTCCTTTTTAGATTATCTACTATTTTTGCATAATCCTAAAATCCCACAAGTTTTGGACTTGATCCGTTTTTTGTTTTCTTGCGCAAGCTGAAACGAGTTTCGCTTGCTTCAGAAAACAAAAAACCCGCAACGTAGTTGCGGGTTTCTTTTGCGGAGAATGAGGGATTCGAACCCCCGGAGGTGTGACCCTCAACAGTTTTCAAGACTGCCGCATTCGACCACTCTGCCAATTCTCCTGAGTGCCTCATCAAGGTATTTCCTTGAATGCGGGTGCAAATATAAGACGCTTTTTCTTTTTAAAAAACCTTTTTTAACGAAATATTCAAAAAAATAAAAAGACAAACACTTCTTCCTAAGTTAAAGTATCTTAAAATGATATTCACTAAACAAAAAGCTTGATTTTAAGCATATTTACACTATTCATTTCACATAACAAACACTTATACATCATATAATACATATAAATAAAAATTTATAGAAAATTAAACAGACCTTTGTAAAACTATGTTGCCTCTTTATAGAGGCAACATATACAACTTGCAAACTATGAATAAGACCAGTATCAAAGGATTTATAAAAGAATACACCCAAATTATTATTGGGATCATATTAGCGAGTATCGGTTTGAAAGCCTTTTTATTACCCAATGGTTTCTTAGACGGGGGTGCGACAGGAATTGCGATATTACTGAGTAATGAATTACACATCGATATTTCTATTATTCTTTTATTGGTTAGTATTCCGTTTATCCTATTAGGGGCGTTTACGATTTCGAGAGGAATTTTGATTAAATCCATACTCTCTATCATCCTCTTATCGATTTCTATCAACTTAGAGACCTTCCCCATCATCACCGAAGACAAACTACTCATCGCTATTTTTGGTGGGTTATTTTTGGGTGCGGGTATTGGGCTGGCGATTCGTAATGGTTCTGTGCTAGATGGCTCCGAAATATTAGGGGTGTTTATCTTTGATAAATTTGGAATCAGTATCGGGAAGACCATTCTGCTTTTTAATTTGATTCTCTTTGGGATTACGGCCATTATCATCTCTACCGAAATTGCCCTGTACTCGATCCTTACCTATATCGTAACTGCCAAAGTTATTGATTTAGTCATCGAAGGATTTGAAGATTTTGTCGGTTTTACAATTATTTCTAAGGAATCTCACGCCATTGAAGAGGGACTTCTAGAGATTGGTGTCGGTGCTACGGTGTATAAAGGCGAATCTGGATATGGAAGTTCTGGAAAACAGAATGGTATGCGCATCATACACACGGTGATTAACCGTATTGATATTCGGAAAACCTATCGAATGATTGATAAAATAGATGAAACTGCTTTTATCATTGAGTTTGATATCAATAATGTAAGAGGGGGCGTACTTCGGCATTATTTTAATAAAAAGAAGGATACCAATCTCGCACAATCGATACAGTCCAATCAAAACTAAGACATTCGTATCTGAAATTAAGGTGTTTTTTAATAGGTAGTCTGAATAGGTTCGCTTTCGCGAAAGCGTTTACCTTAAGGAATTTCTATAAGCATCAAGGTTATCTACGCAATGCAAAATGCCCTACCAACGTACGATTGCTCAAGGTATAGGCTTTATACCAAAACCCAGCGTCTAACAAACGTCTTCCGTTAAACGTACCGTCCCAACCCATACCTCGCGGACTAAACCCTGTGATTTTTTTTCCGAAACGATCATATACTTCGATAAACGTAATCGTTTCTCCATCGACAACACGACCGCGTACTTGCCAGTAATCATTGATTCCATCGCCATTAGGAGTGAAGTATTTTGGGAACCCTAAATCAAAATCGGCATTGATGCTTGTGGTATCAAATCCGCAGCCATTTTTATCCCGTACGTAGACGTCTAAATTGCTAATGGGTAAATTGGTAAATACAGGACTATCTTGATACGGCCCGTCTATAGAACCCACCGAATACTCATACTCCCCAATCCCAATGACGTCGACATTGATATTCAAATTAACACCCTGAATACTTATGTTTAAATCCTGAATGACAGGCGCTTCTGAAACGGTCACTTCAAAGATGTGTGAACTATCACAAGAGATAATGCCTTGTTCAATGGGGACTTCGGTAATGACATCCAATCGGTAGATGCCACTTTCTGTAATGGTTACCTCACGAGCTGATGAGATCTCTAATTCTGTATCATCTACAAATTGAATCCAAGAAAAGTCCTCCCCTATTCCTGTATAATTCAGTTGCAAAGGACCATCATTCGTACAAAAACTATAGGCGTCTTCTAAAAAAATCTGCGGGTTTAAATCAATAATTTCTCCCGTCATCGCATCTTCATAAGGCCCACAACCTAAGGTCGTCGTAAAACAGGTCTGTATACAATCTAATGCCTCTCCTGCACTGTTATACGGTGTTACCGTGACATAATATTTGACCCCTTCAATAAAATCAATTACGAAGGTGGACGTCACATTTCCAAAATCTATATTGTTCACCACATCAGAGCTGTTTGGGGTACTTCCTATATTGAGAATATACCCGTCAGCATTCGGGACTGGAAACCATGTGAGCAAAGGGGTAAGTGCTACATTCTCCTCTCCATCTGTTGGCGAACTTAATGTGGTACATGCTGGGACTTCGGTGTCAATCACTAATGTCGTAAAAGAACTTTCATTATCACACCCTACCGCTTCTCCTATAGCATTGCGAGGGGTGACACTCGCATAATAGGTCGTTCCCTCAAGCAGCGGCGTCACCACCTGAAAGGAAAGTCCTCCGTTGGTGATTAATTGGTTGTCTAATACATCATTTCCGCCTAAGGTCGTTCCTAGATTCAGCAAGTATTCCGTAGCTCTGGGTGCATAACTCCATGTAATAATTGGCGTTAATGACACATCTATGGCACCATCTAGCGGACTGTTGATCGTAGTACACCCTGGTAACGTAGTGATACTACCCGTGCTAAAGGTTTGAATATTACAGATGGTGGTAGGATCTGGATCTGCGGGATCTTCTCTAAGTGCAATGACAATCGTATAATTTTCATTTTCTGGCCAACCTGCGACAGGTCGGTAAGAGGTTTGTGAGGGCGTGCGCTGAATCGTAGATTCCACACCTCCTGAATCCGTAATCGTTAGGATATAACCGCCTGCGACGCCTTCATCGGTCCACGTAATTGGGTTTTCGACAGGAAGAATACTTGGACTCGTAAGTATGGCGCAGTCTTGCGCTTTCGCGAAAGCGGACACCACAAGCATCAAAACCAAACAGTATGATTTTTTAAATATGTAATCTACGTTAAGAATATCCCCAATTTTTAGCTAAATATACTTCAAAACGACCATAACCCATAGCATTTTAACAGCTCTTTCCAAAATAGCAACTAGGTATTTAAAACGGGTTATACGTGAATAACGCCTTGTAAATAGGTCACCGCCTTTCCTTTGATAAGCACTCGATCGTTTTGCAATCGACATAGGAGTTCGCCGCCACGTTTTGAAATTTGTAAAGCTCTAAAGTCCGTTTTATGAAGTCGTTCTGCCCAAAAAGGAACTAAGGTACAGTGCGCAGATCCTGTCACAGGATCTTCAAATACAGTTGCTTGAGGCGTAAAAAGTCGCGAAACAAAATCAACATCATCAGCATTTCCTAGAGCAGTGACAATGATACCCCCAGGATCTATATTAATTTGATTGATGATTTCGATATTGGGTGTAATATTTTTTATATCTTCTTCAGCGTTATAGACTAGTAGGTAATCACGGGCTTTCCAAACCTCTAGAGGTTGTATATTAAGTCCGTCGCTAATATTTTTAGGTAAGGTTGCTTTTTGAGGAGGTCTGGACGGAAAATCAAGCTCGAGATATTCATTAGCCTTGGTTACTTTCAAAGGACCGCTTTGTGAGTCAAACATCACTTCGGTGTCAGTACAGCCTAGGTGTTCAAAGATCACAAAAGTAGCAGCCAAAGTCGCGTGACCACATAAATCCATTTCGATTTCAGGCGTAAACCATCGGATATGAAAATGGTTGTCGGATAAGGGAACAAAAAATACCGTTTCGGCTAGGTTGTTTTCTATGGCAATGTTTTGAAGAGTTTCATCTTCCAACCAATGATCTAACGGACACACCGCTGCCGGATTACCACCAAATAGCCTATCTGTAAAGGCATCGATTTGAAAAATTTTTATTTCCACTACAATGTGTATGTTACTTATAAAAAACTCATTATCAATACGCTTCGACAGGCTCAGGGTGACAATGAGTTAGTTTGCTGCTTTTATGACAAGATCTTTTTTATGGTATATTAAACACTTAAAAAAGCGTAATCTGACCTTCATCGTCTAGATTGTCATCGTCTTCATCTGCTGCTTTTTTTTCATCGGAAGTAGGTGTCGCTTTTGGAGCTTTTTGTGCCTCATCCGTATTTTCTGAAGAAACGGTCTCTTCATCTATGACTTCTAGCTCTTCTTTAGGGGTTTGTTCAGGGGCTTCGTACGGCAGCGGATCTAACCAATTAAGTTGCTTTAATTTTTGAGCATACAGTTGATTCCCTTGTGCATTGATTCCTTTTACAGCAATGAAATCTTCCATAGACACCGACTCATTTTCCTTTTGGTCTTTACCACGTTCTTTATAAAATACCAACTCTGCCACAGGACGATGATCGGTAGAAACGAGTTCTAGCTGACTTTGATCATGCTCTGAAATAAACGTTTCTTCTTTTTCTGGATTTTCGATTAAGAAACGTTTTCCGTAATAGCGTTCTTTTTCACCATCCCAATAGATGGCTGTGATCGGTTTGGAAGGCTCCCATTTTTCTAGCACAATCATATCACTGTCAAAATGTGCGGTGACATCAGGAATAATCGTACGTACATTTCCATGTTGATTGATAATTAACAGTCGATCATCAGGTCTAAACTCGCCTAGTAAATCGCCTCTACCATCCACATTAAGACGTTGTACAGTCTCATCAAACCAAATCTTACGAGGTTTGAGGGTAGAAAGTCCTTTTTCTTTCAGCTCCACCGATTTGACAGAATGTTTGGTGACAATGTTTCCTTTGGAAGCACGCCCTTTGATCAGAATATCTGAAAAATCTAATTCTAAACGAAGCTTTTTCACACTAGCAACTGCTCGTAAATACACCGTCACAAGCTCTGCTTCTCCATTCGGATTTGCGGTGAAATAAAACATCAATGATCCTTTTTTTCCGTTGGTCAGATCATACTCTCGATCGCGCGTAACAGAGGTCACATTAAATCGTTTGACGTACGTAGCGCCTCCTTGCCCATCTCTATAAATCATATTATAGGTGGTACGCTTATCTTTCTTCTTAAAGACCGCGACGTGAATGATATCTTTCCCAATAAAGGTTTTGGCATCTACCTTGGTGACCATCATTTTCCCTTCTTTCGTGAAAACGATAATATCATCAATATCAGAACAATCGGTGACGTACTCATCGCGTTTAAGAGACGTTCCTACAAAACCTTCGGCTCTATTAACGTACAATTTGGTATTGCGCAGTACTACTTTTGTGGCTTGTATATCATCAAAAACACGAATCTCTGTCTTACGCTCTTTCCCTTTACCGTAATCTTTCTTCAGTCTGGTAAAATAGTCAATTGCGTATTGTGTCAAGTTATCTAAGTGATAATTGACTTGTGCTATTTGCTCTTCAAGTGCATCTATTTTCTGTTGTGCTTTATCAATATCAAATTTTGAAATACGTTTGATTCGAATTTCCGTAAGACGGGTAATATCCTCTTCGGTCACGGGACGTTTTAGGTGTCCGATATGTGGTTTCAACCCAGTATCTATGGCTTTAATAACCCCTTCCCAAGTTTCTTCTTCTTCTATATCACGGTAGATTCTGTTTTCTATAAAAATACGCTCTAATGAAGCATAATGCCATTGATTTTCAAACTCATCGCGTTGTATCTCTAGTTCCTGACGCAATAATTCTTTTGTACGATCTGTACTACGTCGTAACATCTCTGTGACTCCTACAAACAGCGGTTTATTGTCTTCGATCACACATCCCAAGGGAGAAATAGACGTCTCACAATACGTAAATGCATATAGGGCATCTATGGTTTTATCTGGCGAAATCCCAGGAGGGAGATGCACTAAGATTTCTACATTGGCAGAGGTGTTATCTTCTATTTTCTTAATCTTTATTTTCCCTTTCTCATTGGCTTTTAGCACAGAGTCAATCAAGGAACCAGTGGTCTGTCCAAATGGAACCTCTGTTATGACTAGTGTATTTTTATCAAGTTGAGAGATTCGTGCGCGCACGCGTACTTTCCCACCTCTAAGTCCGTCGTTATAATTGGTAAAATCAGCAATACCTGCTGTTGCAAAATCGGGAAACAAGGTAAAGCGCTTTTCCTTCAAGTGTTTGATGGAGGCATCGATAAGCTCAATGAAGTTATGAGGTAGTACTTTGGTACTCAATCCTACCGCAATTCCTTCTGCTCCCTGTGCGAGGAGCAATGGAAACATTACTGGTAAATTGATCGGTTCTTTTTTACGACCGTCGTAGGAAGATTGCCAATCGGTAATTTTAGGATTGTACACCACATCAAGGGCAAACTTAGAGAGGCGTGCTTCTATGTATCGAGATGCTGCTGCGCGGTCTCCTGTAAGAATATTTCCCCAGTTTCCTTGAGTGTCAATTAATAAGTCTTTTTGACCTATACCGACCATCGCATCTCCAATACTTGCATCTCCGTGCGGGTGATACTGCATGGTATGTCCTACGACATTGGCCACTTTATTATAACGCCCATCGTCTAGCTCTTTAAGTGCATGCATAATACGACGTTGTACGGGCTTAAAACCATCTTCAATCGCGGGTACTGCACGTTCTAGAATAACGTAGGAAGCATAGTCCAAAAACCAATCTTCAAACATGCCCGATACACGGGTAATGGTTTCACCTGTAACTTCTCCAACCTCTTGAGGCTGTGGCTCGTGATGTACATCTTCTTCGTTATGCTCGTTTATTTCTTCACTCATTGGTCAATAAAGTCCGTTATTTTTTTTAGTAATTATGCAACTAAGTGTTCTGTGTGTTTTTGCTTTCGTACTGCGACTTCGCTCCGCACAAACTTCTGCCTTACGATATCCCTAGAAAGCGTAAAAATAATCAATCCTCTACCACTCGATCTAGTTCTACTTTCAGGTTTTCAATTATAAATTTCTGACGATCTGGGGTATTTTTACCCATATAGAAAGAAAGTAATTCTTCAATCATCAGTGCTTTATCGAGCATCACAGGTGCCAAGCGGATATCTTCTCCGATAAAGTATTTAAACTCATCGGGAGAAATTTCTCCCAATCCTTTAAATCGGGTGATTTCTGGTTTGGCTCCGAGTTTAGCCATCGCATCTTGTCGTTCTTGTTCGCTATAACAGTAGATCGTTTCTTTTTTGTTACGAACGCGAAAGAGCGGAGTTTCCAGAATATACAAATGCCCTTCTTTGATGAGTTCTGGAAAGAATTGTAAAAAGAAGGTAATTAATAGTAGACGGATATGCATCCCGTCAACATCGGCATCGGTAGCGATTACGATATTGTTATATCTTAAATCTTCAATCGATTCTTCAATATTAAGTGCAGCTTGTAGGAGATTAAATTCTTCATTTTCGTACACAATTTTCTTGGTCAGTCCGTAGCTATTTAAAGGTTTCCCTTTCAAACTAAAAACCGCTTGTGTATTGACATCTCTTGATTTTGTAATCGATCCACTTGCCGAGTCTCCCTCGGTAATAAACAAGGTCGATTCTAGATTTCGCTCCTTCTTGCTATCGGTAAGATGGATACGACAATCTCGCAATTTTTTATTATGCAAGCTTGCTTTTTTAGCGCGGTCTCTCGCTAGCTTTCTGATGCCAGAGAGGTCCTTACGCTCGCGTTCTGCTTGTAAAATTTTTCGCTGTAAAGCATCCGCCACCTCAGGATTTTTATGCAAGAAATTATCAAGCGATCGTTTTAAGAAATCATTAATGTAGGTTCGTACAGTCGGTAAATCTCCACCCATATCTGTACTTCCCAACTTGGTTTTGGTTTGAGATTCAAATACCGGCTCCATCACTTTGATACTAATCGCCGAAACAATGGATTTACGTACATCTGAGGCTTCGTAGTTTTTTCCGTAAAATTCTCTAATGGTTTTTACGACGCTTTCGCGAAAAGCTGCTTGATGTGTTCCCCCTTGTGTGGTATTTTGACCATTCACAAACGAGTGATACTCCTCAGAATATTGGGTTTTACTATGTGTAATCGCAACTTCAATATCCTCTCCTTTCAAATGAATGATCGGATAGAGTCGATCTCCCTCTGCGATGCTTTCTGAAAGCAAATCTTTTAATCCGTTTTCTGAGAAGAACTTTTCGCCATTAAAAATAATCGTTAATCCCGGATTGAGATACACATAATTTTTAATGAGGCGCTCTACATATTCACTACGAAATTTATAATTTTTGAAAATAGTCTCATCAGGTGTAAAAGATACTTTGGTTCCTCTACGGCGAGACGTTTCTTCTAGTAGATCTTGATTATTTAATTCCCCACGCTCAAACTCTGCTGAAGCCGACTTCCCATCTCGGGTAGACTCTACTCTAAAATAGCTAGAGAGTGCATTCACTGCTTTGGTACCTACCCCATTCAGTCCTACCGATTTTTTAAACGCACGAGAATCGTATTTTCCTCCCGTGTTCATTTTTGAAACCACATCCACTACTTTCCCTAGCGGAATCCCACGACCGTAATCCCGTACGATTACTTTTTCTCCTTGAATAGAAATTTCTATGGTCTTACCAGCGCCCATTACAAACTCATCGATACAGTTATCTAGCACTTCTTTTACTAGAATATAAATTCCGTCATCTGCACTAGAACCGTCACCTAGTTTTCCTATATACATTCCTGGTCGCATACGAATATGTTCCTTCCAGTCAAGCGATCGTATATTATCCTCGTTATATTGTGTTTCTTTCGTCATAATTGTAGGTAGAATGGCTAATATAAGACATCATAAGCGCTTATAAAACCTGACAAAAGAGAAGTAATCAACAATTTTATAAAAAGTGTTGTTGATTATTATTTTGGCCCTACATATTACTTTTTAATAGTGATAAATCAGGGGTATATAACGATACATCATAAGGACAACGCTTTTATAGTATCTTTAACCTAGATTAAACAACATTGAATTATGGGCAACAAGAATAAATCTGACCTTTTTATTTATATCATTGGGATAGCGATTGTAGGTTTTATCCTTTTTAAAACTATTGGATATATCCTACCCGATCAAGAACCTGATTATGATGGAACCGCTTTACTAGAAGCCGTCATGGATAAAAATGGTGGTAAAGATGCGTGGAGCAGCTTACAGAAAATGTCCTACAAAAAATCTTTTCAATTATTTTATGAGGATGGCAGTATAGAAAAAGACCTTACAGAAAATCATGCCTATGATTTTACAGAAGGTATTAATCGAGAAGTTACGTGGAGTCAAGAAGATACGTTATATGAAATACACCGATCAGACAGTGCTATTTATCAAATCAAAAATGGCAAATTAGATACACTTGTTACACCAAAACAATTACAATCCAAACTCGATGCAGCTACCTTTGTTGTCGGGCTTCCGTTTACGTTAGATACGTCATCGGCATCACTTACGTATGAAGGCAAGACAGCATTTCAAAATACTCCTTGTCACGTCTTAAAGGTGACTTTTCAGGGATCTGAAGATGTATGGTATCTTTATTATGAAGAGGGAACATTGTCATGGATAGGCTATTGGGTGCAAACGTCAGGACATTATAGTTTGGTGATCAATGAAGAAATGACGGATGTGAATGGGTTTATACTTTCGCGAAAGCGTAAAAGTTATAGAACTGATGCGCAACAAAATCCTACGTATCTAAGAGCGACCTACAAATATGAAAATTATGATCTAGAGTAGTAGCTTAAGCAATACTTCGCTCCATCTTCATAAATTGAGACGGTGTTAGATTGCTGAATCTCTTAAATGACTTGTTAAAAGTCACTTTGTTGTTATACCCTACCTCATAAGCAATATCAATAATATTGAGATTATCTTTGTTTGATCGGAGCAATTCCATCGCTTCTTCTACGCGATATTTATTGATTAGTTCAAAAAAGTTAAGTCCAAAATGCTCATTAATCACCTGCGAGGCATTGTGACGCGTTGTTCCTAAACGCTCTGCGATGGTCTCTAGTTTTATGGTGTTTTGGCGATATACTTTTTCTTCTTCTAATAGTTTTACTAACTCTTCTTTTAACTCCGTGGAAAAACTGGTTGTAAGACCTGAGTTTTTATACTTAACAATTTCCTTTTTGAGTGCTTGTACAGTCCCCACAAGTACTTGCGGATTTGCATATGCAATATACCCTACATACAACACCATCAGTGACATGGCAAGGAATTGTACACTAGAAGCTGCCGATTGAAAGTCATCTTTCATAAAATTAATTCCATACAATAAATACGAAATAGCGTATACGGTATGTATAATCATAATCATACGCTGGAGCTTGACTTTCTTAGGTGATGTTACTGCAGAGTTTTTAGCATTTTTACGATATAAGCGTAGTGTAAAATATCCATATACAAAAAGAGAAATAATTTTTATGATCGCAATCTCTTCCAAATAAGGATGTTGTTCATAGGCTCCTACCCCTAGCATGATATCCAATTTTTCTGCTGCAGATAGACTATAAATAGGAATAAACACAATAATGAATCCTATGGTAGGTAGTAAATGGACTAGGTCTATTTTTTTGAATTTATAATTTTCTGTAATCCTTTTAAAATAGAAATACAAAACAGGCCCGTATAAGAAAGAAAAAACAGTAGATATATTCTGTGAGTGTGGTATTTCGTAAGTGTAGTTACTTACAAATAACATAGTGTGAATTAAGAAAATAGAATGCATAAAAACAAATAAACCAATAAGGCCATTGGCTAGTCTATCTGTTTTTCTTCTTAGGTTAAGAATAATTGCAATAAAAATTCCAATAAGTCCAACATAGAGATAGAAGAAAGAGCTTAAATTAAATTTTACTTCGTATTTATCTTTTAGCGCAAGTAAACCAGCATCATCGTAAATATATTCATATCCACTATTTGATAGCAATGAAAAATCTCCTGTAGCCAAAATATAATTTTCAAGATTTTCTACCGCTATTTCTGCATTACCCTCTTTGGCAGCATCTAAAGATATCCTCTTATAGGTAGCAGCTTGTTTTATTTGTGTATCATTAGCAAGATCTTGGTCATCTGCTGACGCATAAATAGATCCAGATACACTCACTAAAAGAAGGAATAATAGGGCTGTTTTGAAAATAGTTTTAATGACTCTCATAATTGGATGGTATTACTTGAACAACTTAAAGGTACAAAAATGTCGTACACATCCAACTTTTACAGTATCTACCGATAAAAGTTTACGTTTTAATTGATGAATATCACCCCAGATACAAACGATGGGTTAACCATAATTAAATTTATAACTATTTTTAAATCAATAATTTAAATGGTAAGTATTTATCGGTTATGTATTTTCAAAGAGTAAAAAATAATCGGATTATTTTTTTGTTAAAGTTTTTTGTTTTTTTTATGAAACGTAACGAAATATTGTGATTTTTTGACGCTAAGCATCTCAAAAAGAATACGCTCTAGGATACTTTTTGATCTATGATCTCTAATGCACTTGCTACGGTGTCCATTTTTTCTATTTCATCATCTTCTATGGTAATATCAAAATGATCTTCAACATCAAGAACAACATCTACTAGATTTGCAGAATTAATATTAAGTTCATTGATGAGGTGACTATTGGGGGTAATATCATCTACCGAAACATCTTCTGGTAAATAAATTTTGATAATCTTTTTGAGGGCATCATAATGATCTGTATTCATAGTTTTCTTTTTTTAAGTAGTGTGTTTTTTAAAAAGCATGCAACAATTTACATCTCCAAAACCAAAACTAGCTTTGGCTGCAATATCTAAGGTTGCTTTGATCGTTTTATTTGGGATTTGATCTTTGTCTACAATCGCTATAATTTCTGGATGAATATCATCACAATTTATATTTCCAAAAACCATTCCTTCATGTAACTCTAAAATCGTAGCGACGGTTTCAATACTTCCCGCTGCGGCAAGACAATGACCCGTCATGCTTTTCAGCGAATTAATATACGGAAAATCTTTTCCTGATCTTCCTAAAGCCTGGCTCCAGTTTTTAACTTCGGTGGGACACATTCCCGTTGCCGTAAGGTGGCCATTAATAGTGTCTATCTGCTCTGATTTGACATTTGCATTCTGTAATGCGTCTTTTATACAGCGTTGTACTGCAATGCTGTTGGGGGCGGTCATACTTCCTTCTTGTCGTTGACCTCCACTATTGACCGCGCCGCCTAATACCTCCGCATAAATTGTTGCATTTCTAGCCATCGCAGTTTCTAGGCTTTCTAGTACCAAGGCTCCTGCCCCACTTCCTGGTATAAAACCACTGGCGTCACTTTGCATAGGTCTACTGCCGAGTTCTGGTTGATCATTATGCTTTTTATTTAGCACGCGCATTGCATCAAAACCTCCCCATATATAAGGCCCTGAATCATTACAACCACCAACCAACATCCGTTTTGCATGTCCATATGCAATACGATCATACCCCATCAAAATACTTTCTGTTCCTGTGGTGCAAGCGCTAGAATTGGTCGTCACTTGGTTTCCACAGCCTAGATACCCGCCTAAATAGGCACTAATCCCACTCGCCATTGTTTGAATTACCGTCGTACTTCCTAGACGTTTTACTTTTTTTTCATCTGTTAAGTAAATGGCTTTTCTAAATTTTTCTGCACCCAGCAGTGAGGTGCCAAATACAACGCCACTCTCATAATCTACCGTATCCTTGTCTGTCACAGCAAGACCAGCGTCTTTCCATGCATCAACTCCAGCTATCATTCCGTACACAATTCCTGTGGCTTCTAGATCTCTGAGCTGTAAAGGTGTAAAGTAGTTATCTAGCAACCCTTCTGGAATTTGAGGCTCACCAGCAATTTGGCAACCAAAATTCAAATCGGCGAGTTGTTGCTGGAAACGTATGCCTGAGGTTCCGTTTTTTATAGCCTCTGTAAACGCAGGTATTCCTACACCGTTGGGGGCACACACACCTAATCCTGTGATGACAACTCTTTTTTTACTCATAATCCTTGAAACATTCCTGCGAGTTCGCCTTGAGAAACGACCTCATTTTCTTGATTATATAATTTTACGTGACATTTTAGTTTTTGAAACCGAAAGTAACTGACTTCGGAAAGAACGGTTACTTTTTCATTGGGATACACGGGTTTTAAAAACGAAACATTAGCACTTGTAAAGGCTACTTTTAGGTTTTCTAGTGGTTCTTTATCTTTCAAAAGATACATTCCTAAGCTCACCAATCCAATCTGTGCCATACATTCTGTTAAAATCACGCCTGGCGTAACGGGATGGTTTTTAAAATGTCCTTTATAAAAATAAGCATCTTCTTTAAAAGTATAAGAGCCTTTGATATGAGTTTCACTCACTTCTTCGATCTCATCGACAAATAAGAAAGGTTCGGTGTAGGGTAATTGTGCTATGATCTCTTTTGTTGTCATCGTATGTGATCTCCTCCATCCACTGGCAAAATAGCGCCATTAATCCATATAGCTTCGTCTCTACATAACAAATAGACCGCATTTGCAACATCTTCTGGTAGTGTTAAACGTCCATAAGGATTACGTTCTATTGATTTTTCTTTCATTACCTCACTGCCTGGGATTAATCGTAGGCTTTCCGTATCTGTCACTCCTGCTTGAATGCAATTTGCTTTAATACCTAGCGGTGCATACTCTAAGGCGATGCTTCGGGTGATGCTTTCTAGGGCAGCTTTAGCGGCAGCTACGGCGCCATATTGTTTCCATGCTTTATGACTTCCTTCACTCGTAAAAGCAATGACTCTGGCGTCTGGTGAGAATAAGTTCGCTTTCGCGAAAGCGGACACCCAATCATACAAACTTACTGCCATCGCATCTAGGGTCAGCGTAAAATCATTGGTACTCAAAACGGATCCATTGGGATCATGTAAAGGTTTTAAATTACCTCTCGCTACACTATGCACCAACGTTTTGAAGGCTGAAACACCCACGGAATTGACTACTTCTGAAATCACCTTTTCTCTCTTTTCAGGATTCATCGCATCTATATTAAAACTAATGACATCAACATTGTGAGATTTCATTTCCTCCACGGTGGTGTCAAAAGCAGCTAGTATGCTCCTCCTGCTGCGATGCACGATGCAGATATTCATGCCTTCTTGAGCGAGTTTTTGTGCGGTAGCGAGTCCTAACCCACTACTCCCGCCTAGAATCATCGCCCATTTGCCTATATAATCTTGTGTCATTTTCATATCATTACCATTTTAATAAGACACGTTGCGCCGAAAAACCGGGTCCGAAGCTAAGCATAATTCCTATATCATCTTTGGGTAATTGTTTGTCTAAAAAACGTTCTAACACATAGAGTACGGTAGCACTACTCATATTTCCATACAAACGTAATACTTCTTTGGTATCATCTATGTTTTTACCCAATTTCCCGAAAAGGTCTTCTACGGTTTCTACTATTTTACGTCCGCCGGGATGAAAAATAAGGTGTTGTACGGCGTGTATATCGAGTCCATTTTTCTCTAAAAACGGATGTATAATATCTGGGAATTGTTGTGCAATGGTTTCTGGAACAGCTTGATCAAGGATCATTTGCAAACCTGTATTGACCAATTTAAAGCCCATCATGTGTTGTGCATCAAAAAAATGATACATTTCTGTATCTACGATTTCTGGGCCACTGTCTTCTTCTTTTGAGGAGAGTAAGACACAGGCAGCGCCATCCCCAAAAATCGCAGCACTCACGACATTTACCATCGAGAAATCTGTGTGTTGAAACGTAGCCGTGGGACTTTCGATAGCGATTACGGCTGCTCGTTTGCCTGGGTTTGCTTTTAGAAACTCATTGGCATAAATCACACCAGAAACGCCTGCAGCACATCCCATTTCTGTCACAGGAAGCCGAACGATATCTTGTCGTAATTGTAGGCTATTAATTAAATAGGCATCAAGGGATGGTATCATAATCCCCGTACAACTCACCGTGATAATATAGTCTAATGATTGTGGAGCCCAAGAAGCTTTTGTAAGTGCTTTTTCCAATACCTGTTCGCCAAGTTTTACAACTTCCCTTGTGTAGATATTATTTTTTTCTTCAAAACTCGTAGCAGTAAAGACCTCTTCTGGTGCCATGATACTATAGCGTTTATCTACCGCGGCATTGCCAAAGATCTTTTTTACCTTTCGTTTAAAACGATCGTCTTGATCGTGTAACCAAACATCCAAAAAAGGGATGATTTCGTCTGTGGTCCTATGGTATTTTGGGAGTTGTTTTGCTACTGTTGTAATCTTTACGTTCATAGAGTTTTAATTAACCACAGATATCGAAATGCCCATTTCCAAGTAATCTCAGAGTGTTTTAATTCCAATTGTTGTGCAACTTTTTTTAATTCGTGCTTTTTAAATGCGCTTGCGATAGAAATAAGACCGTCATTTTTTGCAATGTGGCTCTTGATAAAAATACGACTAAATAATCTAAATAACTGGTATGCCATTTTACTTCTTTGTAAGTCATTTATGATGACTGCCACTTGTGCAAGGGCTACAAAATGTTTCATAAACTTAAGAATCTCTTGATCTTTAAAATGATGCAATGTAAGGGTGCATAGTATAATATCACACTCAAAAGAATCATTTTGAACGCTTAAAATATCTTTTACACTCAAATCAATATTGGGGTAGCCATCAGACAACTCTTTTCCCATGGCAATACTTTGCGGACTCAAATCAAAGCCTACTAAATGCAAATGAAGATTTTTAGAGGTGAAATAATCGGCGATAAGACGCAGCATTTCTCCATCACCACAGCCTACATCTACGAGGGTCCATTCTTTTTTTGAAGGATTTTCGTTAAAAAGGCGTTCTAAGGCTTTGATGGTGATTCGGTTTCCGCCTAGTAATTTATTGACTCTAGAGATAGCTACGAGGGCATTTTTTAAATCTATTTCAGAAATATTGGGATCATCCATGAGTTCTTGCTCAGTGGCTCTTGCTCTTAAATCTCTCATATAGATGTCCCGTGTGTAGATTTGATAATCGTTTTTAATATATAAGGAGACGTACTAATAAGAGACACTCCCATACGTGTAAGTTTTTTATGTTGTAGGGCATTTTGAATCCATCGCCCCATCTTGAGTCGTTTTTTAAAGGCGCCATTCCATGCGTTTGTATAGTGTTGTTCTAATGCTGTTCTTGTATAGGTATTTGATTTTTGTTTTGCCAATAGGCTTGAAATTATTTTTGCACTGTGAATCGCCATAGCCATGCCATTACCGCAAAGAGGGTGAATCAATCCTGCACTATCGCCTATCATAAAAATATGATTGACTACAGGTTCTTTTTTATCGAATGATATCTGACTGATGGTCACAGGAGCTTCGAAAATCATTTCAGCATTTTCAAAGAAATGTTTAAGCGCTTTGTTTTTATACAGTACTTTTTGTTGGTATTCTTCTATGTTTTTAAACTTTTTAAAAGAAGCATAATCGGCAAGGTAACAGGCATTCACATGACCTGTCTCTACTTTTGAAAGGCCGCAATAGCCGCCATTAAAATTATGTAGTGCCACTAGATTATCAGGGAAATCTGTTTTATAATGCGCTTTGACACCAAGCCAAGCAGATTTTTTCTGTATAAACTTTCGCGAAAGCGTAATATCCAAACCGCTACGTTTCCCATAGGCTCCTAAAACGTAATCTGCTGTAAATTCCTGATGGTTAAGGGTTTTTACTAGAGATTGATTGTGATTGAATTGCACATCTTTTACGGTGTCATGTACCAAATGTACCCCTAGCTCTACTGCCGTATCTGCCATGAGTGCGTCTAAAGTAAACCTACTCATCCCAAATCCTCCAAGGGGAAGTTTAATTTCTAACGGCCGGCCTGAAAGACTCGAGAAATGAAATGTATCGATTTTTTTTGCCTGATGATCAAAAGGATAAATTCCTAAAGTCTCAAGATATGTGAGCACTTCATTAGAGATGTACTCCCCACAAACTTTATGTTTTGGGTAGGTATTTTTTTCTATGAGTGTAACCGCAAAGCCTTCTTTTAGTAAATGAATCGCACTTGTAAGCCCCGCTAGCCCTCCACCAATAATTAAAATTTTAATTTGATTTTCACTCATGTTTGAAGTTCACTTCACAGTAAAAATACTAGTAATCTAATAATTAGACACTAAAAAAAATAGAACTTTTTAAAAAGATTTTCTTTCATTTTTTCGAGTTAATAATTTATGGTTTATTAATAATTTAATTACGGTATTAAATCATATAATTGCCATAATTAACTGAAGATCAATCATTAATATATTTTATCTCTTTTAAGAATTTTACCACTAATAACCTGATAAATAAATACATAGCATATCATAATTTAAACTTAAAATAAGTTAAATTTCGTTTTTTTACAAAATAAAATGTAACTTAGAGATTCATTATTAACACTATATACCATCTATATATATATGCAGGATCAATTATTTAATATTCTTGACAAGTTATTAATTACCAATAAAATCAGGCTTAATAAAGAGGAGTTAAAACTTCAGTTACTGAGTCATCCTTCATATCCTAGCTTACATGCGCTCACCGGTGTATTAAAACACTTTGGGGTACCAAATCTAGCGTTGCAAGTACCAACAGATCAAGATACTTTAGATCAATTACCTCCTACTTTTATAGCGAATTTGAAAGGAGAAAAAGGGATGTATTTAGGTCTTGCTGAGAAAAAAGTAGGTACAATTAACGTCTATACCGATCATAAACAAGTAGAAAATATGTCTAATGTTTCCTTCTTTGAATCATGGGATGGTATTATTGTCGCTGTAGAAAAAGATGAGACCGTTAAGGATGAAAAGTCTACAAATAGTTCCAAAATATTGCAATGGGTACTCATATGTGTGGGATTAGGGGTTGGAATTGCATTCCTCAACAAAGCATTCATATTTGAAGGAATTCATTATTTCTTGAGTACAGTTGGATTGATTCTGGGTATCTTAATCGTGGGACACTCATTAGGAATAGAATCTAGTAGTACAGCTAGCATCTGTAATCTTTCTGAAAAAACAAGCTGTGATGCTGTTTTAAATTCCAAAGGAGCAAAATTAGGAGGTATACTTACGTTGAGTGATGCAAGTATTATAGCTTTTGGCAGCTATGTATTAGTGTATTGCTTTGCACTGTTAAGTGGTATAGACATAAGTAGTGTTATCACAAGCCTATCGCTCTTGGCTGTTCCGTTTGTACTGTATTCTATATATTATCAAGGTGTTGTTTTAAAGAAATGGTGCCCATTATGTTTGGGTATTGCAGCTGTTATTCTCCTGCAAAGTGCTATGGTATTTATTACAGGGAATACAACTTCTTTTGTATCACTTAGCGTAGAAGAAATAAGCTTATACGCCTTAAGCATGCTACTTATCATTAGCTTATGGTTTTTAATTAAATCTTTGCTACAGAAAAAGGTATCATTGGATGCACTTAAAATAGAGAGTAATAAATTCAAAAGAAATTTTTCCATATTCAATACTTTACTCAAAGAAAATGATCATGTTGAAAACGATATTCAATTACCCAAAGAAATCGTATTAGGAAATAGAGATGCGGCATTAGAAGTCGTATTAGTTACGAGTCCATTGTGCTATTATTGTAAAGACGCTCATACTGATATTGAGAATATTCTAAAGCAATCTGGGAATGATATAAAAGTAATCGTTCGTTTTAACGTACGAGTAGAAGATAAAGAAGATCAAGGATTCTTAGTGACTTCTCATTTATTGCATGCTTATAATACCCAAGGAGAAGTAGGATGTATTAAAATGATGCATGAAGTATATAAGCATGATGTTGATTTAAAGCAATGGCTAAAACAACAAAACGGTTTTGATGCGGACTATACAGATGTGTTGACTGCTCAGAAAGAATGGTGTACTAGAAACAATATTAATTTCACACCAGCATTATATATACAAGGAAATCAATACCCAAGAGAATACGACAGAAATGATTTGTCTTTATTTATAGAAGATCTCATCGAATTAGAAAACCAAACGGAAGCCATAGAAGATAGTCCGATTATGACTTCTTAAAAAAAATAAAACAATCCACTAAAACCTATAACTATTAAATAACCTAACACCTACAAAACGATTTAATTTACAATAAAATATATTTTGTTAATCCCTATAATACAAAAAGATAGACCTTAAACTGAAGTCTTTAAATATTCAGAATTATTAACTAAATATTTTTATTATCGTGAAAAAGTCAACTAACCTCATTAGAGCGCACACACTTGTGCCTCTTGAACAAAAGCTAATTATAAACAGTATCAACTTTTCTGCCTGTACATTCATAAAAATGGATTTATAGGTGCGAATACGTGTATGTTATTTTGAACCTAATTGATAAAATTATCTTCAAAGGTTTTCAAGTTTACTAGCACTTTTTTGTTCTGTTTTCCAGTAAACATACGTCATCTCCTATCATTCGACGCTTTTCTTTAGCAGAACTAAAGCATGTATAAACATTTAACTATAAGGACATTATATTCACATGTCCTTACACAGACTATTTTGTTAATCCCTATACTGCAAATCTACAGACACAACCCTGAATGTCTTTAAATAATCAGGCATTAACTTAATAATCTATTGTCATGAAAAAATTAAAAAATCTTAGAAGGAGCATCTGTATTAAAAACTATAGTTCAAAAAAATAATTAACGTAGGGTTAGTCCATCTTGAGGTTGTGCAGGAAGACCACAAGGATCAAAATATTATGAAGGTGCCAGCTGTCATTATATTGGAAAGTGCAATACAAGGGGTGTTGCGATCTTTACTAAACGATATAATCATTTTAAAAATTATCTGGAAGTGTAACTTCAAGACGCACTGTCTTGTATAGTATGCAGACGGCTATTCCTAAGTGTCTATAAATAAAAAGGAAACTATTAACCAAAAATATGAAAATCATGAAAAAATTAATGAATCTTAAAGGCGCTATTTCTTTAGACAAAGCACAGCAAAAAGAAGTTAATGGAGGTGGAAAATTATGCAACAGTAGTTGCGTAGGAAGACCACATGGAGCACAATGTTATTATCAAGGACATTGTGGATGTCCTGGTTCTTGCCTAAGCGGAGGTTGTATCCCTTGGTAGTATCCTAATTAACAATCAGTGTCAAAATATATTTTGGCACTGATTGTTTTTTTATATAAATACCAAACACATTTATTCATTTTTTCAGAAACTAAAAAGACTCTTTTTATACCTGAAAACAAAAAATATAGACATGATTCTGAATGTCTTTAAATCATCAGGAATATTTACTCATTAACATTGTAATTATGAAAGAATTAAAAAATCTAAAAGGCGCTACTTCATTAAATAAAGCTCAACAAAAAGAAGTAAATGGAGGAGGAAAATTATGTAATGGAAGTTGTGTGGGGAAACCAAATGGAGCACGCTGCTATTACCAAGGACATTGTGGATGCCCAGGGGAATGTAGTAGTTCTCAAGGGTGTATCCCCTACTAGGATTATAAATATCTATAACAAGTAACCCATAAAAGAGAGAAAATTATTTTCTTTTATTCAAGAATATTAATGACAAAGACAGGATCCTGAATGTCTTTAAATGATCAGGCATATTCACTTATTAAATTTTTTAATTATGAAAAAATTAATCAATCTGAAAGGAGCTGTAACATTAAACAACGTACAGCAAAAAGAAGTCAATGGAGGAGGAGGACGAAAACAATGTAGCAGCAGTTGTACTGGGAAACCTAGAGGATCTCGTTGCTATTATGGAGGTCATTGCCTATGCCCAGGTGTTTGCTTAGGTGGATGCGTGCCACTATAGATTAGATGTGTTCTATTCAGTGTTTCGTAATTTTACCTAAAACTGAATATTTCTTTATACAAAATAGATAAGCAACTATTTGTTTTTCTTCATTTCAATCTATTACTAATCTGGCTATTTAAAAGTCTTTATAATAAGGAGCAAAAAATACTTTTATCTATTGTATTAAAAAGAGAGACATGACCCTGAATGTCTTTAAATGATCAGGAATATTCACTTATTAAAATTGTAATTATGAAAAAATTAAAAAATCTCAAAGGTGCTGTAACATTAAATAAAGCACAGCAAAAAGAAGTAGACGGAGGACTTAGACCCATTATAGCATGTAATGGTAATTGTACTGGAAGACCAACAGGGTCTCAATGTTTTCATTTAGGCCATTGTGGATGTGAAGGAAGGTGTTCTAGTGGAACGTGCATTCCTTTTTAGAATGTAAATAACCATAAAACATCCAAACTTGGTGATAATGAATCAAGTTTGGATGTTATTTTATACGGCTAATAAGCAATAAGTTCTTTTAATGTTTCCTCTAAGCGCTTTCGCGAAAGATATTGTTCTTCCAGTTGGCCCGCAAAAGGGATGGGTGTATCTATACTTGTGACTCTCCGTATAGGAGCGTCTAAAAATTCAAAACACACTTCTGAAATCATCGCCGAAATATCAGACATCACGCTTCCAAATCCAGAATCTTCGGTAAGTAATAACACTTTTCCAGTCTTTTTTACAGATGCAAAAATAGCTTCTGTATCCAACGGTTGTAGTGTTCTTAAATCAATCAAATCTGCTGAGATATCTGTATGATTTGCTAAGGTTTCTAAAGCCCAATGTACCCCTGCTCCATAGGTAATGATTGTCACATCATTTCCTTCCTTTAAGGAAACGGCTTTCCCAATAGGCAATGTATAATAATTGGTTGGTACCTCTTGACGTATACTTCTGTACAATGCTTTATGTTCAAAAAAGAGCACCGGATTAGGATCTTCTATGGCTGTTGCGAGTAATCCTTTAGCATCATAAGGAAATGCAGGGTACACTACTTTGAGTCCTGGTGTATGCGTAAACCAAGCTTCATTGGTTTGAGAGTGAAAAGGACCTGCTCCTACTCCAGCCCCACAAGGCATTCGTACTACCACATCAGCGGCTTGGGACCAACGGTAATGTGACTTGGCTAAATAATTCACAATAGGATTAAATCCAGACGTTGCAAAATCTGCAAATTGCATTTCCATTACCGCTTTTTTCCCACTAATCGAAAGCCCCATCGCTGCTTCCACAATGGCGCTCTCACAAATGGGTGTGTTACGCACGCGCTCTTTTCCAAAAGCGGCTACAAAACCATCAGTAATTTTAAATACCCCACCATATTCAGCGACATCCTGCCCCATAATCACAAGATCATCATAACGTTCCATAGACTGTTTAAGTCCGTCAGAAATAGCATCTATAAGTCGTTTTTCTTCTGTTTCTGTGCTAGGAGGTGTGTTTTGATACGTAAAAGGCGCAAATACATCTGACAGCTCTGTCGCTAAGTCAGGGACAATAGCTTCTTCTTCGTAGGCGATATCTAAGTTTTTATTAATCTCTTCTTTTATTTGAGAAGCCATGTTTTCATGCATTTCTTCTGTAAGAACACCCAGTTCCACTAAGTACTTCTTATAATTATCAAGCGGATCTTTTTGAGCCCAAGTTTCCATAAGGTCATCAGGCACATATTTGGTGCCACTTGCTTCTTCATGACCTCGCATTCTAAAGGTTTTAAACTCTAGCAATACCGGTCGTGGATTCTGACGCACATCTTCTGCAAGTGCGTTGACTTTGTTATATACTTCTAGGATATTATTACCATCTATAATATGGCTTTCCATCCCGTATCCTAGTGCTCTGTCAGCTAAGTTCTCACAGTTATATTGCTCGCTAGTGGGCGTTGACAATCCGTAGCCATTATTTTCTATACAAAACAACACAGGTAATTGCCATACCGAGGCAACATTAAGCGCTTCATGAAAATCACCTTCGCTAGTCCCTCCTTCTCCAGTAAAAACAGCTGTCACTGCTTTTTCTTCACGTAATTTGTGCGCGAGTGCAATGCCATCAGCAACGCCTAGTTGAGGACCTAGATGGGATATCATCCCAACGATTTTATATTCTTGTGTTCCAAAATGAAAACTACGATCACGGCCTTTGGTAAAACCACTTGCCTTTCCTTGCCATTGAGCAAATAATCGGTATAATGGAATCTCACGCGTTGTAAATACACCTAAATTACGATGCATCGGCAAGATATATTCCTCTGATTGCATAGCCATGGTCACACCTACAGAAATCGCTTCTTGTCCAATTCCAGAAAACCATTTGGAAATTTTACCTTGTCTTAGTAAAATAAGCATCTTTTCCTCTATTAATCTTGGCGTAAGCATTGCTTTATACAGTTGTAAAAGCATGTCATCACTCAGAGATTCCCGATCGTATGCAAAAGGTAATTTAGTATCAGTTTTAGTCGTCATTAAGTGTGTCTTCTATTATAACAAATGTAAGGTATTATTATAACGTAAACGATATCGTAATTTTAGAAAAACGATGATATTTCTAACTTTTTCTCTATAAATAGCCCCCCTTAGTTTGACCTATAAATATAGTCATATAAAACATTTATATTATTAAGACTTCGAGCAACTATTCATCAATTATTTTTAACAGTAATTAAACAATACACAAACGGCTTATCAACTTAAAGTTGCTTATTTTTATAAAAAAAGATGCCTTCAATCACTCCCATGATACGGTCATTAGTCGTTTTATTAGGACTATTTGTAACTCCGCTCATCTATTCTCAACAAGATAGTTTTATTGAAGGTCGATTAATTGACGAAAAAGAAGAAACGCCCATCCCCTTTGCTACCATCAGAGTCAAGAATAAATCAAAAGGATTGATCTCCAATATGGACGGAGGATTTAAAATTCCTGAAAAACTACAAAAACTAGGAGACACGCTAGTCATCTCATCTATCGGATACGAATCACAAGAAATCGTATTATCAAACCTTAACAAAGAGAAAATTAATATCATAAAACTAGCCGCTAAAGTAGAGGCATTGGCAACCGTCACCATTGTAGGGTCCAAAAAGAAAAGGAAAAAGAACAGTAAAAAGAAACTAACAGCTAGAGCCATTATACAAACCGCTATTGAGAACATACCCGATAATTATCCATTTGACCCATTTTCATACGTAGGCTATTATAGAGACTATCAAATCAAAGAAAAAGAATATGTAAATCTCAACGAAGCTATTATGGGTGTCTCCGACCCTGGTTTTAACTATCAGGACAAAAAGTATACAAACATACAATTATACACCTACAAAAGGAATACTAATTTCCGTACAGATACCATTGCCGCACGCCCCTATGACTATATAAACAATAATAAAGTGATCCCAAATGCAACGTTAAAAGGTCAAGGAGGGAATGAATATACCATACTTCGATTGCACGATGCTATTCGCAATTACAATATTGATAGTTATGACTTTATAAATCGTTTTGATAGAGACATCATCAAAAATCACAGACTTAAACTATTGCCTGAAACTTCCATAGCCAATACACAACTCTATGTAATCAAAATGGTAAAGTCACAAGAAAATTATAGAGCCGAGGGAACAATCTACATCAGTCAAAGTGATTTCAAAATATACAAAATGGAATATACGGTTTTTGATACGTCATCCTCCAGAAAAAAAGCAGCGCTACCTCAAGGTCTTGCAGAATCTATTGTCATGGAAAAAGACAAGCCAAAAAAACTGTTATACGAAATCATTGTAGAATATCAATTAGAAGATTTTAAAATGTATCCCAATTACATTTCCTTCAACAATGCTTTTGATGTCTTACAACCACCAAAATTCAAACCGACCAAAGCCATTGCAGATATTACCAAAAAAAGATTTGAACTTACGTTTAATAACGAACCATTACGCAAAGATGCGCTCAGAAAGAACAATTACAAACTATGGTATCAAAATGAAAAGATCAGTCTTGATAGTGTTTCCATAAGGGAAAATAAGGTACTCTTATACCCGAAAGATCCTGAGATTATTTTTTTGAAAAAAATAAGGGAGTCCGAAGAAAGTGATAAGAACACTCTTTTTATTCAAGTAAAAAACATAGAAGATATAGATGGTAATATGATTAATGAGCAGGAATCGACGACATATTATCAATATCGAGAATTTTTTGTGCAAGAACTTAGATTACAGGAGAAATTATTTTCTAATACAGGATACATGTCAAAAAACAGACCTATTTTTCTGAATCAACCGATCAAAGCCCCAGAAAACATGTCTGATTATTGGATGAACACGCCTTTGAAAAATTAAACCTAGCGATGGCTATACATTTCTTTACACGCTTTCGCGAAAGCGTATAGCCACCGCCTAAAATTTGTATCTTTGTTGTACAAGATTTAAGACAGTAACGATGAATAATATTCCAAGTGTAGACCTCTCTGATTTTTTGAGTGGCGATCCCAAAAGAAAACAAAAATTTGTCCAAGAAATAGGAACTGCCTATGAAGAAATAGGCTTTGTTTCTTTAAAGAATCATTTCCTAGATGAAACCCTTGTAGACAATCTTTATAAAGAAGTCAAAAACTTTTTTGCCCTCCCACTTGAGGAAAAAGCAAAATATGAAATTGAAGGGTTAGGTGGACAACGTGGCTATATCTCTTTTGGAAAAGAGCATGCCAAAGGAAAAAAAGAAGGAGATTTAAAAGAGTTTTGGCATTTTGGACAAGAACCTTCTGCCGATGCAAATCTCTCAGAAGCGTATCCTGAAAATGTACAAGTAAGCGAACTTCCAAACTTTAACCCTACGGGGATGGAAGCATACCGAATGCTAGAAAAAACAGGAATTTATGTCCTAAGAGCTCTAGCAATATATATAGGACTTGATGAGTTTTATTTTGATCATTGGGCGAGTAATGGGAATAGTATCTTACGCCCTATCCACTACCCTCCTATCACTGAAGAACCTAAAGGTGCCGTACGTGCGGGTGCCCATGGAGATATTAACCTCATTACCCTTCTCATGGGAGCGTCTGCAGGAGGATTACAAGTCCTACGCACTGATGGCGAGTGGATTGATGCCATCCCTAACGAAGATGAACTCGTGATTAATGTAGGAGATATGTTAGAACGCCTCACCAATAATAAATTACGCTCTACAATTCATCGCGTGGTAAATCCTCCAAAAGAGCAATGGGATACACCACGATATTCGATTCCGTTTTTTATGCATCCGCGCAGTGACATGAAATTAAACTGTCTAGATCAATGTGTCTCAGAAGAGCACCCTAAAGCATTTGAGGACATCACTGCAGGAGAATTTTTACACCAACGTCTGGTGGAAATTGGATTGATTAAAGAATAATTTATATAAAGATCAAAAGTCATTCAACATATTATTTTTTTTCTAGCTTACTTATCATAGTACTCTTTTCGAGTTTTATCTATTCTAATGAGTTTAAAAAACCCATGTATCATTTTGACTGGTCTGAGATCAGACCTGAGATAAAAGATACGGTGTTGTACATCGAGAAAAGGAATGGTATAGACTCTAAATTCACAGGATATGCTGGACGTTTATCAAGTTTTTGGAAAACTCAGCAATGGCTAATCAATGCTGCAAAAACATCCGAATTACATCAACTAATCAAGTATGATAATAGTGCTGTGAAAGGTGTTGTATTCCAAGGTTTACTAGAAAGAAAAGACCCAAAAGTATTTGATTACATCATAAACAGCGTTGATGATGAAGGAACTGTTCATTTTCAATTAGGATGTGTTGGCAATGCTTTTGGACTGACAGAGTATTATCTTTTTCTCATATCAAGTCCCGCTAAAGAAGATTATACACTTAAAGTCCAAGATGATTTATTTACAGAAAATCAAATAAAAATAGTAGATAGTATCGCAGAGATAAAAACTAGATATCTAACAAATTAACAATTCATGGATTTACAAGACCAACTCAAAAACCTTTTTCCTGATCATACCCCTTCTGAGCCCGAGATTCAAGAAGACGCAGAAGATACGTTATGGATGCAAGACGATCCGCTGATTTGTAAATATGAGAAACGCAAAGGGAAACCCATTACGATTATAGAAGGATACACGGGGGCCGATAGTGATTTTAAACTCCTTGCAAAAGAGATCAAAAAACTCCTAAGTGTAGGCGGTAGTTTTAAAAATGACCAAATCATCATTCAAGGGGATTACCGCGATAAGATCATGAACTTCCTAAAGGACAAAGGCTTTAAAGTAAAACGTGTTGGGGGGTAGTGTCTAGTGTCTAGTGTCTAGTGTCTAGTGTCTAGTGTCTAGTGTCTAGTGTCTAGTGTCTAGAAATAAAATTATTCTCTTTAAATTCACAACTAAAACAGTATCCTATTGGTATCAAAAACACTTCATATCACAAATGGTGATAGCCTTAATGATAGATTACTCGACCTAGAAATCCAAGGAGATTTTGCCGTTTGGAGAGAAATGCTTTGCGAGGGCAAAACCACCTACACTATAGGCGATAAAGCGTTTATGAGTACGCGTAAAGCCTTCTTAAAAAATGATTACGCCCTTGACACTACCGACTATGAAGAAAAGTTTATTTCTCAATTGGAGATTCTAAAAAATCATGCTGTCTACGATGAGATCATTCTTTGGTTTGAATATGACCTTTTTTGTCATATCAACATGATGGCGTGTATCAGTCACTTGATGCAATTAGGAAGTAAAGTACCTCTTTATCTCGTTTGTAGTGGTCGCGTTTCTGGAGAAAAAGAACTGAAAGGTATTTCTGAACTTACGATTCCGCAACTCAAAGAGCATTACCAACAAAAAGTAGCGCTTTCCAGAAATGATATATTACTCGCTGATCACATCTGGCGATTATATTGTAGCGAGGAGCATACCGCTTTACAACCCATGCTTGCCAAAGACAGTAGTTTTATCTATTTATCCAACTGTATCAGTGCTCATAAAAAGCGATTCCCAGAAGCACATTCTGGATTAAATAGGTTAGAATCACATATTTTACAACTTATAAAAAAACATCAAATAACCTCTGAACGTCAGTTATGTGGATATGTACTCAATTATCAAGGATATTATGGGTATGGAGATATGCAAGTTTTAAAAATGATTAAAAGAATGCGCTCGTATTTTGAAGAGCTAGACGGTATTTTTGTCGTTACTACAAAAGGAGAACGCGCCTTATCGGGTGATGATATTCAAGCACCTGGTCAACATAATGAATGTTATTTTGGAGGCGCTTCCAAATATACATACCGTTATAATGATGAGACGCACGAACTCATAAAAAAATAATATACTATGGCGATTCCAGCTTCTGAACTTATTCTGAATCCTGAAGGGAGTATCTACCATTTACACCTTCGCCCAGAACACGTGGCATCTACCGTGATCACCGTAGGTGATCCAGATCGTGTCGCTGCTGTTACTGCCCATTTTGATACTATTACACACACAGTACAATGTAGGGAGTTTAAAACAAGTACGGGCACTTATAAAGGAAAACCCATTACCGTTATTTCAACGGGAATAGGGACTGATAATATAGATATTGTCCTTAACGAACTCGATGCGCTTGTGAATATTGATTTTAAAACGCGAACGCTAAAAAAAACACTCACCTCTCTGGATATCATTCGTATTGGTACGAGTGGATCCATTCAAGAAGATATCCCCGTAGATAGCTTTCTTTTAAGTGATATGGCAATAGGACTTGATGCTCTGCTTCATTTTTATGATAGTGCTTCCATACAGCATCCTGAGATTCAAAAAGCATTTATAGAACACATGGGATGGGCTGCTGAAAAAAGCGAACCTTATGTGGTTAGCTGTGATCGTGATCTTGCGAGTCATTTTCTATCAGATCAGGTTGTTCAGGGATTTACAGCTACTAATGTTGGTTTTTATGGTCCGCAAGGCAGGGTATTGCGTTTACAAACTTCAGATGCAACGATGAACCAGAAGTTGGGGGAATTCCGCTACTTCGACAAGCTCAGCATACCATTTCGCGAAAGCAAAATAACCAACCTAGAAATGGAAACAGCAGGCATTTACGGTCTCGCTAAACTATTAGGTCACAGAGCCGTGTCTATGAATGCTATTTTAGCAAACAGAGCAACAGGAACTTTTAGTAAGGAACCTAATAAAACAACCGACCATCTGATCCAATATACCTTAGATCGTATTGCAACGATGTAAGCGGATTTTCCGTAATTTTACACACAATTTAATTCTAGATGAAGCAACTAAAAATAGGAGGCGTTCCTGAACATTTTAATCTCCCTTGGCACTTAGCCATGGAGGAAGGATTATTTAAAAAAGCAGGCGTGTCTGTAGAGTGGATTGAATTTCCAGAAGGGACTGGTGCCATGAATAAAGCCTTAAGAGCTGAAGAAATAGACCTAGCAGTCATCCTTACGGGCGGAGTTATTAAAGATATTGCCAACGGGAATCCATCTAAAATTTTACAGTTGTATGTTTCTTCTCCACTCTTATGGGGAGTGCATGTGTCACATGATAGTCCGTTTAAGGATATAGACGAACTCCAATTTGCAAAAGCAGCCATCAGCCGATATGGGTCTGGATCGCATGTCATGGCACACGTACAGGCAAAACAAAGAGGATGGGATACCTCAAAACTAGATTTTGAAGTGGTAAATACCTTAGAAAACGCTGTTGAAGCGCTTACTAACGGAACTGCCGACTATTTTATGTGGGAGCATTTTACAACCAAACCTATTGTAGACGCTGGTGTTTTTAGAAGATTAGGAGACTTCCCAACGCCGTGGAGCTGTTTTGTGATTGCTGGAAACCCTGACGCTATTGCCACGAAGAACGATGAAATAAAAATTGTTTTGGACATCATCAATCAAGTGACACGAGACTTTAAAAACATCCCTTCTATAGATCGTACACTTGCACATCGATATGAACAAAAGCTAGAAGACATTCAAAAATGGTTATCGGGTACGACTTGGTCTCAAGAACAGATTACTTCTGAAGAAATTATGCGAATTCAATCAAAATTATTAGAATTACAAATGATTGAAAAAGAGAAAGATGCAAAAGAGTTTTATGTTAATTTACACTAATTTGTATTTTTTTTAACTTTAGACGCAACCTTATGTAACTTCGTGCATCTATTAGGTATAACTAATAACCTGGGGGAATGACTACATTTTTTATAGTAATTGGTGTTTTAGTAGTAATTAATTTTTTACTACTTCAGTTTAGTTGTAACAAGGTTGTAGAAACCGACCCTGACGAAGAATAAGTTTAGATATATACATAACACAATACAAAATGGCGCTGAAGCTTAATTCAAATTTTCGGCGTCATTTTTTTATGCGCTACATGCTAGATTTAGTTCTTACAAAAAATCACTCCCTTTTGTCATAGGTAGGAATTCTAGATGTTTTAACAGAAATAATACCATCAAATCGATGGGTTGGGATAAAAGGGATAGTGCCTCCATTCTCTAATTCAAAACCTGTCTTGACTTCAAAAAGCTGTTGCGTAGCCGGTGTTTGCTGCAGGTCAGATAGATCTAAAAAAGCAACTTCTTTTTGTGTTTTAAAAAACGTATGCTCTATGGCTGTGCTATCATTATTGGTAAAAGGAGTTGTTGTTCCTGTCCAAAACTGATAGGCTTCACCTTCATAAGTAAAAAGACCTATAGCATAGTAATCATCTTTATACTTTTCTTTAAGGTAATGCCCCATAAGCTTCGCATGATATCCCTCTGCCGCTCCCTTTTCAACATGTCCATTATGTGCCCAAACAATGATTTTCTTATCTGGATATACTTCATCTAGTAACCATATTATGTTTTCTGCCATCAATTCATCTCTAAGTGTTAATGTCATAAAGCGATCTGCATAACTAACATCAGTCGACCTGACAAACATATCTAACGTTCTTTGAATCAATACATATTCTTCCTCAGTAAGTGTCTTTGACTGTATAAGAAATTCTTTATTTTCCTTAATCAATTGACTCGCATCTGTTGCGTTTTTGACATAAATATCACGATGTTTTATATAGGCTGTAGAATCATTAGCCCGTGCTGCTTGAAACGATTTCTGAAAAGAATATATTCTAGTTGCAAAACTATCAGACATCGTTTTATTTAGAGGAGCTAGTAACCGCACCATTTTTGTGGTAAAGTAATTAGAAGAAAATTGTGTGTCATATCCTGCATATATCAAGGGGTTTTCTGAAGTACTCGTTTCTTTGATATAATGAAAAAGTGTATCTAATTCTTGTGCTTTAAAATTTCCAAACAGCGTATAATCGCGTAATTTTTTGGGGCTAATGGTATCCAAATCTACATACGCTAGATTAATATCTCCTAGACCTCCTTCCATGGCTAAGACTTCAAATCCCATTTCTTTATGAAGAAAGATGGCTAATTCAGATTTCATCTCATAGTATTTTCCTAAACCATGAGAGCTTTCACCCAAAGCGATAATGCGTTTATTTTTTAAAACTTCTTTTAATTGAGAAAAATCATACGTACCATCAGGTTGCAACTCTATGGTATTTTCAATAAGCCACTCAGAAGGAGTTATTGTTTTTTGGCTGCAAGAAGTTTGGATACAGCCTATAAAGAATAGTGCGATAATAGCTAGTTGTTTCATAAGGTCTAAAGAGATTAGTTTCTGCAAATATGAATCTAAACCCTTTGAGACAAGGTGTTTTTAAAGGTCGGTATGTCCAGAAAACAACATCTTGGACATATTTTAGGACTTAGCCATCTTCTTTTTATATGCAGATGGCGTGCTGCCTGTCACTTTTTTGAACGTTTCATTAAAAGAAGACTTAGAACTAAAACCAGCTTTTTCAGCCAATGTTACTAAAGTGTATTTTGATGCTTCCTGAGTCATTATTAATGCTTTCACTTCTTCTACACGGTGAAAATTAATATATTCTGAAAAATTCATTCCCAACACTTCATTGATATATTTAGAAAGCTCTTTGGAAGAAATATGGATTTTTGCCGATAATTCTGTTACCGTGAGATGTGGGTTGCGGTATACTTTTTCTGTTTGAATCGCATGTTTTAATTTTTCAGAAATATCGTCTGAAGCTGCTGTTGAGACCTCTTGGGTGTACTTAAAATTTGAAAAAAACAAAGTTGGTTTGGTGAATCCCATAAAACCAACCCAATAAATAAACCCTGCATTTATAATCAAGGTCGCGTAATAAAATCCAAAACTCTCAATACCCGCATTTAAGAGTAAATCTGATATGTACAACACCAAATCTATACTTGAAATAAGTATAAATACTCGTGTAAATTTTTGAAGCCACCTTACTGCTGCTGTATATTTTGAGTGAATTTTATGTTCATTTTTACGCAGAAAAAGGAAAGAGGCTATACCCATGAACAATGTGAAAAACAGAAAGAAAAATTCATGAATCCTGAAGAAATCTGAGTCAACAATTACAGCAGTGATTCGATAACTATCTTCTCGTACAGCTATAGAAAACCAATAAATTCTTACGAATAAATACACGAAAGCTGGGGCTAATAAATACCATTCTTTTTTATGGTACGAAAAAGTGTTTTCCTTAACTGGAAATTGATTTTTTATATAAAAATAAAACCCTGCTCCTATCAACCATTTGTAAGGAAATGGAAACATATGTAATGGCCGATGATACTTAAAAAAATCCATGTCTAAAAAGGCATAGATCAGATTAAAAAACGATAATGAAAACAGAAATAATAGGAAAAAATCTACAGCTATGGGATTTATTTTTCTTTTTTGACGTAAAAAAACACACAGGATAATGCCTTGGATCGCCCCAAAAAGAATAAGAATATTAAATGCATTATAGTCTAAGTCCATGCAAATGGTTAAATATGACCACTAGATGTATCGCAATTTATAAATACAACTTTAATTTTACCACTTTATTTCCTTTTTCCCCATAGAACGTAGCAATTCATTCGTTTGGCTAAAATGGGTATTTCCAAACCAATAGCCTCGATTGGCGCTTAATGGAGAGGGATGTCCTGAGGTAAGGATATGATGTTTTGTGGTATCAATTTTTGCTCCTTTCTTTTTAGCATACCCACCCCAAAGAAGGAAAATGATGTTTTTACGCTTTCGCGAAAGCGTACTTATCACAGAATCCGTAAAGGTTTCCCATCCTTTTTTCTGATGAGATCCTGCTTGATGCGCCCGTACGGTTAAAGTGGCATTCAATAATAAAACCCCTTGTGCTGCCCAATGTTCTAAATTGCCTGTTTGAGGAAATGGAATCCCAAGATCAGTCTCTATTTCTTTAAAAATATTAATCAATGACGGAGGCATCGTTACCCCATCGTTGACAGAAAAACAAAGACCGTTGGCTTGCCCAACCCCGTGATACGGATCTTGTCCTAAAATGACCACTTTTACTTCTTCAAAAGGACAATGATCAAAAGCATTAAATATCTGATTCCCTTTTGGATAACAGATACTTGAAGTGTATTCTTCCTTTACAAATTTGATGAGATCTTTAAAGTACTCTTTATCAAACTCTTTCTCAAGTTCTTGTTTCCAACTGGGGTGTATTTGTAAATCCATGTATGATAGCTTAACAAGCTATAAAGGTACGTGCTTCGTCTTAAAAAACCGCCTTAAAGATACATACAGAAGCTCTTTAATTAGATATTTACTAAACTATTTGAAATATTATAATCATATATCTACAAAAAGCCTTAGTGTATTTTACGTTAAAACGTCTTTGTTAAAGAAGTCTTAATATCCTATCTTTAAGAACCTTTAATATCCAGACTATTCATATAGATACTAACCTAAGACCAAATACAAGTGACAAAGAGTAGAAATATCTTTATTGTATTGTTTTTGATATCTACATCGTTTTTTTCACAAGAACGATCTGTAGATTCTCTTAGTAGATTAGAATTCCAAGAAATACAAGAACTGTTCTTAAAATCAGTTGATGATTCTCTTGTTAGTAATATCTATGTTCAGGCGTATTTAAATAAAGCAAAAAAAGAAAAAGACTCCCTAGAAATAGCAAAAGGGTATTTTTTAAAGATAATTTCTAACGGGGAGGATGAAAAATTTTTCCATTTGTATGATACTATCATAGAAGTATCTAAAAACTTGAAAAATCAAAATTTTCCTGCAACTGCCTATTTTGACAAAGGAGTGTATTATCATAGAAAATACCTCTATAAAAATGCATTAGACAACTATATTAAGGCTGCATATTACAATCACGGTAGTAGAAAAGAACATTTGGAATTTTTGATTAATCAAAGTTTAGGTCGATTAAAATCCACTATTAATAAAAACCAAGAAGCCTTAACAATCACTAAAAAATGCTATAAATATGTAGTTGAAAAAAATTATCGAGATGAAAACTCACCGCTATATTACAATGTCTTATTCTCACTCGCAGATACCTACAGAAAAATGAATTATTTAGACTCTGCAAGAGTCTACACACGACTAGGGCTATTGGATAAAAACGAATCTGACACGTCTATAAATTATTATCATTTTTTACTATTAGATGGCATCTTAAGACTACAAAACAAAGAGTATATAGAAGCAGAGGCCAATATTGCACGAGCATTACCCTATATTGAGAAAATTCAAGATCAAACAACTATAGCAAGCGGATATTTTTATCTGGGCAAAGCGTATTCTTATTTGAATAATGAAGAGAAATCTATTTTAAATTATAAAAAAGTAGACAGCATCTTTCAAAAAACAAATAATATCTCACCTGAATACACAAATGCCTACCAACAAATCATAAAACACTATAAAAAAGAAGGTAATATAGAAGAACAACTCAACTACACTATAAAACTCATACGCGTAGATAGTGTCATTGATAATCGCTATAAATATGTAAACCAAGAAATCACAAACAAATTAGATATTCCTAGTTTGATTAATAGTAAAGAACAGCTCATTGAGCAACTACAGATTGACAAAAAACAATCTAGTACAGCTACTTTTGTTTTACTCTTTATACTCTCTGGAATCATAGGCATAACAGCCTACCAATACAAAAAGAAGACCTTTTATAAAAAGAGGTTTGAAGAATTAATAAAAACAGATAAGCCAAAAGAACGTGTAAAACCAACTATTTCTGAAACTTCACCACCAGATATTCCTAAAGAAATCATAGATGAACTATTGATGAAATTGTCAAAATTTGAAGAAACACATTCTTTTATTGATTCCAAAATTACATTGAATAGTCTTGCTGTGAAAATGAATACGAACAGTAACTATTTATCGAAGGTAATTAATCATTTTAAACAAAAAAGCTTTGCCACATATATCAAAGAATTACGGGTTGAATATGCCTTTATGAAATTAAAATCTGAAGATAAACTTCGTCGATTTACTATAAAAGCCATCGCGGAAGAATGTGGCTTTAAAAGTGCGGAATCATTTTCAAAAACGTTTTATAAGGTATACGGTATCTATCCTTCGTATTTTATCAAAAAATTGGACGATTTAGCTTAAAACAGATGTCTTTATTTATGAATGAAGATGATCATAAGCCTTTAAAGTATATAAGAATGAGTTATTTATCTTAACTTTAAGTATCGTTAAACCAAAAACTAAAACCATGAAAAAAATCAACCACAATTCAAAATTACAATTTCAGAAAGTGAACATTGCACGGTTAAGTAGTAATGATTTAGGAAGAATAAGAGGCGGAGAATCAGAACCTACTGAGGATACTACAGATACTACAACTACAGATTCTGTTTCGTTTACTGTCATAAGATCATCCTTTAAATGTCTCTTTTCAGTAACTACGTCAGGATAATGAACACTAAAAATAAAATATTAGGAAAGGTCTTAAGAAGTTTTAAAAAACGCTTAAGACCTTTGTTCTTTTATAAATTATAGTATTCAGGGTATTTATTCTGTACTTTTGTGTCGCTATACAAGCTATGAACCATAATTTAAAAAGAAAAAACACTGTCTTACGCATAGAAATACATGCATAAGACCGCATCCAAACGATGATAAACATACATCAAAAAACACTTAAAGACCTTGAATTTTATACCGTTTGTGAGCAGGTTGCAGAGCGCTGTGTTACCGAACATGGCAAAGAGAAAGCCCTCGCGATTGTTCCCTATACTTCCTCAAAAAACGTACTATTTGGATTGCATCAAACCAACGAATATGTGTCTTCAAAATTTCACGAAACGGTCATCCCCAACCATGGATATGATCCCATAGATCGCGAGATTAAATTTCTGGACATAGAAGACAGCGTTTTAGAAAGAGGAAGTTTTAAAAAACTCTCTAGTATTTCTGAAACAGTCAATATTCACATTAAGTTTTTTGCAAAATACCAAGAACGGTATCCTACACTCCATAACACCGTCGTAAATACAGAATATACCACGGTAATTATAGATGCCGTGAATGCAATTTTTGATAAATACGGAGAATTACGAGATGATGCATCCCCTCTATTACAAAATACCCGAAGAAGCATCAATCAAGTCAAAGGAAGAATAAACTCTAGTTTTGCCTCTGCATTAGGACGCTATAACGGGTACGGCTATCTAGATGATATTAGGGAATCTGTGGTAGAAAATGTACGCGTGCTCGCTGTGACTGCAATGCACCGTCGTAAAGTGAAAGGCTCGATTATGGGAAGCTCCAAAACGGGAAGTATTGTGTATATCCAACCCGAAGCAACCCTACAAGCCCAACGAGAACTTAACAATTTACTCTTTGAAGAAGACGAAGAAATCAAGCGTATTTTAAAAGCACTCACCAACACGATTCGTCCTTTTATTACACTCCTTGAGGAGTACCAAGAACTTTTAAGCACGATAGATGTCATTGCTGCCAAAGCTAAATATGCAGAGAAGCTTAATGCAATTTTACCAACAATCACAAAAGAGAGAGAACTTACCCTTAAAGATGCGTACCATCCTTTACTATATCTTAGTAATAAAGAAAAAGGGGATAAAACCTACCCTCAGGATATTCACCTAGATGCAGAGAGTCGTATAATTGTGATTTCTGGCCCCAATGCCGGAGGAAAAAGTATCACCCTAAAAACAGTAGGGTTGTTACAGCTTATGCTTCAAAGTGGGATGCTTGTCCCAGTACATGAGTACTCAAGAATGTGTCTTTTTAATAGAGTGCTCACCGACATAGGAGACAATCAAAGTATCGAAAATCATTTAAGTACCTACAGCTATCGTCTTAAGAACATGAATTATTTTCTTAAGAAGTGTGATAAATACACCCTTTTTCTCATTGATGAATTTGGAACAGGCTCAGATCCAGAATTAGGAGGTGCATTGGCTGAAACGTTCTTAGAGGTTTTTCACGAACGTGAAAGCTATGGGATTATCACTACCCACTACGCCAATCTTAAAATGATGGCCAATGAGACCAAAGAGATTGTCAATGCCAATATGCTTTTTGATGGCAAAACGCTAGAACCGCTATTTAAATTACATCTAGGAGAAGCAGGAAGTTCGTTTACCTTTGAAGTCGCTCAAAAAAATGGCATTCCTTATTCTCTGATTAACCGCTCCAAAAAGAAGGTAGAACGTGGTAAAATACGATTTGACAAAAGTATAGCAGACCTCCAAAAAGAACGAAGTAAACTTGCCAAAACTACTTCTGTTCTTAAAGAAAAAGAGCAGAAAGCGCTACAGCAAGATCAGAAATTGCAAGAAATTAATGCGAAGGTACAAGCAAAACTAGAGAACTATCAAGAACTCTACGACAGTAATCAACGACTTATCTATCTAGGGCAAAAATTAGACACTGCGAGTGAGAAGTTTTACCACGATAAGAAAAAACGCGAACTCGTAGCCGAGCTCATGAAAATTGTTCAGATCGAGAATTCGAAACGAAAAAAACAATCCGTTAAGCAAGCGAAAATCCAAAAACAAAAAGAAGTCCAAGTTCAAAAGGAAGTCGAAAAGAAAGTGGCAGTGATCCGTAAAAAGAAACAAGAAGCCAAAAAGGAAGCTCCAAAAGTAGAAAAACCAAAACCTATTTTAAAAGTGGGTGATCGTGTGCGGATGTATGATGGAAGAGCCGTAGGCGTGATTGATCTTATTGAAAAAGGAAAAGCAACCGTTGACTATGGCATGTTTACCACCAATGTCTCTGTAGACCAACTGGAATTGGTGCAGGCTAAAAAGAAGAAGTAATTCATTAACAGATGTCACACTGAGCCTGTCGAAGTGCTAGGTATGTAATACGATCCCTTATAAATATGCTTTCGCGAAAGCATAGCCAGAAGCTTAACAAGATTTTAAAACAAGTCTATACTACGAGTAGTATCTTTGTATCACTAGTATAAAATATGTGAATAACTAGATGAGATTCCCAACAAAGTTTATACTGAGTGTCACACTGAGCTTGTCGAAGTGCGTAGCCGAAATATAGGAATGACGTGGAAGAACCAAAAGACAAAAAAATCATCTTATTTGACGGAGTATGCAACCTTTGCAATACGTCCATTACTTTTGTGATTAAACATGACCCGAAAGATCTTTTTAGGTATGCTCCCCTGCAAAGTGACATCGGTCAATCATTACTAGAAAAACACCAAATAGATCCTAAAACAACAGATTCTATTATTCTTGTAGACCGAGATAAAGCCTACATAAAATCTTCTGCAGCGCTTCGTATTGCTCGCTCATTGTCTGGCGCCTATCCATTACTTGCTATATTTCTCATTATTCCTGCATTTCTTCGGAATTTGGTATATGACTATATCGCCCGCAATCGCTATAAGTGGTATGGCAAAAAAGAGTCTTGCATGATTCCTACCCCAGAATTAAAAGCTAAGTTTTTAGAATAATATGGAATTCTCCTGAAGACGGGAATCTGATCCCTATCCCAACAGTCTATTTTACTAATCAAAAACACCACTTCGCTCATTATAGGTTTCTTCATCTGTTATTTGACCCTAATTTTGGTCCTATATATCAAGAAACCATGAAAAAAATACTCTTACTCCTAGCCTTCATGATGGCTAATTACGCTTTCGCGAAACCTGTGCTGAGCGTAGTCGAAGTAGCGGACTCAACCCAAAAAAAAGCAATCTGCACAGCATCTATTGAAGACGTCGCGTCCTCTGAAAAGAAAGCAACTTCAGACATCTCGCAAGTGACTGTCTACCTAAACGGCGCGCAAATAGAACGAAGCAGCAACGTACTCGTAAAAAACGGAACGACCACCCTCATTTTTGAAAACCTGTCCAATACCATAGACGAAAACAGTATTCAAGTATCTGGGCTTGGAGAAGCCTCTATTTTGTCTATCAATTACGGCATAGATTATCTGACAAAACAGAAAAATACCGAAGCCGTTGAAGCTCTACAACAAGAAAAAAAGGAGTTGGAATTCAGCATCAAAAAAATTAATAATCGCATCGTTGGCTTACAAAAAGAGGAAGAAGTCATCAACCTTAACCAAAAACTAGGAAGTACAACCCAAGAAGTAAGCTTGGAAAAAGTAAAAGCACTGGCCACTTACTATAGACAACGCATCACAGAAATCAAAAACGAGGTCTTAGATGCAGAACGCAGCAGATACGAACTCCAAATAAAGAACCAAGATCTAACAAGACAACTCAGTGAACTCAACATCACAGAAGAAAAAAGCACTGGAAAGATCACGTTAAAAATAAACAGTGAACGCCAAGCAACGCTTCCGCTAATTTTAAAATATAATGTAGCCAATGCAGGATGGTATCCTATCTATGATCTAAAAGCAAAGGCTATTGATACTCCCTTAGACCTCGCCTACAAAGCACACGTATATCAAACTACGGGTGCCGCTTGGACTGATGTCTCTCTAATCATCTCTACAGGAGACCCAAACACCAATAATATCAAACCAGAAGTCAATACCAAATACCTACAGTTTGTAAATAACTATTACAGAAATTCAAGTAGAAGCACCAGCTCGTACAGCTATAAATACAATCCTACGGTAAAACGAGTTACAGGAATTGTTCAGGATTCAAATGGTCCTATTCCATATGCAAATGTGATTATTAAAGGTACTTCAACAGGTGTTGTCACTGATTTTGATGGACGTTATACCATTGATATTCCTCAAGGAAATACACTAATGTATTCTTTCTTAGGGTATGATAATGAAGAACTACCTATCTATTCTAATACAATGAATGTAAATCTAAAGGAATCTCCCGCTGCACTGGATCAAATTGTTATCACTGCTCAAGGATTGAGTAGAGAAAAGAAAGCATTAGGCTATGCGGTAAGTGAAGTATCATCAGAAGATATCGGAAGAATGCTATCTGGAAATGCTCCAAGAGTTTCTACGAGCACACCCGTAAACTACACCGCCACTGGCGATATAAAATTAGATGGTCTCACTACCACACGTTTTGAGATTAAAAAGAAGTATTCCATTCCCTCAGATGGGGATGTAACGGTCATTGAAGTAGATACGTTTAAAATTCCTGCGACCTATGAGTATTTTGCAGCGCCTATTCTTAATGAGAATGTATTCTTGACAGCAAGTATCAAAGACTGGGCGCAATACAGTTTATTACCCGGAGAAGCCAATATCTACTTTGAAGGAAGCTACGCTGGAAAAACCTTTATCGATCCGCTCGCAACTACTGAAGCCTTGACAGTTTCTCTTGGTGTTGATCCAAATGTGATCATAGAACGTGAGCAACTAGATAATTTTAAGGCTACTACCTTTATGGGGTCACAACGTATTGTAGACAACAAATACGAAATTAAGATCAAAAACAATAAAGCCATGAGCATTAACCTTCAACTGGTCGATAGAATTCCGAAGTCGCAAAACAAGGAAATCAAAGTTGACGATATAGAAACAGGAGATGCCAACTATGATAAAGAAACGGGGCTACTTAAATGGACCGTATCTATAGATTCCAACAGTAACGCTGAGAAACGGTTTTCCTATGAAGTACGCTATCCAAAATCACAACGAATTAATTTGTAAGCACAAAAACCCATTAACTACTGTTTTTCAGGTATTTGAAATTATGGCACGCTCCTTGGTTTGTACAAAGTAACAAGCGTACGCCGAGCGTCGGTAGCGTAATAACCCTAATATTTTTAAGTATGAGAAAATTAGTCGTATTAGTAGTTTTATTCCTTGGAGGAATGACTACTCAAGCAAATGAAGTGACACATCTCGATCACAACAACACAACAGGGATACGTTACAATGAACCACAGTCTATCCATTTTGTACAACGTGGTGTAGCATTTACCATCTTTCCAAATGGAGCATTTGATTTTAATTTTATAAATCCACAATTGCATGGAAGACGCGGACACAATGCCCCAGGTGCCATTTACACAAATCGTAGAAATAACAGATATGTATCCTATGACTATTATGGAAATGTGACCAAAGTAGGACGAAACTTCATCTATTACAACCGTAATGGTAAAGTGAATCAGATAGGAAATATCAACTTACGATATAGAAACGGAAGATTAGTGCGTGTCGGCAATATGAGATTATTTTATAACCGTCGTGGTCATATTAGATATACAGAAGGACGCGTGATACGTCATCATAGAGATGGAATGTATTATGACAACAACACTCCTTACAGAGAAAGAAACCGCAACAACGGCTCTAATGCTAATGGCGGTAGAAGATTATAGATTTTTGGTTGGTTAGTTTTGGAAATCCTCATAAAGCAATTCTTTTATGGGGATTTTCTTTTGAATACCCCATGAATCACCTTGGTAATATCGCTTGATACATTAAGATAATACACTGCAGCAACGTATAACCCACTCAATATCGTTGATTTTAAAACAATATTTATAAACGGATGAAAAGAAAAATCCCAATAATAAAAAATAACAAAAAATAACAATAAAAGTAAAAATGTTTTAAGCGACCCTTGCGTAAAAGGTTGCATTCCAAACTTTTTGTAGACAATCCCTATTTTAAATAAGGTGTACAGTACAGAAGCCACAAAGGTAGCAATAGCTGCGCCGTTGATGCCAAACATTGGAATGAAGATCGTATTGAGAATAACAGCTACAATCACCAGTAAAACACCCAATACTAAGATAATTCTGTAATAATTACTATTGTAAAGGATCGCATTATTAATACCCAAACAATTATCTAATAACTTAGCTGCACCAATACACAACACCACATAAAACCCAGCACTATAACTCTCGGTTACCATATCATATAAACTGGACAGATTGCATATAATCAGTAAAAACAACAGAGAGGCAATAATAAACAAGGTTAGTGAACTCTTGTGGTAGAGTTTTCGCATCTCATCATACTCTTTATCGTTAAGCATTTTAGCCACCATAGGATACGTAATCTGATGCATAGCGCGTGCAGGGACTGCGATGACCGTGGCAATATAAATAGCCACAGCGTAAAAAGCTACGTTCTCAATGTTCTCATAGAGCCCTAGCATAAATTTATCTAGATCTAATAGTAAACTAGCGACAGAACCCGCAATAATAATCAGGGTTGTATATTTAATTATAGCAGAAAAATTTTGAGGACGTTTTGAAGGTGTGCTGATGCTTCTAATCGTATAACGTATAAACGTAGGGCGTTTAAGATTGTATGCATATACACTCATCACTAGCATACGAGCCACATACACAAAAACAAGTGCGATTAAAAAAGCATCAATACTTAGCAAATTAACCGCAAGTAAAACTAGAAGAATGGTAATGCCTAGTCTATGAAATACTTCCTTCATAAAGTTTCCAAAGATGGTTTTAAATTGCACTTTCGACCACGCAAAAAAGACCTCAAAGTACGAGGATGATACTGCGATGATTAAGATATACCATACATAATCATATACAATATCATTCTTTTTGGATAAAAAAGAGGCGATCTGATCATAAAAAAAGAAACAACATAAAGCGCCAGGAATAGCCACTAACAGTGGTAATATGAGCATCCAGTTTAAAAAAACACTTTGTTCTTTATGTTTGTAAGCAGAATAAAACTTCACAAGCGTATTTTGAACTCCAAAGGCCATAAAAGGCATCAAGATCATGGCTGTAGACACAATAAAGCTCACCAAGCCATAGTATTGCTCAGACATGAAATTAGTGTATAAAAACAACGTATTAAGCGCTCCAATCCCAAACCCTAAATAGGTCGTGATTAGATTATTAAATGATTGCTTAATAACAATGCCCATAGCTTATAAGGAGTGAATACAAGTAGCTAATACTTGAGTTAATTGCTTGCGATGGTATTTTGAAATATAAGCTTCCCTTCCTTCCGTCCATTTTTTGGAGGTATGATTATGAAATAGATACAAAATCGCTTCTTTTAAAGCTTCCTCTTCAGTGTATTCAAAATAATAGCCACTTTGCGTAGTGGTAATAATCTCCCGTACATCTGCATCTTTTGGTCCAAGTCCCAAAATAGGGCGTTTTGCCGCCAAATATTCAAATACTTTTCCTGGGATAATCCCTTTGGTGATTTCCAAATCAATTTCTATAAGTAGTAAAACGGAAGCTTCACATTGTAAAGCAATCGCTTCTTGATGTGACACATACCCAACGAGCGTAAGGTATTTTTCGAGACCAAAGCTTTTAATAACATCTACAACCTCTTTACTTACTTTTCCTACAAGTTTAAGTTCAAACTGCTCTCTAAATGGAGCATATTCCCTGACCAAAATATCTAGCACTTTCCATAATATGAGAGGATTTCGCTCGGATAACAACGAACCAATATGCGATATCGTAAACCTATTTGACGATGGTACTTCCTGATGACTCTCCGTATCAAATCCGTTGGTAATGACCGTAATTGGTTTTTTAGTAATGGTACTAAATTCTTCTTTGGTCGTTGGACTTGTTACAATCACCTGATCGGCGGTAGTTAAAACACGATGCTCAAGTTCCTTATGCTTCCGTTGCGTACGCTCGGTCATTTTTAATTTATCATGGTAGCCAATGGTCGTCCACGGATCTCTAAAATCAGCAATCCAATGTAACTTTTTAGTTATATCTATGGTGATTTTCGCTTTAAGCTTCATCCCTATAAGATGCATGCTATGGGGTGGTCCTGTGGTAATAACCGTGTCAATCTCGTTTGTTTTTATATAGTTCTCAAGAAATCTCACAGATGGCTTCACCCAACCCACACGCGCATCAGGTATAAAAAAATTACCCCGAATGAACAATAATAAACGCTGTAAGAGCGTCTGTTTGGTGGCCTTGGGGACGATTCCTGAAGATAACTGTTTGACGGTTTCACGTCTACTGAACGGAAGACGAGAAAGCAAACTCGCAAAACGATACGGTTCTTTGATAGGTTGTTTAAGAACAGTTACGGAGTCTGAGACTTCGGCGATCATCGATGCATCTACGATGGGATACTTAGGATTTTCTGGTGTATAAACAATAGGTTCAATATCAAAATCGGGTAAGTACTTTACAAATTTCAACCATCGTTGTACTCCGGGACCTCCCGCAGGTGGCCAGTAATAACAAACGATAAGTACTTTTTTTGACATGTGTGATTAGGCTTCTACTTCGGTCTCATCTTGATTTTTCTTTTTATAACTCAGATACACGCCTCCTACGATCAATAGTAAGAGCAGTATCGAACTAATCAAGGTAATCATACTTCCCTTTTTGATGACAGGAGGATCAAATGTAAATTGGATATCATGCGTTCCCTTAGGAACTTTTAATCCCCGTAACATATAATTAGTTTCAATGATAGGCGCTTCTTGACCATCGATCGTAGCGACCCATCCATTTTTGTAATACGCTTCAGAAAAAACAGCAAATCCATCTTGGGAGTTGGTTGCTGTGTATGTTAAATGATTAGGAAGTGCTTTCACCAACTCGATACGCGAAAGGCTATCTTTTTTTGGCACAAATCCTTTCAGTTCATCTTGATAGGCATCTCTGATAAGGGCAGTTTTCTTGGTATCAATACTATCTAAGGCCGCATACACCTCATTATAATCAGAAAGCAACTCAATGTCATCGACAAACCAAGCGGGACCATTTACAAACGGATTACGCTGTGCAAACACATTACCTTCGTTGTCTTGTAGAATATACTTCACATTAAGCATATTAAGTACGCCTATTTTACCTTGAAGCACTTTATCGTACATATCTTCCATACGCTGTGGACGCACGGCAGAATAGCCATTGATAGCATTGAAAAAATACGAAGTATGCGAGTTATTAAATCCTCTGTATTGATCTAAAACCCTAAAATACCCATCATCATTAAGAATAGTTTCGTCAGAGGGTGTTACTTCAAAATAAGCGCGGTACTCTCGCTCTGAAATAAAGTTTTCTTCGTTTACGCTTCGTCTATCGACACCTACAAGGTCAATAATGACCAATACGCCCACAAGCACAAGAGCTATGTTTTCTGAAATCTTCTTTTTAAACGTAAGCCATAAAACCCCAAGAATTCCTATGATAAAAAGCAACGATCGTAAACTATCACTTTTTAGAACCGTGAGACGGTCTTCTTTAATAGCATCTAGTATTTCTGGTTGCGTAATCGCCATTTCTTGCTCAGCAGAAGAACGTAAGTCAAACAGGCTTCCACCAAAAAGATAGAATAACAAACACAAACCTCCTAGAATACCAGAAGCGACAAATAATTTCTTCAATCGTTCTTTCTGTTCTTCTTTGTCATTTAGAAAGCGATACAATCCAAAAACTGCCGCAATCGGCACCAATAATTCTAAAATCGCCTGAATACTGGATACCGCTCTAAACTTATTATAGAAAGGCACAACATCTATAAAAAAGCGGGTGAGAACTTCAAAGTTTTTACCCCAACTTAGCAGTAGCGATAATACAATACCTCCTACCAACCACCATCGCAAACGACCTTTGACCAATAGCAAACCAAGTAACGCCATAAATACAACGGTAATTCCCAAATAAGGAGGTGCTTCTACAAAAGGCTGTTCTCCCCAATAAAGTGGTCTATTTACATAATAGGAAGCCTCAGACGGAGGAACGCCTAGCGCTATTAATTTTTGGTAAAAAGCAGATTCTTTTCCTAAGTCTGAAATTCGTCCAGCACCAAACAATTTAGGTACCAATAGATTCAACGATTCCATTTTACCGTAACTATACTCCGTAATATAGTCATAGGACAATCCGTCACTTTTCTCTGTATTTAAGGTGTTTTTAGGCTGTAATAATTTTTTTCCTCGGATACTCGTTTCGGCATACTCAGCAGTAGAAAGCAAGGTCGTTGCATTGGTAGCTAATCCTAAAAGAACCGCTACAATAAGGATTCCCACAGATTTGAAGAAATGAGGCATTTGTTTTTTCTTATACGCATCGACCAGATAGGCAATTCCTAAAACAATGACGGCAAGCCCCAAATAATAAGTCATCTGATAATGATTTGCCTGTATTTCAAGTCCCATGGCTACGGCAGTCAGTAAAAACCCCCAGACATACCGTTTCTGAAAGGTGAGAATAATTCCTGAGAGCACTAATGGAAAATAGGCAATCGCATGCGCTTTGGAGTTATGCCCCACCCCTATAATAATAATGAGATACGTAGAAAGTCCGAAAGCAAGGGCTCCAATCACCGCATACTTCCAAGGGACACGCATCACGAGCATGAGTACATAAAAACTGAGTAAATATAAAAACAGATAATCGGCAGGACGTGGTAAAAAACGGATCAGCTTATCCAGCTTGTCCATATAATCATGTGGGAACTTTGCCCCCATTTGATAGGTAGGCATTCCACCATAAGCCCCATTGGTCCAATAGGTTTCCTCACCAGTTTCTGCTCTATGATCATTATGCTGTTTCGCCATGCTTTCATAGAGTTTGATGTCATTTTGGTAGATCATTTTACCCGATAACACAGGATTGAAATACAACAATGAAATCACTATAAATCCAAAAACAACAAATAGATGTGGTAAAAAACGTTTGAATTGAAAACTCATAAAGGTGGCTTAAAGTATAAAAACAAAAATAACGGAAAAAGATGAAGATACACTACGGTTTAGAATACATCTTAGTGATCGCAATATTTATTAGGAGTTTGTAGTGTGACTAAGTCCGCTTTCGCGAAAGCGTAGCGATCAAGAAGTCTATGCTGAGCCTGACGAAGTACGAAAGCGTATACAGCATCAATCAATTTCTTCAAAATCAATGTATTCTCCGACAACTTTTTTCGTTTTCTTTTCAACCGGTTGAGGTTCCTGTCGGTTGGGGTTTTGGGATTCTTGAAACCCTTTGAAAGCATTTTCCATTTTTTGACCTGCTTTCTTAGCAACGTATCGCATGAGGTAAGGTAATGCTAATCGGATTAAAAAACGTAGGGCAACATATACCAATACGATGATTAAAATCGTTTTTAAAAAACCATCTAGTGCTGAAAGTAAAAGCATTATTTGAAATTTTAGTTAAAACTGCTCAATCAAAATCTATAAAGACAGCAGTTAAGAAACTGATTTTTTAATAGTAAGACAAACCACAGGGGCATTAAATCTCGATTATCGAGTAAAATTAGGCATTATGATTAATAACAACTGTCTAATAAAACCTAAAAAAATGATAAATTCTCATATATTTGAATGCTAACTCCAATCAACATGCAGAAACCTATTCAAAAACTCTCTATATTTTTATGCTTTTTCCTGAGCATATCGATGTTTGGACAATATACGGAGACGATTAATTCCAACCGTCCAGGAGAATCACAAGGAGCTTTTGCGGTGGGAACTCAAGTGATCCAAGTAGAAACGGGACTTGATTTTGGAAATGACACCCATAGTTTACTCAATACCGATATTGACATCACCGCATTTAATCTAGACCTGAGATATGGTTTCTGGAAAGAAGCATTAGAGGTAAATGCGTTTGTACGATATCAATCTAATAATATCGCATTTACAACAGGAAGTGCGAGCACGCGTAGAATTAGCGCTCTTGAAAATCTTCAGCTTGGCGCGAAATACCTTCTCTACGATCCGTACAAAAAAGAAGATGAGCCTAACTTATATTCCTATCACGCTAATTTTAAGTTTAAGTGGAAGACCTTAATTCCTGCGATATCAGTATACGCAGGAGGTGTTTTTGATATATCTAATGAGCTAGACCCAAGACGCGAAAAAGGGATCAGTCCCAATATCGCTATTATTACACAAAATAACTGGGGTCGCTGGGTATGGGTAAACAATATCATTGCAGACCGCATTACCGCTGAATTCCCTGGCTACTCATGGATTACAACGATGACACATTCGGCGACAGAAAAAATTGCATTTTTTGCAGAATATCAGTTAATTACTGGAGATTTGTATGCAGATAACCTCATACGTGGCGGCGGTGCGTATCTTATTTCGAAAAATCTACAAGTGGACGTAAGTGGACTACTGAATTTCAAAGACACCCCCTCCCGATGGAATCTTGCTGCAGGAGTATCCTGGCGATTAGATCTTCATAAAAAGGATGAAACCTTAGAAGATACCAATGGAGATGAAGGAGACGACAAGAAAAAGAAAAAAACAGCGTCACAAAGACAGGCTGAAAAAATAAATAAGAAAAACAAAAGAAAACGAAGAGACAGTGTTGATCCAGATGGTGGAGATGGTGGTGACGATGGAGCTAATTTATAAATAGACGTATTTGACTAGATGATTACCCTTAAAGAAATGAAAACATCTGCGGAGCTTAAACAATTTGTTAAGTATCCGTTTTTGTTATACAAGAACGAACCTAATTGGGTCCCTCCTATTATTGCTGATGAACTTGATAGCATGGATCCCACAAAGAATCCCGTGTTTCAAAATGCAGAAGCTCGCTACTTTATTGCCTACAAAAATGGAAATCCAGCAGGGCGTATCTGTGCGATCATTAATCATATAGAAGTGAAGGAACAAGGGAAGCCAAAAATGCGTTTTGGCTGGTTTGACGCCATAGATGACATAGAAGTCACCAAAACACTCCTAGACAAAGTCAGCGAAATAGGAAAAGCGCACAACCTTGAATTTATGGAAGGGCCTGTTGGATTTTCTAATATGGAAAAAGCAGGACTCCTCGTAGAAGGATTTGACTACTTAAATACCATGATTACTTGGTATAACTTCTCCTACTACAAAGATCATTTTGAACAATTAGGCTTTGAGAAAGCAGCAGAGTGGGTCGAATTCAAAATAAAAATAGATCCACCAGACAAGCAAAATCCAAAGGTCAAAAAATTTGCCAATATCATTGCAAAACGATATGATTTGACCCCTCTAGAATTCAAGACCTCTAATGATATCAAACCGTATGTAGATGAGATGTTTGGTCTGTTAAACAAGACGTATGATAAGCTCTCGACCTTTGTGCCTATTCAACAATATCAAATTGACCATTACAAAGAAAAGTACATCAAATACATCCACCCTGATTTTATCAAGTGTGTGCAAGATAAAAATGGCAACTTGGTCGCTTTTGCGATTACCATGCCTTCTTTTTCTAAAGCCCTAAAGAAAGCAAATGGAAAGCTATTCCCGTTTGGTTTTTATCACTTATTAAAAGCGAAGAATAAAACCAGTACGGCTGCTTTTTATCTGATAGGCATTGATCCAGAATATCAAAATAAGGGAGTGACTGCCGTGATTTTTCAAATGATGCAGGATCTTTTCAATAATCGTGGCATCACGGATGTAGAGACCAATCCTGAGCTAGAAGAAAACAAAGCGATCCAACAACTCTGGAAAAATTACGAACACGAGTTGCACAAGCGTAGAAGAACGTACAGAAAGAATTTGTAAATTTTAGGATTCACAAAGTCAAATTTCACTATTGATATCATCGCTTTTTTGAGAAGTAACATAACGCAATTATTGTGAAATATCACCTATTTTTCCTCTTAGCAATCCTATCTAGCCTGTCTTTTGGGCAAGAAACCTATTACAATTTTCAAGACGAAATTTTTGACGAAGTCCGCTTTCGCGAAAAGCTAAAAAACATTGAAGACAACTACGGAGCGACATCTGATTACACGTATACCGTCGCTAGCCACAAAGTGCTTACCACTCAAGTGCGTCAGGATTCCATCATTCACCACGTAGAGGTAATCCTCTCCCAATCCAATACAGCGCCAATAGACATCAATGCTGGAGTACAACGCTTTTTGAATACACCCCTCCCCGCTTTTGAGTTGCAAAATCTTGAAAATCAACTTAAAACCAATACCGATTACAAGGGTAAAGTCACGCTTATCAATTTATGGTTTACTGCCTGTGCGCCCTGTATTACAGAGATTCCGTATCTCAATTACCTGAAAGATCTATATCAAGATCAAGTGAACTTTGTCGCCATTACCTTTGATTCAAAAGATAAAGTAGATCGGTTTTTAAGCCGAAAATCGTTTCCGTTTGAACATTTGATTGATGCTACTACGTATCTTCATAAAGAATTAACAAATAATGCCTTCCCAAAACTGATGCTCATCGATACAAAAGGACACGTACGTTTTGTAGAAAATGGCGTGATTTTAAGCGGAAACACAGCGTCACATCCTGAAGTAGCCGTTTCGGGACTGAAAGAACAATTAGATTTCTTATTAAAAGAACACGAATGACACAAAAACAAGCCGCTCAATATCCTCCGTTGGAAGAAAAATGGAACATCTACACACATGGGTTTGGCTTTGTTTTAAGCCTCGTGGGTTTAGGATTTTTATGCTTTCGCGAACCTGCCTTGTCGGCAGGCAGGAGCATATCCTCCACCTATACCATCAGTGCGATAGTCTTTGGAGTGAGTCTTTGTATTCTCTATTTTGCTTCGACCACCTACCATAGGGCCACTTCTCCTGTACGAAGATTGCGACTACAGATTGTTGATCATGCTGCTATTTATGTGTTAATTGCAGGGACTTACACGCCTTTTACATTGGTTACTTTACAAGGAGAAACAGGAACCATTCTTTTTTGTGTTGCATGGGGAATTGCGCTATTTGGTGTGATTTTAAAGATTTTTTTTACAGGAAGGTTCGATGTTTTATCTACGATTCTCTATGTAGCGATGGGATGGCTCATTGTTTTTGCTTACAACCCGCTCATTGAAAATTTGCATCCTACAGGTGTGCAATGGCTTTTTGGAGGTGGTATTGCCTATACCGTTGGAGCCATATTGTATAGTATCAAAAAAATCCCCTTTAACCACGCTATTTTTCACGTCTTCGTACTCATTGGAAGTTTTTGCCACTTTGTGTGTATCTATCTGTATGTTGGAGTATAATACACATAGACCCCCCCCCTTCAGAAACTAAAGGGGCTTATTCTACAAAAATAACATCTCTTTTATTTTTTTATAAATTGTTTGGTCACTTGTCTATTGCCTGATTCTATTTGGGCAAAATAAACACCATTTGCTAGTGTCGAAACATTAATACTCATCGTTTGATCAGACATCTCTGATGTGTAGGTTGCGATAAGCTTCCCTTGAATTGTATAAATCGTTACAGTTGCTTCTTGTACCAGAGACGAAGTACGTATCTGTAAAATATCTGAAGTAGGATTCGGATAGAGTTTTAGGTTTGCAAATACTTCTTCTGAGACAGCTAATGCAACGTCTGGATCTAGAAAATCTGGAATATCATTGTCATTTAGATCATCGTCCAGTGGTGAACCATTACCGTTGTAATCTTCATTGATGGTTGGGATACCATCTCCATCATCGTCGTTATCTAAATAGTTTTCTATTAAATCATTATCAGTATCTATAAAATCTTGAGCTGTAAAACCTGCTCCAATGCCTTCTATTTCTATACTCGTATTGACAGAGTCTCCGTCATCATCTTCATCTAGGTAGTTAGGAATCATATCATTGTCAGTATCATCATCTTCTAAATCACCATTCCCATTGAGATCTTCATCTATATTGGGAATCCCGTCACCATCGCTATCTGTAAAAGCACTAGAAAGGATAAGAAGGAAATCTCCGGTTACAAAACAACCATTTCCGACACCTTCTAATCGCACATAAATAGGTTGCGGGTTCTGTGTATTAGTGTATGCAGACGGAGTGACAATAGGATTGGTATTGCTTAATGCATCGTTTTGTGTCGTGTGATAGGTAAGTGTCAAATCTGCTGGGTTTTGTGTTCCTATAATCTGAGCTTCATTAACTGTTAGATTAAAAACTTCAACGCCATCATTACCTATATCATCGAGTGATAGATCAGGAATCTCACCAATATTAGTTGGCCCATCAAGGATGACTAGGTTTAAAGGTACAACTGCAAAACATCCTGTTTCACTATTTTCTCCTCTTGCATAAATGGTTTGAGAAAAAGGGGTAACGTTTGTATATAAATCAACTAATGGATTCACATTCGCAAAAGCATCAGGCTCAGTTTCAAAATACGATACATTTATATTTTCTACTCCATCTATAATTTCTGTATCCTTAAAAGAAAGCATAAACTCTGCAAAGCCATCACCGTCATCATCACAAATACTATAATCGGATGGAGTCGCAATAGGTGGGATCGAATTAAAAATTGCAGTTAAATCTTCCTCTACTATCGTATCATCTTCTAGCGTATAAGAAACACGATACATACCTTCTTGTATTACATTTAGAAAAGGGGTGGTTTCATCGGGAATACTTACATACACATTCCCATCAAATACAAACCATTGGTAATTTAAAGCGGTAGTCACTGAGGCAAATAGCTCTAAAGAGTCGCCTTGACAGGCTTCAAAAGTAGTGTCTATATCTGTAGTACATGCAGTTACTCCATCCCCTTCAAATTGTTCTACTCTAATAAACCCTTGTTGTTGATTAAAATTTGTAATCAATAATACATAACGTTCGCCTACCATAGCATTAGGTATTGTTGCTACTTCTACTGCTGCTGCAGAAAAACTACAATCGACCGTATTCGCACTTTGCAAATTATCATAATCACATAACTCATTATTTTCTCCAAAAGGCCCCCAGATAATAAAATCAACATCAAGAAGCGTTCCTGTAGGAGATCCACTTTCATCAAAACTTGTGTTTTGACTGATTTGAAAAACCAAATCACCTGATTCAGTTATTTCTATAAATTGCCACGTTGGAAAAGGTTGAGAGCCCAAACAACCATAATCAGGACCTACTTCTGCAGAAGGCTCACAATTATTTGCTCCATTAAAACAATTAGGAAAAATGTTGATTTCAGTGGTCAAGCATAACTGATCTATGTCTGCACATACTCCATTTTGTGCAAACAGAGTAGACGATGTAAAAAGCAGGATAAAAATAGAAAGGAAGATGTAATTATTTTTCATAGACATTGTTTATAGTATTACAATATATTAGTAAAGACTTGATTACTCATGAAAGGTTGCGTTAATATTATGTTTTTTAACATATCTATATCTAAGTGAATCATAGTACCTTTGCAGTATGATAAGTGACCAAAAAAATCAGCAGCAGATATTAGAAAAACTAGGGATAGAGACCCTTAATGAGATGCAAGAAGCGGCGCAATTAGCCATACATGCCTCCAAGGAAGTCGTACTCCTCTCTCCTACAGGGACAGGAAAAACACTCGCGTTTTTATTACCTGTCATTGCAGAGTTGGATCCTAGTATTCAAGAGGTACAGCTACTTATTGTGGTGCCTTCTCGCGAACTTGCCACACAGATAGAACAAGTGGCGCGTACCATGGGAACAGGGTATAAAATACATGCTGCCTATGGAGGACAATCTTTTAATACCGACAGACAAGCTATTAAACACAGACCTGCCATTCTTATTGGAACCCCAGGACGTCTCGCCGATCATTTGCGAAGAGAGACCTTCGCTACCGAATATATTAAAACACTCGTCTTAGATGAGTTTGACAAATCCCTAGAAGTTGGTTTTGAAGGAGAAATGACAGAGATCATCAGCTACTTACCGCAACTTTCAAAAAAGGTGCTAACCTCAGCGACACAAGGGATCGACATTCCTTCTTTTGTAGGGGTAGCCAAGCCTGTAGTTGTCGATTATTTACATCAGGGAAGTTCAAGGCTTGAGATTAAAGCCATTATTTCTCCAGAAAAAGACAAGCTCGCTACCTTAGAAAAGGCATTGCGACACCTTGGAAATCAGCCAGGGATTATCTTTTGCAATTTTAAAGATACCATTGCGCGAATCAGTGAATACCTTTCGGATTGTGGAATCGCACATGGTTCTTTTTATGGCGGCATGGAGCAACGCGATCGGGAGTTGTCATTATTGAAATTCAGAAATGGCACCCATCAATTATTACTCGCTACCGACCTAGCTGCTAGAGGTATTGATATTCCAGACATCAAATTTATTATCCATTACCATTTACCCTTGCGAGAAGAAGAATTTACACACCGTAACGGACGTACTGCAAGAATGCACTCTGATGGGGTTGCCTATGTCTTACATTGGCGTAACGAACGTTTACCTGATTTTATGCCTACTATGGAAGAAGAGTATCTACTCGATCAAGACACACCTATAGCTTCGATTTGGGAAACGCTTCAAATCTCTGGAGGACGAAAAGACAAAATCTCAAAAGGAGATATCGCTGGACTTTTCTTTAAACAAGGAGGAATTGCTAAGGAACAACTTGGTGTAATTGAACTCAAACAAGATACTGCTTATGTGGCTGTACATAAGACAGAAGTGCATTATTTACTTAAGAAACTAGACAATGCACGGGTGAAGAAAACGAAGATTCGTATTAAGAGAGCATAGATTACTGAAATAACAAATCTCAAAAAAAAATTAAATCTCAAATCCTAAATTCAAAAGAGGAAAAAATTAAATGCGATTACTGTAAACTGATTACTGCTACTGAATACTGAGACTAAAACTGAGCTAAGCCGAAAAAGGAAAGTCTGTAATGTAGAAAGTTTCTACTAATTGTCACACTGAGCTTGTCGAAGTGCATAGCTAAAATATGAGAATATACAAACAACCATTCTCAAAAAAAGCAAATCTCAAATCACAAAATCTTCTTTTTTGGTTTCAGTTTCGATTTCGATTTCGATTTCAAAAATAAGCTTCAACTATTTACTATCAATTAAAAACTGCTACTGAAAACTCTAAGAATCCTTTGGCTTATCTTTCTTAGCAGGCATTGGTCCACGTAAATGAATGACCAAGCCGTTTAAGAAATTACGTAAAAACTGATCGCCACACTCCACATACTTAGGATGATCTTCTTTACGGAAAATAGCACCTAACTCACTTTTGGTTACTTTAAAATCAACTAACGCACAAATTTTTACGATATCATCATCACGTAGTTTGTGTGCTACTCGTAATTTTTTAAAGATATCATTGTTGGTAAGTGCCATCATCTAGAATTTGAAAAGCAAAGTACGGAAATATAATGCAAACTCATCGGTAGAAATCTTTTGTTATTTAGCAAGTCTGTATATTTTTTCGCGAAAGCGAACAGCAAACCATTAAATCTCTTAATTTTGTCATCTATGGAAGAACAAAAAACCACACGCATTAATAAATACTTAAGTGAAGTGGGCTACTGCTCCAGAAGAGCCGCAGATAAGCTGATTGATCAGGGTCGTGTGACCATCAACGGGAAAGTTCCTGAGATGGGTACAAAGGTGGTTGAAGGTGATAAAGTAGCGGTTGATGGGGTGGTCGTTTCTCCAGATCAAGAAGATTTTGTGTACTTGGCGTTTCATAAACCTGTCGGTATTGTCTGTACCACAGACACCCGTGTAGAGAAAGATAATATCATCGATTTTATCAACTATCCAAAACGTATTTTTCCGATTGGACGACTCGATAAACCGAGTGAAGGTCTTATTTTCATGACCAATGACGGTGATATTGTCAATAAGATTTTAAGAGCTCGTAATAATCACGAAAAAGAGTATGAAGTGACGGTTAGCCAACCCATTACTCCGTCTTTTATTCAGCAAATGAGTAATGGTGTGCCTATTTTGGATACCGTTACGCGCAAGTGTCAAGTAGAGCGATTGAGCCGATTTACCTTTAAAATTATTTTGACACAAGGATTAAATCGTCAGATTAGACGGATGTGTGAATATTTGGGCTATGATGTGGTGCGCTTAAAGCGAAATAGGATTATGAATGTTTCCCTAGACCTGCCTGTAGGTCAATGGCGCGACCTTACCAAAGCAGAACTAAACGAAATCAATAGACTCGTAGAAAAATCGGCGAAGACGCATGAATCGTAAATTTTAATACAGATAAAGGGTTCGTTTTAAGTAAGAAAATAGAGGATAACAAATAAAATATAATTCTCTTATATTTACCTCTATCATAACCATCACCACCATCACACTATGATTATTTACGGCACCAAACCCGTCCACTTAAAAACTGTTGAAAACAGAACTGTAAAATGCAACAATTGCGAAAAACAAGGGAACATAGCCTTTAGTTATTTTAGCAGTCATTTTCACGTGTTTTGGATTCCTGTATTTCCGTATTCTCGAAAAGGATTCTCAAGTTGTACAAACTGTGGAGATGAGTTAAAACCGAAGCACATGCCAGAATCTATGCGTAGAGCGTATAAGGAGACAAAAAGGGATACCAAACTTCCTTTCTGGCAATTTTCTGGAGTGATCATTGTGGTACTTTTAGTTGCCTACTTTACCTATGAGTCTAAGGTTGAAAGTGCTACTTATAACGAGTATATAACAAGCCCTAGAAGTGGTGATGTCTACAGGTATAAGTTAGGGTATGATGAATATACAACCCTCAAAATAGCAGAGATCACAGAAGATTCTATTTATCTCATTCCTAACGAATATGTGACCAACTTAAAAAGCGGCGTCACAGAAATAGATGTGGATACTAATTACGGAGACTTTATGTATGGCTACTCTCGTGATGAGATTGAGCGTATGTTTAAGGATGAAGAAATTTATCAGGTGGATAGAGAGTAGTGTTTTTAACTACAAATTATTTCTTTTTGAAAGCAGCTATAGTAAGAATAGTGATAGACAGTTCTATCATCGGAGCTATACTAACTTTTATTTTTCTTTCGGATAAATTAGCAAATACTTACAGAAGTAAAGCAATTACGCATTGAATACATTTCTTTTTTTCATTGTCAAAAAAAGAAATCGAAGGTTCACGAAATCTTCAAATAAATAACAATTGGGTCTTACGTCTTATGTCTAACAGCGAAGCGGTCTTATGTCATAGTCGGGTACGACTATTATTGATTACTTCAACTCAAAACTAGCAGAGATCATCACCGTAATTGACAGCTCTCCAGGTGCCATTGTCTCGCCACCCGCATCAGAAGATTCCATCGCAAAATTAGCGCTTCTCAATTGTGGTGAAGGTACATTGGCACTTGCTTCACTTATTACTACTGCTTTTCCGATAGATTGGCCTAAAGCTTCTGCATAGGTTTCAGCGCGTTTTTTGGCATCAAGAATCGCCTTTACACGCGCCTCTTGCTGTAAGGTTGCAGCTTGTGAAGACATAAACTGAACACCGTCTATGCGGTTAATCCCAGAGTTGAGTAACCCAGAGATAATTCCTTCATATTGGGTGATATCCTTTAGTAAGATAGTAAGTGATTGATTCGCCTTATATGAATACGTTTTACTGTTATAATCGTAATTCTTATTAAGATTGATGTATTCTGTTCGCACATCCTCAGAGGCTAATCCTTGAGATCGTAAAAATTTGATCACAGCATTGATAGAGGCATCATTTTCATTTTTTACGGCAACTACATCTTTTCCTTCACTCTCAACTCGTACCTTAATAACAACCTGATCGGGAGTGACTTTGACAACGCCTTTTCCTGTGACGTGAACAAGCGGTTCTGTGGGGTGTGTTTGTGCGGTAAGACTCATAGCGGTAAATAGGAATATAAATAATGGTAGTGATTTCATGGTAAATAGGAATATTATATTTTACCTAATTTAATCATTATAAACAATATAATAATAGGAATGGCTAATAAAATAACCATAAGTGTATGCGCTTGTAATAAAGATGGCATCAAAAATAAGGTAATAAGGTACCCTCCTACCGCACCTCCAAAATGTGCATCATGTCCAATGTTATCATTTTGAGCACGCATCCCATAAATAGAATACAAGAGATACCCTATTCCAAACACATACGCAGGCATGGGGATGATAAAAAAGAGCCCTAACATCATGTTCGGATTTAATAAAATAGCCGCATATAAAACACCAGAAACAGCTCCACTGGCACCAAGCGCTGAGTAATGATACTCATCCTTGTGAAAGTAATAAGACAATAAATTACCGATTACTAAACTCCCAACATACACCATCACAAATGGAAAAATACCTAATTGATATATGACAGGATTAGCAAAAAAGTATAGCGTAAGCATATTCACAAAAAGATGCTGAGGATTGGCATGTAAAAAAGCAGAGCTTACCATACGCACCTGCTCTCCTCTCCGGATAGCACCTACATTAAATAAGTATTTACTTTTAAAACTATAATCATTAAATCCCTTCATAGAGAAGAGCACATTTATCGCAATAATAGCTATTGTCACTGGATGTAAGTCCCCCATAATTTTTTCTTATTTCGCTGTAAAGATACCTATATTTGTGATATCATATTCTAACAATTTTGTAAATGCAAGCGATCGCTTATTGGCTTATTTACCCCTTACTTTGGATCCTATCAAAATTACCATTCAGGGTGTTATATGTCCTTTCAGATATGGTATATATTCTTGTATATCGCATGATAGGCTATCGCAAAAAAACCGTACGATTTAATCTAAGAACGGCTTTTCCAGAAAAATCTTCTCAGGAACTAAAAAAAATAGAGAAAAAATTCTACCATCACCTTTGTGACTTGTTTATAGAGATGATTAAAACATTAAGTATCTCAAAAGAACAACTTCAGGCAAGAATGACCTATACCAATATGGAGGTGATTCAGGATCTAGAAAAAAGAGGTAAAAGCGGAATTGTTTTATTAGGTCACTATGCGAGTTACGAATGGTCTTTTGCCATACAATTACACGTAAAGAATACAGGCCACGGGATTTATAAGAAAATTAAAAATCCGTATTTTGATGCTTTAGCACGCCGTATCCGAGGACGATGGAACACTAAACTGATCGCCAATAAATTTGCTGCCAAACATATGACACAACAAAAAAAAGAAGGTGTTGTGAGTATGTATGGTTTTGTAGCAGATCAGTCGCCAAGATTAGCAAAGTCTCATTATTGGACACAATTCTTAGGACACGAATTACCTTTTTTCACAGGCGTAGAGCGAATTTCTAAAGAACTAGATATGCCTATTGTATATCTTAAAGTGAGAAAGATAAAACGAGGGCACTATGAAGGCACATTCCTTGAGCTAGCTCAAAACCCTACAGAGTTCCCAGATTATGAAATTACAGACGCTTTCGCGAAAGCGTTAGACGCACAAATACGAGAAGCTCCAGAATATTACTTATGGACGCATAAACGATTTAAACTCCTTGGTAGAAAACAAGAATCTGCGGCCAACGCTAGTTCGACTTAAGGTGTTGACGTTACCTTAAACAAAAGAGGCGGATTCTTTTTTGCTCCTTCTTTTTTTGAAGAGGCATCTTTAATATCAAAGACTTGAATACGTGTCCCCGCTTCTGTGGATTCTAGACGTTCTAGTGCTTCATTATTAAGTCTATTTCCTTTTACAGAAATGGTAGGATATCCCGGAAATTTTATTTTAAAAGAGGTGGTGTTAGTATCCCCATTTTCATTCATATTAAATTGAGCCAATTTTTCTTTAGAGACTTTCATCGTGGGGTCTACTGCTTTTTTCTTTGAATTTTGTGCAAAAGAACTTGAAACCGCAAAACATACGAATAGAAGGACGAGTGCTATTTTTTTTGGATGCATCATAAGATGGTTTTTTAGCATTATTATTCTTAATAACTTATTTATCAGCAAAATATTGTATGTATCTTTTATGTATTTACATAAAAAAACCTCTTATCACTAAGAGGTTTTTTTATTATTTAATGGCTGTTTTTACAAACCAGCCACTTCTTTTATATCTTGAATCATGGCATCAGCTACACGTGTAGCTTCTTCCTGTGATCCTGCTTCTGTATATATACGGATAATAGGCTCTGTATTTGATTTACGAAGGTGTACCCAATGATGTTCAAAGTCTATTTTAACACCATCGATCGTGCTGATATCCTCATGAGCATACTTTTTTGCCATGGCAGCCAATAATGCATCCACATCAAGATCAGGTGTTAATTGTATCTTTTGTTTACTCATATAATATTGAGGGTAACTCGCTTTGAGTTCGCTTACGGTCATATTCCCTTTGGCAAGATGCGTTAAGAACAACGCAGTTCCTACCAGACTATCACGTCCATAGTGAGACGCTGGATAGATAATACCTCCATTTCCTTCACCACCAATCACAGCATTTGTATCTTTCATTAATTGCACCACATTGACTTCTCCCACAGCACTTGCTTGATATGTACCGCCGTGTTTGCGAGTGATATCTCTCAGTGCACGAGAGGATGATAAGTTGGAAACTGTATTCCCTTTGGTTTCACTCAATACATAATCGGCGCAAGCAACCAATGTATATTCTTCTCCAAACATTTCGCCTGTTTCATCTATAAATGCCAGACGATCTACATCGGGATCGACAACAATACCGAAATCGGCTTTTTCTTTGACCACCAATTTACAGATATCGCCTAAGTGTTCTTTGAGAGGTTCTGGATTGTGAGGAAAATGTCCGTTGGGTTCACAGTATAATTCCACAGGAATGACTCCTAACCTATCCAATAATCGAGGGATGGCAATTCCTCCCGTGGAGTTCACCCCATCAACGACCACTTTAAATTTTGCTGCTTTAATTGCATCTACATCCACTAAATCTAACTCAAGAACTTCATCAATGTGCAAATCGATGTACGCATCATTCACGGTAATTTTCCCGAGATCATCTACTTCTGCAAATAAGAAATCTTCATTTTCAGCATACGCAAGGATCTTCTCCCCTTCTACCCCATTTAAAAATTCGCCTTTACTATTTAAAAGTTTCAGGGCATTCCATTGCTTTGGGTTATGCGAAGCTGTTAAGATAATACCACCATCGGCATGTTCCATAGGAACTGCAATTTCTACAGTAGGTGTGGTAGAAAGTCCAAGATCTATCACGTGAATTCCCATACCGATGAGCGTATTCATCACCAGTTCTTGAATCATGGCTCCAGAAATGCGAGCATCGCGACCCACTACCACACGATAGGTTTCTTTATTGCGATCGTTTTTAAGCCATGCGCCATAAGCAGCTGCAAATTTGACTGCATCGATGGGTGTTAAGTTATCGCCTGTTGCACCGCCTATCGTTCCGCGGATTCCTGAAATAGATTTGATTAATGTCATAGTCTTTGGTATGCTTTCGCGAAAGCGAAAAGATTGTATTAGTCTTTAATAATTGAATTCGTACATAAGGGAGTGCAAAAATAAGAAAAGAGAACTACTTTACATGCTAGTTTGTAAATAGTAACGATTTGATGATGGGAAGATAGGGGTAACGCTCCTACCTGACGGCAGACAAGTTCGCGAAATGATACACTGAGCATTTCGACAAGCTCAATGTGACATCAGTCTAGGTAATACACAAAACGAAAAACATATCTCTCAAAAAATATTAGTTATTTTCAAGTATTATTCCACATCAAATAGTACCTTGTTACGATATGAATTTTCTAGCCCACATATACCTTTCGCAAGCCAATGATAGGGTCACTATTGGCAATTTTATGGCAGATGGGATCAAAGGGAAAAAGTATCTAAACTATCCCGAGGAAATTCAAAAAGGTATTCTGATTCATCGTTGGATTGATAGCTATACCGATAGTCATCCAATCACCAAGCAAAGCACCAAGCGGCTTCATCCGAAATACGGACATTATAGCGGTGTGATTGTAGATATTCTCTACGATCATTTTTTAGCTAAAAACTGGGAAAAATATCACGAGCAACCGCTAGAGGAATATGTAGCCGATTTTTATGCCCTCCTCAATGACCATTATGATCTTCTTACACCTCGCATTCAAAAAATGATGGTTCCTATGATAAAGCAAAACTGGTTGCTTAGTTATGCTACGTTAAAAGGGATCGAAACCGTTCTCTACAATATGAATATCCGTATTAAAAATAGAGTTCCTATGGACGAGGCGATTCAAGACCTCAAAGAACATTACGATGCTTTTGAAGCGGAGTTTACCGCCTTTTTTGAAGAATTACGTGCTTTTGTAGCCATTAAAATAAAAGAATTGTAATATGGCTTCCGCATTTGGTCATGCATTTGCCGCAATTGCTTTGGGAACTAGTCTGCCTAAAGAATATAGAACTGTAAAATTCTGGATTCTTTCCATGGCGTGCGCTATACTTCCTGATGCAGATGTCATTGGTTTTTCGATAGGCATTCCGTATGACTCATTTTGGGGACACCGCGGCTTTAGTCATTCGTTACTAGGTGCCTTTGTTTTGGGAATTACTATCACTATTCTTTTTTATAGGAGCATTGTACTGTCCAAAAAAGGAATTATTCTCGTTCTTTTTTTTACAATCGCTACGGCTTCGCACGCAGTACTAGATGCCATGACCACTGGCGGATTGGGCGTTGCCTTTTTCGCACCCTGGGACAACACACGACATTTTTTTGATTGGAGACCCATACAAGTATCTCCCATAGGCATTAAAAACTTTTTTAGTGAATGGGGACTACGTGTTATTATGAGCGAACTCCTATATATCTTTGTTCCTGGAGCGTTTTATATGGGAAGTATGTATATCATACGTAAGATTAGAAAATGAGGTTTTTTTTACGCTTCTGCCCCGGAAATACAAGTTTGCCAAAGCAAGTATAATGTCCTTGAGAAAGTAGGACTATTTTAGGATCCCATATTATAGGAAAAGGATAAAACACTTCACTATTCTAATTTCCTACTTCTAACCGAAAAGAATAAATTAACATTTCCAGACACAACCATTTATTGATTTTATACTCTAATAGATATAAAACACATACCATGAAACACTATCTATCTATTTTATTCTTATTTGTTTGTTGTATCATAAGTTGTACAGAAGCAGACGACACATCCATACAAGTATCTACTTTAGAGGATTTTGGTGGTGCTGAATTCTTAGGAGACAATTATGATGAAATCATAGAAAACCCTTTTATCAATACCGCAGACGAGGCGGTTTCTACCTTTTCAGTCGATGCAGATGGTGCTGCGTACGCTAACATGAGACGCTTTATTCAAGAAAGTCAGCAATTACCTCCTGTAAATTCTATACGAACAGAGGAATTAATTAATTATTTCAATCTTGACTATGAGTATACAGATACGACCCATCCCATAAACTTAAACGGAGAGATAAGTACCTGTCCGTGGAATGCAAGTAACCAACTCGTTCGGATTGGTATTAAAGGAAAACCTATTCCTGAAGCAGAGTTACCTGCATCTAATTTTGTTTTCTTAATTGATGTTTCTGGATCGATGTCTAGTGAAGACAAACTAGAACTTCTTAAAAATGGCTTTAAGCTCTTTGTCGATGAACTCACCGATCAAGATCGTGTTGCGATTGTCACCTACGCAGGAAATGCGGGACTTGTCCTTCCTTCTACCCCTGGAAGTCAAAAACAAACGATTAAAGATGCGATTAATAGCCTTGGCTCTGGAGGAAGTACTGCAGGAGCAGAAGGGATTATTACTGCTTATGAAATTGCGCAACAACATCTTATAGAGGGCGGAAATAATAGAATCATTATTGGTAGCGATGGAGATTTTAACGTAGGGCCTTCCAGCACAGAAGACCTTGTGACTCTTATTGAAGAAAAAAGAGATTTAGGCATTTTCTTAACCGTTTTAGGAGTAGGACGCGGGAACTTAAATGATGCTGCCTTAGAACAAATTGCAAATAATGGAAATGGTACTTATGAATACATAGACACCATTGAACAATTACGTAAAGTGTTTATCTATGATTTTAGTAAATTTTTTACGGTAGCCAAAGATGTAAAAGTCCAGGTCCAGTTCAATCCAGAAAATGTTCTTGCCTACCGATTAATAGGATATGAAAATAGAATATTGGATAATGAAGACTTTGAAGACGACGAGGAAGATGCGGGAGAAATAGGTGCTAATCAAAATATTACTGCGATTTATGAAATTATACCACAAACTAATCAAAACCTGAACATAAAAGCACTCACCATCGATTTTAGATATAAAAATCCTGATGAAGATTTGAGTATTCCCCTATCATTAGATGTTTTTGACGAAGGAAATACCTTTACACAATCTTCAGATTATATGCAGTTTACAGCAAGTATCGCTTCCTTTGCGATGCTTTTAAGAGACTCGGAGTATAAAGGAACAAGTACGTATGGTGATATCATCAATTGGTTAGACAATACATCGCTTGCAGATTCCTATAATTTTAAAGCACAATTTAGAGATTTAGTACAACAAGCTTCAAGCTTTTAGATAATTACAAATACCTCTGTAATAAGAGACTGTAAAACAGTCTGAATAGCGTGGTGCCTGTTCAGACTGTTTTTTTATAATGTATAATGAAAAAAATATGAAAATCATAAATACTGATTATCAAACTGTTAAAAATATTTAAAATTGTAAGCAACCCAATAGTAAGCATGGTTTTTTTAAAATGAAAAATCTATCTTTATATATGTAATATTTTATAAAACAATGAATTACACTACACAATCTTGCAAGGATAGACACAAACCTGAGTGTCTTAAATGATCAGGACATACTCATCTTATAATCTATATAATTATGCTTAAGAACATTTTAAATATAAATGGAGTAAAAAAACTAGACAACAAAGCACAAAAATCAATTACGGGAGGGAGACGATGTAATAACCCTTGGTTATATAACGAACTAACTATAGAATCCTGTGGACTTTGTGGTGGAAATTGGATTACCGAAAATGGATGTGAATATTGTGAACTACCATTTAACAGTAATTGTTATTAACAACAAACAATTAAAAATAGTAAAAACAGTCTGAATGGTGTGATACCTGTTCAGGCTGTTTTTTTTTATAATGTATATAGTATCCTCCACCCTATTTTTTAGTAATATACGAATTAGGAATATCTCATACCCCCCTCTGAATACAGTATTTGTATCCAGAGGATTTTTCTATCTACACTTAATCACCTATCAAATAGTCTGCATATATTATTTTTTCATTTTGTTTAGAATCCCTACATTTAAAAAAAGATATTTTCTAACCATGATGAAATACACTACCCTATCCTTTCTTGCTCTTTTATTCCTGATCACAAGTTGTAAAACTGAAGCTCCACAAGAAAAACGAACCATTGAACGTGGCTTACTATCTCAAAAAGCCATGGTGGTTTCGGCCCGTGAAGAAGCTTCAAAAATTGGTGCAATGATCATGGAACAAGGAGGGAATGCCTTTGATGCGATGGTCGCTACAGAAATGGCACTTGCAGTGACCTATCCCTTTGCTGGAAATTTAGGTGGTGGTGGTTTTATGGTGTATCGCACGGCCAATGGGGATGTGGGCGGACTTGACTATCGGGAGAAAGCCCCCGGTGCTGCCGATAAAGATATGTATTTAGATGAACAGGGAAATGTCATTCCTAACCTGAGTACCGAAGGTGCCATGGCGGTGGGCGTCCCAGGAACCATCTCTGGTATCTTTGCTGCCCATGAGAAATTTGGCTCCATGCCTATTCAAAAACTTTTGCAACCTGTGGTTGATTTGGCTCGTAATGGCTATGTGGTGACTGAAAATCAGGCGAAACGTTTTGAGAAATACAGTGAAGTCTTTAACCGCGTGAATGGTGACAGTACGATGCTGTATAGCACCGCTTTCGCGAAAGCGGAAACCGTCAAAAACCCTGCTCTTGCCGAAACCCTAGAACGTATCATCGCCAATGGGAAAGCCGAATTTTACGGCGGTGAAACAGGTCAGAAAATGGTCGAATATATCCAATCCAAAGGAGGTATCATGACCGTAGATGACCTCAAAGCCTATGAAGCACAATGGCGTACGCCTGTGACTTTTGAATATGACAACCTGAAAATTATTTCTATGAGTCCGCCGTCAAGTGGAGGTGTCTGTCTTGCGCAAATTATGCAAATGATAGAGCCCTATGACGTTTCACAATACGGACACAACTCCGAAAAAGCCATTCAAGTCATCACCGAAGCAGAACGTCGTGCGTATGCCGATCGAAGCTTTTACTTAGGAGATCCTGACTTTGTAGATATTCCGATCGAAACCCTAATTTCTGATGCGTACAGCACCAACAGAATGGACTCCTTCTCTTGGGATAAAGCGACCCCTTCTAGTGATGTAAGTCATGGCGAAGTACCTGGCTATGAAAGCATGGAAACCACCCACTACTCTATTGTAGATCAATTTGGAAATGCCATTGCAGTTACTACAACCTTAAATGGCGCGTATGGTTCTAAATTGTATGTAAACGAACTCGGTTTCTTTTTAAATAACGAAATGGATGATTTCTCTTCAAAACCAGGTGTCCCCAATATGTTTGGGCTTATTGGCGCTAAAGCCAATGAAATCGCTCCTGGCAAACGCATGCTTTCGAGTATGACACCAACACTTGTTGAAAAAGACGGAAAATTCTGGATGACAGTGGGAACCCCCGGAGGATCGACGATCATTACTTCAGTATTGCAAACCATCTTAAACGTTCACGAATTTGACATGGGAATGCAAGAAGCAGTGAATGCACCGCGTTTTCACCATCAGTGGTTACCCGATATTGTGATGTTTGAACCAAATAGTTTTGACAAAACATTACTGGAAAGCTTAAAATCCAAAGGCTATGTGCCTAATGAAGAAGTTTCGCCCGTTATTGGGAAAGTCGATGGGATCTTAGTCCTCCCAGATGGTACCCTAGAAGGAGGTGCCGATCGTCGTGGGGATGATACGGCTGTTGGGTTTTAAAAATTAGTTATTGTCAGTCTGAACGAACCTTTCGACAAGCTCAAGACAGGCTCTGTCGAAGACATATTTAGTAAGTAAAACAATCAAAGCACTTCGACAAGCTCAGTGTGACATTTGATGTGTGATGTTAAAGATAAAACAAGGCGACTGAGTGATTCGTTGAAAACGAATTGTATCAAAGCCTTGTTTCTACTCTACTTTTCAAATTTTTATGAATGTACCGCTATGGTTAAACTTAAAAAGGTAGTGTAACGGTATATTTTGAAGCTTATTTAAGTTGTAATAGATTTTCTAATGCATAATTCGGGTTTAAAGAAGTTACCTCGTTATATAAAAACACGTACAACGCCATAACACCATAACGTCGCCACGTATAAATTTCTTTTTTTATTCCGCTTTCGCGAAAATGATCCCATCTGCATTCTCACTAGATTACGGAAACCCGTATCAATATTTGATTTTAAATGGGTAGGTTTAGTACCGATTACAAACGTTTATAAGTGCTTGTAGTCGTTTGCACATGTTAAAATCAAAAAGGAACTTGTTGAAAAATAGCTCAAAAACAACATATTAGCCTATTTTATTCTTAAAATATATAGTAAGTTTGTAGGTACGCATATACATATGTTACCCAACATTAGAGTAAATAAAGTAAAAATGAAACCGAATCACTTATGAGTTGGGAGGAAGACAAAGACAAAATAACACAAAGATATTTTCAAGCAATAAACAAAAATAACATTGAGTTATTTGGAATAATTAAAGATAATCTAACGGAAATAAAACCGGTTTTACCTTTAATTGAATTCGTTCTTTCGCGATTGGAATCCGTGACTACTTTGGTATTAGATAATCGGATTTGGGATGCTGAAATTGTACTAAGATCTGCACTTGAAACTTTTACGAAGTTTTTATTTATCACAACTGCCGATAAAGAAGAACAGAACATTCGAATAAACGAATATTGGAATTCTTTAGCAGAAATAAGTTCTATAAAACAATCTGCTCAGGCAAAAAGAAATTTAGAACATTTTGGAGATAGTGAAGTTCATAGACTTGCATATTTACCGATGGTTTTACCTGCCGATTTAGAAACTGAATTACGTGAAAAGTGGACAAAATCTGAAAGACAAAAAGTAGAGCAAAAGTGGTCATTTACAGAAATGATCTTTTCGATTTCAAAAAACTATCGAGGCAAACCATTTGAAATGGTTGTTGCGCTTACTCATAGTTATAGAATGAGTAGCCACGTTATGCACGGAGACGAAACAGGAATTTCAATTATTAGAGAGCGAGAAAGTCGACCTCAAGCTGATTATGAAATTGCAATGAATGCTCATTATTTAAGATTATTAAGCGACAGTTTTATCTATTGCGCTTTTATAGCAATCGAGACTATGGAATTTCTGAATTTGAAAGAAAATAAAAAATTCTTTTTTGAGAATCAGAAAAGTTTAGATGATATTCAAGAATTGGTACAAAAATATCACGGAAAAGTTTTTGAAGACATTGATTATGATAAATATAAAACGAAGGAATAAAACGTTGGGTAACAACACCTATGCGATAATGCGGGGTTTTGGTTTAATTCAAAGGTTTTTGCCTATTTGGTTTGTCGCCAAAGATTTAAATTTAGTATTTTAGAAAAGATAAAAACAAAACATAAACTTTGGCTAAGTGCTGACCTGAAAACCTCTGATTTTCTAATTCCGCACTACGCATAGCTAAACGTTGTGCGCAATTTAAGAAATACCTAAAATGAAAAGAGTTTTAAGCATTATAACAATATTATTTTTGACATTAAATGCAACTGCTCAATCTGAAAAGGACGAAATAATTATTGTTCAAAAATTTTACAAAGACACTCTACAAACTGATTATCGCAAAGTTAAATTTGAAATAAACAAGAAAGCCGACAAAGTAAATCGATTGGATTACTCTTCCGCTCATATGTCGGACACTATAATTGTACGAAGAACAACCGAATATAAGTTTGAAAATGGTCATTATATTACTTTAGAGCGCAATAATTTTAGAAGAATAAGTAATGTAGAAACATATAAAATTGGAGACACTATTTTTGAAAAAAAAGCTGATTATCTGACAAAAAAAGCATACTCAAAGAACAAAATCACTTATGCCGCTAGGTTATATCCTGAGCGACAATTAGTTCCTTACAACGAACTGAAGTATATATATAATAAAAGCGGTAATTTGATTAAAATTAAAGAAAAATACAATTCCGATGTGAACGAAGAATACGAAACTGTATTTGAATATAAAGATGGTATTGTTTGCAGAATGACTGAATTTAAAAAATTTGGCGGAAAATGGATTAAGGAAAAAGTCTGGGGATATGAATTAATAACATCAAATAAACTAAGAAAAAAGATAAGAAAACGAATCAATAATTTACTGCTGACAAATCAATTTATTGAAACTCCGTGGTAAAAACTGCGCACAACACCGGTAACCGTTGCACAACCCTATAATTTTCTAAAAAGCAAGTACCTATAAGACGTTTTAAGGGGACTTTATTTTCTATCCTACATCCTAAAAGTGAATTTTTAAGGAGCGTACAACACCTCCTTTTGATCCAAAAAAAAGCGTTTTTGCAAAAACAGTAAACTTTGAGATTCCTACCCCACTTTTTACCCGTTTTTGAGTGAATTTGAGGTATTTCTTCAGATTATACGCTATGGCAGATAAGTGCATCACCTTGTTTGCCTGTTGAAGTCCTATCGTATGGATCTTCCTGAGTCCCATAAATTGAGTTAATGTTCCAAAGACAGGCTCTACTGTACTCTGTCGTTTGCCTTTCATATAACGCCCTTGGGGGCTTTTCATTCTAGCGATGTTGCGTTCATATTCCTCTCGGTAATACGTGACTGTAAATTTCTTCTCCTGTGCACTCTTGCCTAAACATGCACTTCGTATCGGACAGTCGATGCATAATCGCTTTGATCCTCGGTATTCCTTCTTCTTCGTCTGGTTCTTCTTCTCTATAAATACTTTTTTAAATGGAATGATCTTACCCTGTGGACACACATAATGATCGTTTGCCTCATCATACACAAAACCATCAGGACCGCCTTTATATGTGCCGTGAGGGGGTATAAAACTCGTTAAGCACATTCCTTCTAAAAAAGCATAGTTCTCGCCACTGCTATATCCCGTGTCGGCTACGCAATTTTGCCATACAAAGCCTTCTTTCCATAAACGACGTTGTAAACGTTTGGTTATATCCTCTAGCTGTTGACTATCCTTCCCGTCGGCATGATAGGCTTGAATATCAGTAATTACATGATGTGCCGTATCTACACTCAACTGACTACAATAATTAAGCTTACGTGCCTTGCCAGGTTTCACACTAATACGAGCATCAGGATCTGTGGGACTATAATGGGTCTTATTACTGGTATAACGACTCCCCTTGTTTCCTGAACCAGGGCGTTGGTCTTGGTCTTTTGACCATTTCTTTTGTCGAGATGTTATACCGTCTAACTGCTTTTGGTTGGCAGTAATGGTTTGTTGTTCTTCTGTGGCTTTATTATGCTTCGCTTTGCGAAAAACTTCTTTATCCCTAGCACTTATATGACGAATCGCAGCTAAATGAGCATCCAAGTCTTGAGAAGGTACTTTCAGCTCCAAACTATCCATACTCGCATTGGCCTTCACAGGGGCTGAATCTATACATTGCGTATGACCACTGACCATGCCTTTGGAAATACACATTTGAAAAACATGCATAAAGACAGATTCAAATACGGCTTCTGGAAATAACTGCCGCGTACGACTGATGGTACTATGCCAAGGCAAGGCCTCATCAATATCATACCCTAAAAAATATAATATATCCAAGCGCATACTATAATGATCAATCAGCTTTCGATCACTAATGATATTCTCTAAATAACCCACTAAACAAAACTTAAAAAATACAACAGGGTCAATACTCTTTTGACCACTACTACCGTAATACTGCTCGGTAGCAGCGTACAGAAAGTCTAGGTGAAGCACCTCTTTTAAACGCCTGTAAAAATTAGTTTCTGGAACGCGATCACTTAATTGAAAACTATTAAATAATTTCTCCTGATAAATCTTAAATCCTTGCATACAACAAGTTACTAATTTTATGTATTTTTAGTAAGACTTGTGCAACAGGCACACCGTATAAAAAAAATTGCTGGTAAAAGCCAATTTACGAAAGTCCTCGCGGACTTTCTATCTGTGATTTATTTGCTATCTTTAGTGCTTAAACCACGCAACTTTTCTTATACAACAACGTTGTAAAACATTTGAAAAATCAGTGATCATAAAACGAGTTTTTTGGTTAATTACGATCAGTTTGGTTGTCTTCCTAAGCTACAAAGGCATATCCAATTATCAGAGATCGCAGCAAATTTTGGAAGAACAAAAGCAGGTTTGGTATAGCAATAACATACTTGAATTTTATAAATACACACCTAATGAAGAAGAGTACTCTTATAATGTTAAGTTGCTGGATTCCCTTTCAAAAATTCCAAATCAAATAAGAAAGCGCTTTTTGGCTATCAGTAAGGATAGTATTATGTTCCTACCTCTTGATATCGACTCGATAAAAATTAAGCGACTAAACTCCAAACAATTCATTTATGAGTCTTCATTGACCTTAGGACAGGCTGATAAATTGTTCAATGAAATGTTATTCAATGAATTTAAGGATTATCTTTTTAGAAACGAGATTGATACCGCAAGGGTGATAACAATGACGTCCAGAGTTTACAAGAATAAACAGGTTCCGTTACCCCCAGGGATCTTAACCAATTTTGAATATGAATAAACGTTTTACAATCGAGTAGACGGCTGACGATCAATTGATCGCCAGTGCGCCTCTCACACCACCGTACGTACGGGTCTCGTATACGGCGGTTAGCAATCCATCTTTTCAATCGCTCTTTACACCAATCGAAACTATTTCCTAATTTATCAAATGGCTACACATTTTCTAGGGAATCGATCACCCAATAACGAAAACAAATGCTCCATTCGGCATTTCAGAAAGGATTACTTTCAGTCCTTCCTCATTTGTGAGACCTATGCAGATCTACTGCAACTCGTTTCTCGTGAGTACTATGACCTCTGCTGACTTCTCCACAAACCAACTCGTGATTATGGAGATCTCCCCAGGTAAGAGCATCTTCTTTCACTCGATTCCTGCTGTATCTACTATTTTGGTTATCACTTTAAAAAAAAGTGTTTAGGACTTCGCAGTGATGTGCCTACTTATCCAACCTCATAGCCTCGTATACAGTTCCTGTTCGTCAGTACCGAGTTTTGTAGTCCTGCTTCCTTCAGTCCTAGTTTCACAACTAGCAACCTTGCAGCTTACTAATGGTTCAAGGCGTTACCCCTGCCCATAAGGGACTTGCACCCTCTAAATGAATTATTTATCTTTCGATAAATAAAAGATGCCCATGCTGGGCACACACAACGCATAAACCCCAAGCTCACCGTAGCAGGGTTTGAGGAAAGAAATTAATTAAAAATGGTAACGGCTGAACGTATAAGCCAGTCAACTCGTTCGCACGGGGTTTATACGGGGACGTTGGCAATAATATCAGCGGAACGTAAAAAACGAAGAATTTTATTAATGAAATATAGCATTCCAGATAAAAGAGAATTGACAAAATCTGAAATTGAATTTCTGACTTATCTGTTTGGAAAAGAAAAATCGGAATGGACGAATTTAATCGGAAATCTGAAAGTTATTGCGAGATGTGGTTGCGGAAAATGTCCGACTGTAATGTTTGGAAAAACATTTGACTCGGAAATTCAAAAAGGAAATTTAATAATTGATTACGCAGGAAAAGGGCAAAACGGAGAATTAATTGGAATTTCTCTGTTCGGAACTGACCAAATGCCGACTGAATTGGAATTTTACTCAATAGACGGAGAATCGGACATCACGGAATTACCAAAAATTGAAACGCTAAAACGTGCTGAATATAATTAAAATACTATTGCCAACACCGGTAACCGTTGCACAACCCTATAATTTTCTAAAAAGCAAGTGCCTATAAGACGTTTTAAGGGGACTTTATTTTCTATCCTACATCCTAAAAGTGAATTTTTAAGGAGCGTACAACACCTCCTTTTGATCCAAAAAAAAGCGTTTTTGCAAAAACAGTAAACGTTGAGATTCCTACCCCACTTTTCACCTTTTTATGAATGTACCGCTATGAATTTGAATGCCACTGTTATTGCTTTCGCATAAGCGGACTTAGATAAAAAATATCTACATCATACATGTAAGCCTCCATTCCCTATTCCGTTTTTATTTACTAAATTACGTACGTAACCATCCAACGCATACTATAAAAATAGTCATCTTCATAATGAGCTAGCACAAAGGGAGGTTGCACTTTTAGAAGGATTACAAAAGTCAACTTACTGAAAACCAAAATACTCATGACCAAACATTTAAAAACATTGAAAATTTATACACCCATCGTTTCGTTTGTACTCATTTATTTCCTAGTCGCTATTTATACTCTCCAGGCACAAGACAATGTGCTTCAAGAACTTGAGGAAATTGCGATTGTTGATCAAAAAGTAATGATGCCGATGCGAGATGGTATTCGCTTAGCAACGGATATTTACCGTCCGAAAACGGATAAAAAAGTGCCGATTATCTTTTCGCGTACGCCCTATAATTTTAATTCTTGGGGAGATGGAGAAGAAAAAACCAGAACAGCAGAAAGAGCCTTAGAAGCTGTTAAAAGAGGATATGCCTATGTTGTTCAAAATGAACGAGGGCGCTATTTTTCTGAAGGGGAATGGGATATTCTAGGGGTTCCGTTAACCGATGGGTATGATGCCTTTACGTGGATGAAAAATCAATCTTGGTCCAATGGAAAAATAGGAACTCTAGGATGTTCTTCTACCGCCGAATGGCAAATGGCAGTAGCCGCTTTAGATCATCCTTCACATGCCGCTATGGTACCTCAAGGGTATGGCGCGGGTGTCGGTAGAATCGGTTCCATTAACGAGCAAGGGAATTGGTATCGCGGCGGCGCTGAACAAATGCTATTCTTCTCTTGGTTATACGGTGTAGAACATGATAAGTTTAAACCACGTATTCCAGCTGGAGCTACACAAGAAGATTTGATTCGGATTTCTAGATTTTACGATCTAGCGCCTGAAAATCCACCCGTAGATATGTCGGAGGCACTACAGCATTTGCCCATTCAGGATATTCTAAAAAACATACACGGTAAAAATGAGATTTTTGATAAAATGATCCGTCGTAAACCAAATGATCCAGCATGGTTTGAGGGAGGAATTTATCACGATGATATGGAAATCGGAGTACCTAGTTTTTGGTTTGCTTCTTGGTATGATGTCTCCATAACGCCAAACCTAGCTTTGTTTAATCATGTTCGTAATAATGCGAAGGATAAAACCATTAGAGATAATCAATATTTAGTCATTGCTCCAACCTTGCATTGTGGCTATACACGAGCCACACAAAACACCATTGTGGGTGAACGCAGTGTGGGTGATGCTAGACTCAATTACGATGAGCAAATTTATAGCTGGTTTGATTGGTGGCTGAAAGGAGAACAAACTGATTTTAAAAAGAACACACCTAGGGTACAATATTACACCATGGGAAGTAATACATGGCAAGCCTCAGAAACTTGGCCTCCAGAAAATGCAACATTAACTACCTATTATCTTAATAGTAATGGAAATGCGAATAGCCTTTTTGGAGATGGAAAATTAACCACATCCAAAACAACGACTGATGCAATAGATAGCTTTACCTACGATCCTATGCGACCCGTGCCATCCTACGGAGGAAATGTGTGTTGTACAGGAAATGCAATTCAAGGAGGTGCGTATGATCAACAGCAGATGGAAACGAGAAATGATATTTTGGTGTATACTTCAGATGTCTTGGACGAAGGTGTTGAAGTTTCTGGTTTTATTGAGTCAGTCTTATATGTGTCGTCAGATGTAAAAGACACCGACTTCACTATCAAACTCATCGATGTGTATCCTGATGGGACGGCTTATAACCTAGATGAAACCATACAACGCGTACGATACCGTGAGGGCTATGACAAAGAAGTGTTCATGGAAAAAGGAGAAGTTTACAAAGTAGCATTAACCCCCATGTCGACGAGTAACTACTTTAAAAAAGGACATCGTATCCGTATTGAAATCTCTAGTAGTAATTTCCCGCGTTTTGCACGTAATTTGAATACAGGAGGCAATAACTATGATGAAAAAGAAGGGGTTGTCGCTCAGAATAACGTTCATCACTCTTCTATGTATCCATCATACATACGATTGCCTATGATTACGGATTAGTCATGGAATAATAGTATAAAAACTTACTAACAATAAGGTGAAAATTAGTTCGTTTTTTACCTCAATTAAGATTTTTGATACAAACTTGTTATTACTTGCTATGAAGAATATGCTTTATATGTTGAATATTTTTTGTCCGCTTTCGCGAAAATGATCCCAACAAATTAAAATGAGCTTTTACGGAAACCCGTGTCAACGTTTGATTTTAAATTAGCAGATTTAGTTCCAATTACAAAAATGGTTGTAAATATGTGTAGTCATTTATAATTGGATAAAATTATAGAATACTATCAAAAAGAAGCTTATACACAATAGGTTACCCTGTTTTATTATATTTTAGAGTAAATTTATAGGTAAAAATATACTTAGAATATAATAGCAATTACTATTATAGTATTGTTATGCGATATACAATCAAAAATGTGGATAATAAATAAAAATAGTAACAATACAATAAAAATTGGACTTACGGAAATTGGTTCTTATCTAGAAGTTGACAAACCCATAACTATGGACTGGAACGATTGCAGAGGTTCTATGGGAAGGTATTGCACAATGTTAGGAATGAAAGATGACAAATTTATAAGCTTAACAAATGATTTGAATGCTCATGTTTATAAAGACTATTCAGAGAATAAACAAAATCTGTTTGCCGATTTTAAACCTCTTTTTAATCTTTTAGAAAATGGTTTATACTTTCTTAATTATTCAAAAAATATAGCAAGAAATATACATAATGAACATTTAGTATTCCCTAAAACTGCTATTACTGAGAAAACTTTCACAAATGAAAATGAAAATGACATCTTACTTTTCACTTCTCAATGGTATTTTGAAGATGTAAGCAATTTTTTCATTATAGCTACACAACTAGAAAGTTCTATAAATAAAGAACGAATTGAATTTTATAAGAATGAGATAATTCAAGGAAAGCGTCCATTTATTATTACAATTTACAAATCGTATATCGAAGACAAACTAACTCCTAATAAAATCAATGAGTATGTAGAATGGGATTCTGCACTCTTTTTACTTGACGGACATCATAAATTTATCGCTTACAAAGAGCTTGGAATTTTTCCACCAAGTTTTACTATTTGTCAAGGATTTTCAAATTCTAACGAAATCTATTTTGATTTTGAATCATTACAAAACAGTCTGAATAAATATCAAATAAAGCATTTAACCAGAAATATCATTTGAAAAGTACATCGCATAACAGTGGTAACCGTTGCACAACCCTATAATTTTCTAAAAAGCAAGTGCCTATAAGACGTTTTAAGGGGACTTTATTTTCTATCCTACATCCTAAAAGTGAATTTTTAAGGAGCGTATAACACCTCCTTTTGATCCAAAAAAAAGCGTTTTTGCAAAAACAGTAAACTTTGAGATTCCTACCCCACTTTTCACCTTTTTATGAGTGAATTTGAGGTATTTCTTCAGATTATACGCTATGGCAGATAAGTGCATCACCTTGTTTGCCTGTTGAAGTCCTATCGTATGGATCTTCCTGAGTCCCATAAATTGAGTTAATGTTCCAAAGACAGGCTCTACTGTACTCTGTCGTTTGCCTTTCATATAACGCCCTTGGGGGCTTTTCATTCTAGCGATGTTGCGTTCATATTCCTCTCGGTAATACGTGACTGTAAATTTCTTTTCCTGTGCACTCTTGCCTAAACATGCACTTCGGATCGGACAGTCGATGCATAATCGCTTTGATCCTCGGTATTCCTTCTTCTTCGTCTGGTTCTTCTTCTCTACAAACACCTTCTTAAACGGAATAACCTTACCTTGAGGACACACATAATGGTCTTGCTCTTCATCATACACAAAACCATCAGGACCGCCTTTATATGTGCCGTGAGGGGGTATAAAACTCGTTAAGCCCATTCCTTCTAAAAAAGCATAGTTCTCCCCACTGCTATATCCCGTGTCGGCTACGCAATTTTGCCATACAAAGCCTTCTTTCCATAAACGTATTGAGGTCTAATTTTAAAACGCTCATATCAAAGTAAAATCATTTATCAAAAGTGATTTTATAAAAATATAACCAAAGGCTCTATTGCCAGGTTACTTTGCAGCTTTTAGACAGTGAATTTAAATGCTTTCGCGAAAACGTTCTTAACAATAAGCTAGCGAACCAGTATGAAAACTCGTACTGGAGTATCATTTTTCATTAGCTATATTTAGTAAAGATTATAATATAAAACCCCACTTAATGTATGTTGTTGAAAAGTAACGTATAAACAAAATATTACCCATTCTTATTTTAATACATATAGACTAGTTTTGTAGTTAAATATAATTAACGAAAATATCATGAATGTGAGATATATACTAGTTAGCTAGAAGTAAAAAATGGAAATTGGAATAAACACATACAAAGATTTAATAGAATTAATTGCATTGATAGTAACTAGTCTTTCTCTAATTGGCTTATGGATTAGTTATGCATTTTCAAAGAAACAAATGCACTTTAGCACAATGGACAAGTGTACAAAATCATACAAAGATTTTCTGACTCTAAATAGTGAAATAGAAGATGAAATCGCATTGGAATATATAGAGCTTGTAAATGAAGAGTTTTTCTACTTTGAAAATAATTACTTACCAATAGAAGTTATGATCGAATGGATTGATGGTATGATTGGTTTTCTTCCTTTTTACAATAAGAATGGTGAGTTTGTAAAAAGCCGCGTACTTGGTTATTTGAAAGTTGAGGAAAATGCAAATAATCTACTTTATAATTATCCAAGAGTTAGAAATGCTATTCAATTAACCGATAAAATAGATTTTGACAAAGTATATCTTCCAGTAATGGATAAGAAAAAACGAAAAAAACGGAAAAAAGAAAGAGATAAACTGATATATAATATTATTACTAATTTAAAAATTGGAATTTGGAGTAGAATCTTACTTAAAAGAAAAATTGCTAATAGCTAACACGAGTAACTCTTACAAACCTCCACAATCCTGATAAAAACTTTTATATCATAGCAAAAAAACTATCAAAAGTAGTCTTACAACATCTAGGTAAATAATCCTCAGGGCAAGTCTACTAGGCATCCAATGGATTGCTCGTTTTTAAACTGTTTATATTTTTATATAAATTTGATTATCATAGCATTAACCTTTCCTGAATAAAACCCTTTCTTTCCACTTCTTTTTATATTTACGAGTGAATTTAAGTGCTGTTTTAACTGCTTTCGCGAAACCTGTGCTGAGCGTAGTCAAAGTAGCAGACTCATTTTTCAGAAACATTCCATTTATACATAAAAGTAGCTTCCAAAAACCAATTCATACTTTAAACTAAGATTTTTCCAAACGAATTCGTTACTTTTAAAGTCAAACATCATTTCTAACATAAAAGACAGCTAGTTTGAAGATTAAAAAATTCTGGAAACGAATTTTATTCCTACTCATCATAGTTCCCTTGATACTCATAGGAGCCCTTGTGCTCTATATTCAGAGCAACCAATCTGAGATTATCAAAGAAGAGGTCGCAAAACTAAACAAAGAACACAAAGGCCGTATAAGTGTTGGTGAAAGTGATGTCTCCCTTTTTGGCAACTTTCCATACATCTCTATAAAAGTAGATGATGTGCAAATTTTTGAGACAAAAGAAGACAATGCGCCCATCATCATAGATGTAAAAGATCTATACATAGGTTTTAACCTGTGGGATATTATAAATAAAAACTATGATATTCAATCGCTAGTCGTTGAAGAAGGCGTTTTTAATATTATTATACATGAGAATAATACGACCAATATTCAAAACTCCTTAGCGAGCACTTCTGAAACAGAAACACCTGCCACCAATATTCATCTTAAAAAAATAAAATTCAAAAATCTAGATGTTCACACCTTAGATGAAGCAACCAATACAGATGTCGAAAAATTCATTATTGCGGGTACAGGTGGATTTAGTAGAAAAGATAGCCTCATTGCAGGGCACATAGATACTTATTTTGAGTTAAACGTAATAAAAGATAACGATACCACTTTTATCCGTAAAAAACATTTTGAAGTTCATACAGACCTCGTATTTAATGAATACACGGGAATTCTTGAGATCCAACCGTCTGGTATCAGCATGGAAAATGGCGATTTTGAGTTAGAAGGCTCTATAGACACAAAGAATGATGTAGATCTTGACCTTGCCATAAAAGGAAGGAAGAACAATTTTGATATGTTTATCGCCTTTGCGCCAGCAGATATTATACCTCTATTGGATAAATACAAAAATGCAGGAGAAATCTATTTTAATGCGAGTATCAAAGGAGCTTCTAACAAAGGGAATCGCCCTTTTTTCTATGCTGATTTTGGAGCTAACGAGGCCTTTTTAGAAAATACAAAAAGAGATAAAAAAATAGATCAGCTAGGTTTCAAAGGCCATTTTACCAATGGAGAAAACAGGGACGCAAGCACCATGGAATTCTCACTCACCGATATGACAGCGTCTTTGGAAAGAGGAGAATTTGAAGGTTCGATTTTTGTCAAGAATTTTGATGCCCCAGAAGTGGATATGCAACTTAACTCAAATTTCAACCTTGATTTTATTACTGATTTTTTTGAACTAGAGCAAGTACAAAATGCCTCTGGACAAGTTTCGTTGAAAATGAATTTTCACGATATTATTGATCTTGACAAGCCTGAAAAGGCATTAGAAAAGCTCAACCAAGCCTACTTTACAGAGTTAATCGTAAAAGATTTGCGTTTAGACGCTAAAGAATTTCCTGCTCCCATACACGATTTGAATGTCAACCTAGTCATGAATGGCAAAGAAGCCACCCTGAACCAGTTTGAGCTATTAATGGGGAATTCAGATCTATCCATCAGTGGTTTTCTATCGGACTTACCCGCTATGGTACATCATACCAACATCCCTGTAGAAGCCCATTTAGACATTACCTCCAAGTATTTAGATATTGCCGAAATCACCCATTTTTCAACACAGGACTCCACCCAAACCGGGTTTGATGAACAAATCAAAGACCTACGTATGGGGCTTTCTTTTAAAGCTTCCGCGAAAGATTTTACAGAATCAACATATCTGCCGAAAGGCGAATTTTTTATCGATAGCCTCTATGCCGACTTGAAGCATTATCCGCATCAACTCCATGATTTTCGAGCAGATGTATTTATAGATGACGAAAACTTAGAAGTCATAGATTTTACGGGGTATATAGATGATAGTGACTTTCATTTGGACGGGCTCATATATCAATATGCTTTTTGGATGCAACCCGAACTTAATGGCGATGTAAATGTAGATATGAATCTTACTTCTAAAAAGTTAAAGCTAGAAGATATCTTTTCGTATCAAGGAGAAAATTATGTCCCTGAAGAGTACCGACATGAAGCTTTTGATGATTTGACATTGCATTTCACTTCAAGTATGCATTACAAAGATTCTACCCTGCATTCCATTGATCTGGCATTAGACAAGCTAGATACAAAAATGAAAATGCATCCGCTTCGCTTTGATAATTTTAGAGGAAATATACATTATGAAGAAGAACACGTGGTCATAAAAGACTTTCATGGAGAAATAGGAACTACCAATTTTAATGTTGATCTCAACTATTATCTAGGCAAAGATCCGCTAATAAAGAAAAGAGATAACTACCTTGAGTTAAGAGCAAACTATATCGACTTTGATGCCCTTTTTAATTTCGATATACATCCACCAAAAACAACAGATATTGTGAGCTCTACAACGGCAGATGTACAAGAACATGCAGAGGCCTTCAATCTCTATGAGTTGCCGTTTACAGACATGCAATTTAAGGTAGACATTGATCACTTTATGTACCATAGACTAGATCTTCAAAATATCAAAGCCGCTATACGAACAACCCCCAACCACTATATTTATATTGATACGTTAGCGATGGATGCGGCAGGAGGAGCTATTCAGTTAAGTGGCTATTTTAATGGAAGCGATCCAAAACATATCTATATGCAGCCAGATTTAGTGATGACTAATGTTGATTTGGATAAATTGCTATTCAAATTCGAGAATTTTGGGCAAGATCATCTCGTTTCAGAAAATTTACAAGGGAAGCTCACCTCTAGAATTAAAGGGAAGATTAGAGTATATCCAGACATGGTGCCAGATTTGGACCAATCTACGATAGAAATGGACGTAAAAGTACTAAATGGACGATTAAAAAATTACGACCCAATGCTGGCGCTTTCAGATTATATGGGAGATAAGAACTTGAAAAACATTCTGTTTGACACCTTACAAAATAGCTTAGTGATACAAAAAGGGAAGATTAATATACCAGCTATGAGGATAGAATCTACGTTGGGACATATGGAATTATCTGGCACACATGATCAAAATCAAAATATCGATTATTACTTACGTATTCCTTGGAAAACGGCTAGAAAAGCAGCTTGGCAAAAATTATTTGGATCCAAAAAAGATACGCTTATTAGCAAAGAACAAGAAGAGGAGATTGTAGAAGTTGATCCTACTAAAAAAATAAAGTATCTCAATCTAAAGGTCAAAGGCACCATAGATGAATATGAGGTCTCTTTGGGTAAGAAAAAAGAAAAGGAATAGCTGATTTTAAATACGTAACTTTCTATTCACTAATTCACTAATTTACTAAAGCCATTGATTTGTTATGGAAGAACTAAAAAAAGAAGACATCCATCAGGAAGTATTTGACTTATATGATGATTATGCACACAACAAACTTAATAGAAGACAATTTGCAGAAAAACTGGGTATATATGCTGTAGGAGGTATCACCGTATCATCCTTACTCAGTTTTATGTCACCCAACTATATCGATTCGTTATTGGTAAAACCTGATGATCCCACCTTAGATTCAGAGTACATTCATTATGAATCTCCCAAAGGCGGAGGCACCATAAAAGGGTTGTTGTCAAAACCTAAAGAGGCGAAAAAACTTCCTGGAGTTATTGTCGTTCATGAAAACAGAGGATTGAACCCATATATCGAAGATGTCGGAAGACGCACTGCAAAAGCAGGTTTTATTAGTCTGGCTCCAGATGCTTTGTCCCCATTGGGTGGGTATCCAGGAAATGACGATGATGGTAGAACAATGCAAAAAAAACGCGACCGAAATGAAATGCTTGAAGATTTTATAGCTGCGTACCATTTTCTAAAGTCTCATGAGAATTGTACTGGAAAAGTAGGTGTCGTCGGTTTCTGTTTTGGTGGCTGGATTTCCAACATGATGGCCGTACGCCTACCCGATTTAGGAGCTGCAGTACCGTATTATGGCAGACAACCAGAAGCGGAAGATGCTAAAAAAATAAAAGCGCCTTTATTACTTCAATATGGAGAGCTAGATACGCGTGTAAATGCAGGTCTGCCCGCATTTGAAGAAGTCCTAAAAGAAAATAATATTGAGTATACAGCCTATATCTATCCTAAGGTAAATCACGGTTTTCATAATAATACAACACCCCGTTATGATAAAGAAGCTGCAAAGCTATCATGGGAACGCACCCTTGCATTTTTCAATACTCATTTAAAATAAAATACTAAAAAAGGACAGGAATTATTGGTCTTGCTTGCTTTGTTGGAAGTTATCTAAATAAGAGTTCTAAAGAACAGAGAACTCTATAAAAATCATTAACGAGACGTTAAAGAAATAAAATCACACTTAAACACTCCAATGGCAATCACTAAAAATCATCAAAACTGCAAATGAACTATTTGAATTTTAATACATTTTTAACTTCAACCTTAGAAATTGATGAAAATGAAATTTCATCTATGATTGAGAGTTGTATGGTGAAGACAGTTAAAAAAGAGGAGTTCTTACTAAGAAAAGACGAAAACTGTAAGCACTCCTTTTTTGTTGAAAAAGGACTTTTACGACAATACTCAATTGATGAAAAAGGAAAAGAACATATCTTATCTTTTGCCCCAGAAGGTTGGATCGTTACAGACAGAGAAAGTGTGTATTTTAATCAACCGTCAGCATATGTTATTCAAGCTATGGAAAATAGCCAAGTCATTCTATTGGACGAACACTTTTTTCAGATACTTTCAAAAAAATTTCCAAAATTTACTGACTTCAATAATAGATTACTTCACAACCATATTCGCCATCTAAAAAAAAGAATTAAGCTATTATTAAGTGCAGTTGCAAAAGATAGATATTTAGAATTCATAAAAATGTATCCTGATATTGTAAATAGAGTTCCACAAACTATGATTGCCTCCTACTTAGGAATTACTCCTGAAAGCCTTAGTCGAGTTCGTAAGGAATTGATTCGTGAAAATTTTAAGCACTGATTTCTTATCATACATCAATGCACAACTTTTATTTTCTAAGTTACTTTGTACTAAATAAATTATTAATCCATAAAAAATAGTACAATGAATTGGAAAATAGATAACACTCATTCTGAAATTTCTTTCAAAGTTAAACACATGATGATCTCTACAGTAACAGGTCACTTTGAAAATTTTGATGCAACTATTACTACAAATGATGAAAGCTTTAATAATGCTTCTGTAACCTTTAATGCAAAAATAGATTCTATTAATACAAAAAATAAAGATAGAGATACACATCTCAAATCTGATGATTTTTTCAATTCAGAGAAATTTCCAGAAATGAAATTTGTGTCGAAATCTTTTGATGGAAAAAAATTAATCGGGGATTTAACCATAAAAGATGTTACTAAACATGTAGAATTAGATGTTAATTTAAATGGGATAGCTGTAGACCCCTATGGGCAAACTAAAGCAGGTTTTGAAATAAACGGAGAAATCAGCAGAAAAGATTTTAATTTAACTTGGAATGCAGTCACAGAAACTGGAAGTATCGTTGTTTCGGACAAAGTAAAATTAGTAATTGATGCACAATTCATAAAACAAGCCTAAAGTTTAAGTTATACGCTCCACTCATTGGATGATGTTGTAATAAAATAAAAAAATCTATAAAAATATTTAGTTGTAGTAACGGTTTGGGTTTAGACCCAAACCGTTTTTGTATTTAATTAAATATCGTTTTTTCGAAATTAAACCCTGATTTCCTCAAAAAAACCGATTATTAAATCGTTTAAAATTCATAAAAAATAATAGTCACACCCTACTTAGAAGCTATTGTAAAATAGACCAAATAACACCATCATTTTTTTATTGGAAGGAAGAAACAAGAAAGCGATCAAGAATAGCTTATAATCCCTAAAAGTTAATACTTATATTTCATGAATATACTGCTCGTTCTTTACTTGCAATAAAAACTTTCCTCACCCTTCCCAGGAAAATTTTCTCCCATATTCCATAAATAATACCTAGTTTTGATGTAGATTCTTAACCTACCGGCAATAAGTGTTGTTATGTAAATTTGTCCCCATGAAAAAAGTGATCTCTATCTTGCCTCTTCTTTTACTCTTAGCATTTGCTTCGTGTAAAAAAGACACCTCTATTACAGATGAAAAAGAAAGCCGCCAAATCGCTGTTTTAGACAGTATAGATCTAGACCATGCAAAAAGCATACGTACCGCTGGAGATTTGATTACAAAGGCATATATCCAAGATAGCATGCTATATCTGAATGCTAATATGCGTAAAGACCATAGAATTTTTGGCTATGCGCAACCTGATACGCTATCAGAACGCTTATTTCTACTATCTGTTTTCACCAATGATATCGAAAAAAACCCTTTTAAACTACCTTTAGGCGCTTATTATGAATTAGATAGCTACCACCCAATTCGCATTAAATATCATGCACATGATGAAGATTTTATAGAAGCTACCGCTACCGATAGCCTAGGTAAAAAAGTTACCCTCTATTTTGAACGAAAATGGGTACAGCTAGAAGATGAGTTCTATACAGACGAAGATATCCTCCAAGAATACGGTCTTATAGAAAACATAGAAGATGAGGCCTATCCCTTCTATAACGTCACGGTAAATTTTATAGGAAGTAGAGCCAAAATAAACCTAGGCCTAAACATTGAGGAAATACCGCTAGATGTAGAAGCACTCAACAAACTCCAAGGAAAATATGCTACCATCTATTATACATCAGAGTTGCAAAATAACCTGCAAGACCTTCAGATGAATGATGTATCTGTTTTTGGTGAATATGCCCCTGACTATAGTTCTGATTGGGATCAAATCACAGGAACATTGAAAGGTGCAGGCTCGGTCACTGCTGGAGACTTACCTAGTTACATTTCTATTGCTGGAAACGACGGTAAAAACCTAGATTTTGAAGTGTTTATTGATGATGAAATGGTCAAAGCAAACGGAAAAACGGTCACAGTGTTTTATACGATAGATGTTACCAATACAATTACAGATATTGTCCCATCGGAAGAGTAATTAATGTGCCGTTTCACTAAGAAGACCATCCAACGTCTCTCGTACTTCAGCGCTATTCCAATCGGCAGGACCTTTTTCTTTGATTATGATTTTTCCTGATGCATCAATGATATAATTTGTAGGAATAGTGGACTCATACAGCAATTCAGGTGTTTCCATCTGTGGGAAAACAGCCGGAATACTTAGTTCTTTCCGTTCTAAAAATCGTTTTACTTTATCAGGTTCTTCTTGCGTGATGAGAACAAAATCTATTTTATCTCCGTAATCTTTATAGAGTTTTTCAATACTCGGTAATTCGGCAATGCATGGAGGACACCATGTTGCCCAATAACTGATAAAGGTGACCTTCCCCTGCCCTATTTCGGCAGTATGAGCAAACCCGTCTATGGTACGAAGCTGATAGGTAAAAGGTGGGAGTTGGGTTTGGTCTGCTTTCGCGAAAGCGGAAGGAGAAAAAAGATATACTTTCAACTTATTAATTGCTACTTGAATTGGCGTCCTTGTCTGCGGAATAATAAAGAGCGCAATCAGTATGATGTATATGATATTTTTAAGCTTGATCTTTTTCATGATTATAAGTATAATAACAAGATAGGAATTCCACTTAATACACAGAAAACCAATAAATATAGTCGGCTTCACCACCGACTTCTTACAAAAAAAGAGCCATCCTTTCGGATAGCTCTTTTGTAATTATTATATCTGAAGCCTATGCTGCGTTTTCCTTTTTGATAAGGTTAAGCGCACTTCCTTCATTATACCAATCTATTTGAGGTTGGTTATAGGTATGATTTACTTTGATCACATCTTTACTTCCATCAGCATGAACGATTTCGATTGTTAATTGCTTATCTGGAGCAAACTCATTTAAGTCTAAGAAGTTAAAAGTATCATCTTCTTGAATAAGATCATAATCAGCTTCATTTGCAAACGTTAATCCGAGCATTCCTTGTTTTTTAAGATTGGTCTCATGGATACGGGCAAAGCTTTTTACAATCACAGCGGCTACACCTAAGTGGCGTGGTTGCATCGCTGCATGCTCACGAGAGGATCCTTCACCATAGTTATGATCTCCCACAACTACTGTTTTAATCCCTGCAGCTTTGTATTCACGTTGCGTTGCTGGTACACCACCGTACTCCCCTGTTAGTTGATTTTTAACAAAGTTGGTCTTTTTATTAAAAGCATTTACTGCTCCTATTAAGGTGTTGTTTGCAATATTATCTAGATGTCCTCTAAAACGTAACCAAGGCCCCGCCATCGAAATATGATCGGTAGTACATTTACCAAATGCTTTTATCAGCAATTTAGCTCCTGTAATTGTTCTTCCTAATGGGGTAAATGGAGTTAATAATTGTAAACGTTCTGAGTCTTCATTAACAACTACTTTAATGTGACTTCCATCTTCTTCTGGCGCCAGGTATCCATTATCTTTTACTTCAAATCCTTTTGGAGGTAATTCCCATCCTGTAGGCTCATCAAACATTACTTCCTGCCCATCTTCATTAATTAATGAATCTGTAAGCGGATTGAAGTCTAAACGACCGGCAATTGCGATCGCTGCCGTGATTTCTGGTGATGCTACAAAGGCATGTGTATTTGGATTTCCATCGGCACGTTTTGCAAAGTTTCTATTAAAAGAATGTACAATACTGTTTTTAGGTGCATTTTTAGGATCACTATAACGTGCCCATTGTCCGATACAAGGTCCACAAGCATTGGTAAAAATCTTAGCATCTAAGTTTTCAAAAATACCAAGAATGCCGTCACGCTCTGCGGTGTAACGGACTTGCTCAGAACCTGGGTTGATTCCTAACTCAGACTTCATCTTTAAGCCTTTATCTAATGCTTGTTGTGCAATAGAAGAGGCGCGGGATAAATCTTCGTAAGAGGAGTTGGTACAAGATCCAATTAATCCCCATTCTACTTGTAAAGGCCAATCATTAGCAGTCGCCTTTTCTGTCATTTCTGTACCTACGGTAGTCGATAAATCTGGTGTGAAAGGTCCATTTAATAACGGGCCTAGCTCAGAAAGATTAATTTCTATCACCTGATCAAAATACTGCTCAGGATTTGCATATACTTCGGCATCGGCTGTAAGATATTCTTTTACTTTATTAGCAGCATCGGCTACATCTTCTCTATCGGTCGCTCTTAAGTAACGCTCCATCGATTCGTCATAGCCAAACGTAGAGGTAGTCGCTCCTATTTCTGCTCCCATGTTACAGATCGTTCCTTTTCCTGTACACGACATTGCCGTAGCACCAGGACCAAAATATTCAACTATAGCCCCTGTTCCTCCTTTTACGGTAAGAATCTCTGCTACTTTAAGGATCACATCTTTTGGCGCTGTCCATCCACTTAATTTTCCCGTCAATTTAACACCAATAAGTTTTGGGAATTTAAGTTCCCAAGCCATCCCTGCCATGACATCTACAGCATCGGCACCACCAACACCAATCGCAACCATCCCTAAACCACCTGCATTTACAGTATGTGAATCGGTTCCGATCATCATTCCGCCTGGAAATGCATAGTTTTCTAACACTACTTGGTGGATAATACCTGCGCCTGGTTTCCAAAATCCGATACCATATTTATTAGATACAGACTCTAAGAAATTAAATACCTCACTACTTACATCATTAGCGTGTTTTAAATCTTTTGCAGCCCCTTCTTTTGCTTGGATCAAGTGATCACAATGTACCGTCGTTGGGACAGCTACTTTATCTTTACCTGCCTGCATAAACTGTAATAAAGCCATTTGTGCAGTAGCATCTTGACAAGCGATTCTATCTGGAGCAAAGTCTACATAATGTTTCCCTCTCTCAAAGGCTTTTGTAGGGGTTCCTTCCCATAAATGAGAATATAAAATCTTTTCAGAAAGTGTTAATGGTTTTCCTACAAGATCACGAGCAGTATCAACACGCTCTGCCATCTTTGCGTAAACTCCTTTGATCATTTCTATATCAAATGCCATGTGCTTTTTGGTTTATTAAGATTGTTTTATTTGGTAGTACAGGCTACCAGTACTTTTTTTTCAATCTAGCGAAATTACAAAAACGTAGTGACAAAGACAATAGCCACGGCAACGATTAACGACTTAAAATACTCGAAATTGATATGTAAATAAATTTGCTGAAATTATAGGGAAATCATAAAAAAAAGGCCTTGAAATTATAGATTCTACAATTTCAAGGCATATTAGGGTGGTGTGGTAGTATACGCTTTCGCGAAAGCGTACTCATATACACTAAAACTTAAGAAAAAAACCTACTTAAAAGAGGCTTTTGATAATATCTTCGATGCTGAGTCCTTCTGCTTCTGCTTTGTAATTTTTGATCAGTCTATGACGTAAAATTCCAGTGGCCACCGCTTGTACATCCTCCATATCTGGAGAAAACTTTCCGTTGACAGCAGCATGGGTTTTGGCGGCTAATATTAGGTTTTGAGAAGCTCTTGGACCAGCACCCCAATCTACATAATCATTAATGATTTGAGTAGCAGCCTTCGTTTTAGGTCTTGTTTTACTCACCAATTGTACGGCATACTCTATCACATTATCTGCGACAGGAATACGACGAATTAACTGCTGAAAATCAATGATCTCCTGATCTGAAAAAAGCGAATTCACCGTAGGCTTGTTATCTGATGTAGTGGCTTTTACCACATCTACCTCTTCTTGGAAAGAAGGATAATCTAGATTAATTGCAAACATAAAACGATCCAATTGTGCCTCTGGCAAAGGATACGTTCCTTCTTGCTCAATTGGGTTTTGCGTTGCTAATACAAAGTAAGGCAAGCTAAGCGGATATCTTTTTCCTGCCACCGTCACAATACGTTCTTGCATTGCCTCTAGTAACGCTGCTTGCGTTTTAGGAGGTGTACGGTTAATCTCGTCGGCTAGGATGATATTCGAAAATACAGGTCCTTTTATAAACTTAAACTGACGGGATTCATCAAGAATCTCTGATCCTAGAATATCACTCGGCATTAAATCTGGCGTAAACTGAATGCGTTTAAAATCCAATCCTAATGCAGTAGAAATGGTGTTGACCATTAATGTTTTTGCAAGACCTGGAACACCTATTAACAGAGCATGACCTCCAGAAAAAATAGATAAAAGAATTTCATCTATAACTCTTTCTTGTCCTACAATTACTTTGGCAATTTCGGCTTTGAGTTGTTTATGTTTTTCTACTAATTGATGTATAGCAGCTACGTCTGACATATTTTTTAATTTTTCAACCAGTTACTTGCATATTCACAGTTACGGTTATCACCGTTCACTTTTATGTAGGTCTCTGCTATTTTTTCTTTTTGCCACTCTGAGATCGTTTTGATTTGCTTCTCTCTAAGTGCTAAATCTTTGATCTTTATATAATCTTTAGAATAGTCTGCTTTGTGCTCTTCTAGTCTATTTTTTACGGTTAAGATTTTAAAACGCGTCTTTCCCGTACGGCTAGGATCATTAAACACCAATGAAACTTCTCCATCTTTTAAGTCATTTACTTTGGTATATAAGGTAGGATCTAGCTTATTTAATTCAAAACGCTTATCAAGGGTTACAGGGTTTACAAGTACCCCTCCGTCGTATTTGGTTTCTTTTTCGTCAGAAAATTCGCGCGCTGCTTCATCAAAAGTAAGTTCTCCATCTTCAATACGCTTTTTGATACGTTCTATCTTATCTTTTGCTTCTTCTTCTTGTGCTTTATCTACATCAGGGATTAAAAGGATATGTCTGATTTCTAGTTTATCTCCTTTAATTTTTTCAAGTGTTGCAATATGAAAACCATATTCTGTTTCAAAAGGCTCACTGACTTCGCCTACTTGTAAACCAAAAACAACGTCTCTAAATTCTTTTACCAATGGTGATTTTCTATCGATCATCATATAACCTCCATCTGGACGAGAAGCACCATCATCTGTATAAAGTACTGCTTTGGTTGCAAAGCTACTTCCGTTTTCTAAGATATCAGCTCTAAACCCATTAAGGCGATCTATCACTCTTTGACGTTCTTCTTCCGTGGCTTTAGGCTCTATCACAATTTGTGCAATTTCAAGCTCTACCCCAAACGTAGGTAACTCGTCTTTTGGAATACTTTCAAAGAATGATTTTACCTCATCTGGAGTCACATCTACCTCAGCAATGATCTTTTCATTCATACTTTCTGAAAGACGAATATCACGACGAATTGAAAATAACTCAGCTCTTAATTCTGCCATGTTATCTTTCTTATAGTATTCAATTACTTTTTGTTCAGAACCTAATTGTTGCGAAAATCGAGCGATGATTTGATCGACTTCAGAATTTACTTGTGCGTCATTCACAACAATACTATCTTGGATAGCATGGTGTGCTAATAATTTATCTTCTAATAATTTTCCCATAACTTGACAAGGACTTACATCTACAGAGGATTGTCCTTGACTTTTAATGTCAAATAAAAATTTATCAATGTCACTTTCTAAAATTAAGTAATCACCAACAACGCCTGCAACGCCGTCTACTTTGAACTTAGTAAATGATTTTGTAATACTATCCTGTCCAAACATGGGTTGGCAGAGAAATACTACGATAAGGGTTCTAATTATATATTTCAAATTTTTTGTTTTTAATGGCATCATCTTTAATCTCCTTTTCAAGTTGCTTTGTGAGGGTTAACTTTCGTTTGTTTCTTATAATTTGGTTGATCGTTGGCCGCACATATGTTAGGGGAGCGATATCGTTGCGAGATAGCGTTTCCTTGACAGCGATCAAATATAATCCTAATGAATCTCGTAGTTGTAAGAAATTGGTTTTTTTTAACAATTTATCGGCATTTGTAGCATCAATCGGTTGGATACTGTTCTGAACAGCACTTCGTTTTACCCAGGTAGAATCATTTAAAAAATAACTTTTAAACTGGAGTCCTAAAGAGTCCAATACTACTTTGTCTTTTTCTGTGAAGTTGATAAAGAGTTTTGCTAGATTGTTACTATCATTATAATCTGGTGCTAAATGGATGTAGCGTAATTTGACTAATTCTTCATTTAGCCTAAAGTTTTCTTTGTTCAAATCATAAAACGCCTGTGCCTCTTCATCTGACACTATCGTATCGAGTCGTTGTTGTATAAGCCGATCTTTATATAATTTGATATAGAGGTCTGTGCGATATTCTTGAACCAATTGCTCAAATTTTTCTTGTTCTTCCTTAGAAAGGTTCAATAAGGCACCATCTAATAACAACTTATTGGTTGCCCAATCATTAATATAGCTCGTAACCACCGTCGTACTATCTAAAGAAAATGTAGCTGCATCAAAAATAGATTCAATATCTGATGTGTATAAATACGTATCATTCACTCTAGCAACAGCATCTTGATCTGATGTGGTCTTATTAAAAAAGTCACAAGAGATAAGAGAAAGACAACTTACTAAGAGCACTATGTACGTTTGTAATTTCATTTATTCTACAGTACTAATAAAGCGATCTAAAACAGCTTCATTTACAGTAATGGTTGCTGCATCCTTAAGACTTTGCAACCAACTATTTTCAATGTGTTTTTGATAATCATTAATCACAGCACCTTTCGTTTCTTCTAGTGTTGGTATTTTAGAAGGAAGAATAGCTTCTACTTGATACACTACATAATCTGTATTCAATCTGTAGACATCACTTATGCCTTTTTTAGGGGTAAATCCTGTTGCCACATAAGCCGAGTCATTAGTAGCTACTTCTCGATTTGTAAACAAAACGTTGATCTGATCATTTATATTGAATCGTTTTTCTATTTCTTCTTGTGATGTCCCTTTTCGCAACAGCTTTTTAATGGTAGAAAGTGTTTTCTTGTCTGCGCTTGTGATCATTGTCATTTTCAAGGTCTCTGGAACGCTATACGCTTCCTTATTTTTTTCAAAATACGCTTGAAGACCGAGTGTATCTTCTTTTGCTACTTTCCATACCTTTTTTTCTAATAGATCAAAAAGCAATAATCCTTCACGGTATTCTCTGATTAATGCATTAAATTCAGGATCGACTTCTTCCAAGTGGTTTTCGTGATACTTCCTCATCATTTTGTTAGTCCATACAAACGCTTGTGTTTGTACAAGATCTTGTTTAGTGCGATAATTACCTCCACGCTGAAATTGCTCAAGGTGCTTTCCAAAAGTATCATAGGTAAACGAGGTATCTCTGAGGGTAAATGCGACTGCTTTAGTGTCTGCTTCACTCGGAGTGTACTTCCATTTTCTGGTTACAAAATCAGTATCTGATAGAAGTGACACAAAATAATCGTGAAGTTCTTTGTTTTCTTTTACGTTATAGCGTGCGCGTAATTTTGAATCTAACGAATCTGAGATTTGCTTTGCTCTGATATCTCTTTTCAACTTTTCTTCTATCGCAAACCGCTCTTCTTCCAAAGTGCCAATAGGATATCGTTTTATCAATTTTGCAATATGCCAACCATACTCAGACTTAAAAGGGGCTGTGTAAGCGCCTTCTTCTTTGATATTGAATACTTGCTCTTCAAAAACCTTACTTGTCAATTGCCCTGATTCAAAACGAGCTAATACCCCACCTTTTACAGAAGATCGTTTATCATCACTATGTGTTTTAGCTAGTTTTTCAAAAGATTCTCCTTGTTCTAATAACGCATAAATTTCTTTAATGCGCTTTTCGGGTTGTAATGCGGTGTCTTTTTGCTTTAGCGAAAGCATAATATGCGCCACTTCAATCCCACCACGGGCTGGACGTCTGTCAGTCGGCTGCACGATGTGATAGCCAAATCGTGTCTTAAAAGGTTCAGATACTTTTCCTACTTCTGTATTGTAGGCAGCAGACTCAAAGGGATACACCATTTTAAATGCTTTGAACCAACCTAAATCGCCACCATTTGATTTTGCAGAAGGGTCTTCACTGTATTCCTTTGCAATTTTTGAAAAATCTTCTCCATTCAGTATTCTAGAACGAGCTTCTGTTATTTTAGTATATGCTTTTAGTGTGTCTTCTGGAGAGGCGCCTGGTGCTTTTTTAACAAGAATATGGCGCGCATTCACCTCTGTTGCAATACGATCATATGCTTCTTTTACTAAGGTTTCTGTTACCTCTACATCTGTTAGATAATTTTTAAGAAGCTGCTCTCTGTAGCCTTTAAGCTCTTTTTTATACGTAGGATTTTCATCTAATCCTTGAGCATAGGCATCTTGCACTTTAAGCTTGTATTCTTTAAATAATTCAAGATATGCCCTAGGATCTTTCTGAGTGTCATCTTGAACAAGACTAATGTTCTTGAGATACACCGCTTTGAATTCTTCTACAGTAATATCTTCTCCGTTTATTATTAAAAGTGTCGCGTCATTATCTTGCGCATAAAATGTAGATACACTTAAAAAAACTAAAAAAGTATGTAGGTGCTTTTTCATAACATATATAAGGTGTGCAAAAATAACAAATCTATAGCGCTAAACAAGCCACATCTTTATAATGAAAATAGTTTCTTCTTTTTAAAAAAGAACACACTGCTCTTTTTTCTGTATTTTAACAAAAATTATGCAGTAATGTCCTACGCTCAATTTATAAAAAAACTACGCCTTAGCTCCTTTAGATCCAAAGCTATTTTATCTTTTTTAGCGCTTCTAGCATCGCTTATTGTTTGGGTTGCTTCCTATTTTTACATTCATAGAAAAGATGCCATTTCAGAGAACTTATCTATTGAAATCCTAGATGTATCCAAACAATTTAATGCCAATATAGACAACTACAACACTTTCTTTTACACAGGATATAGAGATGCCGCTTTTTATAACAAATCAGAAGCCAGCTCTTTATATACGTATCTTGCTAATCTACGTTCCATTCCAGATCAATTAGAAATCATAGAGCAGGACGCCTTAGAAATTCAAATCCCAATTGATATACAAAAAGTCAAAAATCAGTATAAAAATCTTCGTAGAGATGTGATTACGCTTGTCGCGAAAATGGAACGCAGAGGCTATAAAGATTTTGGAATTGAAGGAGAAATGCAGGAAAAAGCACAGGTGTTGACAGAAAGTGACGACATCGACAAAGCAACTATTCTACAACTACGAACTCTTGAAAAAGACTATTTAATACGAGGAGAATCTAAATACATACAAGAATTTGAAACGATTGCAAATGAATTATTAGCCGATAGAACCCTAAGCGATAGTTCACGTATCTTAGTACGAGGTTATACTCAGGATCTGCAAAGTTTAGTGAACTTAAATAACGAGATAGGAAATTATTCAGAAACAGGATTACATAAGAATATCAAAGAATTACATCAAAGTATTCAAAAAGAACTTTCTGAGATAAGTCTCAGAACAAATAAAGCCATAGAATCTAAAAAAACAACACAAATAACAGCAACATCCATTATAAGTATTCTCATCGCTTTTATTCTTGTACTTCTTGTCTTATACTTATCCAAAAATCTTACTAAAGGAGTTCAAACTCTTAATGAGAATATGCTACAATTTATCGAAAGTGATTTTGAAGACACTCAAGAAATACAATCTGATCATAGCATTTTAGAAATAAAATCGCTTTTTTCAAGTTATCAGAAACTTAAAGAAACCCTTGTTCAAAATATAGATGAGTTAGAAATTACGGCAAAGAAAGCCACCGACAATGCGCATTATAAAACACAGTTTTTATCCAAAATGAGTCACGAGATGCGTACCCCGCTCAATGGTATTCAAGGCATGCTACATCTTTTAAAATCGGGAGATGAATCTCCCAAAAAACAAGAAGAATACATTTCTATCATAGACCGCTCGGTACACCAATTATCAGATTTGATCACGATGGTATTAGACCATTCAAAATTGGAAACAGGAAATTTAGAAATTCAAGAAAAATCTGTCAATCTAGAACGAGATATTTCACAATTGATGCGGATTTTTGAATACCAAGCTAAAGAGAAAAATCTAGACTTTGAATACCACAATCACAGTGACACTTCCTACACCGTCTTTGCAGATTCGCTTCGGTTACAACAGGTACTCATTCACTTGATGAAAAATGCCATTAAGTTCACCCAACAAGGTAAAATCACCATCATCATAGATGAATATGAGTCGTCGTTAGAATATCAACAACTTCGTTTTAGTGTGGGAGATACCGGTATTGGCATGGACGAAGACGACTTTGACAAGTTACTAGAGTCTTTTGAGCAAGGGGATAATTCTAAAACACGCAAATTTGACGGAGCAGGCTTAGGAATGTCCCTCTCTAATGACTTACTCAAATTAATGAATAGCAAACTAGAAGTTCGCAGCACACTAGGCAAAGGCACTGTTTTCTATTTTGATGTATCGCTTAAAAAAGGAGAGCATAAGAGTCGAGAAGACGTCTCTAAAAAAATTAAAGTAGCCTTACTAAATAACCCTAAAAAAACGCATGTACTCGTTGTAGAGGATAATAAAATCAATCAAAAGGTCATAGAACGTTTACTTTCCAAACTTCATATCACCTGTGATATTGCGACTAATGGAAAAGAAGGCGTCGCATTGTTTAAAAAAAACACCTACGATTTAATCCTCATGGATATCAATATGCCAATTATGGGAGGGATTGAAGCAGCAAAGAAAATTAAATCCTTAAAAAAATATGCAACCCAAACAACACCTATTATTGCTATTACCGCGGCAGAGACGGCTTATGATGAAAATCTAGCCTCAGAAAATAGCCTTGACGAACTCTTAGGAAAACCCATTGATTTCGAAACACTTAAAGAGATTATTAAAAGGTATTTGAATATTAGTGATTCAAAAGATTCTTAGTCATTATTAACAACTATTGTTGCTTATAGTTATTTTGTCAAAATATCGATTTTTCCATCTTTTCCTCTTTTTCCAAATACTGGGATTGATTTGGATTTTGGCAAATAATCAATTTGTTTAATATTTAATGTGTCTATTGTTTCAATTAATTTGCCATTTTCATAATCAACAATATCATAATTAATCATCAACAGAGGATTAGTTCCGAGTTCATCATTTGCTATTTTTTCACTTAAGAATTCTGTAAAATCATAATTTTTGATTCCTTCATTTACTGAATAATAATTAGAACTACTTACTTCTAAGTTATTATCTGAAATTATTTCCCATAATTTATCTCCCCAATTTCCAGAATCCCAGATAGAAGTGTTACTACTTAAAATAGATTCTAAATAAATTTTATTCTCAGGGTATTGTATGAGTAAATCAGTGAGGATATAAAAATCATAAGCAAATTGAGAATTTTGTAATTTTTCTTTAAAAAGCAAATTATACTTTAAAAAATCAACATTTTCTAGCTGTAATTGATATATAAAATTACCAAGATTAGAACCTGTTAAGCCATGTAAGTTGTTTGCTATAAATTCTAATTGATTTTTCTCTGACTTTTTATTAAAGTTTTCAAAAGTAGTTTTACAACCTGAGCAAAAAAGTAAAATATATAATATCAATATTTTTGATTTCATCCTTTTTTCATAACTAAAATATAAACTAAACAAGAAGCTTTACTATTCAAAACAGATCCTTCGGCAGGCTCAGGATACCCGACTCGCACATCATACAATAAACGTTACTACTAGAAATAGATCCCAAAACAAGTTTGGTAATACCCGACTCACACGCTTTTGCCAAAAGGCAAAATAAGAATTCTTCTCATAAGATCCTTCGGCAGGCTCAGGATACCCGACTCGCACGTCATACAATAAACGTTACTACTAGAAATAGATCCCAAAACAAGTTTGGTGATACCCAACTCACACGCTTTTGCCAAAAGGCAAAATAAGAATTCTTCTCATAAGATCCTTCGGCAGGCTCAGGATAAGCGACTCGCAATCTTTCGCTAGCGCTTCGCTTAGAGAAAGATGCTCCCTGCTTACATATTTCTCCTATACTGACCGCCTACTTCGAAGAGTGCGCTGGTGATTTGTCCTAACGAACATACTTTGGTGGCTTCCATGAGGTGCTCAAAGATATTTTCATTTTGAATCGCTGCTTCTTGAATTTTAGAAAGAGCTGCTTCAATTTTATCTGCTTTTTCTTTGTGTAAGTTTTCAAGCATACTGATTTGATACTGCTTTTCTTCTTCAGTAGCTCTGATGACTTCAGCAGGGCGAACTGTTGGGCTTCCTTTACTACTTAAAAAAGTATTTACACCTATAATTGGAAATTCTCCCGTATGCTTGAGCGTTTCGTAATACAAACTCTCTTCCTGAATCTTACTGCGTTGATACATCGTTTCCATCGCGCCCAGTACACCTCCACGCTCGGTGATACGGTCAAATTCTAACAGCACCGCTTCTTCTACAAGATCGGTTAACTCCTCAATAATAAATGATCCCTGAATCGGGTTTTCATTTTGCGTTAATCCCAATTCTTTATTAATAATCAACTGGATGGCCATTGCACGACGTACACTCTCTTCTGTAGGCGTGGTAATCGCTTCATCATACGCATTAGTATGTAGGGAATTACAATTGTCATAAATCGCATACAACGCTTGTAAGGTCGTACGAATATCATTAAAATCAATTTCTTGCGCATGTAAACTACGTCCAGATGTCTGGATATGGTATTTCAGCATTTGTGCTCGGGAATTGGCGTTGTATTTATTCTTCATTGCCTTTGCCCAAATCTTACGAGCCACACGGCCTATTACCGCATATTCTGGATCGATTCCGTTGGAGAAGAAAAACGAAAGATTAGGTCCAAATTTATTGATATCCATCCCACGGCTTAGGTAATACTCCACATAGGTAAAACCATTTGCCAATGTTAAAGCAAGCTGTGTAATTGGATTGGCGCCTGCTTCTGCAATGTGATATCCAGAAATAGACACGGAATAAAAATTACGCACTTTTTCTTCTATAAAATACTGCTGAACATCGCCCATGAGTCGTAACGCGAACTCAGTAGAAAAGATACAGGTGTTTTGTGCTTGATCTTCTTTAAGAATATCTGCTTGTACGGTTCCACGAACTTGTGCTAAGGTGTCTGTTTTGATACGAGCGTATACATCGGCAGGAAGCACTTGATCTCCTGTAACTCCTAAAAGCATCAGCCCCAAACCATCATTCCCCTCAGGAAGATCTCCTTGGTAGGCAGGACGCGTTTTTCCTTTGTAAATTGCAGCGATCTTTGCTTCTACTTCAGCCTCAAGACCCTGTTCTTTGATATATTTCTCACAATTCTGATCGATAGCAGCATTCATAAAGAATCCTAACAACATAGGAGCAGGTCCATTGATGGTCATACTTACCGATGTCATCGGATGGCTTAAATCAAATCCAGAATATAGCTTTTTAGCGTCGTCCAGACAGCAAATACTCACTCCTGCATTTCCAATTTTACCATAAATATCAGGTCGATGTCCTGGATCATTTCCATAAAGTGTCACACTATCAAAAGCGGTACTTAGGCGCTTTGCGGGCATTCCTAAACTTACATAATGAAAACGCTTGTTGGTACGCTCTGGTCCGCCTTCTCCTGCAAACATACGTGTAGGATCTTCTCCTGTGCGCTTAAAAGGATACAATCCAGAGGTATATGGGAATTCTCCAGGTACATTTTCTTGCAATACCCATCGTAAAATATCCCCCCAAGCCTCATACTTAGGCAAGGCTATTTTAGGAATCTGCGTATGAGATAATGATTCTGAGTGCGTATCTATTTTAATCTCTTTATCTCGTACTTTAAAGGTGTAGACTGGATTTTTATACCGATTGACTTTCTCATCCCATCCTGTAATCACTTCCCAATTGTATGGGTCTAAATCTAATTTTACACGGTCAAATTGCGCGATAAGAAGTTTCACTAGGTCAGCATCTTTATCAACTGCATCCAAACGAACGTCTAATCCCGCTTTGTCTAGTGCTGGTGCGCTGCCTACAATACTTTCTATGGTTTTATAGATTCCGTATAAGGTTTGTGCGGTTTCTTTTTGCGCTTTCGCGAAAGCGTCATACCCCCTATTACTTTCTGCAATCTCGCTCAGGTATCGTGTGCGCGCTGGTGGAATCACAAAAATCTTCTCACTCATCTCCTTACTAATCTCAAACGTCGAAGCTAGGTCGGCTTCATTCACCGCATTTACTTTCTCCATAATTTTCTTATAGAGGGTATTCATGCCTGGATCGTTAAATTGAGATGCGATAGTCCCGAAAACGGGTAAATCATCTTGAGGCGTATCCCAAAGATTGTGATTACGCATGTATTGTTTTTTGACATCACGTAGCGCATCTAGCGAACCGCGTTTGTCAAATTTGTTAATGGCTACTAGATCGGCAAAATCGAGCATATCGATCTTTTCTAGCTGCGTAGCTGCGCCAAATTCAGGGGTCATCACATACAAAGAAACATCAGAATGCTCTAAAATCTCAGTATCGGATTGTCCAATTCCTGAGGTTTCTAAAATGATTAAATCATAGGCCGCTGCTTTCAGCACTTGGATCGCTTCGGCTACATATTTTGAAAGGGCTAAATTACTCTGTCGCGTTGCTAAAGAACGCATATACACTCTTGGGGAATTAATAGCATTCATGCGAATACGATCGCCTAATAATGCGCCACCTGTTTTTCGTTTGGAAGGATCTACAGAAATAAGACCAATCGTTTTTTCTGGAAAATCTACCAAAAAACGACGTACAAGCTCATCAACCAACGATGATTTACCTGAACCGCCCGTTCCTGTAATTCCTAGAACTGGCGTTAATGAGGTTTTATTTTTCTCGTGTATAGCCTCTAAAGTTTTTGCAGCAACCTCTGGAAAGTTCTCTGCTGCTGAAATGACTCTGGCTATGGCTCTAGGATTTTTTTCTGTAAGATGATCTATTTCGCCATTGAGCGTATCCCCAATGGGAAAATCGGATTGTTGTACCAAGTCATTAATCATCCCTTGTAATCCCATCTCACGACCATCGTCTGGAGAATAAATACGGGTAATCCCATACTCCATAAGTTCTTTGATCTCTTCTGGAAGAATTACACCTCCACCACCTCCGAAGATCTTAATATGCTCTCCTCCTTTTTCTTTGAGAAGGTCATACATATATTTAAAATACTCGTTATGCCCTCCTTGATACGATGTTAAAGCAATCGCATTCGCATCTTCTTGGATGGCGGTATTGACCACTTCTTCTACACTACGATCATGCCCTAAGTGAATCACCTCTACGCCTGTACTTTGTATAATACGACGCATGATATTAATAGCGGCATCGTGCCCATCAAAAAGAGAGGCAGCAGTAACGATACGAACTTTGTTTTTTGGAGTATAGGGTGTTGCTTGTTTCATCTTCAAAAAAAAGGGGTTTTAGAGTAGCAAATTTACGTAATATTCAATAAAAATGCCCATTTAATTATAATATCTGAAAATAAGTCTAGACTACTACATTGCCTTTTTACAATCCATACATCTCCCCTTGCTTCGCAAAACGATAGCCTTCTTTCTCTAAGGCAATACGTTTAGGGTTTTGTTTGTCCAATGCAGGGTTGGAATGATTAAAATGGATGAAAATCACTTTGGATTTGATCGTACTTGATTCGTTTTTAAAGAGAGCCGTAGTCTCATCTATAAAAGGATGTGGTACTTCACTCATAGGCCTTGGAATCTCTCCTTCAGAGAAAAAGGTCGCATCCACAAAAGCATAATCTACTTTTTTAACTTCTTCCAGAATCGACTTTTCCCAAGTGGTCCATTTATCAATATCGGGAATAAACAAGGCTGTTTTTTCTGGGCCTTCGATTCGGTAGCCAACAGTTTCGGAAAACTCATCTCTATGTGGCACGAGGAATGGGGTTATTTTTAGCTTTCGCGAAAGCGTAACCACACGATCTGCCTGCATGGCTCGTAATTGTATGTTTTGTAGGTCCACTAACTGACTCCACGGACCATTGGTTTTGAGATAGGTTTCCATGGTTGGCATCGCATACACTGGAATATGCTTAGCCCCCATGGCTTCACGTCCAAAATGCAGTAAACCTGTATAATGCCCCATATGTGCATGTGTCAAAAACACCCCGTCTATTATCGTGCTAGATGGCATTTCCTGATCTAAAAAATAGAGTTGTTCTGGGAGATCGGGTGTGGCTTCAAACAGATATTTTTTTTGAGATTCTGTATCTATCAATCCTAAGCTAACAACAAACTCTCGCTGGCGTTTTCCTTCTCGCACCGCTTCAAATTCTTGTGGATTATTAATATGAGGCATACCACCGTCTTGGGCAATGCCAAGTACTTTTAGATAAATGCCATCAGGTATTTGTGATGTTTCGGTTTCTTGAGGGGGTGTAGGAGACTGCGAACATCCAAAAATGAAAACAAATACGGGTATTATCAAAAATCTTAAATTCATATCTTTACCAAAATAATATCAAAGATACCCAAATGAAAAAATTTATCATCCTTTGTATAGCGATCAGTCTTAGTTCTTGTGATGAATTACAACAAGTCGTTAATAATCTTCCGCAAGATGGGAATGTACTCTCAGATGCACAAATAGGAGCTGGCCTAAGAGATGCCTTACAATTAGGCATTGACAAACAAGTATCAAAACTGACGGCAAAAGATGGATTTTATAAAAACCAACTCACTAAAATTTTACTCCCTGAAGAACTGCGTAAAGTAGATAAAACATTGAGAGATGTCGGTCTTGGGAAATTAGCCGATGAAGGTCTCAAAGTATTAAATAGAGCTGCTGAAGATGCCGTAAAAGAAGCTACTCCTATATTTGTTGATGCGGTGAAAGGCATCACCTTTGCAGATGCAAAAAATATATTACTAGGGAGTGATGATGCAGCCACACAGTATTTAACAGCAAGAACAGAGCAGGAATTTTACAACAAATTTAATCCTGTAATTAAAAACTCTTTTGGTAAAGTTGGTGCTGATCAAATATGGGAAAACCTAATTAACCGATATAACAGCATCCCACTGACCAATAATGTAAATCCTGATCTTACAGATTACGTGACCCAAGAAGCCCTGAAAGGAGTTTACAAAATGATTGCAGTCGAAGAAAAAGAAATCCGTACAAAATATACCTCTAGAACAACCGATCTATTAAAGAAAGTTTTTGCTTTACAAGACTAAGTTTATAAAAACTATCCATAAAAAGCCTCCTGATTTTTAGATTTCAGGAGGCTTTTCTGTGCATTCATTTCTGTATAATACCATTTACCAATTGAATTTATTGTAATAAAACACCCTTTTTTCCTTTCTATTTCACAAGAAAAAAGAAACCGTAGCTTAGGCTATGCTTTAGTTTTCTTTCTCATATAAAGAAAAAAATCATCGTTTTCTTTTCCAGTAAATTCAATTAATAACTGGTATAAGAGCTTTAAAAATTATGATTCATATTATACAAGTATTAAATTTTTTCACATTAAACATCTAACTTTCAATTTTTTATGTAACTTTATTATAGCCCAAACCAACAACAACCCAACTAATGACCGCTCAATCAAAACATATAGAATTCAAGAAATACTTGGAACGAAAGCATAAACGGCTTATCGAAGAGGCCTACAATGTAAAATACACAGACGCTAGCTTGAGTGATGTGCTTACGTATGAAGCGCTACAACTCGATCAGAAATTAAAATTTTTACAGTTTTAATTGTTCTCGTAGTTTTCTGAAATAATCGAATGTTCCTAACAATCGGCTGCCGTACCATGAAAAATATTCACCATCCACCAACATTATTTTGGCACGGGTGTGTTGTTCAATTTCTTTTATATGCTTGTCAGCGAAAGGAAATGGCTCTGAGGACAAAAAAACATAATCTACATCTTGCAATTGATCCAGTCCTACTTCTGGATACCGACCATTCTCATTTTTAAATACATTTTCAAATCCGCACTCGCCTAATAAATAATCAATAAAGGTATCATTCCCAGCGACCATCCAAGGATCTTTCCAAATAAAATAAGCTACTTTTTTGCACGGAACCTTTCTGTCTATATTGTTTAAAAAATCTGTGTGCTTCTGTTGAATTTGACTGACTAATTGATTCGTTTTTTCTTGAATATGGAAAATTGAACCGTAGCTACGAATCAATAAAAGGGTGTCTTCTATAGTTTTGATGTCTGACACATGTACTGGAGCGATAGCTTCTAAAGCTCTAACCATCTGCTCTGTATTTTCTTCTTTATTACAGAGAATGATGTCAGGTTGTAATGCTTTAATACGATCAAGGTGAATGTTCTTGGTGCCGCCAACGACTGTCTTCGCTCTGATGAGTCCGTTGGGATGTACACAAAACTTGGTGAGACCCACGATCTGATCGCGCAATCCTAGATCAACCAATAATTCGGTTTGGCTTGGCACCAAAGAAATAATTCGTATCGGTGTTTTTGAAAGTTGAAGTACGCGTCCTAATTGATCTGTATACTCCATAAAGAACGTATTTAGGAGCGGTCTTCAAGAATGCGCTGCATCGCTTGTTGCATCGCTTTGGCAGCATCACGAGAGGCTTCGGCAAAATCTTCATCTTGGGATTTATAGATAATCCCGCGAGAAGAGTTGACTAAAAGACCGACATCTTTGGTCATTCCGTAGGTACAGACCTCTTCCAGACTTCCGCCTTGAGCGCCTACCCCAGGTACTAATAAAAAAGCATCGGGTATAATCGCACGAATATCGGTTAGGTACTCTGCTTTGGTCGCTCCTACGACATACATTAAACGATCGCTATTTGTGTATGTTTTGGATGTTTCCAGCACTTTCTTATAAAGCTCCGAGCCATCTATCAGTTGTGTTTGAAAATCAAAAGCGCCTTGGTTAGAGGTTAAAGCTAAGACTATCGTATGCTTATCTTCAAACGCCAAAAAAGGCTCTACCGAATCACGCCCCATATAGGGAGCAATCGTTACGGAATCAAAATTAAGCGACTCAAAAAATGCTTTTGCATAGCGCGTAGACGTATTGCCTATATCACCTCGTTTGGCATCGGCTATGGTAAATTGTTCTGGATAATGCTCATTGAGATAGTTGATCGTTTTTTCTAAAGACTTCCACCCTGTAATTCCGTAGGCTTCATAAAAAGCAATGTTAGGTTTATAGCCTACACATAGATCATGTGTAGCATCTATGATCGCTTTATTGAACGCAAAAATAGGATCTTCTTCTTTTAAAAGATGTGATGGTATCTTTTCTAGATCTGTATCCAATCCAACAACAAGAAAGGATTTCTTTGTACGAATTTGAGCAACAAGTTCTTGTGTAGTCATTATAATTCTCCTTCGTTGGCTTTCAGTTTTTCTGTATTAGACACCAGTTGTAACTCGTCTAATATTTTCTGAATATCACCATTGACAATATTCTGAAGATCGTATAAGGTCAAACCGATACGGTGATCTGTCACACGTCCTTGCGAATAATTATAGGTTCTAATTTTGGCACTACGGTCTCCACTACTCACTTGGGAGTTACGCTTAGCCGCATCTGCCTCTTGCTTTTTAGCTAACTCCATATCATATAGACGAGAACGAAGCACCTTAAAAGCTTTTTCTTTATTCTTATGCTGTGATTTTTGGTCTTGACATTGTGCCACTAATCCTGTAGGAATGTGTGTTAAACGCACTGCAGAATAGGTTGTATTCACCGACTGTCCTCCAGGTCCTGACGAGCAGAAAAAATCAACACGAACATCTTTAGGATCAATTTGCACATCAAATTCTTCGGCTTCTGGCAATACCATGACTGTCGCAGCACTAGTATGAACACGTCCTTGTGTTTCAGTTTGCGGTACACGCTGTACACGATGAACTCCTGCTTCAAATTTTAACGTACCGTAGACATCCTCTCCAGTAATTTCAAATTGGATTTCTTTGAATCCTCCTGAGGTTCCTTCAGAAAAGTCAACAATACTATGGCTCCACCCCTGCTTACTATCGACATACTTAGTATACATACGATATAAATCGCCTGCAAAAATACTTGCTTCATCGCCTCCAGTTCCAGCACGAATTTCTACCACAACATTTTTAGCATCCTCAGGGTCTTTCGGAATCAGCATCATTCTGATCTTCTCCTCCAGTTCTGGAATGGCTGTTTTGGCTTCGTCCATTTGCATTTTGGCCATTTCAACCATTTCTGGATCACTCCCATCGGCTAGAATTTCTTCTGCTTCGGCTAGATTGTTGGTATATTCTATATATTTTTCGCGCTCATCCATAAGCGCTCTCAAATCTTTGTATTCTTTATTGAGTTCTATATATCGTTTTTGATCTGAAATAATATCTGGTTGAATGATCAAATCACTCACTTCATCAAAACGTTGTTTTACGATCTGTAATTTTTCTAACATAATTGCCTTCTACTTGGTGCGAATTTACAATTTTCAAATGATATTTTCTTTGCGCATCATTGCTTTTGTGAATGAAACTCTATTTTGAAAAATTGCGTAGCAATGCATTCAAAATAGTATGTTGAATTCATCCCGCTGAATAGCGGGATCTCTGACTTTTCAAAATTTTAAATTGAGTTCTAATCCTTAAAAATTCAGTTTGGAAATTTAAAAAAATAACCTAAAAAATACTTCATAAACTTACACATCGGATTATTAACTATGAAAAATTGCGTAGCAATGCATTCAAAATAGTATGTTGAATTCATCCCGCTGAATAGCGGGATCTCTGACTTTTCAAAATTTTAAATTGAGTTCTAGTCCATAGAAATTCACTTTGGAAATTAAAAAAATAACCTGAAGAATACTCCATGAACTATACATCGGATTATTAACTTTGAAAAATTGCGTAGCAATGCATTCAAAATAGTATGTTGAATTCATCCCGCTGTTTACTGAATCTTTCACTGAATTTATTTCAGAGTCGTTTCAGTATCTAGCAGGATCTGCGTATGAAATATTGTCTTTATAAGGGGGGTGAATGGGCTAAACTATTTCTTTCTTTTTACTTTTTACTAAAATCATGAGATTCCCGCCTTTGCGGGAATTAAAGAGACTAGGCTAGCGAAACCATGTGTCAGGATAGAAAATGAAACGTTAAACCGAATTTTTGTTTCCCCACCATTCAGTGGCGGGGAAAGACAGTTCTAATTTTATATTAAACATAATCACTATATACAATTAATTCTGGCCTTCGAAAAGTTGTCGTAAAATTTGAAGTGAAGATTCCGTAGAATTTCATACTGTCTGAGCGTAGCGAGTTTAGGAAATTCAGGAATTGAACAAAAAATTTAGACAAGGTTTCGCCTGCCTAGCCTTTTTTGTTTAGCTCATTGGATTATATTGTTTTTTTAAAGGATTTCGTGAATCTTCGATTTCTTTTTTTGGCAATGAAAAAAAGAAAAAAACATGTTAGCCTATCCATTTCAAATATCCAAAATGAAAAATAGTAAAAAATCACTAGAAAAAATAGCTTTTGGAGGCGGCTGTCATTGGTGTACGGAAGCGGTTTTTCAGACACTAAAGGGCGTACATAAAGTCGAACAGGGTTTTATTGCTTCGACGGCACCAAATGATACTTTTTCAGAAGGGGTGATTGTCCATTTTGATCCGCAAGTAATTGATATAGAACAGCTTTTGGAGGTGCATTTGCATACGCACGAATCTACAAGTAATCATAGCTTTCGAACCAAATATCGATCAGCGATGTATTGGTTTACGCCTGCGCAAGAGTCCGCTTTCGCGAAAGCGGTCCCCACCTTACAACCTCAGTTTTCAAAACCAATCATCACCAAAGCATTACCATTTATCACCTTTAAACTGAATGACACTTCTTTTTTAGAATATTACAAAAGAAATCCGGAAGCACCATTTTGCAAACGCTATATTGACCCCAAACTAAGGCTTTTGGAAGAGCGTTTTAAGGAAGTGATACATACATCCTAAAAAGAGATTTGCAAAATATTGTATCTACCTACGCTATTAATGTGCATTTTTATGATTTGTATACGTAAGTAATGATGCTTTTGTCTCTGATACAGACGCGCTATCGGTTTCTGATTTAGGAAGATCTGAGGGAGTTCCATATAATAACTCTAATTGCTCCTTCTCTTCTCTTACAAGTGTAAGATTGAGTCCATAATTCACAAAAAAAACAAATCCTAAAATATAACTGATACGATCTATGTAATAACAAAAATCAATCTCGTAGTAATAGGCAAATAAAGAAGAAACGTCTGATATGACAAAGCTAAACACCAATAATATAAAAATAAAGGAGCGTTTACTATCATATAAGTTATTGTAGGCTACCGCTACAATTGCCATGAGCATCATAAAGGCCCCATAGGTGTAAAATAGTATTATTTGAAATGTATTTTCAAAACTGTGGCCTATTTTATCGAGAATATTATACAAGGCATAGGTGTTTGCGGTGACCAATAGTACAGAAAGAAAAATGAGGCTACTACTTATTTCTATATTTCTTATTTTTTGGAAGCGTTCTAAAATAATTGTACCATAAACTAAAATTCCAAAAAGTAAGTAAACTATGTTTCCTACATACGATTCATAGCCTTGAATAGCGATATCTTTTCCTAGAAAAAATAATAACGTTGCAAGTATAAATACATTTCGTTTTTTATTTGATAACAGATAAAAAAGCAAAAAGCTAGCTGTAGAGAACAGTCTTATTTGCCTGCTATGGGTCAAATCTGTAAGGTATATGACAGCACTATTTACTAAAAGTAGTGCAATAGCAATAACTAAAAAACGATGTCGTTTCCATAAGAAGTTTAAATAATTCATGATTGGGGTGGGTAATTTTATGCTATAATTTATTGGTTTATGTGTATGTACGTAGGTTTTTACATGTTGGTTTTAAAATAATCCATTTAAATCTATATATCCTTTGCAGATATCTATTTTAAAATAGGAGGATGTTAAAAAGTACAAATAATATCCAGTAAATTAAAGTTTAAACACCTTTTTTCGTTGAATGGTCAATTTCTTTCCGTTGGCAAACTCCCACTCAAAATCCTTTTTCTCAACAGACAGTTGCTTTTGATATTTGTTAAGTTCACAGAAGTCTGTAAATGTCTTTCCATTGAAGATTTTAATTTCGTCACCCTGACGAATGCCTTGCTTCCATGCGTCACTTCCTTCTTTGATTTTGAAAACGACCATTTTCCCATCTTGAACAACGGCAGCACAATCATAACTCCATGGGTCACTTATAATACGCGCGTCAGAGACGTATAGTTCATCATTTTTTAAACTCATAAACAAGCGTCTGTTTCTCCAAAGAGTATTCCCTATTTTGGAAGATTGATTTCCATAATCTGCATCTGCAGTAATCACTACTGCTCCTGATGTGAGGTCAGGAAGTAATAGTTTGATATTATTGGTTTTGGTGAGTGTTCCTTTTACATCAAAAAAACCGCTGTAAAAAGTTGTTTTGGGGAGTTGTTCTATATTTGAAAGCGTATAGGTCTCTTTATTCAAATCGGATTCTCTAGCACCCGTATCTAAAAGGAATTTGATTTTCTTTCCATTCATTTCCATAAAAACGGAGGGGCGGTTTCTTGTAAAGTCAAAGTCTAATGCATGCATTTCTTTGACCTCTTCAGGGTAAAAATCAGTTGGAGACATGATGAGTATTTTTTTCTCAAAGTCAATTGTCCAATTAAAGTGTTGTGTGATATCAACGCCCAAGACGCCATCTATGGCATAGCAAGAGAAAATCTCACTGTCATCTATTTGTAAAATTCGATGTTTGGTGATTTTCCGACTTCCTAATTGAATAGTGCCACTTTTATAATAGCGCATTTTAGTTTTGGAGCCGTTAGATGATTTTACGTTTACCTTTTTTGATGTTCGTTTTAAGTCTTTTTCTACCCAAGAAAAGCCGACACTGGCTTGCGCGCCCGTGTCAAAGGCAAATTCTTTCTCTACCCCGTTAAACGTAATCGGAACGATAATAACCCCTAAATCATTTCGAAACGGAATGGTGTCCTGAAAAGCTGGGGGTTGTTGTGCGTAAAGCGATAGGGAAATAAAACAAAGGACTAGGAAGAAGATGGATTTTTTCATTGGCGTTTTAATCATCTTCTCCATATTCAGAAATTCTTTTGTAATGTTTCATTGCAATTTCACGAAGAGTCTCCTCATAGAATGCATATTCACTACTTTGATCAATTTCCCCTTGTACTAAAAAAGAAGATCTACAAGCTAATAGTTTTAAAACAGATGGATTGATGTTCATTTTAAAAATTTTTCTCATTTGCTGAGACTCTAAAGCACTTAAATTATAAGATTCGAGTATATCGTCTAATCCATCCAAAATAGATACAACCTTAGTGCTAATTGAACTTATAATTGTATAATTTTCATCAATCCAACTTTTAGCTAAATGTGGTTTCCCACTCAAAATAAACGACTCAATAGAGTGTGAAAATTCATCTATTCTAACTTTTGAAGTTTCAGGAGGTGTATGATCATTAAAATTAAATATACTTCTATTTACAATAGCATTCAAATAATCTAATTGCTTAAACATGATCGTTGTAACTCGGTTTGTTTTAAATTCAAGTCGTGTATCTGAAAGTTCTTTTCTTTGAAGGTTTAATTCATTTTGTTGAATTAAAATTGAAATAATAATTCCGAATAAGGCTAAGCCAGAAAATAAAGAATTTATAGCCCCAAACATATCACCAAAAGTTCCTCTATCAGCTGATAGGTCAAATGAAAAGTAAATAATTAAAGCTGAAATTACCCAAAGAGCAAGAATAAATAAAATGCCTAAAATTATATTTCGTTTAGATATTTTCATTTTCCAATTCTTACCTACTAATACCTAAACTCTCCCTTATCACTCTTGATCGTCAGTTTCTTCCCTTCAGGACTTGCTTCTACCCTACCCACTAGCTGAGCCGCAACATCAAACGACTTAGAGATGGCTATCAACTCGCTAGCAATAGCCTCATTACAATAAATCTCCATACGATGTCCCATATTAAAGACTTGATACATTTCTTTCCAATCCGTACCACTTTCTTTTTGAATGAGATCAAACAATGGTGGTACTTCAAAGAGATTGTCTTTGATAATATGTAGGTCTTCTACAAAGTGTAGAATCTTAGTTTGTGCGCCTCCACTACAGTGTACCATTCCGTGAATGTCTTCGGCTTTATATTTTGAAAGGATTTCTTTAATAATTGGTGCGTAGGTACGCGTGGGTGAAAGCACCAACTTCCCCGCATCGATTGGACTATTTGCTACGGTATCAGTAAGTTTTTTAGAACCGCTATACACCAAATCACTAGGTACCGCTGCATCAAAACTCTCTGGGAATTTTTGCGCTAGATAGTTATCAAACACATCATGACGCGCCGAAGTAAGACCGTTGCTGCCCATGCCACCATTATACTCTGTTTCGTAGGTCGCCTGTCCAAAAGACGCGAGGCCTACAATCACATCACCAGGTTTGATATTGGCATTATCAATCACATCACTTCGCTTCATACGTGCCGTTACCGTTGAATCCACAATAATCGTTCGTACCAAATCCCCCACATCAGCTGTCTCTCCTCCTGTGGAGTGAATTGTGACACCAAAGGATTTTAAATCTTCGAGCAATTCTTCAGTACCATTAATAATTGCCGAAATCACTTCGCCAGGAATCACATTTTTATTACGCCCGATGGTAGATGATAAAATGATATTATCAGTCGCACCTACACACAGCAGGTCATCTACATTCATAATCAACGCATCTTGTGCGATCCCTTTCCACACCGAAATATCACCCGTTTCCTTCCAGTACATATATGCCAATGCCGATTTGGTACCGGCACCATCCGCGTGCATAATCAAGCAATAGTCATCATCTCCCGTGAGATGATCGGGTACGATTTTGCAGAAAGCTTTCGGAAAAAGCCCTTTGTCTACATTTTTAATGGCGTTGTGTACGTCTTCTTTTCCTGCAGATACGCCACGTAGCGCATACCGTTTTGAAATATCTTGGCTCATAGGTTGTTTTCGAAGTCACAAAAATAGGGATAATTCATAGATTTTTGAAGGGTACGCTTTCGCGAAAGCGTGTAATGCCTTTTACACCTTCATATACTCTAAATAAATTGCTTCAAAAAGTGTTATTTTAAAGTAAAAACAAGGTAAACTCCTAAATAATGACTGAAAATTCTTACGCCTAATCTACTCCTTAAGGTGTTACAAATCTATTATGCGTCATTACATCTAAAAATCTGTATTAAAACCAGCATTTTACGTATTTTAGAATACCGTATAATTTCCCCCGTATACATAAAAAATAGCTATCGCATTGAAATCTAACAACGCACCTAAAGTAGTGATCATGCTACTTTTACTCATGATTACAGGGAATGCATACAGCCAAACGCAAGACGTTCTTGGTCATGGTTTTGACATCCGCTATATCGATCCGCTGGACTGGAGTAATTCTTCCAAAGGGAAAATGCTTTTACAAGGAAATCCCGAGCGGACTACCAATGTGCAAAGTTTTCCTGAAACATACCTTTTTGTAACCAATTCATATGAATACGAACAAAAGGTTTTAGAAACCGATACGGTTGACTATCCGTTTGTCGCATATAATAGCAACGCACATTATAAACTATACGATACGACCGAGAATCCTGAGGTTCTCATGGTGTACACCAAAAAGAAAGTAGGCACAGAGACAGCCATCCTTCGATTAAAAGAAAGTATGCTGGATAGTGCGCTTGTAGAAGACTTTAACCGACTAGGAAGAGACATTACACCCAATGGTTTTATTGCCCGATATGGTACACATATTGCCCAAGCAGTGGCGTATGGCGGCGTGTTTTTACTTCAGAATTCTATTGCAAAAAATGACTACATCTACTCGCCCTATGATGAGAAAACTTTTAAAGAAAAAGTGATTCAAGACATTACACAACAGCAACTCAATGCAGCAGATACCGATCCTTTTATCAATGCAAAAAAAGGAAGACCCTATACCGTGGGTGGCGATACGGATCAATTATGGTTGAATACTTGGGAAAAAACCGTTTCTAAACGTACCCAATCTCCTATTGAAATTCGCATGACACCTATTGTAGACATTTTACGTACTGTCCCATTGCCAGATATTAAGGATAAGTCAGAAAAAATAGCTTTGTTGGATAGTGTAACCATGCTAGCCATTCAAACAGCGCGTACTAATGTGAGTAGAAAAGAGAAAAGCACCTTCTTTAAAAAATACTCCCTCCGTTTCAAACAGGAGATTGTCAGCTTTGTAAAAAAGAGCATGGGGCCTGTAAAGACAGACGGGAATGATTATACTGGGGATATCTTTTTTGGAGGTTTTTCTAAAGATGAAGCCATGCTACATACCAAACCACTTATAGATAGAGGTGGTCTTCGCCTAGAAACGCTGATCACCGACGAGGTAGTCACTCTAGATAAAAATGTAATTGTCACTATCAAACCAGAAGATATTGAGTTTGGATACATGAGTGTGTGGGATGATACCAAAAAACTGTTTAAAAGTGCTGATCGAAAAAGATTGCGCGTAGCGGGTTCTGAAGAAGCAAAGACCTACTATAAAGATGCGCTCTTAAACAATGTTCAGAAAACCATTACCCTAACCTCGGTTGATGATCATATCTACGAAGTGGTATATACGATGGAGCTGGTGCGAGAAACCAATCTTCTTAAAAATACCAATACGCAATATAACTATGTGATCGATTCTGAGTTAGTTGCTGCTGTAGCTACAGGAAATGTAGAACGCCTAGAGGAATTATTCTTGAGAAATGCCAATCTAAGTGCGCAAGGACTTATAGAAGCTGTGATCACAAACAAACAGCCTGTAGGGATTCTTAATTATATTTTAGATAAAGGAGTAACCCCAAGAACAGAAGACTTAGATCTTTTGTTTGAGCGTGAGCATTTCAATCCTGAATACGCACTAATCCTTTTAGAACGAGGAGCGATTCCTAAAAATAATATGATTTATAAAGCCGTGGCGTATAAAAGTGCACCTGTGATTTATGCACTTTTTAGAGAAGGAGCACAACCACGTAATAACGACCTTTCATTTGCCTTGCAATTGCGCTACTACCCTACTGTAAAAGCACTGATGAGCGAAGAATATGAGGTGTTTGATGCGGGAGAAGATGAGTTATTACTCGCTATTGAGAATGAAGATCCTGAGCTTGCGCAAAAGTTTATTGCGATGGGCGCCACAGCCAATGCATCTATGTTAGACCAAGCAATTAAAACGGAGAATATTGATCTTAAAAATACCGTAATACCAGTTACAGAAGCTTCTAACGAATCGCTAGAGGTTGCCGCCGCTGCCAATGACGATAGCCTTTTTGAATATTTTATTGACAAAGAAGCAAAAATCAATACCAATGTGGCGGTAGAAATGGCAATTGACAATAAAAACACAAATATCCTAGATATGGGATTAAAAAATGGTGGAGAGGCTTCTGAAGCCTTGACGTATGCTATAAAAAAAGAAAATAAACCCGCTATCGAAATCGCTTTAAAAAATAAAGCGATCCCAGAACCTGTATTTGCCTATGCCATACAAAAAGATGATATGCAACTTTTTGAAGATACCTTACATCTCTACGGAGGCTCCTACGAAGAAGCACTAGCCGAGTCGGTTAAGGGAAATGAGATCGCGTTTGCACAATTGGTGTTGGCAGAAAATAAAGAGCTCTTAAATACGAGTGAAGTCATACCTATTGCCGTAGAGAATGAGAATCTAGAGATGGTAACACTTTTAGTGAATAACAGCGGAAACCCTACGGAAGGAATAGAAACGGCCGTTCGCAAAGAGAATATCCCTATCGTTCAATACTTGATATCTGAAGGGGCAGAAACCATGAGTCCTGAATTAATTACAAGTGCTGTAAAAGTTGAAAATCTAGCATTATCAAAAGTACTCATCGAAGAAGGTAATGCCAATGCTAATGATGCGATTCAAGCTGCCGCAGCATCTGCTAATGTGGATATCACATCTTATCTTTTGGGCAAAGGAGCCACCGCCGATGAAGCGCTTAAAGATGCCATGGAAACCACCAATGAAGAGATCATCTTAATGCTTATGGAAAAAAGTGCTTCTATTAGTGAAAAGGCGTTATCTATTGCTTGTAGAAAAGGAAATCTAAGGGTTGTGAAATACCTTTCAGAGAAAAAAGACTATGATATCCAAGAAGGGGTGCTAGACGCGATTTACTATAAGCAAAGCGAAATACTCAGTTATTTATTGAACGCAGGAGCACAATCTTCTCCTGAACTATTACGTGAAGCTATCTCTGTCAACTATACCTATGGGATCAAAGCCCTCATCAACAACGGCGTCGATGTCAATCATGTCTATGACACCAATGAAACGACATTACTACTATGTACAAAAGAAATGTCGACCAAAGATGTAGCTATCTTTCGTTTCTTACTAGAAAAAGGGGCAGACATTAATATGACCAATGGGTATGGGGAGACTGCAATGCACTTAGCCGCTCAACGAGGGGAGCCCTTTATTGAAATAACAAAATTATTACTAAGTAATAACGCAAATGTAAAACTCAAAACACTCAAAGGGAAAACACCGCTTGATTATGCTTCGGACAAAGAAGTAAAATCTCTAATCAAAAAAGGATTGAAAAGGTAAACTTCTATCTAGATTACAAAATAGTAAGATCTCATTACTCACACTAAACACATAAAAATAAAAGGTTGTTATTTCTTATGTTTTTTCGCTTAAAGCGAAAAAACATACAGACAATAAAGATTAATGATCACTTTTTTATTGAGTAATAACTTATTGAAGTATGAACCATAGAAGACTCCGCAAACAAAAGCCCCAAGCTTTATTAAAAACTTGGGGCTTTTGTTTGCTCTAATAATCGTAAAAAATCACTCCCAATCAGGCATATTAGCATTCGTAAATAACTCATCATCTTCAGGGTTGTTACCGCCTAATTCGAATAAGAATATGGATGGAATAGCACCTGCGTTATTATCGACTCTTGTAAAGATAATATTTCCCTCAGAGGGTGAAAATCTAGGGTCTAAATCATTTTTCCCAGTAATAACATCAGTATCAAGTTCGACACTGGTGGCTGTTGTAATATCATAAATAAACAATCTACTAGAAAAAAGTCTGTATTGATTATTTTCGGAATTAGATGTATCTCTTGAATATAAAATACGATCGCCATTAGCGCTTATTTGCACGCCACCAGCAGCACCTGCTAGACCTTCTAGAACAACTATTTCTTCTAATCCTGTAGATATACGTGCGGTAAATATCCTAACGTTGTATCCGTTTATGTTATTTGTTTTTAAGAGTAGTAAATCGGCATCAAATTCCTGAATATCTATTTCAGATATAAAAGAACCGTCAGTCGTTTGATAAATCATAGTAATATCTGACCCATCTGGGTTGATACTATATAATTTATCAAAGGAAGGGTATATAATACGACCTCCGTTAGGTGACCATGTGAAATCGAGTTCCTCTTGTCTAAATCCAGAAACAGGAATCGATGACGTTACTTGCTGAACATTTTCACCTGTGAGATCCATCGTGAAAATATGGGTGCTTCCGCCCACAGTCCTCAGAAAGGCAATACGCTGTGCTAAATTGTTCTTTCTAGGTCTAAAACTATTAGTCGCGTCATCTGTGAGTTGAAATAAATTTACATCTACTTGAGAATTTCCATCATCTTCTGCTCCATCTCCTGAGAATATAACACTGTTATCTCCTTCCTTTTTCACAAATAAGAATGGATTTGATGGAAACGCCAATGTTGAAAATTCACTAATCGTTGAAGAAACGGGTGAATTATCATCATCTGAAACAGTTACCTGCCAAAAATAAGTGGCTCCTAAATCAAGATCGTTCACTGTAAACGTTGTATCCTGCTCAATGGTATAGTTTTCTATTTCATTGGTGAAAGCATTTCGTAATTCTAAATCATACGTAAGCTCCTCTGCGTCAGATTCGGAAGCGCTCCATACAAACATCACTTCACTTTCCAAGTCGTCTGCACCGTCTAATGGCAATAATAAACTAGGAGCCGTAGGAGGGTCATTATCTGTATTGGAAAGGTCTAATTCGAAAGCGACGGTGGCAATCTCATCAGGAATAACTGCGGCACCTTCAAAAGCAGTATCGTACCCTTCTAACTCTGCCATTACAGAATAATCATCTACTGCTATATTTAATAATGAGAAAAAGCCATTATCATCTGTAAAAGCAGTACTTGATGACGGGTTAGTTGTGATTTTAACATTGCTTAATGGCATATTATCTTCACTAGAAAGTACCGTCCCTGTTAAACCTCCTGTTAATTCATCTTGTATGATATCTTCACTACAGCTGACAGTGAACATAAATACAAATAAAATAAACGCGTAACTCAAATTATTAATTCTCATCTTCGATATCTTCGTTATTTTCTTTTTTGGATTTGTTTTTCCAGTTGAAATTATAATTAACGCCTATTCCAAAGTTGAAGTAAAAGTCATCTCTTTTTCCATTAACTCTGAAATCTAATTCATCACTTAAAACAACATTGTGTTCTCCAAAAATCTTGACTCCAACTCTTGGATTTAATTTATATTGAATACCTGCACCGTATTGAAATTTAAAAAATGCCTGACCAAATCGAGTTTGTCTATCAGTAATCTCTCTAACATCTACGACAAGTCCAGGTCCTGCATAAATAAAAGGAGCTAGATCATCTTTAGGTAATAAATTAAAAATACCGTTAAGTCCTATACTTCCAAATATATTGGAGTACTGTTCGCCATTATTTAACTCAAAAGCTGCTACATCAACACCAAAATCAAAAAAGCTATTCAAATTTCGTTGATAAGAAGCGGCTCCATAAAAACCAAGACGCCTTGTAGCAAAATCACCATCTATGAGATTTGCACCTCCTGATACGCTTATAGTGTTTTTATATTCTCTATTAACAAATAATCGATTATACAAAGCTTTTGACTCCTCAAATTCTTTCTCTTTCACATAATTAGCCACCAATTCATCATTTACTTCCTTCCCTCCTTTAGAACTCCATAATTGATCTTTTACACCTTCCACGATTAAATCGTGTACTGCTTTTTCAATAGCATCCTTTACGGCTATTTGAACAGGTTCACTTTGTGTGATACCTGTTTCTGCTTCTAACAAACGTTGAAACTTCACAAACCTAAAAAAGTTACCGCTTAATGATTGAGATAAAATTGTTTTAGACACATAAATTGTTTTAAGAATCTCACCACTGGTTGTAGAAACCGCCCTTAAATATACTGTTATTCTATCCTGACGATATTGAGAAGAAGCTCCCAGTCCAAAGTACCTAGCTCCCATTCCACCTGTAACAATATTAGTATCATAAGAAATAATTCCTCCCTCTAATATGAGACCCGCATATAAAAGTGCTGGTAATGGAGGGGTATTAGGGTCTAAGTTCTTAATATATTCTTGTTTTGTGTTTCTTATAATATTACGCTCTGTGGTAAGATTACTAAGGTTTTCGCGTTCGATGGGTCTAAACCAACCCGAATCCTCTAATGCTTTGATTAAGATGGTAGTTCCTCCTTGTGTGACAGCAGTACTGAACGTACTTCCATTTTCAACAGGTTTAAATTGACCTGTTTGATCACTAAAATTATACACTGCAACCTCTAATTTTTGGGCAGCATCAGGAAGGTCTAATAATTGATCTGTAGATCTAGAAAACTCACCTACTCTTGATGGCTCTTGAAATAAAGGTTGATTAAAATAAGCCCCGCAGGAATTAAACACAACTAGTATAAGTACTAGTATAAACTTTTTAAAATGATGCATATTATAATACTAATTGCTCTTACTAATTGGGAACGATTACTTGTGTTTCCTCTCCGTTTGTTGTGTCTAAAATATTAATCACAAGCCCTTCTGAGCTTTCGAAGACTTCAACAGCCAAAGTACCAAATGTAAACGTACCTGGCTCTGTTAGATCTCCAATGGAATCTAATTGTTGTTGTGTTAGTGTTCGTGAGATTTGACTTAGGATTTGATTATTTAAATTATCTCCAAATCGCTCTAAATCCGTTTGTTGATCTGCTGCATTTTGTGGTGCTGTAAATCCATTTTGAGCTTGAGCAGAACTTAGTAATTGTTGATAGTTAAACGTATCGCCTCCAAAAAAAGGATTTATAGGTCTATATACAAATTGTTGTGCACTCATAGAAGTAACAACAAAAGAAATTAATAAGGTGATAATGGTCGTTTTCATATGATTAATATCTTATAAACTGTTCATTTTGCTTTTCTAATCTATTCAGGAAAGATAACACTCTTTGTAGAGAAATTCTAACCATATTGGTAAGAAATTCTTTTCTAGGTTGTGCAAAGAATTGCCAGACGAGGTTTCCGTCAACTTCTACACTAATTAATGTGTTTCTCCTTCTTCCTGGAACTTCTTTGATTAATATATTTACGGGAGATTGTATTTGGTTATTATAATATTCACTGTAAAACATTCTAAAAAAATCTCGCCCAGATTTTGTCAATGTTTTTTGCAGTACTAAACCATCTATTTTATACCCATCTTGGGCTACCGCTTGATCTCTTGATGTTGTTTTTGGAGTGTTTCTATTTAAATCTATGATCGTTTTACCTCCTTGTTCTAAAACGAGACGATCTTTTCCTATAGGTTTATCGTCACTATCATAGACCAATAAAACTAGTATAATTTTGTCCTCAACGTTATAGTTTACGGTTAATGTTGAGAGTATTTTTGTCTCATCACCTTTTAAAAAAAATAAATCTGATTGGTTTGATTTTGTGACGTTTCCGTCTTTATCAGTTCTGAAAACTGAATAATCATATTTTAGATTATAATCGGTAGCGGTTTTGTTTCGCGCCCCAGCGTGAAAAGTGTAGAATTCGCTATTACGTTCTATTAAAATTTTAGCTTGAATATCTTTATTAAAAAACTGAGCTGAACTTGTGAAAATAGTTGCGATGAAGAAAATAAGACAAAGAGCTATCTTCTTTGATATATGAGCGGATATTACACTAAGTAGTCTCATATAAAACATGTATAGCACAAAAAACTAACGTTTATTGGTAGCTTCTTATGATGATTGTTGGGGAGGCTGCTGTTTGCACAAATCGCATTGATTGTGTTAATGAGTTGGTTCCGAAGCGTTCAAAAGTAAGATTATTTCCGTTTTGTTGTAAATCTAACGAGACATTAGCTTCAGAATTGTTTACAAAATCTCGTACTAAATTAAAGTCACCGTTTTGTGTAATGGAAGTTACGACCGTATTTGCACGATAGTCTAATCCTGCAAAATTAAAATTACCTCTCTGTGTAAGTTGTATTTCACTAGAGTTTGTATTTGAATTAATTGCAACGACATTTAAGTCTCCTATTTGTGTTAAAAAAACACTATTCCCAGTAATTTGTTGATTTCTAGGGTTCACTGAAGTATCAAATCCCAGATTTAAAAGTATATCAGAACTTACTGTCTGACTATCAACTACAATTTCATTCCCGTTAACCTCTTGTTCTTCTGTGTCCTCCTCATACGTTTGAGCATAAAGAGTTGTATTACACAGCAATGTAACACAACAAACAATTAGTAAATACTTGAAATTTCTCATAACTCTAAGTTAAAATAAAAAATGCTTATTTACAATTAATTAACAGTATAATTTTAATTAATTGCAAGAAAATTAAGAGAAGCAATGTGTGTATTTAACACACATTGCTATAACTCTCTAAAACTCTCAAATTAATTGATAGGAGCTAGTGTAAATGACGCAACTGAAGTTGGTGCAGTTACACCTTGAGGAGTTACTTGGATAAATCCATTTTGAGTTCCTGTTCCCATAGGTCCTTCTTGAAGGATATCGGCTTGGTTTCCACCTATTCCAAATGCACCCTCGTTTTGACGAATGGTATAGCTTTGTCCATCACGTTGTGTAAGAAGTGCTATGTTAAACTCTCCATGCTGTAAGGTCTGTCCATAACTACCAGTGCCTTCTTGAAATACATTAAGATTATTATTCATTCCTCTTTGAGTAGAAATAATGCTATTATCATTACCTGTTTGTACTTGAAGAGCAAGGTGATCATTCCCTGTTTGTAATACTCCAGTAGCGTTTCCATCTCCCGTTTGTTCTTGTCTTCCTATATTGCCACTTCCATTTGAACTCCCAAAAGCATTTTGACTCAAGTACGCTGCATTGTTATCACCATCCTGTAGTTGAGCTCCATTATTAGAATCAGCCGTTGAAGCATACTGGCCTATAAAACCTTGGTTTCCATCACCGTTTTGTTGTTGAAAAGCTACTCCATTATCTGAATCACCAATATTATTTCCGCCGTTAGTTACACTTGGATCAAAAGCAAACGTATTGAACCAAACTTGTTCGGGTGCAGGTGCTTGAAATAATTGATTACTTGCACCTTGAGAAATAACCCCTATATTTCCTGTAGATCCTTCAGCACTTTGAATTTGTTCTGCTCTATTTGCAGTACCAATTTGTGATGTATACGCGAAATTACGGGCATCACTACCTGTTGCATTATCTTGGTCTACGCGAGATTCGTTATTACTTCCTATTTGGTTGACGACAGCAAATTGTCCTTGACTATCTTCTGGACCTGCATTTTGATCAATTTCTGAAATGTTACTCTCTCCAGTTTGAGAAGTAGCTGCATCACTATTATCCCACGTTTGTTTTGTATATGCCGAGTTGTCTTGACCATCTTGCGTTATGTTTGCATCATTATTTTCTGCCTGGTCTGCAACTCCCTGTTGGATTAAGGCACGGTTCCCTATGGTACCGCCACCTGCTTCGTTACGCTGCTCCGTCATTGCATTGTTAAAATCACCTTCTTGGTAGGTGGTAGATTCGTTACCAAATCCTAACTGATCTACCTCTGCAAGGTTTAATTGACCACTAAGTGCTTGGTTCCCGTTCACGTCACCAGTTTGCATAATTCTTGCCTGGTTTTCTTCTCCATTTTGGACTGTTAATGCAGATTGCTGTGTTCCTGCTTGACGCACTTGCACTGCATTTAACACACCGTTCTGAATACTTTCTCCAGTGTTTGCTGTTGCTGCAGATCCTGGAATCTGTGCCACTTGAACTGCTTTACGAGCCCCAGTATCTTGTGCCATGGCTACACTTGCAATTACCAATGCAACAACACTTAAAATTATTTTTTTCATGATTTTATTGAGTTTTAGTAAAAAATTGAGTGATAACGAGGGATTGTTATTTATAAAAACCTCATCACTAGAAACAAATCAAGTAATGAGGTTTTAAAGATTAACTACTTAATTAGTTTATAGGAGCTAAAGTGAATGATGACACTGTAGCTGGTGCAGTTACACCTTGAGGAGTCACTTGGATAAATCCATTTTGAGTCCCTGTTCCCATAGGTCCTTCTTGAAGGATATCAGCTTGGTTTCCGCCTACGCCACTAAATTGACCTTCATTTTGACGAATGGTATAACTCTGTCCATCACGTTGCGTAAGTAATGATACGTTAAACTCTCCGTGTTGTAGTGTTCTACCGTAACTTTGAGCACCTGTTTGGAATACATTAGAATTGTTTCCTAAACCAGCTTGAGAAACAACCGCTGTGTTATCTGATCCCCACTGATCTTGTAAAGACGCGTGACCAGAACCATCTTGATTTAATCCAGCAGCGTTGTTATCTCCTGTTTGCATTTGTCTTCCAACATTGTCTGTTCCACCAGCAGCAAAGAAACTTTGAGAAATAAATGCAGAGTTTTCATTTCCATCTTGGATTTGAGCTGCATTATTAGATCCAGCCTCTGAACTAGCTTGTGCAATCATGGCATCGTTATCATCACCAGACTGACTTTGAAAAGCAACACCAGATTCTGAATTTTCTACTACTAAAAAGTTACCTACAGAAGCATCAAATGCGTCTACTTCAAAAAATCTAGAAAGTGCATCAGAAGAAACTGTAACCGTACCATTAGTTCCTTGGTTAATTTGAGCTCTGTTCCCCATAGAGCCTTCAGCCTCTTGGATCTGTTCTGCTTGGTTATTGTCTCCTAATTGAGTGGTTAATGCCACATTACGAGCATCACTTCCTCCAAGATTATCTTGTTCTACACGAGAGGCGTTATTGCTCCCTGTTTGATTGACAATAGCAAATTGTCCTTGACTATCTTCTGGACCTGCATTTTGATCGATTTCTGAAACGTTACTTTCTCCTGTTTGAGAAGTAGCTGCATCACTATTATCCCATGTTTGCTGTGTTAATGCAGAGTTATCTTGACCGTCTTGGGTAATGTTTGCATCATTATTTTCAGCCTGGTTAGCAACTCCTTGTTGGATTAAAGCACGGTTCCCTGTAGAACCTGAACCAGCAGAATTTGTTTGCTCAGTCATCGCGTTGTTAAAGTCTCCTTCTTGATACGTTGTAGATTCGTTACCATATCCTGACTGCTCTACTTCTGCAAGGTTTAACTGACCACTAAGTGCTTGATTTCCGTTTACATCACCAGTCTGCATGATTCTTGCTTGGTTTAATTCTCCGTTTTGAAGTGTCAATGCAGAATTCTGAGTACCCGCTTGACGTACTTGTACCGCATTAGCTACACCGTTCTGAATACTTTCTCCAGTGTTTGCAGTTGCGGCAGATCCTGGAATCTGTGCAACTTGAACTGCTTTACGAGCCCCTGTGTCTTGTGCCATTGCTATACTTGCGATAGCTAGAGCAACAATACTTAAAATTACTTTTTTCATGATTTTGTTGAATTTTAGTTAAAATACTTAAGTTAATTACGGGGGATTTTTATGTTTGATAAACCTCATCACTTAAAAAAATCAAGCTATGAGGTTTTTATTGTAATGATTAGTTAATAGGAGCTAACGTAAATGATGCTACTGAAGCTGGCGCAGTTACACTCTGAGGAGTCACTTGGATAAATCCATTTTGAGTTCCTGTTCCCATAGGTCCTTCTTGAAGGATATCGGCTTGATTTCCACCAACTCCAAATACACCTTCATTTTGACGAATGGTATAACTCTGTCCATCACGTTGTGTAAGTAATGATACGTTAAACTCTCCGTGTTGTAGGGTTCTTCCGTAACTACCTGCTCCAGTTTGGAACACGTTAGAATTGTTTCCTAAACCAGCTTGAGAAACAACTGTTGTATTATCTGATCCCCACTGATCTTGTAAAGATGCATGACCAGAACCATCTTGATTTAATCCTGCAGCATTGTTATCTCCTGTTTGCATCTGTCTTCCAACATTGTCTGTCCCCCCAGAAGCTAAGAAACTTTGTGTAATAAATGCAGAGTTTCCATTACCATCTTGAATTTGAGCTGCGTTGTTAGATCCTGGCTCCGAACTAGCCTGTCCTATAAACGCATCGTTATCATCACCTGATTGATTTTGAAAAGCAACACCAGATTCTGAATCCTCTGTTGGAATAGAATTAACTACAGATGTATCAAAACCTGAAACTTCAGTAAATCTTGCAAATGCATCCGAAGAAACAGTTACTCCACCGCTAGCACCTTGATTAATTTGAGCTCTGTTACCTACAGAACCTTCAGCCTCTTGAATTTGTTCTGCTTTATTATTTTCGCCTAACTGAGTGGTGAATGCGCGGTTACGAGCATCACTTCCTGCTGCATTATCTTGATCTACACGAGATTCATTATTATTTCCTGTTTGAGATACGATAGCAAATTGCCCTTGACTGTCTTCTGGACCTGCATTTTGATCAATTTCTGAAATATTACTCTCTCCAGTTTGAGACGTAGCCGCATCACTATTATCCCACGTTTGTTTGGTATACGCCGAGTTATCTTGACCATCTTGCGTAATATTTGCATCATTATTTTCTGCTTGGTCTGCAACTCCCTGTTGGATTAATGCACGGTTCCCTATGGTACCACCACCTGCTTCGTTACGCTGCTCAGTCATCGCGTTGTTAAAATCTCCTTCTTGGTAAGTGGTAGATTCATTACCAAATCCTAATTGATCTACCTCTGCAAGATTTAATTGACCACTAAGTGCCTGATTGCCATTAACATCACCAGTTTGCATAATTCTAGCTTGGTTTTCCTCACCATTTTGGACTGTTAATGCAGATTGCTGTGTTCCTGCTTGACGCACTTGCACTGCATTTAACACACCGTTCTGAATACTTTCCCCTGTGTTTGCTGTTGCTGCAGATCCTGGAATCTGTGCCACTTGAACTGCTTTACGAGCCCCGGTGTCTTGTGCCATGGCTACACTTGCAATAGCTAGTGCAACGACACTTAAGATTACTTTTCTCATGATTTTGTTGAATTTTAGTTAAAATACTTAGTTAATTACGGGGGATTTTATTCCTTATAAATCTCACCACCAGATATATCTGATGGTGAGATTATTGTTATTAGTTAATAGGAGCTAACGTAAATGATGAAACCGAAGTAGGCGCATTTACAGTTTGGGCACTTATCTGGATGAAAGAGTTTTGAACTCCTGTTCCCATTGGCCCTTCTTGAAGAATGTCTGCTTGATTTCCTCCTGTACCTGGTCCAAACTGACCTTCATTTTGGCGAACCGTATAACTCTGCCCATCTCTTTGAGTAATTAAAGCTATATTATTTCTTCCATGTTGAATAGACTGAGCATAATTACCATTTCCTTCTTGAAGAATATTTAGGTTATTATTTCTCCCTCTTTGTGTAGAAAGTGCTGAATTATCATCTCCCCATTGTAATTGAAGTGCAAAATGATTATTTCCGTTTTGCATTAAACCTGTGGTATTTCCATTTCCGTACTGTTCCTGTCTCGCTGTGTTACCATTTCCGTTAGGACTTCCGAAAGCGTTTTGAAGCATGGCTGCTGTGTTATTGTCACCATCTTGTATTTGTGCTCCGTTATTAGAGTCATTTGTATTTGCATATTGCCCAATAAATCCTTGATTTCCATCTCCATTTTGTTGTTGGAAAGCAACACCATTATCAGAGCCTAAAATATTATTAGTACCTCCTGTTATTGAAGGATCTAATGCGACCACATCAAGATAAGCTTGACTTGATGCTGGTGCTTGAAATATCTGGTTACTTACACCTTGGCTTATAACTGCTATATTCCCCGTAGACCCTTCAGCACTTTGATTTTGCTCTGCTCTGTTATTAGTACCTGCTTGTGCAGTGTATGCCATATTACGAGCATCACTACCTGCTGCATTGTCTTGTGTGACGAGAGATTGGTTGTTTTCTCCATTCTGAGTCACTATCGCAAACTGTCCCTGACTGTCTTCTGGACCTGCATTTTGATTAATTTCAGAAATGTTTCCTACACCATTTTGAACCGTCCAAGCATCACTATTGTCATAGGTTTGAATCGTGTAAGCTGAGTTGTTTTGACCATCTTGCTCAATAGCAGCATCATTATTTTCTGCCTGATTTGCAGTTCCTTGCATAATCTGAGCTCTGTTTCCTAAAGACTGACTACCTGCAGTGTTGTTTTGACTCGTGTAGGCATTGTTAAAATCACCTTGCTGAACAGTCGTAGATTCGTTGTTGTATCCATCCTGATCTACTTCAGCTAAATTCAATTGACCACTCAAGGATTGATTTCCATTAACATTACCAGTCTGCATGATCCTAGCTAAGTTAGCTGTACCATCTTGGTTAGTTAATGCTGATTGCTCTGTTCCGGCTTGACGCACTTGAACCGCATTGCTTGATCCATTCTGAATGGATTCTCCAGTATTTGCCCCAACAGCAGAACCAGGAATCTGTGCTACTTGCACTGCTTTTTGAGCTCCTGTATCTTGCCCCATTGCTACAACACTCATACATAAGGCTGCAACGCTTAAAATTACTTTTTTCATAATAATAAAGATTTAATTAAAAAATATGTGAATGAAAAATAAATACTACATTAAGACACACACATTAACACCTACATAAGGAATCAGATGTATATACCAACTTGTATTATTTACTTAGTAAAATGTATTTCGGGGGAGATATTTTAAAATACATTATTTTCAAAACCATAACTTTTAATAACACCCCCAGGACAATTTACTGTCTTGGAGGAAATTATTTTGATTTATGATTTCATATTGTTAGTTATTTGATAGTAAATTTACTACCTAATAATGATGAACTTAATTAGTTAATTGGCGCTAATGTAAATGAAGCCACTTGAACTGGAGCCGTTACACCCGTTGCAGTGTAAGGAGTTAATCCTCTCTGTACTCCTGTTCCCATTGGTCCTTCTTGAAGAATATCAGCTTGATTTCCTCCTGCACCACCAAATTGGTTTTGGTTTTGGTATATACTATAGCTTTGACCATCTCTTTGTGTAAGTAAAGACACATTGAAATCTCCATGCTGTAAGGTTCTTCCGTAACTAGCGTCACCTTCTTGAGCAATATCAGAAACGTTACCAGTTCCTCTTTGAGCTGCTACTATGATGTTTCCATCACCAGTTTGTGATTGAATAGAAGTATGTATTCTATCATTTTGAACGATAGTTGCAGCATTATCATTACCTACCTGTGTCTGAGAAGATACGTTTCCAAATCCAGCATCTGGAGTTAAGTTTTGAATTGCCTGAGCAACGTTGCTATCTCCTGTTTGAGATTGTGCGGCATTGTTACCATCTCCAAATTGTACGATTACAGCATCATTTTCACCACCTGTTTGTGTTTGAAAAGCCACAGCATTTGTCGCTTCAAAACCAGCTCCGTCATCATCACCCGCAAGTGAAGGATCAAAAGCATTTACAGCATCAAAAATATCGTCTTGTCCTGCTGAGTATACAGTAATATCTCCTGAGAACCCTTGTAAAACGTCTGCCGTATTTCCACCAGCATTTCCAGTAGAAACCTGAATTTGCTCAACATCATTACCCATACCAGTTTGACGTGCAATAGCAGTATTACGATCTTGATCTCCGTTTGCTCCAGACTGATTGATACGAGACTCATTGTTTAAACCTAATTGATCAACAATAGCAAAATGACCTGCACTGTTTTCTGGGCCAGCGTTTTGCTTAATCTCAGAAGCATTTCCTATTCCACTTTGAATAGTCCACGCGTCACTGTTGTCATATGTTTGTTGTGTAAAAGCAGAGTTATCTGCACCATCTTGCTCAATCGCAGCATCATTGTTTTCTGCTTGTTGACCAGTTCCTTGTACAATAAGAGCTCTGTTTGCTAAAGACTGATCGCCTCCATCATTATTTTGCTTAGTATACGCATTGTTGAAATCTCCTTCTTGAACCGTAGTAGACTGGTTGTTATAACCATCCTGATCAACTTCAGCTAAATTTAATTGACCACTTAAAGCCTGGTTTCCATTAACATTACCCGTTTGCATAAGTCTAGCCATGTTGCCAACTCCATCTTGGTTTGTTAATACGGACTGCTCTGTTCCTGCCTGACGGACTTGAACAGCATTGCTTGATCCATTTTGAATAGACTCTCCAGTGTTAGCCGTTGTAGCAGATCCAGGGATTTGAGCTACTTGCACTGCCTTCTGAGCCCCCGTGTCTTGTGCATACATTGCTAGACTGAATGTTAGCGCTAAAGCGCTTACCAATAATTTTTTCATAATAAAAGTAGTAGTTAAAATTTTTATAAATTAAAAATTGTTAACAACTGACTTTAAAATAATACAACTTAGTTTATATAGAATTGACTACATACAAAAAGATGCTTTGCTACTAATTATAATATGGGATGTAAAATGTATTTATAGGGGGAGAATGTCTAAATACGAATACTAAATTATACAAATAAGACCACCAAACAAACAGTAATCACAACTTTTCGATCAAGTGTATATTGCAATTTTTCAATATTTGGCATGAGTCCCTGTAAAGACAATACTTTACATTCAAAAAAAAAAATAATGAAATGTAATACACACAAAAGCATGCGTAAGTAATATCCTACGTATATTTACGTGTTTATCGTAAATAAAATGTTTAAAACAAAATAGCTCTAAGATCTAATGAAGAGAAAACAAAACAAATTAAATCATAAATATTTATTTTTAAACTACTTAAAACTATTTTTAATTTATAAAAAGTAATTCTCTATACTTTGGCAAAGGCCATAACTCATCCTCTACAATTAACTCTAATTTATCACAGTGACGTCTTATTTTATCTAAATACGGCAGCACTTTACTACAATACGCTTTAGATTTTAAAACAAGTTTCATTTGATTTGCTTTTTTGCGAGCCTCTGTCATTTCTGTAATAAAAGCATTTAAAGCATCTATATGTCCTGAAATCTCTTTGATAATAAGGGTTTGCTCTTTTGCTAACACCTTATAATCATCTCCATAAATATCTTTTAATCCTTTTACATTGACGATAAGTACATTTTGATAGCGCAATGCCGTTGGGATGATATGATTGCGAGCAATATCACCTAACACCCTACTCTCGATTTGTATTCTTTTTATATACTCTTCGATTTCTATTTCATAACGGGCCTGTATCTCTACGGCATTCATAATATCTGATGACTCAAATAAAGCGATCGCTCGAGGCGAAATTTTCTCCGCTAGCGCATCTATCGTATTCCTATGATGACTTAAACCTCTTTTTTTAGCCTCTTTCTCCCAGGCTTCCCCATAACCATCACCTTCAAATCGGATATATCTACTCTCCTTAATATACTCCCTTAAGACATTAAAAATAGCATCATCTTTCTTCATAGAAGATTCATTAATAAGTATATCTACTTCTTGCTTAAATAATTTTAGCTGATTAGCAACAATGGCATTAAGCACCGTCATAGGGTGTGCACAATTTGCAGTAGCTCCTACCGCTCTGAACTCAAATTTATTACCTGTAAATGCAAAAGGAGATGTTCTATTTCTATCTGTATTATCTAATAAGATTTCTGGTATTTTTCCTACTACATTTAATTTTAAATCTGTCTTTTCTTGAGGAGATAATTTCCCATCTGTTACTTTTTCAAGTTCATCCAACACTTGGGTGAGTTGCGATCCTATAAAAACAGAAAGAATTCCAGGAGGCGCTTCATTAGCACCTAATCGATGATCATTTCCTGCACTAGCAATTGAAGCCCTTAATAAGGCCTCATACGAATGAACCGCCTTAATTGTATTTATAAAAAACGTAAGGAATTGTAAGTTTTTCATAGGAGTAGTCCCCGGACTCAATAAATTGATTCCTGTATCGGTTGCTAATGACCAATTATTATGTTTTCCGCTACCATTGACACCTGCAAATGGTTTTTCATGAAATAACACCTTAAAATAATGACGCTCCGCCACTTTCTCCATAACATCCATCAGTAGTGAATTATGATCTACCGCTAGGTTAACTTCTTCAAAAATTGGAGCGATCTCAAATTGATTGGGCGCCACTTCATTATGGCGTGTCTTAATCGGGATTCCGAGCAAAAGGCATTCCTGTTCAAGATGTTTTAGATACGTCAACACACGTGTAGGAATAGAACCAAAATAATGGTCATCAAGCTGTTGTCCTTTCGCGGAAGCGTGCCCTAAAAGCGTTCTACCCGTTAAGGCAATATCTGGACGAGCAGCAGCTAATGAACTATCTATTAAAAAAAACTCCTGCTCCCATCCTAATGTAGCATGAACTTTACTTACATTTTTATCAAAATAACGAGCTACATCTGTCGCAGCTGTATCAATCTCTTGCAACGCCTTTAATAAAGGCGTTTTATAATCTAGCGCCTCTCCTGTATAGGCAACAAAAACGGTTGGAATACAAAGCGTCGTATCGTATATAAATGCCGGAGATGTAGGATCCCATGCAGTATACCCCCTTGCTTCAAAGGTATTACGTATGCCTCCATTTGGAAAACTAGATGCATCTGGCTCTTGTTGTACCAATTGCGCACCATCAAACTTTTCGATCACATGCCCGTCTGTTGTGATTTCAAAAAAGGCATCATGTTTCTCTGCAGTGGCTCCCGTAAGTGGCTGAAACCAATGTGTATAATGAGTCGCTCCCTTATTTAAAGCCCATGTTTTCATACCTGTAGCCACAGCATCTGCTGTAATACGATCTATTTTTTTTCCCTTGTGTATTGCTTCAATCACATTTTCAAAGGCAGACACAGGCAGATGTTGTCGCATTACCTGTTCTCCAAAAACATTCATATTATAGGACAAAGACCGAAGCCCCTCCTCTTTTATAGTCTGAATTGGACGATTTTGTACATCTTGAAGTGCTTGAAATCTAAGAATAGGCATAGGATACGTTTAAAATAGTATGGATTATATAATACAAAGGCAAATATACGAGTATTTAAAAAAAATAACCCCTTTTTATTACATACCCTATAATTTTTAGGGGTTGTTAATAAATATACCTAATTTTTAATAATTACCCCCTAAAAAAAATAGACACGTTAGATATATAATTATATATTTGCACCGTAATTTAAAAAAAACACGCCGTTATGAGCAGGTCAAAACTAGAATACATTTGGTTAGACGGGTACGAGCCCACACAAAACATGAGAAGCAAGACTAAAGTTGTAGAAGACTTTAGTGGAAAATTAGAAGACTGCCCAGTATGGTCTTTTGATGGGTCTTCGACAAAACAAGCTTCAGGCGGAGCTTCTGATTGTCTTCTTAAGCCCGTTGCTATTTATCCAGATCCGCAGCGCGAAAATGGATACCTTGTTATGACTGAGGTATTGAGTGCTGATGGAACACCACATCCTTCAAACCACAGAGCAAATATTGATGATAATGATAATGATTTCTGGTTTGGATTTGAGCAAGAGTATTTTATCATGGATACTGCTACGCAATTACCTTTAGGTTTTCCTATAGGAGGATACCCTGGACCACAAGGAATGTATTACTGTTCTGTAGGCGGTAGAAATACACACGGACGTGACTTTGTAGAGGAGCATGCTGATTTATGTATCGCTGCAGGTCTTAACTTTGAAGGAATCAACCAAGAGGTAGCTTCTGGACAATGGGAATTCCAACTATTTGCTAAAGGAGCAAAAAAAGCAGGAGATGAAATATGGGTAGCACGCTATTTATTAGATCGTCTTACTGAGCAATATGGTTGGTATATTGAGTATCATCCAAAACCTGTAAAAGGAGATTGGAATGGTTCTGGTATGCACGCTAACTTTTCAAACACAACACTACGTACATGTGGTTCTGAAGAGACATACAATAAAATATGTGAAGCATTCCGTCCTGTAACTGCAGAGCATATCGCAGTATATGGAGCATATAATGATCAACGTTTAACAGGTCTTCACGAGACCGCTTCTATCCATGACTTTAGTTACGGAGTATCTGACCGTGGAGCATCTATACGTATTCCTATTATTACCGTAGAGCAAGGATGGAAAGGATGGCTAGAAGATCGTCGTCCTGCATCAAACGCAGATCCATACAAAGTAGCAGGGCGTATTGTAACAACTGTAAAAAGCGCAAAAATTTAATTAATTAGTGTATATTTAATTCAGAAGCCTTGTTAGTTGATTCTAGCAAGGCTTTTTTTGTATGCTTTCGCGAAAGCGTATAAAGAATAATTTTAATATTAATTACACTACTTTGTATCGTACCAATCTTTTCTCTCCTCTTCTGCTATTAATTCTCCTTCAATCATGTTTAAAATATCTTATAAAAAAGTCAACCCTACAAAGACGATATAAGCAACAAACAGAATGAGCCCTTTATATCTGGAAAGCTCCAAGCGTTTAGGGATAAATGCGAGTGGCAAAAGGATGGCTGCAAAGCCAATCATCCAGAAAATATTAGTAGACAAAATGGCATCATCTATAACTGCGATGGGTTTAATAATAGCCGTCAGTCCTAGAACAGATGCGATATTGAAAATATTAGAGCCTATAAGGTTTCCTAACGAAATGGCTTTCTCTTTCTTAAGTGCTGCAATCACAGAAGCTGCTAACTCTGGCACACTAGTTCCTATAGCGATCACTGTTACAGAAATCACATAATCACTTACGCCAACTGCTTTTGCGAGCTGTGTAGCTCCTTTAACCAACCATTCTGAACCAAAATACAAAGCAGTTCCTCCAATAGCCAACCAAATAAAGATTTTAAAATACGAGCTTTCTGCAAGTCCATCATCCACAACATCTTGATCCACTTTGTTTTTCTTACGGGCTCTTCGTATCAGTACAAAAAGATAAATTATTAAACAGGATAACAATCCTATCCCTTCCACTTGTGAGAGTTGTTTATCATTACTGAGCATGAAATATAGTGCAATCGAAAAAAGCAACATCACTGGCCAATTAAAACGATAAAAGTCCCGATCTACAGTGAGCGATGATATAATCGCCGTGATCCCTAATACGAGTCCTATGTTTGCGATATTAGATCCTATTACGTTTCCAAGAGCAATATCAGAAAGTCCATCGTAAGCCGCTTGTAAACTCACAAGTAATTCTGGTGCAGATGTTGCAAAAGAAACAACTGTCAGCCCAATGACCATCTTGGAAAGCTTAAGCTTAAAAGATAACCCTACAGAAGAACGCACTAAAAATTCTCCTCCGATTACCAATAATAATAAGCCAATAAGGACATAAAAGATGCTCATGTATTTTTGAATTTCTGACGAAGATAACAAATAGTCATCTTGAGTCACAAATCAAAAAAATGTTTTCTCCACTTTGTGGATGACATTGTTAATAAGGGTCCATTTTTTGCTTTGTCTATTACATATAAAACAGTACATTAGTTATACGATATGGAGCTAACTGAAGAATACATAGAAGCCGAGAACAAAGAACTGAAACGTCAGTATAAAAAATTACTGCGTATCAGTTATCAAATGCTTACTAGAGAGGATAAGAAAATGATCCGAAAAGCTTTTGATATCGCTGTAGATGCTCATAAAGATCAACGCCGGAAATCTGGTGAAGCCTATGTGTTTCACCCACTGGCGGTAGCCCAAATAGTTGCCAGTGAAATAGGGCTTGATGCTACCTCGATTGCATCTGCCCTTCTACATGATGTCGTTGAAGACACTGAATACACCCTTGCTGATATTGAACAACTTTTTGGAGAAACAGTCGCTCGGATTGTGGATGGATTGACCAAAATATCAAATTTAAAAAAGGATAGAGATGTCTCTCTTCAGGCAGAAAATTTTCGTAAAATGCTATTAACAATTAATGATGACCCGAGAGTAATCATTATTAAAATAGCAGATCGTTTGCACAATATGCAGACCATGGATGCCATGCGACCTGACAAACAGGCAAAAATCTCTAGTGAAACCCTCTACATCTACGCCCCTCTTGCACACAGGATGGGACTTTATAACATCAAAACAGAACTCGAGGACTTAAGTCTTAAATATACCGAGCCTGATGTGTATAACGATATTAGAGATAAAATAAAAGAAAGTAAAGAAGATCAAGACAAGTACATAAAGGATTTCAAAAAGGTTATTGAAGATTCTCTTAACAAAGAAGGACTTGAATATGAAATAAAAGGTCGCCCAAAATCCATCTATAGCATCCGACGAAAAATCATGAATCAAGGCATCAGTTTTGATGAAATTTATGACAAATTTGCGATTCGGATTATATACAAAAGTGACCTCGCTAATGAGAAATTTTTAGCTTGGAAAATATACTCTATTGTTACCGATCATTTTAGACCAAATCCTACGCGTTTGAGAGATTGGATTTCATCTCCTAAATCCACAGGTTATGAAGCGCTTCATATTACGGTAATGGGACTCAAAGGGAGATGGGTAGAAGTTCAGATACGCTCTGAACGTATGAACGAAATTGCCGAAAAAGGGTATGCAGCCCACTTTAAGTATAAACAAGGTGATGATGGAGACAAAGGACTAGACGATTGGATCAATAAACTACAAGAAGCGCTAGAAAACCCAGATACAAATGCTGTTGATTTTGTAGAGAACTTTAAGCTGAATCTATATAACAAAGAGATTTTTGTGTTCACTCCGCAAGGAGATCTCAAATCTTTACCTAAAGGGGCCACTCCCCTAGACTTTGCCTTTAGTGTGCATACCGAAGTAGGCTTACACACCAGAGGAGCGCGTGTGAATGGGAAGCTAGTCCCATTGAGCCATGAATTAAAAAGTGGCGATCAAGTAGATATTATTACTTCAGATCAGGCAAAACCTACAAATAACTGGTTAGACTATGCGACCACGGCTAGAGCCCGAGCAAAGATTAAATCTTCTTTAAAAGATGAGAAAAAAGAAGTCGCTTTAGAAGGAAAAACCATTCTTTCGCGAAAGCTAAAATCTCAAAAAATACAACTTAATGAAAAAACGATTAACGAACTGGTTTCTTATTTCAAATTAGGCACGAGTTTAGATCTTTTTTATCGTGTTGGCATAGGGACTATTGACAATAAGATGATTAAAGAGTTTGCGACTCAACGTAGCAACGCTTTTATGAGTTTTATTAAAAATAAGATTAGGAAACCCGCCTCACAAGAGAATATAGATCGGGACGAGATTACAAGTAAGTATGACGACCTTGTCTTTGGCGTCGATGAGCAACAGCTTGATTATAAGTTTTCCAATTGTTGTAATCCCATTCCTGGAGATCCTGTTTTTGGATTTACAACCATAAATGAAGGTATCAAGGTCCATAAAAACAATTGCCCTAACGCCATCTCCATGCGAAGCAAATATGCATATCGAGTGATCCCTGCAAAATGGATAGACTCAAGTGCAGAAGGACATAAAGTAAATATTAGGCTTACAGGAATTGATGTGCTCGGACTAGTCAATCAAGTTACTAAAGAAATTTCTGACCACATGCACGTGAATATTAAAAGCATCAGTTTTACTACAAACGGAGGTATTTTTAATGGTAATATTACATTGGTTGTACAAAACAATGAACATCTTAAAAAGTTAATAGATAATCTCAAAAAAATCAATGGAATTGACAAAGTCACTAGATTATAATTCCGTAACTTTACACCTTTAATAGCACTATGAGTGTAAATTCTACCATAAACAAAGACCAAGAGGTTGTAAAGAATGTTTTTACAACCTATTTAGAAGAAAAAGGACATCGCAAAACCCCTGAGCGCTACGCTATCTTACAGGAGATTTACAATAACGATGAGCACTTTGATATAGAGTCTCTTTATATCAACATGAAAAATAAAAATTATCGTGTAAGTCGTGCAACACTTTATAATACTATAGAACTTTTATTGGAATGTGGATTAGTGCGAAAGCATCAATTTGGGAATACACAAGCACAATACGAAAAATCATATTTTGACAAGCAACACGATCACGTAATCTTATCTACCGGTGAGGTTATTGAATTTTGTGATCCGCGTATTCAAGCAATTAAAAAAACTATTGAAGAAGTTTTTGACATTACCATAGACAAACACTCTCTTTATTTTTACGGAAAGAAAAACACCTCTAATTAATACACGAATGGCAGTAGACTTACTACTAGGGCTCCAGTGGGGCGACGAAGGAAAAGGAAAAATTGTAGACGTACTTACCAAAGATTATGATATCATTGCTAGATTTCAAGGCGGTCCTAATGCAGGACATACCCTAGAATTTGACGGTATAAAGCATGTTTTACATACGATCCCTTCTGGGATTTTTCATGACAATGCGATGAATATTATAGGAAATGGCGTTGTGATTGATCCTGTCATCTTTAGGAGAGAATTACAAAACCTAGATAAGTTTGAAGGACTGGATTATACCTCAAAAATATTGATTTCGCGTAAAGCGCACTTAATCCTCCCTACACACCGCCTTCTAGATGCAGCTTCAGAAGCTTCAAAAGGGAAAGCAAAAATAGGATCTACCTTAAAAGGAATTGGCCCTACGTATATGGATAAAACCGGACGTAATGGTATTCGCGTGGGAGACCTAGAATTAGCCGATTGGAAAGATCGCTATACCTCTTTACGTGACAAGCATATTTCTATGATTGATTTCTATGATGCAAAAATAGAATACGATCTAAAAGAACTAGAAGCTGATTTCTTTGATGCTATTAAAGTATTAAAGAAACTTAGGTTTATTGACTCAGAAGAGTACCTGCATCAAGCACAAAAATCTGGAAAAACCATTCTTGCAGAAGGAGCTCAAGGATCTTTATTAGATATTGATTTTGGAACCTATCCATTTGTCACATCATCAAACACGACTGCAGCTGGTGCGTGTACAGGATTAGGAATTGCACCCAATAAAATAGGAGAAGTTTTTGGCATATTTAAAGCCTATACCACGCGTGTAGGTTCTGGTCCTTTCCCTACAGAACTTTTTGATACAGATGGGGAGACCATGGGACGCGTAGGAAACGAATTTGGAGCTACAACCGGACGCCCACGTCGTTGTGGATGGCTTGACCTTGTTGCTCTTAGATATGCAGTACAAGTAAATGGAGTTACACAACTTATGATGATGAAAGGGGATGTGCTTTCTGGATTTGATACTCTAAAAGTATGTACTGCTTACAAATATAAAGGAGAAACCATCGAGCATTTCCCGTATAACATCGAACCAGAAAATGTAGAAGTTGTTTACAAAGAAATGAAAGGTTGGAAAGAAGACTTAACAGGCATGACCGAAGCGTCTCAACTGCCTAAAGCATTAAACGATTACATAGATTTTCTAGAAAAAGAACTAGAGACTCCTATCAAAATTGTTTCTGTAGGACCTGATCGTACACAAACGATCTTAAGATAAAATACATTCATACACAACAAAAACCCGCAATGATCTTACATTGCGGGTTTTTTAATAAATATATAACTTCCTTTTGAGACCACATTAACGCTTTCAGAAGGCAATTTGCTTATTTTTGCTACCATGCATATCAAAAAATACATACTTACGGTGATAGTTGTTGTTTTTGCTTTCGCGAAAGCGTACACACAAGAACGTAAAGAGATTGATATAACATCTGACGTTACTCAAATAAACGAAGAAGAATATCCGGGCGCGGTGGTGATGTATAAAAAGAACAAACAAGTCTATATCATTCATGAAGGAATTGAAATGTGGTGTGATGTTGCTTTTCATTACAAAGAAGAAAATTTTGTAAAAGCCTCTGGAAATGTAAAAATTAAACAAGGTGATTCTGTCTCCATGCGCAGTCGGTATGCGGAGTATAATGGAGATACCAAATTTGCATTTGCTGCAGGTAAGGTTTGGCTCAAAAAAGATACAACCGTAGTCACTACAGACACGATGTACTTTGATCGTATCAAACAACAATCGTATTATCGCACAGGTGGAGTGGTTACCTCTCCAAATAGTAAAATCACCAGCCGTATCGGCCGTTATTACCTAGAAGAAGATAAAATCTCATTTATAAGTGATGTAGTAGTTACCAATCCAGAATATGTCATTAACAGTGAACAACTCGATTTTTATAGCGAGACAGAACACGCGTATCTTTATGGTCCCACTACCATTACCAGTGAAACTTCAAAGGTGTATTGCGAACGAGGATTTTATGACACCAAAAATGACTACGGCTATTTTGTAAAAAACTCCCGCATCGATTATGATAATAGGCAGGTATATGGAGATAGCCTCTATTTTGATAGAACTATAAATTTTGCCAGTGCCACCAATAATATCAGGGTCAAAGACACCCTAAATAAAAGCCTAATCAAAGGTCATTATGCCGAGGTATATAGAGCTAAAGACTCTGTGTTTATCACAAAACGAGCGGTGGCTATTACAGAGCAAGAAGGCGATTCTATTTATATACATGGCGATAAGCTGATCATCACAGGAAAGCCTGAAAACAGAATTGTACGTGGGTTTTACAACGTACAGATGTTTAAAAGTGATATGAGTGGCAAATGCGACTCCATACATGTCAACCAAAAAACGGGACTTACCCAAATGATACGCAGACCAATCCTATGGAGTGATGATAATCAAATCACGGGAGATAGCATTCACCTAGTCAACAATGTAGTAACCGAAAAATTAGATTCTTTAAAAGTGTTTGACAACGCATTTATCATACAAAAAGATTCTATAGATGGGTACAATCAAGTTAAGGGCCAGAAGTTATACGGTTTTTTTAATAAGGAGAATCAGCTTGACTCTGTCAATATTTTGAATAATGCAGAGAGTATTGTCTACATGAGAGAAGAAAATGGTGAGTTACAGGGAATCGATAAAAGCAAATCTGCCTCTATCACTATTTTGTTTGTAGACAAAGCCATAGACGAAGTCATTAAATATAAAAATCCTGGAGGAAATATATGGCCAGAATCTCAATTTATACAGCAACAGCAAACCTTTGATAATTTTGAATGGCGAGGAGACGAGCGTCCTCTAAGCAAAGATGATATTTTTAGAGGAGAGCCTCCTTTTACATTAACTAAAATACAAGGAATTCCGTTACCCGTGATAGACGATGATTTCTTTGAAGAAACGGAAGATGGTGAACTTAAAACCCCGAGTGCCTCTACCCTTTCTGAAAAAGAATTATCAAATCGTGAGGGGGATAAACCTACACTTGGAACAGAGGAAGAAAATGAAATTTCAAGGCGTCAAAGGGAATATTTAATCAACAGGAATAAAGCTACCTCTTCTGAGAAAGAACAAAGTGTTCCTAAGGTATTGAATCCTAAAAAGAAAAAAAAGAAAGATAACGGATCGTAATGACTCCTCGATTATGAAATCTGATTTTCTAACATATCAAGCACAAACGACACCGCATCCTCTTAATTTTGAAGTAGCGCGTGCCGAAGGGAGTTATATTTATCATAAAAATGGAAAAAAACACCTAGACTTTATTGCCGGAGTTTCTGCTTGTAGTTTAGGACACCAACACCCTAGAGTCAAAGCAGCCATTCATAAACAAGTAGACACCTATCTACACGTGATGGTTTATGGAGAATACGCACAGGAAGCCCCTGTACAATTATGTAAATTACTCGCCTCTCTCTTACCTGATTCGTTACATAGTACCTATTTGGTAAATAGCGGAACAGAAGCTATAGATGGTGCTATCAAATTAGCACGACGCGTTACGGGACGTACAGAAATTATTGCAGCGCTAGATGCTTATCACGGCAATTCATACGGAGCCTTAAGTTTGATGAGTTTAGAGGAGCGTGTAGCGCCTTTTAGACCCGTTATTGGAGACATTGCCTTTATTAAATTTAATTGCGAAAAATACCTAGAACGTATTACTACCAAAACGGCTGCCGTTGTTCTAGAAACGATACAAGGGGGTGCTGGTTTTATAGAACCTCAACGAGGTTTTCTAAAGAAAGTAAAAGAACGTTGTCAGGAAGTTGGAGCGTTGCTTGTTTTGGATGAAATTCAGCCAGGTTTCGGACGTACTGGAAAACTTTTTGGTTTTGAGCATTATGATGTAATACCCGATATTTTAGTGATGGGTAAAGGCATGGGCGGTGGTATGCCCATTGGCGCTTTTACAGCTTCGTATGAGCATATGCAATTACTATCAGACAACCCTAAATTAGGACACATTACGACCTTTGGAGGACATCCTGTTATTGCAGCTGCAGCACTGGCAACCTTACAAGAAATTACAGAAACAACACTTATAGAAGATACACTCAAAAAAGAACAACTATTTAGAGAATTATTGATTCACCCATTGATTACTGAGATACGAGGTAAAGGGCTTATGTTAGCCGCATTGACACCGAGTGTAGATATTACGTCTCAGGTTATTTTAAAATGCCAAGAAGAAGGTCTTATCTTGTTTTGGTTACTCTTTGAAGCAAGGGCTATTCGAATCACCCCTCCCCTTACCATTTCTGAAGATGAAATCCGTGAAGGATGTGCTATTTTATTGAAAGTATTAGATCAAATTAGCATATAAATAGCAGTAGCTACTCCCATTATTTTTTATGATACTGTTTACGCTTTCGCGAAAGCGTACTAAGAAAATATAGTATTTAGACAACCTACAAATAAAAAAGGCGTCTCTCTTAAGAAACGCCTTTTTGATTCACTATTTGGTGGGTTTGTTTTTAGATAAAACGCGCATTTTCATTTCAATTATTTAACTCTACCACCCTATTTTATCTATTTAATATGAAAAAATTAGTTAGCCTCAATATATAGTTTAGACACATTCTCCGAATAATCAAATGAATCTGGATTTGTACTATCATCTGAAACGATATAATTTGACACAGTGCCATTTTCTGAGTCAGACTCATAATCTACCATTATATTAAATGCTTCATTTGCATGAAAAACCATTGTAGGATTTTTTGTTGAAATATAGTGCTTTGGAAACCAGTATTTTATATCAAAAAAACTTCTGCTGAAATAATTTACAGTATCAGGAATTATATTATCATCCCAACTAAGAACCTGATATTCATATGGTTCAGAACCAACGGCGCCATTAGAAATATGTAGTAATTTTCCATCATCATCATGAGTGAAATTTGTGTAAATCTGACCTGAAGCGTAACTTGGATCAGGAATAGTCAAAAGTGATTTAATTAAAAGACCTTCAAACTCAAATCTAACTTCGTATAAGGGCCCAATTAAAACATCTTCACTATCAAATCTTTGGACAATCAGTATCGCTTGATTTTCATTAAAAGTCTGCACCACCGCTTTCTTGTAGGTAGAAAATCCATTAGGATTTTCGATAGGGTATACAATCTCGGTTAATTCTCCAGAGTCATCATAAACAAATTCTAAAACTTGAGAAATCTCTCCAGACAAGCTTTCATAGTTTAAAGATATGGGGTTATTCGCACTATTGTAAGTATATGACAATATATCTTCTCCTACCACTTCATCATTATCATAGTGTGTAATCATTTTACTCAATAAAAAATTTGATTCTTCAGATGAAGTATTTTCCAGTATATCTTCATTTGTACTACAAGAAAAAACAAAGACAATTCCGATTAGTGTTATAATTTTTTTCATAATAATTGAATTTTTAGTTATACTACTATATCGCCAAAGGATTCGATAGGTTGCGTAAGATTATTATTAATTTTTAATAAAAAAAAAGATATCACAGTAAATACAAATGTTAATCAATAAGTTACATATTAAATGATTTTATTAATTAATAAAAGACAACAAAAAAGGCGTCTCTCTTAAGAAACGCCTTTTTGATTCACTATTTGGTGAACTTAGTTTATATAAACAATACTAGTTATTTATTAAACGGAATTCAGTTCTTCTGTTGGCAGCATGCTCACGCTCTGTACAAGAAACACCGTCAGCACATCTGTTTTTAAGTCTGCGCTCTCCAAATCCATTAGCCACAAGTAAGCTATTATTAATTCCTTTAGAAATTAAATAGTTCGCTACTGATTGTGCACGACGCTCAGAAAGATCTTGATTTGCAGCGTTATTTCCTCTAGAATCTGTATGTGAAGCAATTTCTAATTTCACGCCTGGGTTTTGAGCTAATAATGGTAATAAACGCGTATCGATAATATTTTTAGCCTCAGAAGTTAAGGTAGCACTGTTTAAGTTCCAGTTAATTGGAAGTGCTTGGTACTCTACAAGAGCACACTCTACTTCTCTCCAAGTAGTCAATCCTCCTTTTTGCTTAAGAACTTCTTTAGATACTGTTGTATATGTTGCAGGAACTACTTCTTCAGTTGTAGTTGCATCTTTAACAAGTACTGTCTTTGTAATATTTGCATACTCTGCTGGAATCTCTTCTTCTACAACACGAGCTGGTTGATCAACCACTCTTTTTGTGTAGGTAGCATCTTTAGAACTACCAGGTGTTGTTTGCACAGCAGCATCTGCTGCAAGTGTACGGATAGAAACAGTTTCATATTCTGCTGGATATCCTTTGTAACACCAGTAACGACAATCATCAGGATTACTAGAAGCACAATCAGGAGCTGGTGCACCTAATTCCCACTGCGCATAGGCTGATTTCGTTTCAATAGTTTCTGATCCATTAGCAAAAGAAGCAGGCACAATTCTTAAAGAAGAACCTGAAGTACTTTTTACATAAGAAACTGTTTCAGTTTTATACGTAGCTGGGATTACTTTAAGTCGCTTTGAAGCTTCTTTTACTAATACGCGCTCAGTTTGAGTTTCGTATTGAGCAGGAACTACTTTTAATACTTTATAAGCTGGTGTCTTTTGTACTTGTACCGTTTGAGTTTCATATATGTCTGGAGTCGTACAACGTACATAACACTTTCCTGGTTCTGGATTAGATGGTAAGTCTTGTGCTTGTGTAGCAACTGTCATAAGACCAAAAACAGAGCATAGTAATAAAATTTTCTTCATAATTGATAGTTTAAAGTTAATGTGTTGGTAATCATATTCAAATACAAAAGTATATGATTCATTTTAACACATTCAACTTCGAATTTAAGAAAGCTTTAACATGGACAAAAAGCACAAAAATATCGGCAAAAAACACAAATGATGTGTTTTTTGACCTATAAAATTACAATCTTTACTGTAATTTTTGTAAAATGGATAGCAAACGATCGTGTTGAATATCGGTATAATCTAAGTGGGTTACGATCCGTAATTTTCCTTGCCCCATATCACTTATTGCTATGTGCTCATTGGACAATACCTCCATAAATTTCTGTTTAGAAGGACCTTCTGCAAGGTTAAATATGACAATATTCGTATCAATAGGCTCGACAGAGGAGACAGCATTCATCAATGCTAACTGAGCGCCTACTTCTTTTGCTTTTTGGTGATCCACTTGCATTCTATCTATATGATGATCTAAGGCATAAATTCCCGCAGCTGCCATATATCCAACTTGGCGCATACCGCCTCCTAAGATTTTACGCACTCGGATGGCCTCATCCATAAACCGCTGCTTGCCTACCAATACAGATCCCATAGGGGCTCCCAGTCCTTTAGACAGGCACACAGAAATGGTGTCAAAAACACCTCCATAATCCTTCGGGTTTTCATTATTAGCCACCATCGCATTCCACAAACGAGCACCGTCTAAGTGAAGTCCTAATTGGTGTGTATCACAAACCGTTCTAATTTTTTTTATTTCTTCAAAATCATAACAAGCCCCACCTCCTTTATTGGTGGTATTTTCTAGACACACTAAAGTTGTAAGCGGACTATGATAAAAGTCTGGTGGATTGATCGCTTCCTCAACTTGTGAGGCGGTAATCATTCCTCTATGGCCAGATACTAGCTTACACGAAACACCACTATTAAAAGAAACACCTCCCCCTTCATAATTATAGACATGTGCATAGGCATCTGCAATGAGCTGCTCACCAGGCTGTGTATGAATTTTTATAGCGGCTTGATTAGTCATACTTCCAGTTGGGAAATACAATGCGCTATCCATTCCAAACATATCAGCAATACGTCGCTCTAATTCATTAACAGACGGGTCTTCTTTATATACATCATCTCCTACCTCAGCATGCATCATAAAATCTAACATTGCTGGCGTAGGCTTGGTAAGCGTATCTGATCGTAAATCTATTTTCATTGAAAAAAATTCTTTATTTATAAAAAGGATATCAAACAGTTTTCAAATTCCTACTCCTGATAACACCCGATAGGAGAACCATCTGGAATTTTAGGAGAAGGAATCACTTTAAAAGTTTCTGGCTTCGCAAACGTCTTTTCAATTTGGTCCTTCATATTCATATGATTAAGATTCCCTTGGTTTAATGATGGCATCACCACTGTTTGTAATACAAACTTCACTGTCGCTTTGGTTTGTGGGATCGCATTAGGATGCACGTATAGATTTAGCAAATGCTTAATGACATTATAATTAATAGTGGTTTGCACTTCATTGGCATACGCATCTTTTTCAGAAACTAATACCGTTTCTTTTACTAGCGTTTCTAACATTCCCTGTAACCCTAACTGTTTTGTATCTAGTGATTTTTGCTGTACCAATCGATTCGCACGTTCAGGGTGTAATAAAAGACCTAACGTCATATCACTTGCCGTTGCCGATGCACCTAGGGCATCAAAAGCAACGCCTGTCGTACTTTTAAAACTCTCTCGACTACGACGGTATCCATGCGCTCTTGGTGGAAATAAACCTAATTTGTCTTTTGGTATCATGAGCGTTTCTGCTTTCAGTGTTTTAAGAACACTAGCAAGTGCTTGCTTTTGCTTTTTAGCCTCCAGCACTTCCGTTACTTTTATGTGCGTATCTCCTTTTACAGCATAGTTGTAATCCAATCCGCCGATCATTTTTACAGCAGCTTCTGTTTGATAACGATGGTAAAAATAAAGTGGGACAAATACATCTTCCAGTACAGAATACGGCTCGTTGGTCCGGATATTATCCACAGAAAAATTAGCAATAGCTTGTTTACGCAATGCCAATACATTCTCTAGCTCTGTATCTGCGCCAGCTCCATTATCCCAAAGGTGTGCTTTGTAATGTGCACCTCCTTGCGCTCTAGCATCACTATCTGTAATATATCGCAATCCACTTTTTTCTGCGGTTTCAAGCACTCCATTCAGATACTCACGCTCTGTCATTCCCGCAGGGACAATTCCATAGCTATAGGCAACTGTCACTTTATCCCATACACCTATTCCCGTTGCATAGGCATCAGAAAAGTCAACCACACCATTCTTTAATCGTAAAGTAGGATGCGGGTAATCCATAACACTTGCTCTTTCATTAGGACTCGCCGCAAAATTATGAGCAAAACCTATGGTATGCCCTACTTCATGAGCACTCAACTGACGTATACGGGCAAGTGCCATCTCTAGCATGGGTGCATAGTTCGTATCACTTTCTGCAAAAGGCTTGTTACTCAATGCCTGAGCGATTAAAAAATCCTGACGGATTCGTAAACTTCCTAGACTTACATGTCCCTTAATAATTTCTCCTGTTCTTGGGTCGGTAACACTCGCACCATAACTCCACCCTCTAGTACTACGATGCACCCATTGGATCACATTATATCGTAAATCCATCGGATCAGCATCGGCGGGAAGCATTTTTACTTGGAAAGCATCTTTAAAACCGATCGCCTCGTACGCTTGATTCCACCAACTTGCCCCTTCCAGTAACGCAGAACGTACAGGTTCTGGAGTCCCTGGATCTAAATAGTAAATAATGGGCTCTACTGCCTCACTCACCGCAGCATTAGGATTCTTTTTTTCTAAACGATGTCTATTAGCATAGCGCTTTTGAATCGGCTCTTGGACAGGCGTTGCATAATCTAAAAAACTCGTTGATATATTTCCAGCCCTTGGATCAAATTCTCTAGGTGTGTACCCATCATCTGGTAATTCGACAAAAGAATAATGCTGTATTACAGATATAGACGAAGCATCGGGGGCTACGGTTCTTAAGTTTCTACCTGTTGGCTCTCCCTTAAAAGTAAGCAAAGCTTCAAACTCTGTGTTTTTTGGAAAACTCTTGGTGCGTTCCATCGCGAGGGCACTTCGAAGCTTATCTACTTTATAAGTACCTTCTTTTTGGGCTTTTAACCGGTTAGATACTCCATGCGTGTCTTCCATTAAAAACGAAGTAACATCAATAAGATAGGTAGTATCTTTGGTTTCTACAATAGGAAAACCATACAATACAGAAGTAGCAAAAGCCTCTTTGATTGACCTACGTTCCAAATCATTTGTAGTATTAGCTCTGTAGTTTTGATTGGGCTGTACAAGCAATAATTTGTTCCCTGCTTTCTTAAAATATACAATCGCAGATCCTCCTAATTGCCCTCTGTCCAATCCTATGTCATTAGATCCAAGCCCCGTACGTAACGAATGAACATATAAAAACTCCTCTTCAAGTTGATTAACCTCCAGGTACAATTTGTCTGCACTCTCATCATAATGGATTTTAAAATAGCCATCTTGTGTCTTAAGATTGGGCTTTCCTTCTAGGAATTGAGCGTTGGCAATAACAGCATAAAGAAATGCCACAAGGGTCAGTAGTATCGTTTTTCTCATCTCAGGTACTTTTTATAGACACCTAAGATAGGGGTTTGTACGCTTTCGCGAAAGCGGAATCAAAATTCTACCCGCATTAATTATAAACAATAAGAACGTAGGATTCTTAAAAGGTACTGAAGATGAATTTGTCACAGATATACCCCCTGCATTTGGAGTAAAAAAGATAAAAAAATAATAAGTATCTCACTTTAACCATTGGTGTTCTGTTGTAATCTTTTATTTTTGGAATCTACTTTCACATTATTATGATTACAGCAGAACAATTAAAATCACTCCAAGAGCGCATTGAAAGCTTAAGGAGATATCTTTGACATAGATCGAAAGCTTATAGAAATAGCCAACGAAGAAGAAAAAACATTTGACCCTGATTTTTGGAATAATCCAAGAGAAGCTGAAGCCTTTATGAAACAGCTTCGCTCTAAGAAAAAATGGGTGGAAGATTATAAAACAGTATCCTCAAAAACCGAAGATCTCGAAGTATTATACGAATTTGCCAAAGAAGGAGAAGCCCCTGAAAAAGAGGTGCAAAATCAGTATGATATCACCTTAGATTTATTAGAAAATATAGAATTCAGAAATATGCTTTCTGAAGAAGGAGACGAGATGAGTGCAGTATTGCAAATCACAGCAGGTGCTGGTGGTACCGAAGCTTGTGACTGGGCAGCCATGCTGATGCGTATGTATCTCATGTGGGCAGAAAAGAAGGGATATAAGGTCAAAGAACTCAATTTTCAAGAAGGAGATGTAGCGGGCATTAATACCGTTACCTTAGAAATAGATGGCGAGTTTGCTTTTGGATGGCTTAAAGGTGAAAATGGGGTACATCGATTGGTACGCATCTCCCCTTTTGATAGCAATGCAAAACGACATACCTCTTTTGCCTCTGTATATATATATCCGTTAGTTGATGATACGATAGAAATAGACATCAACCCCGCAGATTATGAGATTGTCACGGCAAGATCATCGGGTGCTGGAGGACAGAATGTAAATAAGGTAGAGACCAAAGTACAGCTTACCCATTTCCCGAGTGGGATTAAAATATCATGTTCTGACAGCAGGTCTCAACACGACAATAGAGCAACCGCCTTACAAATGCTTCGATCGCAATTATATGAAATCGAACTTCGTAAACGTATGGAGGCACGCCAAGATATTGAAGCCAGTAAAATGAAAATAGAATGGGGGTCACAAATACGATCGTATGTCCTTGACGATAGACGTGTAAAAGACCACCGTACAAATTATGAGTACCGTCAACCAGAAAAAGTGCTTGATGGAGAGATTGATGCATTTTTAAAGAGTTACCTTATGGCGATGGGCCAAGAGGAAGAAAGTGATCAATTATAAACTCTAAAAACACATGTTTCCCTACCCATCACCGATTGAGAGGACGCAAAACTGCTTTACGAGCAAGAGTGATATAAAACCATGAAAGAAGTAAAAACAATCATATTTGATTTAGGTGGGGTCTTAATAGACTGGAACCCTGAATATGTATATCTTAAAGAATTTAGAGGTGATCGCGCCAAAATGGATTGGTTTCTAGAGCATGTTTGCGCATGGTCTTGGAATGTAAATCAAGATGCTGGATATCCGATAGCAAAAGCTACACAGGAGCGTATTGCTTTATTTCCAGAATATGAAGAACTTATTAAAATGTATTACGGGCGTTGGGAAGAAATGCTAGGCTTTGCTCATGAAGGGACACTCGCTATTTTAAAAAAACTTACGGACAATCCTGATTATAGAGTTCTAGCATTGACCAATTGGAGTGGAGAAACGTGGCCTAAGGCTATTGCAAAATTTCACTGGCTACAATGGTTTGAAGGAATTCTGGTCTCTGGAGATGAGAACATGCGTAAACCTTTTGCAGACATCTATCAGCTCATGCTCAGTCGATATAACATTAACGCCGAAGAGGCTGTTTTTATAGATGATAGCCTTGCCAATGTACAAGGATCTGAAACGGTAGGAATCACAGGAATTCATTTTAAAGATGCGCCAACGCTTGACATCCAATTAAGAACCTTAGGAATCAAATTATAAATAAACAGACATTAATTATTAGAACGCTTTCGCGAAAGCAAACCCATTATGATCAAAATATATCACCACCCAAAATGTTCAAAAAGCCGAGAAGGATTAGCCATAGTTGAAGCTTCTGGAAAACCCTTTCAAATCATAAAATACATGGATGAGCAATTACCTGTTCCTACATTAGAGCGCGTTATTGATGCATTAGGGATTAAACCTATGGAACTTGTAAGAACTAATGAAACTATTTGGAAAGAAAGCTACAAAGGGAAAACACTCTCAGATAATGAGATCATAAAAGCCCTAGCGACACATCCAAAATTAATACAAAGGCCTATCGTGATTAACGGAAAAAAAGCAATTATAGGGCGTCCACCGTCAAATATTAAATCTATTTTGTAAATTCACACCATAAAATTAAATTCTATCTAAATAAATATTACAATTAATTATGAAAAAAATAATCGCAATTGTTGCTCTTTGTTTCCTAGGATTAGGAGTAGCGCAAGCTCAAGTATCACTCCAAAAGTCAACAACTAAAAGTGCTGTCCAGTCTGGAGTTGTAGAAATGCTTACTCAAAAATTAAATCTTTCTCCTCAACAAGTAGCGTCTATCACTAAAATTATGGGCGTATTTGCTGAGTCTAGAAAAACAATACAACAATCTACTGGAATGACGCCAGAGGTAAAAGCAGAAAAACTTAAAAAGATCAATGATAGAGAGGATATGAATATGAAAAATATTCTTGATGACACTCAATATGCTAAGTTTCAAGAACTAGCAAAAGATATCAGAAAAGGGTAATATTTTTTAACTCCTGTTTAACACACAGATTAACGCCAGTTTAACAACTGGCGTTTTTTTATGGAGTAATTTCGATGAAAATATTTAAAAGAAAGAATGAAACCAACCATCTTAAGCGTTTTCGTAATGCTTTTTACTTTATCGCTACTAGCGCAATCTCCTGGAGGAGAAATCACACTATCTGGAACTGTTTTGGACAAGCAAGCATCGTATCCCTTGGAATATGCAACCATTACCTTAACAGACACCAGCAACCCTCAATCCATCAACGGGGGAATCACGGATTTTGACGGGAAATTTGCTATCAAAACTGCACCAGGAGTGTACGACATCAAAATTGAATACATCTCCTTTAAACCTGTAATTTTAAAAGCTCAAAAATTAGATAAAGACACATCACTAGGCACTATCAGCTTAGAGATGGATGCTGCTACCCTAGAAGAAGTCACAGTAGTTGCTGAAAAAACAACAGTAGAGTTTAAACTTGACAAGCAAGTATATAATATTGGAAAAGATCTTACAGTACGAGGCGGTACCGTAAGTGATGTATTAGACAATGTTCCCTCTGTATCTGTAGATGTAGAAGGAAATGTTGCTTTACGAGGTAATGATGATGTGCGCATCTTAATCAACGGAAAGCCTTCAGGGCTTGTAGGATTAAATAGTACAGAAGCCCTGAGACAACTCCCAGCTGAATCTATAGAACGTGTGGAAGTGATCACCTCTCCATCAGCTCGATATGACGCCGAAGGAAGTGCGGGTATCCTTAACATCATTTTGAAAAGAAGCAAATTACAAGGACTCAATGGGGCATTAACTACCAATGTTGGAAATTTTGGAACAAGAGGTATTTCAGCGAATGTGAATTACAGAACGGGTGACTTCAATATTTTTGCCACGGGAGGATATAACATAAGAGGATCTGAAGGTAATAGTTCTACAACAAGGGTACAACCCAACGGTCTTTTTATTGAAGAACGTGAGTTTGAGAGAGAACGCGGAGGGCTTAATTCTAATTTTGGGGTAGAGTATTATTTTAATGATAATACCAGTATTACAGGATCTGTTGTCGTACGTGATAGTGACAATGAAAATGGATCTGTTAATAATATTACAGAAACAGAAAATGAAGATATTTTTCTAACCCAAAGACTAGCGCCAGAAACAGAGCAAGACTTCACCACACAATACAGCCTTAATTTTAATAGAAGATGGGAAAACGATGGAAACCTCTCTATTGAACTTCAATATGAAAACTCCGAAGAGGTAGAATTTGTAGACATTTCAAACATATCATTAAACTCAGATATTGGTGTCGAGCTAGAAACCAATGAAACTATTGAAGACCAAAAACGTTTTTTTGCACAAGTAGATTTTGTGCAGCCGCTAGGCGATGATGCTCGTTTTGAAGCTGGATATCGAGGTAACATATCAGAGCTTGATACAGACTTTACGGTTTTTGACAACCTTGATAGTGATCAGCTAGAATTAAATACTGACTTAAGTAATAGTCTTATCTTTAATGAAGATATACACGCTTTTTACACGCAATATGGTACTAAAGTGAATAAATTCAATTTCCTAGTAGGACTTCGCTTGGAGTATACCAATATTGAAATAGAACAACAAACCATTAGTGATTTTCGCAGTAGAGACTTTACCAATTTATTTCCTACACTAAATATAAATTATGAATTTAATGAAAAGGAAACGGTTAGTTTAGGATACAATAGACGGATTAGAAGACCCCGTGGTTTCTTCTTAAATCCATTCCCTTCTAGAACAAGTGCTACCACTTTTTTCCAAGGAAATCCAAACTTAAATCCAAGTTTATCGAATGGAATAGATATTAGCTATCTTAATAGAATAAGTAAGTCACTAACTCTTAACGGATCTATCTTTTTTAGACGTACTGAGGACACCTTTGAATTTGTTTTCTTAGAAACAGATCAAGTAGCTATCGTTAATGGGAATGAAGTAGCCGTCTTAAACAGAACGCCTATTAACCTTTCTAGAAATGACAGAATAGGGATTGAAGGAACTCTTACCTATTCTCCTACTAAAAAATGGCGTATTAATGCTAATGTAAACGTATTTAACTCTGAAACTGTCGGAGAATTTGAAGGAATAGATTACGGGGCTAGCAACTTTACGTGGACGGCAAGGCTTAACAACAAATATACGTTACCTTGGGGTATTGACTCACAAACTCGTATTAATTACAGAGGTCCTTCGGTAAATGCTCAGAGTGAAAATGAAGGAATCTTCAGTGCAGACCTTGCGTTTAGCAAAGATCTTTTTAATGAAAAAGCTTCGATTGCACTTAATATCTCCGATGTATTTAATTCTCGTATACGAAGATCTAACGTAAATTTCCCTTTTCCTGGAGAAAGCGCGTTCCAATTCAGAGAGCGTACCGTGAACCTATCGTTTACCTATCGTTTTAACCAAAAGAAAAAACGTGAACGTCAAGGCGAATTCAACGGAGGAGATGAAGAATTTGAGGGATAAAATACCAATTGACATATAAAAAGTAATATTCTTAAAAACTTAAAAAGAGGTATTCTTTATCTAAGAATACCTCTTTTTAAGTTTCATTGAAATATTTACAAACGATAGCTGTTATATCTAGTAGTTTTACAAATAAAACTTTTACAGTTTAAAAAACTACACTAGATTTACAGCACCAACAACCCCATATAAAATAAATCCTTTGCTAGCGATTTTAAAAAAAGAAATCAATTCGTTTTTTGCCTCTCCCATAGGGTATCTAGTCATTAGCTTGTTTTTGGTAGTCACAGGGTTATTCCTTTGGGTATTTGAAGGAGAGTTTAATATCCCTAACGCTGGTTTTGCAGATCTTGCACCTTTCTTTCAACTCGCCCCTTGGATATTCACTTTTCTAATTCCTGCCATTACTATGCGTAGTTTTAGTGAAGAGCAAAAAACAGGAACACTAGAACTTCTTTTAACAAAACCGATCTCTACCTTACAGCTCGTCTTAGGGAAATATTTTGGGGCCCTTGTATTAATTATCATTACACTCATTCCCACACTTATTTATGTAGTGGCTATCCATCAACTTGGAAATCCAGTGGGAAATCTTGATATAGGCGTCACCATAGGATCGTATATAGGCCTGCTATTTCTTGCCGCCAGTTTTATCGCGATGGGTGTATATGCTTCTACCCTATCCGATAACCAAATTGTGGCCTTTATTCTAGCGGTACTCTTTTGCTTTGTTTTTTATTTTGGCATTGATGGGATTGCAAGTTACACACACCCCATGATAGCAAATTTTGGAATGCAAACCCATTATGATAGCATTAGTAGAGGGGTGATAGACACTAGAGATTTAATTTATTTTATAAGCATAATTGCTTTTTTTATATACCTAACCAAAAGTACCTTAAACAAAAAGAGATAATCCACTTTTGTGAAAACGTTTAAAAAAATACCCGCGCTCATCATAGCAGTCATTGCTTTCATCCTCGTTAATTACGTAGGATCATTAGCGCATCAACGGTATGACCTCACGCAAGACAAAAGATACACCCTAAGCGATCCCGCCAAAGCCGTCATCGACCAAATTAAAAGTCCGCTAATTATTGATGTTTTTTTAGAAGGAGACTTTCCGCCTGAGTTTAGAAAGCTTCAAAATGAGACGCGGTATTTACTAGAAGAAATCTCCAATTACAACCCAAATGTTTCATTTGCCATCTCAAATCCTGTAGAAGATGACGCTGATGCCAATGAGATTGCACAACAATTTGCCAATTTTGGGATGACACCCCTTCCACTGACCGTCAAGCGTAATGGGGAAGAAAAAACCCAAATCTTGTTTCCCTGGGCAACCGCCAATCACAACGGGAAGGCGATTCCTATTTCCCTTATAAAAAACATTGCAGGTGCATCACCAGAACAGTTTGTGTATGCGTCTATACAAAACCTTGAATATGCCTTTGTTGATGGGTTTAATCGTCTGCTTAACGCCAAGAGCAAACGCATTGCGGTGCTTAAAGACAATGGCGAACTCCCCGATGCTAAGATTGCTGATATGTTTCGTAAGTTGGGCGAAACCTATAGCATTGCTCCTTTTCCGATGAGTGTTGTCGCGGAGAATCCTGAAAAAACATTACAAGCATTACAAAACACCTTTGATTTGGTGGTCATAGCAAAACCCACCAAAGCCTTTACCGATGCACAAAAATTCGTGTTAGACCAATACATCCTTAATGGTGGTGACACTTTATGGTTGATAGATGCGGTGGCTATGGAAAATGATAGTCTGCGTAATGAGAATGGAAAAGCTTTTGCCTTTCGGAGAGACTTAAATCTCAATGATCTTTTCTTTAAGTATGGCGTTCGGATCAATCCGGTGTTGGTCAAAGATTTGTATTCTGCCCCTTTAAGCCTAGCTTCTGGTGATGGTAGTGAGTCAAAATATCAAGAATTGCCTTGGTTTTATCAACCTGTGGCTCCGGGTTTTAATACGCACCCCATCAATACCAATATAGAACGCCCCGTTCGGTTTGAGTATGCCAATCAAATCGAAGTGCTTAACAATACGGCAGCGATAAAAAAGACAGTTTTACTCACCTCTAGCGTCCTTACAAAATTAGAAGGTGTTCCTAAAGAGATTTCTTTAGATGAAATCGGTATAGAACCTACTGAAGATGAATATCAAGCAGGACCACAACCGTTGGCTGTACTACTAGAAGGAAGCTTCGAGTCGGCTTTTAAAAACCGTGTACAGCCGTTTAAATTGGACAGTATACGCTTTCGCGAAAGCGCAACAAACCCCTCTAAAATGGTGATTATTGCCGACGGAGATATTATCGTAAATGATGTAGATGCCAAGGGAAATCCGTTGGAATTAGGCTTTGATTATTTTACAAGAAAGCAATATGGGAATAAAGAGTTTTTACTGAATACAGTCAATTACCTTCTTGATGACACGGGTCTTATTAACATACGAAGTAAAGATATAGCGCTTCCTTTTCTAGACACTCCCAAAGTTGCAAATAGCATTAACAAGTGGCAAGCCTTGACAATAGGGCTTCCGTTAGCTTTACTCTTGATTTTTGGAGCTTTGTTTTTCACACTTCGCAAACGCAAATATGCGAGATAGCTGTTGATAAGTTTCTTTCTTAGACCGTCTCATTTAAAATATATTTGTAGGTACGTATTTCTATATCAGAAATACAATTTCGAATCATTCAATCATTGCCATTGCAAACCCAATATATACTATGAAATTTATAGTCTCTAGTTCATACTTACTCAAACAATTACAGGTTTTAGGAGGTGTTATTAATAACAGTAACACATTGCCCATTTTAGATAATTTTCTTTTTGAATTAGATGGTAACGCCCTTACCGTATCTGCATCAGATTTAGAAACCACCATGATGGCGACATTAGAGGTCGAGTCTGAAGACAAAGGAATGATTGCATTGCCTGCGAGACTACTTCTAGATACCTTAAAAACGTTTCCTGAGCAGCCACTTACCTTTACACAAGAAGAAAACAATACTGTTGAAATAAGCTCTAGCCATGGTAAGTATGCCCTTGCCTATGCAGATGGTGCGGAATTTCCAAATGCAGTATCTCTAGAAGATCCTAGTGTCGTAAAAATACCAGGAAGCATTCTTGCAACTGCTATAAACAATACCATTTTTGCGAGTGGGAATGATGATCTTCGCCCAGTGATGAGCGGTGTATTTTTCCAGTTTGGTACAGACGGACTTACCTTTGTGGCAACAGATGCTCACAAACTTGTAAAATATAACCGAACCGATGTGACTGCTTCACAAACGGCTGAATTTATCATGCCTAAGAAACCGCTGAATTTATTAAAAAGTATTTTAGGATCTAATGATGATGATGTAACAGTTGCCTATAACGATTCTAACGCTCGATATACATTTGACAATGTAGAATTGATCTGCCGTCTTATAGATGGAAAATATCCAAACTATGAAGCGGTGATTCCAAAAGAAAATCCAAATAGACTTACCATAGACCGTAATCAGTTTTTAAACTCAGTACGTCGTGTGTCTATTTTCTCAAACAAAACAACACACCAAATCCGTTTAAAAATTGCAGGAGCCGAATTAAATATCTCTGCAGAGGATATCGATTATAGCAACAAAGCAGAAGAACGTCTTACCTGTGATTATCAAGGTGACGATATGCAAATTGGATTTAACTCCCGTTTCCTCACGGAAATGCTTAATAACATGAATGCCAATGATGTTTCTTTAGAAATGTCATTACCCAATAGAGCTGGTATTTTAACTCCCATCGACGGATTAGACGAAGGAGAAAGTGTCACCATGCTTGTAATGCCTGTCATGCTCAATAACTAGATTAAGTGTTAATTACGAAAGAGCAAATTCCTTATGTGAATTTGCTCTTTTTTTTGTGCTAAATTTTCCTGCTTATTTCCCATTATTTTAAGTACTTTAGCTTCTGTATTAATTTGATTTTAAATGAAAAAACTTTTTTTTATACTCGGCTGCGGCGTTATTCTTCTTTCGTGCAAAGAATCAAAAGAAGCAGTAGTAACTCCAGAAAAACCTGTATACATAGATGTGACCTCTTTAGAAGGTGATGGAAACAAGGTACTTCCTAAATATATGGAAACTATTACAGAAACAGAACTTAGAGAAATGCTCTTTGTATATGCTGGTGATGAAATGGAAGGGAGAAACACGGGAGATCCTGGACAAAAAAAAGCAGCTGAATATTTACGCACTTATTACAAAGAGAATAATATTTCCTCTGGAACTCCAGATGATAATTATTATCAGAAAGTTCCTAAAGAGTTTTTTAGAAAAAATAGTGGACTTAATGATTCTGAAAATGTACTCGCATTCATCAAAGGGTCAGAAAAACCAGAAGAAGTACTTGTCATTTCGGCTCATCTAGATCACGTAGGGATTGATTCTAAAGGAAATGTATATAACGGTGCCGATGATGATGGCTCTGGTACCATTGCCCTTTTAGAAATTGCCGAAGCCTTCAAGCAAGCTATTGAAGATGGCTATCCGCCAAAACGTTCGATTCTTTTTTTACATGTAACAGGAGAAGAAAAAGGGCTTTATGGTTCTAAATATTACACAGAAAACCCAGTATATCCATTAGAAAACACCATTGCCAATCTCAATATTGATATGATTGGGCGTAATGATTTTGAGCACCCTGATGATAATGACTATGTCTATCTTATTGGATCTGACAAGTTAAGTACCGATCTTCATAATATCTCTTCGGCGATCAATATGAAGTATTTTAATATGAATTTGGATTATCGCTACAATGCAGAAAATGAGCCGAATCGTTTTTACTACCGTTCTGACCATTATAACTTTGCAAAGCACAATGTGCCTATCATCTTTTATTTTAATGGAGTTCATGAAGATTACCACAAAATCTCTGACACCCCAGATAAAATTAATTATCCGTTGTATCAAAGACGTGTAAAATTGGTGTTTGCTACTGCTTGGGAGCTTGTAAATCGCGAGGAGCGCCCTGTGGTAGATAAGGCAGTACCAAAGCCTTAAAAGAATTATTTAAAAAATATAAAAAAGCTTCGAAAATTTTCGAAGCTTTTTTTATAAAATGATTGGTAATATCATCATATTGATTATCTTTGCAGTCGCTAATTAAAATGGTGGTTGTAGCTCAGTTGGTTAGAGCATTGGTTTGTGGTACCAAGGGTCGTGGGTTCGAGCCCCATCTTCCACCCAAATAGCAAAAGCTTCTCAGAAATGGGAAGCTTTCTTTGTTTCTTATAAGGGAATCTAGAAATTGGGCGAGAAGTTTATGCTGAGCGTAGTCGAAGTAAGCCCCATCTTCCACCCAAATAGCAAAAGCTTCTCAGAAATGGGAAGCTTTCTTTGTTTATACAAATCTCAAAATAGAAAAAGGGCGAGAAGTTGATGCTGAGCGTAGTCGAAGTAAGCCCCATCTTCCACCCAAATAGCAAAAGCTTCTCAGAAATGAGAAGCTTTCTTTGTTTTTGACATTTTTGAAGCTCACTTAAAATGCATCCATAGGAATATTCGTTGTCAAAGTTCTCGACTGCGCTCGAAGTGACATTAGTGTGATTAAGATGTTATCCCGAATCCCCAATAATCTTTTTTCATCTTCCGCTTTCGCGAAAGCATAACTATACGGGGTTTAAAAGGAATCTGGAATCAGGATAAAAAGTCGTGAGTCGTGAGTCGTGAGTCGTGAGTCGTGAATTATAATGCTTTCTCAACAATTCCTAGTATCTTTTTTTTCACTCTCGCGGACCTGCCTCGCCGACAGGTAAGAGCATAGTTATGTAAATTCTCAAACGAATCTGGATAAAGGAATAGTACTATATTTTTATGCGTATTGAATATTTGTACAGTTACAAAAACGGTGGTAACTTTAAATTTTCTGTACGCTATTGAATACTAAAAACAAACGTTTTATCACTAAGAATCATAGTTGACTTCTTTTTGAATCATTATCAAAGTAGTGTATAGAAAATTTAAAGTCATACAAAAATTCAAGATGAAATTAACCTTACGCTTAGCTGCCATCTACAACATCCTCTGGGGAAGTTGGGTGGTATTATTTCCTGATCATTTTTTTGAACTCGTTGGTATGGAGCCTCTCAATCATCCTATGGTATGGCAAGGCATGGGCATGGTGATTGGTGTATATGGCCTAGGGTATTGGTGGGCCTCTTATAATCCTATGAGACATTGGCCAATTGTTGCTGTGGGATTTTTAGGTAAGATTTTTGGCCCTATTGGATTTGTCTTCAATTATGCAAAAGGAGAAGTACCGTTTGAATTTATTTACACGCTATTCACCAATGATTTTCTTTGGTGGATTCCTTTTTTCCTGATTATGAGAAAAGTACACACAGAATATCATTGGAGACTATCATGATCCGTTTGTTAAGATTTGTTTTAATTGTATTTTACTTCCTTGCAGGGTGCTATCATTTCGTCAATCCAAATTTCTACCTAGGGCTCATCCCCGATTATTTGCCTTACCCATCTTTTATCAATTATGTGAGTGGAGGACTTGAGATCGTTTTGGCTATAGGTGTTGCCTATCCAAAAACAAGATTGCTTGCCGTAAAAGGGATTCTTCTTTTATTAATTGCATTTATACCGTCACATCTTTATTTTATTCAAGTAGGTTCTTGCGTAGACACTACTTTTTGTGTGTCTCCATGGGTAGCGTGGATTCGGTTACTAATCATTCATCCGTTGTTCATGCTTTGGGCTTGGAGCGTACGAAAAACCCCCTAAAATGACTTTAGAAATACTCCGTTTAATGATTGATGCTGGTTTTATGGTCCTTATTTGGGCGGTACAATTGGTCATATATCCAAGTTTTGGCTATTATTCAAAAGCAAATCTGCTGATTTGGCACAAAAGCTACACAAAGCGCGTCACTTTTATCGTCTTACCCTTAATGTTGAGTCAACTGATATTAGGAGTCATACAATTATGGACGTTACAAAATTGGTATACACTCCTGAGCATGGTGATTATAATTAGCCTATGGCTTTTAACGTTTCTTGTATTTGTCCCGCTTCATCAAAGCATTGACAACAATACACCCGTTGAAAATGTGTGCGAGAAATTAGTTGCAAAAAACTGGACACGAACGGTCCTATGGACGCTCTTATTTGTTGTGTCTGTAGTATATATCACATGATGTACTGAGATCAATTACAGTTACAGTACTTTATTTATAAACAGGATCATCATAATGAGGGTATAGGTGACAGGAAACCCATATCTACAATGTTTTAACAGTTTAATTTTATCTTTTACTTCATTGGTCGAATTGAGTCTGTGATGTAAAATCACAGCTATAATACCCAAAAATATAAAGATATATCCCACGATGATTACATATTCTATAAAGGTATTATACGGGAGTTTTGGAAGAATAGATGCTGAGTAAAAATTAAATGCTACCACGGTAAGCATTAGCGTAAAACCAACACCAATTTGCGCACTAAATTCCTTGATCCAGAAAATTGAAAATGATGATAAAATAATAATCATAAGCGGAAAAAGCACCTGCCATAGATAATATCCATAAATCCTCTCAGCTTCTACCATAAAAATCACTCTGGAATATGTTTTTTGTGCTTCCGACTCATTATTTGGAAACTCAAAACTGTTGGTTGTAATAGCGTCTTTTAAATTGGTAATCTTCCAATCTTCGGAGATTATTCCAGAAAGGTTTTCATTATCTAGTTTAGGAAATAGCTCACTATTTGTAAAAATGAGTTGAGATTGATCATAAGAAAACGCCTCTATTTCCACTTTAAAAGTTTGAGAATCGAACGGAAATTTTTGATAATCCATATCGGTACTGAAGGTGTCGAAGAAACGTTCTACATACTCAATTTTATGATCTCGATGTATTTCTATTCGTATGTTTGGGTCTTCTTTACTCCCCTGAACATTGATAAGCTCAAATGCAGGAATCCAAAAGTCATTTTTCATGAGTTCCTTCGCGCGTTCATTTTCATAAATCATGGATTCGGCCAAAGAATCTTCAGCGCTAAATACGACGCGTTCATCTATCCAAGAATAATACATATACCCATCAATTTGATACGTTTCATTCACCGAATCAATATTGTAGATTTTATTAATATAAAGTGTCGCCGAAACCTTAACGGGGTCAGCTCCTGAATGTTGCTGAATACCCTGTTGCCCGTATAAAAAGGATGGAGCAAGAAGAAGCACACACACTAAAACAAATAGCCGAATGTAATTTATTGCGCTATTGTATACTTTACACACTTTTATTTTTCTTAACATATGGGTATCGCTATTGTTTTGGGTATCGTTTAGGTTTGGCTTAAAACATCAAATAGACGCTTGTTTTATTGATCTTTACTGGTTGTTATGCACTTATTTATTTCCGAAAATACTGAAACTAAGTTGTCTTCTATTCATTTTAGCTGTCTTTTTAATTTTCACAGCTTCTTTTTTTTACATAACCGACGCTGGTGAGTGATTATACTGCGTTCTGCTAGCGAACAAATCAATTAACTATACCATTATGCCGTAATTTGCGGTTTTCTATACTGTTTTTATTTGCTAAATTACACACGTACTGAGCAACTAATTTTATACAACCACATTGTTGCCCATAGAAAATTGAAAAATTGAAAAAAATAATATTCATATTCTTTATAGGTTCGATAGTTGTTAATTGCTCACCTGCGCGAAAATTTAGCCCGATTCAAGAAGCTGTTTTTCACATGAAAAAACAATTAAGGCCTAGTCTGAACTTTCAATATGGGACTTTAATTGAATTACACGTTGAAATTATTGACGGAGATAGTTTATACCTTCATAGGTATCAAGGAGACTATTTACTTAAAATCCTAAAAATCAATGGTGAAAAGATTGATAAGCCAATTATCTTTGAATTTGAAGACCACACCTACGGTAGTTTTCCAACTGGAAACTTCGAATTATACAAAAGGTTGTTTGATAAAGAAATTGAGCGACTAGATTCAACTATGATCGAAGAAATGAAAAAGAAATATGTAGGCAAAACCTTTGAAATCGTTGCTTATGAATCAACTAAATCAACTGGAAAACCCCGTGATACTTACAAATACACAGGAATCTCACCGCAACTAAATTTTCATTTCATAAATTATTTAGTAATCATTAGAGATCTCAATAAAGATTCGTTAGTCCCCCCACTGTTACGCGATTGAATCACGTTCCGATAGCAAACGTATCTTTGAATTACATCTCAATAAAAAATAAACACCAACCACATTATAAGTGTATTAAACACAGATAAAAACAATGAACATAAAAACACTTATACTGTTAACTTTGATAATTTTAATCATTGGTTGTGATACGAGACCTAAGTTTTTCCAAGACGTTGAAAAAACTCGTGATGAATATGAATTGAAATGGGCTTCAATCGAATTAGGCAAGTTGGCTGATTCTACATTCACTGATTCGACAGATTTAAAATCAGTTTTAAACTTCAAAACAATAGATTTAAAAGGGGAAGTAACCTCTGTTGACATGGAGACTGCTGTCAGATTGTATACGTCTAATACTAAAAGTGAAAACCTTAAATTATATCCAATTTTTGAAATAAAAAATACATCAAAAGTAATAGTCCCCGTTTTTGGAATGGGGCTTTGGGATAAAATATGGGGTAAAGTATTGCTAGATAAGGATTCTATGAAAGTTCTTACTATAGAATTTGAACATAAATCTGAAACGCCTGGAATTGGTGGTAATATCAATGACACTATATTTAAGGCACAGTTCAATGGAAGCCTAATCAATCCTACAAATAAGAACTTTTCTCTTTATCAAGAGGATAAGAAATTGATTGAAGGTAATCAAAGAATTGATGGAATGTCAGGAGCAACAATAACAAGCAAAGGCGCTATTGAGATGCTAAATAATGATCTCATAAAATATAAAGAGTACTTACTCCAATAACCAAGGAATTCACACCCTTGACTCCCTGTAATGCGATTTCCTACCTACAGCAAGCAGGCTTGTCGCTCGTGCCTCACTCGCTCAAAATGACTGAGACAAAAGTCCACCTACTCCCCCAACTTCTCAATATACCCATCCAAAAACAACAAGCGTTTTGCGGTCCAATCGGTCATATAATCAAGGCCTTCGGGGTCGAAGCTAACATCATTCCATCGTTTTTGTTCGCGTTCGTAAAAAAGTCCTTCTTTGAGTTCGGTGTAGAGATCGGCTTGGCGTTTTTGTAAGGATTCGGTTTCAAACACCCCTTGTCGCAGTTCGCGCCATCGGTTTTGAAAACGCTCAATAAAATTATCGGGATTGACCGCAATTAGGCGTCTTAAAAGACCATTGGTCAAAAAATCATTGGTAGTAGAAATACGTCTTCCGCTAAAAATGGTGCCAAACGTCCCATCCAGATCCCACGGCACATAAAAATAAGGTTCCCCTTCATTGTAGCGAGCTGTGTAGATATTCTTCCCCAAGTTATCGGGAGCTCGTAAGGCGTTGATGAATAAAAAATAATCAATTAAGTTGTCCAGTTGGAAACGTGTGGAGATCGCTTTCGCGAAAGCGGTATCATCACTATGCAACACAAAATCTGTAAAGTCGTATAGATGATCCCAAGGTCTATTGGTCGGTACAGGGTATTTAATGTCATAGCCGCCCCAGGAAAGCAAGTAATTCTTTTTCTTGGGAAGCGAGTCAAAAGTGCAAGCACCGAGATACCGAGCTCCCTGAAAGAGCTCTCCGCGGGTAGTGTTCTCTTTTTCCTTTTTAAGTTTTAATAATTTACGATCGACTTGCTCACTTAAAAGATACACCCCTTTATACTGATCATTGATAAATACCTCGCAGTAGCGGGTCTCTACGCCTGCTTTGGCTTTGGGTTCTTTGTCTAGGTAATAGGGCGTATGAATCTCTTTCCAAAGCTGATACGAGAGATGGGAGCGCATTCTAAGCGGTTCGTTATGTAATGCATCCAAAATCCAATCATCATCGTTACGCATTTTGGCAAATTTCAGATCTTTATTGGTCAGTCCATCTGCAGCCGTATGCAGATTAATATCATAGGTTTTTTTAGGAAACACCAACGAGCTACTACCGCGTAGCTCAATGCCTGCGTAGGTTTTTATGAGCGTATCTTTATCGGTATAGATAAGATTTGCTATACGTTTAGGTTCGTTGACAATCGGTTGATCTATATAAAATTGGAGTATCGGTTTTTTGGTCAGGTATAAGATATAGGTCTTTCCGTTGGCATCCATTAGTTGGTGCGCTACCCCTACAGACGGGTCTTTTTTAGAAAGTTGTATTGTGTAACGTTTGTTATTGTGAAGGACTTCCTGATTTCCTTTTCCTTTGGGTAATTGACTACGTTGCATCACTGCAATTGCCAACGAATCATCTATCGCGATGCTTTGCGCCTGACTTCTAGAAATGGAAAACAAACAAAGTATACCTACGATTCCACCAAGAAAACGGTAGCTACAAGACATAAAACGTGTGGTCATACAAGACATGTAATGCAAAGAAATAAATTAAAGCCGCAAGATATACCTTTGTTTTTTAGCAACAAATCAAAAGTATACCAAAAGGATTTTAAAACAAGTACTTATAGAAGCTAATTACAGGGCTTATTTTACAATTTATTGGGTAGTTTAGATTAGAATCTACATCATAATTGAAGTCAAGCCCTTAAAAACCTTTCTATTTTTATATTTTCGCTTTCAGAAATACATTTCATGCACAAAAGAGTTGTCATCGTCTTATTTTTACTTTGCACTAGTATGGTTATGCATGCGCAAGAACCTGTCAAAAAACCGTTTGATGTTGATATCAATTACTTTTACGGGAATATCATTGAGCACAGTAAAGATATTGCGCATTTGATTACAGCACACCCTAGAGGTCTAATTTTAAGTTATAGTCGTAAAACCTACGGACTCAACGAGTGGGAACGCAGATATAATTATCCAGATTGGGGATTTTCATTTATGTATCAGGATTTTGGAAATGAGTTTGTGGGTGAGAACTATAGTCTATTTGGACATTATTCCTTTTATTTTCTAAATAGGAAGCTTCAGTTTAGAGTTGCACAAGGGATTGCATACAACAACCGTCCGTTTGATATCGAAAATAATAAGAAGAATAATGCATTTGGATCAAATCTACTAAGTGCCACCTACCTCCTACTGAATTACAAACAACAAGTAACACCTCAAATTCACTTACAAGGAGGATTAACACTTACCCATTATTCTAATGGAAATGTACGCGCACCTAATACGAGTCTCAATACCATAGCTGCTAACATAGGTGTTGTATACACTCCAAAAAATCAAGAAATTCCTGCGTATATTCCGCTAGAAAAGATATCGTACAAAGAACCTATTACGTTTAATTTTGCCTTGCTAGGAGGCGCCAATGAGAGTGACAGGTTAGGTTTGGGACAACATCCTTTCTTCATTGCTTCTGCCTTTGTTGATAAACGTATTTCTTATAAAAGTACTTTACAAGCTGGTGTTGAGGTGTTTTTCTCACGCTTTTTAAAAGAACAAATTGAATTTGAAGCCATTGCTTTTCCTCAATTTGGAACCCAAGGGGATGAAGATTGGAAGCGCGTAGGCGTTTTTATAGGTCACGAACTCCGTTTTGGACGGGTTGCCTTCCAGACACAGGTAGGATATTACGTATATTATCCTTACGATTTTGAAGGGAGAGTCTATCAGAGAGTGGGACTCAAGCGGTATTTTGGGGATCATTTTTTTGGGATTGTTTCTGTAAAAGCACATGGTGCCAAGGCAGAGGCAGTTGAATTTGGCATAGGATATCGATTATGAAACACATTAAACACATACAGATAGGGATGTTTTATACGCTTTCGCGAAAGCGTATACTAGCTGCATTCCTTTTTATAGCAATCCTCTTACCTAGCTGTAACTCTGAAGATGCTAACGATTGCCTTCAAACCGATGGAGATGCCATTACGCGAACTATAGAACTTCCTTTTTTTGATAAAGTTCGCACGGAAAATGATATCCGACTTGAAATTACACAAGGCGCTACACAAAGCATCACAGTAGAAACTAGAGAGAATCTTTTTAATGATCTCGTATTTAAAGTAGAAGACGACACTTTTGTGATGCAAAATAAGAATGGGTGCAACATATTCAGAGATTTTGGACAAACACTCGTACGAATCACCGTACCCAACCTTAGGTTTATAAAAAACAGCGCTACCAATGAGATACGGAGTAATGGAACGCTTACATTTCCTCAGGTCCGGTTAGAAAGTATCACAACACCAGGAGTTGATAACCCAAATAAAACAGGAGATTTCTTTTTAGATTTCCAATCTGAACGAATCGTGATCGTAGCCAACGGAATGAGTGATTTTTTCATCTCTGGAACTACAGATGAACTTAACGTCATCTTCTCTGATGAATTTCCTACTTTATATGGTGAGGATTTAATTGCTCAAGATGTCATTGTAAGACATGTAGGTGCTGCTCCCATGATTGTAAATCCTCAAGAAAGTATTACAGGTGAGATCAGAGCTACAGGAGATGTCATTGCAAAAAATCAACCCCCAATTGTGGATGTAGAAGAACTGTTTACAGGACAATTAATCTTTGAATAGTAGTTTTAGTTTGCAATTTTCTATGCAACTTATCTTCCATCTTTACCCCTAAGACTACCTTACGGCGTTTCAAAAACCCTTTTTATCGATAAAAAGTAGGAATCAACATACCTATGACTATCAATTTATAATGGGTATTTGTATATTTACGGGTATTAACATTTAAAATAAAAACAATCATGGTTAAAGCAAAATATCAGAAAGTTCTAGACTTAGGAGAAAAGCTAGGTGTAAAAGATGGTGACGTAAAAGAAGAAAATGGCGTTTTACATATCAAAGGGACGGCAACAAATCAATATCATAAGAATCAATTATGGGATGCTATCAAAGAAGCTGGAGGCGAAAGTCCAACAGATATCATGGCTGATATTAAAGTAGAAGACACCTCTGTCTATGCACACCATACTGTTGCCAAAGGAGAAACTTTAGGAAAGATTGCAAAGCATTATTATGGGAACGCAATGAAGTATACAAAAATCTTTGAGGCAAATAAACATATCCTTAAAAATCCGGATGTTATTCATCCAGATCAAGAATTAATAATTCCACATCTTGAAAAATAAAAAGTAAAAGTATACCACAAAAAAAATCCCCTAATTGGGGATTTTTTTTATTTTTAGCCTTGTCTAAAAAATTGACTTTATTATTTAATTTTCAGCGAATTAAATTATATTATCGCAACTAATTATTTAATCATTAAATTCAGAAAGCATTTGCTTTACTTTTCGAAGTTTTGAGACCCAAACAGCTAATGCTTCTTTATGTTTATTGATATTTTTATGCACTTCTTTCACCAAAGGATTATCATCTGCAACATGCTGAAAGAATCCTAAATTATTTTCTAATTGGTTAATTTCTGCTTTAATTTCTTGTACTTTTTTAGTGATAAAGAATCGTTCTTTTTCCAAAGCGCTAGCATCATTCTCCCCTACCATCGATTGCATACGATTCTCATAACGGATCATTTCAGACTCTTTTTTGTCAATATCTAATTGTCCAAAAAGTTTATCTAATTCTTTATTAAAAAGGTCATCAATTTTCCTTTTTGCATACGGCACTCTCCCTATGGATTTCCAAGTAGCAATATGCTCTTTTAATAAAGCTAAGTCCTCTTGATGATCGCCTTCTAACTTTAATCCTTTAAGGGTATCAAGTAGTGCTTGTTTTTTTACATAGGCTTCTTCCTCTCCTGCATTTGCCTGTTTTTTGGACTGGTGTAAACGATCGAAAAAGTGATTACAGGCACTTTTAAATTGTTTCCAAATCTTATCGCTGTCTTTTCTAGGTACATGACCAATCTTCTTCCAGTCGGCTTGTATCTTTTTCATAACCTCGATAGTGGCAGGAAAGTCATCACTATCTTTATGTTCCTCAGCGATCTCAATAAGGGCTAATTTCTTAGTGAGATTTTCAAATTGTTCCTTCTTCTGAGATTTGTAGAAGGCATTCTTTTTATGGTTAAACTCTTTCACCACTGTTTTAAAACTTGCCCATACTTCTTCATTAACATCAGTAGGGATACGTCCCGATTTAAAGAAGGCTTCTCTTAATGCTTCTACCTCTTTTACCTTAGACTGTACTTCTTGGTGAGAAACGATGTCCTTAGATTTTATGACGTTTAGCTTTTCAATGATGTCGCGTTTAACTTCAAGGTTTTTTACCCAAGTAGCTTCTATTTCCTTTTGCCTTTCGTCTCTAGCGTCATGTATTTTTTTGGTGGCAGCACTGAATTTATCCCATATCTCATCACTATACTCTTTAGCAACAGGGCCTATTTCTTCTTTCCACATGCGATGTAAAAGCTGCAATTCCTTAAAAGCCTTGTTGACTTTAGGCTCTAATGCTAGCTCCTCTGCACGCTCAATGAGCTGCAACTTTTTTGCTAGATTATCTTTAAAGTGCTTGTCTCTAAACTCGCGATTTAAATGTAATAACTCATAAAAGTTATCAATATGGTGGTAGTAATTGTTCCATACCAAATTATAGCGGTCTCTAGGAATATTCCCTGCATTGTTCCAACGCTCTTGAATATCCTTGAACTTGTTAAATGTAGACTGGATGCTTTCTGTACCGCCTAACTCATCTCTTAGCTGCTTTACCTCTTCAATCAGTTGTTCTCTGAAAGCGAGGTTGGCTTTCTGATCTTTTTGCTTGTTTTGGTAATATTTAGATCGCTTGTCGCGGTAGGCGTAATACGTCTCGTTAAATTCTTTTTTTAAGGGCGAGAAATACCTGAAATCTATCACATTTCCTCCTTCTTCCACAAAAGCTGCTTTTGCTGCTTCTTGTTCTTGATCAAACTTAGCATCAATTGCTATCTTAATCTCGTCTACATGTTCCTTAATCAATTGAACCTTTTCATTTGCTAATAATGTCTTCAATTCTTCTAGGAGTTCTTCTGTAGCCATAGAAGTATACTCTTTTTTGACTATTTCTTTAGGCTCTGATACAATCTCTTTAGCAGGAGTCGGTTCTTTAGCAGGTTCTTCTTTGGCAGCTGTAGCACCAATAACAGTATCCGTTACAGTTGCTCCATCTGTTGTTTCTTCTGCTACAACCTCAGTTTTTAGTATTTTAGCTACAGGTTCTTTAGTAGGTTCTTCTACCACGTCTGCTGTTTCCTGATCTATTTCAGCTTCTACAGCTTCCTCTGTAGGGAGTTCTGTAGCTTCAGCTTCGGCGGCTAGTGCCGCTATTTCATCCTGAAGTCCTTTTTTGGGTTGGGGAGTTGTTTCTTCTATCGCTTCAGCATCTTGATTCTTTCCTTCTGTTTCTTGAGATTGTTTTTCTTCTGACATTTGTTTCAATGTTAAGGTTCATTTAAAGAGCTAAAGATACTAATCCCACTCCTATAATTATAATATCCCGTAGGGATTATCCCGCTATATCCTTAAAAACAAGAAAATTTGGTTACGCTGTCCATATTTCCCAAGCTGCCTCTGCTTGTAATTCAAGCATTCGTAGCCCTGAGATAATTATGGCCCCTTGCTGTTCTCCTTTTTCTAAAAAAACCGTTTTCTTTGGATTATATATAAGATCATAAAGAATATGAGACGCTCGTAGTTCATGATAAGGAATTGCAGGAAATGCGCCAATATTTGGAAAAGTACCTAAGGGGGTGCAATTTACAATAAGCGTGTATGAATGCACTATAGAAGCTGTAAGGTCTTGATAAGAAAGTACTCCTTCTGATGGACTTCTAGACACATACATACAACTAAAACCTAATGTAGTTAATGCAAACACCACTGCTTTTGAAGCGCCTCCTGTTCCTAGTATCAAAGCCTTTTTGGGACTGGGAATCGTTGTTAGTGCATCCCCTAAACGTTCGGTAAGGGAATCTTTAAACCCTATAAAGTCTGTATTATACCCTATTAGATCTCCTGTTTGGGTTCGTTTTATGGTATTTACGGCTCCAATTGCGTGTGCATCTGGAGCTAAATCATCTAAATAAGGGATGACTGCTTCTTTGTAAGGAATTGTCACATTAAACCCTCTGATGTTTGGATTTAATAAATAGCTCACCACCTCTTCTATAGTTTGGCAATCAAAATTGACGTAACTCGCATTTGTGATGCGCTCTCTTTCAAATTTAGAGGCGAAATACTGTTTAGAAAAAGAATACGAAATATTTTTTCCTATAAGACCGTATCTATCCATGCGCTCTTGTTTTATCTCCATACTTTCCTAATGCAACCACAAGAAAAACGCCAATTATAATAAAGAAAAGTGCTAATATATTTTCTAACGTAATTTCAGCTGGGAAAAATCGATTGTAATTATCTAAAATAGGATTTCCGTTCATATCTAATAACACTTTGCCATCAACCATTTTATAGATTTCCCTTTTCCAGGGCCATACGACTCCTAAAGAACCTGCTATAAACCCTAGGATAACTGCATTTGTGTTGTTTTTAAAATTCTTAAGCAAATAGCCTAAAAAGTGAGAAAGCGTCACTAACCCTGTAAGAGAACCCGCAGCAAAAACAAGCAATACTTTTAATAAACGTACCTGTTCTGAGTCGTCTACAAAGCTGAAATCAAACGTTATTATATCTAAAAGTGTGGTGTATAATGCATTTACAGAGTCTACTAGAAGTAATACATAATTCCCTAGGAGTATTAAAATAAAAGAGCCTGATAAGCCTGGAAGTGTCATTCCTGAGACACCAATAATACCACAAAAGAATACAAAAATCAGATGATCATTCTCTTGTGCTGGCTCTAAAAGGCTAATACTAATCCCAGCTATAACGCCTAGAATCGTACATAAAACTATTTGCCTATTCCAATCTTTAAAGTCCTTTCCTATATAATAAATTGACCCTATGATCATTCCAAAAAAAGCACTCCAGACGAGCAAAGGTTGTTTTTGTAATGCAAAATCTAAAAGGAGTGAGACACTAAAATAACTAATGAGCATCCCAAGAATAAGAAGCCCTAGAAACTTACCATTTATGTACGCCCAGAAACTTTTAAACCGACCATTTAATAGCAGCTTTAACGCTTTACCATTAAACTTTTGAAGCGAACCTATAAACTCTTCATAAAACCCAGCAACAAAAGCAACAACACCTCCCGAAACGCCTGGAACTTTATTGGCCGCACCCATGGCTAATCCCTTAAGAACCAACCAAAATTTATCTGTAAATGTCCGTGTTTTAGTTTGCATTTGTTTGTTTACGTACGGCTAATCGTTCTAATAAGAATATAGCTAAAAACCCTATGATAGCAAATATGATAGCATAAAGTACTTGTGGATCTCCCTCAAAAGAGGAAGGTAATACACTTTTTTCTAACAAAGGTACCTCGTCGCCATGTCTATCTATTCGTGTTGAAAGTATGTTCTTCCAAGGCCATATTTTATTGAGAGACCCGATCATAAAACCAGTGAGTACTGCTAGGGTCAATTCTTTTTTATTGACAAACATCCATTTTAACGCTTTAGAAAATAACTTTAAACCGATCACACACCCTATGATAAAAAGAAACACTTTTATAAAACTCGTCTTCACAGCAGCCCAATCTCCAGATAAAAGCCCTTCCACAAAATCTGTTACAGCCGCTAGAACAATCCCGTAAGACCCTAATAACACCAATATAAAAGACCCAGAAATCCCTGGTAAAATCATAGCTATGATAGCAATACAGCCAGATAAAAAGAAAAAGTATAAGGCATTAGGCGCTTGTGCAGGGCTAGCAATAGTGATGTAATATGCAATTGAAATACCTATCAGCGCTGTTAAAATAACCAATGGATTCCATTTTTCTATTTGCTTACCTATGTAAATAATACTAGCGACAACGAGACCAAAGAAAAAAGACCATACCAGCACGGGATGATTTTCTAACAAATAGGATATCAAATTGGCTAGGGATAAAATACTGATAAAGACCCCTAAAAATAAACTGATCAGAAAACCTAGATTATAGTGCGAAAACATTTTTTTAAAGCCTTGTTTTCTCCAAAAACTAATCACGCCAAAATCTAATCTGTCTATCGTTTCTATAAGTTCTTGGTAAATGCCCGAAATAAAAGCAATAGTTCCTCCTGAAACACCAGGAACAACATCGGCAGCTCCCATTGCCATTCCTTTAAAGAGAATGAGAATATAAGAAAAAATAGATCTTGACATAGGCATATACTTAAGATATATGCTAAAATAGTAGGTTTGATTAAGAAGACCTACGGAAACACAAAAAATAAGCGATGATGTAACCCATATTATGCATTAGAAAATCTATTGCAACTTAAAGGTGCTTCAAAATATACTATTACACTAGTTACCCAGTCAAGCTGAGTACAGGTTTTGAATTCAACCATAGCTCTTCTTCCACTGGGTTCAGGATACACGTAGCGATGCTAAAGCTCAGAAAGCACTCTGTTTTATTACTTATTCAAACCTTATAACGAAGTTCTAATGCAAGTGGGTTTAGTTGTTATATTTGGCTAAAAGCTCTTTTACTTCCTTTTTCGAGTATGCATACGGAAATAATTCTTCCAAGATAATAGAGAAATCAGCATCTATCATCAGCGCTGTTTTTAAGAAAAAACGTCCTTGAATATCATCACGCTTGTTGTAATTCAGTCCCGACAAACGAAACATCACTTCGGCATTTTCTGGATAAAACTCCAACGCCTGCGTGAGTATGGTAATTGCAGCATCTATTTCTTCTAAATATAATAAAATATCAGCATGGGTAAGCCATGTTTCAAGCTCATAGTTACCAAGCTCTAAGGTTTTTCGATACCCGTTTTCTGCCTCTTCATAAAATTTTAAACGGTGATTAATTTTTGCATATCGTTTCCAATATAAGACATTTTCAGCATCAATATGAATGGCTTTGTTAATATAATAAAGTGCTTTTTGGAAGTCTAGTCGTTTACTGTAATAATCTGTAATTGCAATCCATCCATTATCTAACAATGGATCTTCATGAACACATCGTTTATAGTGTTTTAACGCTAGCTCATCGTTTCCTAACTTATCATAACATTTGCCCATACGCAATAAGGCAAAAGAGGTAGGATCATCTAGTTCTAGGGTGATTTGGTAATTTTCTAAGGCTTCGTTATACCTTCCTAATTTCTCAAGGACTTTCCCCTTCTCAAGGTAGGCTCCTATAAAACGATCATCACTGATGACTGCAAAATCAAAAGCAGAGAGTGCTTTTTCATACTGTTTTAAGTCAAAGTATTGTTTTCCTACTTGATGCCAAGCGACTTCACAATATGGATTTTTATTTAGAAACATATTAAGATAATCAATAGCCTCTTCTCGTTGTTCTAAAAAATCAAAACAATAAATGATATTGTAAAGTGCACTGTAATCTGTCTCGTCGATTTCCAAGCACTTCATGAAGTTATACTTCGCATTCTGAAAATCATCTATAAATAAATATTCCATTCCTATTAAGGAATAAACATCTGCAGGTTCTTCTGTAAGATCGATGGCGATTTCTAGTAAGTTGATCGCTTTTTTATGCTCATCTTGTTTACTGTAAATGTTTGCTTTTTGGATATAAACCTCTTCATTAGTAGGTTCTAATTCATACAACTCATTTAATATCGCGTTTGCTTCGTCAAATTTATTTTCGAAAATAAAAATCTCAGCTCTGTATAATTTAAGATTTACAGAGGTTGGATGCTGCTCTAATCCTAATTTTACAGCCTTCCTAGCCAAGGCTATTTTGCCTTCTTCTATATAGTAATTGGTAATGCTTTCAAACTCTTCAGAGTCAAAAAACATCACATTATTGGTCTTTAACATGGACTCAAAACGCGTGAGAGAAATATTTTCTTCTTCTTCAGGATTATAATTCATACACATCGGTTTATGTATTAGTATAAATTTAACAATGTTTCAGGACTTTGCCATTTTTAGGGCTAAGAGTTGTCAACATAGTAATGAACATTCAACAATCAAGCCGAAAACAAGAATATTGAATAGACGACAATGGTTTGCGATTTTTGGCAGTAGTATTCTCTCATCTACAGTTCAAACGCCAATTTTGACAGTTCGGAAGGTTTTATTCGCTTTCGCGAAAGCGTACCCCTACTTTTACCCTGTCAATCAAAATTAACACTATAAAAACAACACATTATGAAAACTTTTATCTACCTCATTGCCCTCTTTTTTTCAACAGGTATATTCGCACAAGACGCTAAAGGCGTTACAGTTACTGTTACTATTGATAATCTTTTAAACAACGATGGTAAGGTATCTGCTGCATTATATGATGAAGCTACCTTCATGAGAGCCGCACCACTGGATGCTGTCGAAACAGCCCCTGAAAACAAAACCGTTACCCTGACATTTAAAAACGTACAGCCTGGTACTTACGGGATCATCACTCTGCATGATTTTAATGAGAATGGACGTATGGATTTTGAACCTAGTGGGATGCCAAAAGAGCCATATGGTCTTTCTGGAGTAGGCGCTGGTTTTGGTCCTCCATCATGGGGAGATGCAAAATTTACCGTAGGCGAAGAAGACATTACATTAAAAATAGCCATGTAATCATATCTTAAATATGTAGTAAAAAAGTTCATCGTTTGTATGAACTTTTTTTGCGCTTATTCATGACATAGGCGTCTATCTTTTCTCATAAGAAAAACTAATTGTATTCTAATGTGTATAGTTTTTACTAATAGCTTTGTATTTTTGTAGTCCTAATATTCTATGATATGACTATTACGCAATTAAAATATGTCCTTGCGGTTGCAGAGCATAAAAACTTTACAAAAGCTGCCGAAAAGACATTTGTCACGCAGCCTACCTTAAGTATGCAAATACAAAAGATAGAAGAAGAGTTAGATATCTTGATTTTTGACCGTTCTAAAAAACCGATAGAACTTACGGAAATAGGCACAAAAATAGTGATTCAAGCAAAAAACATTGTCAATGAAGCCAATCGCATCTCTGATATTGTTGATCAAGAAAAAGGATTTATAGGCGGTGAATTTAAACTTGGGATTATTCCGACGATCATGCCTACATTGCTTCCTATGTTTTTGCGTAATTTCATCAATAAATACCCTAAGGTAAAACTTAAAATAGAAGAACTAAATACAGAAACCATCATAGAAAAACTAGAAGATGGACATCTGGATGCTGCCATTGCGGCTACCCCCTTACAAAATCAAAATATAAAAGAGAGACCTTTATACTACGAACCTTTTATTGCGTATGTACCCCAAAATCATCGCCTGTATAAGAACAAGATGCTTGAGGTATCTGATTTGGATCTCACTGATATGTTATTGCTTGAAGATGGACATTGTTTTAGAGATGGGGTTATCAATTTATGTAAAACAATCAACCTTCAAGATGAGGATCACTTTTCGTTGGAAAGTGGAAGCTTTGAAACGCTTGTAAAATTAGCCAATGAAGGTTTAGGCATGACTTTATTACCTTATTTACATACGATTGATTATAAAGGGCAAGATCTAGATTTTTTAAGAAAATTTGAAGAACCTTCTCCAGCTAGAGAGGTCAGTCTTATTTATCACAAAAGCGAATTAAAAATGCAAATCATAGAAGCGTTACGGAACACGATTGCTAGCGTTGTAAAGGGAGCGATTACGTTTCAAAATGTACAAATTATCAGTCCTATCAATAAAAAGTAAGAATCTGAAAATAGATGCACTAAAAAAGCCTTGTTTCCAAGGCTTTTTTTTATGGGTTTAAATAAATTAGACATTGATTAAGATTTGGATTTTCTTTTACAAGATTGTCAATCCAAATACGCAATTCCTCAATTTCATAAGGAAGTAATCGTTTCACTGCTTTTTGTAACTCTTTACAAAATAATACACTGTCAAAACTCACTTTATTGAGAATTGTTTTGGTGTATTCAAACATTGCTCTCGCCATATTCGAAATAAGATTTAGGTTAGATCAAAAAAAGTAGTTTTCTACGATAGGCAGTTATTTTTGTTATAGACTAAATATACGACCTTTTATTCTCTTTTTTAAAAAAACTAGTACACTTTAACATCTATTTTTGAAGGTGTTAAAGCGTAGCGTATTGATTTATAAATGATTACTAAAATTTATTATCTCCATCAAGTAAATCTCCTATACCACCAAGTATAGAGCCTTCCCCTCTAGATTTTCCTCCACCTTTTGGGGCTAGCGCTAGTACACGATTAGCAAGTCTGCTAAAAGGCAAAGACTGTATATAAACGGTGCCTGGTCCAGATAAGGTTGCGAAGAATAATCCTTCGCCTCCAAAAATGGTGTTTTTTATACCACCTACAAATTCAATATCATAATGTACGGTATGGTCAAAACCAATGATACATCCTGTATCTACTTTCAGTTTTTCTCCAGGAGCGAGTTCTTTCTTTAATGTGGTACCACCAGCATGTACAAAAGCAACACCGTCGCCTTCTAGTTTTTGCATGATAAATCCTTCTCCTCCAAAAAGGCCTCTTCCTAGTTTTCTAGAAAATTCAATACCCACAGAAACACCTTTTGCTGCGCATAAGAAAGCATCTTTTTGACATATAAACTTCCCTCCTATAGCCGCCAAGTCAATCGGAATTATTTTTCCTGGATATGGAGAAGCAAAACTTACTTTTTTCTTTCCTAAAACATCGTTATAAAATGCTGTCATAAAAAGGCTTTCTCCTGTGAGTAAACGTTTTCCTGCTCCAAAGATTTTACCCATTACGGTATTATCTTTATGAGATCCATCACCAAAAATGGTATCCATACGTATCCCGTCTTCCATCATCATAAAACTTCCTGCTTCTGCAATAACTCCCTCTTGGGGATCTAGTTCTATTTCTACATATTGCATTTCTTCTCCTATAATTTCGTAGTCTATTTCGTGTGCTTTCATTGTTTATAAATTACTATGTAAACCATAAGTAAAAAAAATGACCATTTTGTTACACGGTCATTCTAAATAATTAAATAGACGCTATCTATTTGCAAAATACTTCATAGCTAATCTACCTTGTTATATCTATTAAAATTTGTTTAACAAACCCCTGATACTGTGAAAGTTTTGAAAATAAATTAAAACTTAAATAGTGTTTGTTAAAAAATAGAGTTTTTATTTTCAAATAGCTAATAAACAATGTATTGAGAATCAAATAATCTGAACTTATTTTTTAAAATCTATATTACAAAGCTTCATAAGTCTTTGAAATCAAAAAAGATAGTATTAAACAAATAGATTTGTATTTTGATATGGTAAAAAAAATGACTAGGTTTAATTTAGGAATGAAATATATTATGAACTTATCTCCAACCAAAGGGCACTTATTGATCGCTGAGCCATCCATTATTGGTGATGTCTCTTTTAACAGATCTGTCGTTTTACTTGCTGATCATAATGATCAGGGTTCTGTTGGTTTTATTATGAATAAGCCTCTTGAGCAGAAACTCAAAGATTTTATTCCTATTCTCACAGGGAGTGATTTACCTATATTTAATGGAGGTCCTGTAGAACAGGATAATATTTACTTTATCCACACCGTCCCCAATCTTATAAAAGGAAGTACTGAGATTGCTTCTGGGATTTTCTGGGGTGGTGATTTTGATACCGTTATTCGTCTCATTGAAAATAATAAGATCCAATCTAAAGAAATTCAATTTTTCTTAGGGTATTCTGGATGGGAAGCAGAACAACTCAATCAAGAATTACTAGAAAAATCTTGGGTCGTTGTTGAGAATGTACATGAAAAAGACATTCTCACCAAAAGCTCTCAAAAACTATGGAGAGAAAAAATCATTGAATTAGGTGGTGATTACCTACTCTGGTCTAATGCTCCCGAAAATCCACATTACAATTAGCCTAACCTTGCTTTTACATTTAGCTTCTGTAATAAAGCACTTGTCACTGTATGGGTGTATGTTTTCTTTCTATACTTCGTAATAGGCTGAATCCCTATTATGGTATTGGTAATAAAAAGTTCATCTGCTTTTTGTAGCTCAAAGGGAGATATAGAAGCCTCTTCAAAAGTGTATTCTTTCATTAAAGGTAGTATTGCTAAGAGTTGTTTACGAATGATACCCCGCAAGCATCCATCTTCTAATGGAGGTGTTTTGATATGAGTTCCTTTCACTAAGAAGAGGTTTCCTTGTAAAGCCTCTACCACACTTTTTTTATTGTTGATAAGAAGACAATTGTCATATGCATTATCCTCTGCAAAAATACTTCCTGTAACGTGGAGTACTTTATTCGTTGTCTTTAACGTAGATAAAATATCTGCATTTACATAATGATCCTTATATAACTCAACTTCATATGGTTTATCTGACAATGTATAAAAAGGAGTAGCTATTTCTTTGGCATGGATATAATACCCTACACCTCTTTCATCTGGAAGATACGTCCCACCTCCTTTTCGGTATACTGTAATCCTTATACGAGCTGGCTTCTCCAGTAAATTATTAGCTTGTAATGTATCTACTAATTGTTTTTCTAAATGCTCTGGCGTAAAATCCATAGGTATTTCCATACGGAGGATACGCATAGATGCCATTAATCGAAAATAATGATCTTCCCAAAAAAGTAATTTTCCATGGACTGCTTTGATGGTTTCAAATACACCATCACCATATAATAACCCTCTATTCATTGGGTTAAGGGTTACATCATTTTTTTTTACTAAAGTACCGTTATCGTTGATCATAAAAAATCCCGTCGCTCTTTTGAGGACGGGACAAATATACTATTTAGCATAGAATTTAAACAGATCCTATGACTTGTTTTAATTGTGAAATTTGATTATCCCAAAACATTTTACCTTCATCGACTTCGTCTTCTTCTGCATAATCTGTAATTATAAGAGATACATCTTTTGTGATTTCATCTACTTGTATACGTAACTCAAAGTAATAGTCTTCGCCATCTTCTTCATCCTCAAGCCATCTGAAGCGGATACGCTCATTACTTTTCTTAGTGACTAGTTTGGCTTGTTCTTCACTGCCATCCCAGATAAAAGTGTATAATTCTCCGCGAGAATTGACATTATCTGCAAACCACTCGCTCATTCCAGAAGGTGTGGCCATATATTGGTATAATAGAGAGGGTGATGCATGCACCACAAATTCTATTTCAAATTTTATTTTATCGCTCATAGGTCTGTTGTTAGTAAAGCCCAATATATTGAAAGATATGGCGAGAACAAAAAAATAGTTTTGATTTTATTTTAAAATATCTGTTTGTTGTAAGATGAATTGTTTCTATATTTGCACCCGCTTACGGGATGAGATGTATTTTATTCCTCATAAGCATATTTTGGCGAGGTAGCTCAGTTGGTTAGAGCGTCGGATTCATAACCCGGAGGTCACGAGTTCAATTCTCGTTCTCGCTACTTAAAACAACCTCTTGATAATCAAGAGGTTGTTTTTATTTATAACCTTTTTGGAATTATTTCAAAAAGAAAATTTTCAATTAACGTAGGGTTTAACGTAGGGTTTTAACGTAGGGTTTTCAAACTTTTTTGATTGAATAACCCTAACATTTCATTAGAAAATATTAATTAAAAAGTTTAAATTTCCTTTGTGCATTCGCAATAACTCTTTTGTCAACATAGTTTTTGTCAATAACTTCATTAGATGAGTGAGAGGTTAAGTTTCCTGTTTCTGATCCCATCGCTAATTTCATATAACTAATATAGGTTTTTCGCAAGTGTTTAAATTGAATTCTTTTACCTGTTTCTAGTAATTTATAAAAATGAGAAAATCCTTTTGACATTTGTTCTATAAGAACATTGGGGCTTGTTTCCCTATTCATATTTAATAGATATTCTTCGGTGTTTTTTTTCTCTTCAAATCCTAAACGATTTAACAAGTCTAATAAATCAACTGTAATTGGAATAATTTTAGGAGGCACATCATCATTAAATCCTATCCCTTTACCTCGTTCTACTTTTAGATTAGGAACTTCTAAATAACCAGGTTCATTTTCTACATATTTTATCATATCCCATGTAAGGATGATAATTTCTTCTCTTCTTCCTCCTGTATGTAATCCTAATTCGATAGCAGATTTCAACCAAGGCTTATATCTATTCCTTTTTGTTTTTTTGTCTTTACCTTCGTAGGAAATTCCATTTTCAGGTGTAATAGCTTTTAATAGTGCCTTATATTCCCCAATAGTGATGGAATCATTTTGCTTATTTACGGTTCTATTTCTTGCTTTAGAAAATGGATTAGCCATATTAAGCTCAAACTCAGTAATTGCCCAAGCAAAGAAACTTCTAAGGACTCCTATTTTATTATTATAGGTTTTATTAGCATATTGCTTTTCACTCAAAAGGTAACTATGAAAATAGCCTACGTGGTCATCATTTATCTGAAGCATTCGTATGAGGGTTTTCTTTATCCCTTTTTTCTTTAATGCATCATTAAACTGTGTTAGCGATTTGAATACTTCTTTGATATGCTTTTGAGTACGTTCTTTTTTAAGATGATCCGCAACATCTATATTTTCTAAAAAAAGAATATACGCAGATTGAGCGGATGCTAAATATACATGATTGCGAGGTTGTTTTTTAGGAGTTAAAGATACATTCACATTTATTATTTTTTCTTTCACCTCTTTTTCAAAAGCAATAGCCTCTACTACGGCATCAGTATAGGTCTCTGCCTTTAGTGTTCTACTAATGGTTCCCCTAGAAGTTCCTGATATATGGACTCTTGATATAAAAACGTGCTTATCAAAAGATTTACATCTTGTATAACTATATCCAGATATTCCACAGGTAGCGTGTTGATGTTTTTTTTTACCATCTACCTCATGGGTTTGCTCTGTCCAAGTAAAGTACTTTTTGCATTTATTATTCATGCAATAAATCATTAGTCCTTTGTGCTTTTTACTTTTGATAGGTAACTTTTTATTTTTCATAATTCCTATCCTTTTAAAAGTTGTGCAGCGAGGCTTGACTTTTGTTCTACATCTTTTATTAGGATGGATTCATATCGCTTAGTAGGTACAAAATCATCATCTAATAGTAATAGATATCCTAAACGGTCATTATCCTGATAACAGGTATAAAGCTCTTCCCATTTCTCAGGATATTTTTTCTTTAATTCTTTGACAAGTGATTTGTCAATTTCCATATCGACCATAAATCGATGAACTACTTTTTTACCCGCAATAGTTTGGATTGGGATATGATGATCGCTTAACCATTTTGTGATGGTTCGCTGATCTGTAATTGGAAGAATATTTCTTAACTCTTTTAACTCATAGAATTTATTACTTTCCATACAAACTGAATTATAATACTGTGCAGGTTTTCAGTATATGGATGAATACTATGGGAATATAGATTCCCTCTCAATAGATAGACTATTTTAAATGATATCATATCACTTAAATAGTGTACCTACCAAAGCTAAGAAACCTTTGTGTACGATGATGCGCTAATTCTGCTACACTAAAGAGATACTACTAAGTCAGTGGGACTTCATGCAGTTACATAGTAAAGAGATACTATGTTTTTTTACTTAGATTTAACTTTCTTATTTTCAGATAAGTTACGATTCTGTTCCATTAAATTCATCATTTGCTCATAGAGCTTAATGGTGAGTCCAAGTGCATTGTAGTTGTTTTTGTTAATGATGCGTAAATGGTCATCTGACACAGTATAATTGGCTTGGTTTTTAGTAGCAGATTCTTGTAATACTTCAGGGAAGTAGTTAATCTCAAAATTATCGTAGAATATATAATTCATATCGATTTTAAAATGGTTTGCAAGATTCTGTAGTGCATCCATAGGAACTCGTTTACGCATCCCTGTTTTTAATTTAGAAAAAATAGTTCTGTCTGTTGGATAAATAAGATTAGATATTCCCTTATTTGTCTTGGGTTCTATTTTTAAAAGTCGATTTGTTTCCTTTATTTCTTCAATAACCTCTAAAAACTTGATGGTTTCTGGATAAATGGTTGGTTGTGGCGTTTGCATAAAAAAATTGGTTGTTTAGTTATACTGTTGGTTATGTGAATATAAGATATTAAAATTAGTATGGTAATAAGTCACTACGACTTCATCAAGAATTCACAACTACTTTACTAGGGCTTCATAGCGACTTTACAAAGGTAGTCAGTAAAGAGTCAATTCTAAGTCAATTGCGTGTAAAAGTAGTTTTTACAAATCTTATTTTGTTACTTTATCATCAAATAATATACTATTTAAGGTTAATTAATTGTTATATACAATGAATATGGCAAACTATTTGAGTCATTTTAGAAAAAACAAATTGCACCACGTTATGAAAAACCCTTTTGCATATGAATCAGAAAAGAATCTCAGAAATTGTAGAGACCATGTTTGGTCTCTACAGCAATCCAGTTGAAGTATTACAGAAGGCTACGGGATCGGCTCGATCAACGATCTCAAAGTTCTTTAATAACAAGAGAATTAAACCCTATACTAGAAATGCTCTATATAGATCGTGTGTAGCTTTAGTCGCTAAGAAACTTGAAGAACAAGAAGAGCTAGACAAGAAATTTGATACCCTTGTCAAACGATATAAAAATCGTTAAAACTATTATATTCTAGCATACGCACCACACCCGCTAGAATACCTCCTAACCTTATTTACATTCAACAACCACAACTAAATAGGAATAAGTAATTCACTTATACCAAGGGATTTTATGAAGTTACTTTTCTTAGGATGATAATGTTATTTTTTTTTAATAAAGTTAGGTGTTTATATAACCCACAGTACGATGTCTATACGCATTTTAGAATCTAAATTATTAAAGAAAAAAGTGCTAAACAGGAAACGTGGCAGACTAGTGCGCAGGTTTTAAGCTAGCGGTCACAATCCTGTTGCACTTTTTAAAGAAATATAGATTGCTTTTGTGAGTTAGCAGTTCCTTTCGGCGAAAATCATAAATATCTATATGAGTATCAAGTAAAGGCGACTATTCAGACCTTTTAAAACCTTTTTATCTCTGTGGATTAATTTAAGGGAAGGATTAAGTATTTCATTAAAAAAACAAGTATGACAGTCTTTAAAAAGAGTATTTCTAACAAGCTCAAAAATCTTCTTTTAGATTCTTTATCTGAAGAAGACCGTATCGCTCGACATTTTATTAATCATGCTACTTCATTAGCAAAACAATCGCATCACAATGGAGTCATTTCATTGCAAATTAGTTTGAGAGATGGGGAGTTATCAACCATTTTGTTGAGTGGAGATCAGCCTATCAAAACAATTTCTTTAGAGGAGATTCCATTATTCTTTGCTGATCGTTTTACCGCTAGCCTTATTGGAAGATCTGTTGTTGAGCAAAAACTCAAGAATTATTTTAAAACGTTTGAAAACCCTTTAACATCAAAACCAAAAGGAATCCGAATGTTTCTGGTAAAAAAAGAGAATATAAAAATATACACGATTGGTACGCAAAATGCTAGTGAAGTATTGCTTAGTGAATTTATCACATTTTTTAAATCTTAAAATCATGCCAATACGCAAAAGATGGGCAATTCCAATCGATTCACACTCTAAGATGATTGTTTGGTTTTTCGATAGCAATATCAAAACTTTCTACTCGTTAGATTGGGGAAGTTGCCATTCTCGTTCTAAAGACAGAGCGATAGGATTCCAAAGGTTTCAAAATAAGATTACCCACTATATCCCCCATGCTAAAAAGATTAAAATCTATGATTTAGCTAGTAATACTTTGATTGCACATTATGAGTCAGGTCAAATGCTCTTGACATTACACTAATAACCATCTATAGCTTGTATGCAAACTATTATTGAGTTCTATAAACATTTAAAAACGGTAACTCCTTTTGTAAAGCGATATCCAAATTATGATCCTCACGATGGGAAAGTTCACATATTATATGTAAGTCCTAGATTACGCTCTCAAGAATATTATAGTAGCATACTACCTGCTTTAGAACTCAATAAAACAATAACTCATAGTGCGATACTCAATAGCATTGAATTAGATCAAGTGAGTTCAGATTTCTTTGAGTATGTGAATATGTTAGATGTGCGGTTATTAAAATGGGCGCACTATATTGTATTTCCAACGATTCTAACAGATATTACATACACACTGCAAATTATACGTTTGTTATATCCTCATCTGCAAATTGTCATGCATTTAGATGGGAATTATCATAAGACTCCCACTTGGCATAGCAATTATAAGAAGATCAACAAGGCCATAAAAGATCAATTAATTGCTAATATAAATTTACTCGATATCTGTATTTGTCAAAATGAACTGTTGGTTGAACAATATCGTTCAGCCGTAAAGTTCTATTTTAACGATGTAAAATGTCATCTGAAAAGTATGCCCACTCTTATCTCCAGGATAAGTTTTGAAAATTTAAATCCCATTGATAAGAGTGAATCAAATTCTTTAACTATTGGTGTATTTAATCCTTCAAAGACCTTCGTGGCATTATTGCCAACACTCCTAAAAAAACTAAGTCAAAAGGGATATGAAATATCTTGTATTATTTTTGACTATAAAGGAGATCAAAGACCTTATAGTTCTGAGTCGAATATGGTTTTTTTCAAAAGAGGAAACTTTCTTGACTACTTTGAACAACTTTTAAAGTTACAACTTCGCATCGCTCTTTTTAATGTTTCTGAATACTCAAAGTATGATCCAACCCATTACTATTTGGAAGTATCTGCTTTGGGGATTCCCTCTATTGCTTGTAAGAATCATCCAGTAGCACCTATCATAGAAAAACAAGAAGCTGGGCTTTTGGTTTTGGAAGATTCTGATTGGGAATTACATATGATTACCCTATTAGAAAACGAAAGCTTTAGAAAACGACTGGTCTCACATACTATCAAAATGATTTGGAGAGATCATAGTTATACGCGAAAGAATCTAACAAAAATCACGTCCATATTTAACTAGACTTATAAAACACTTCTTAGATTTATTGTCTTTTTAAACAAATTTAGACTCAAATTTGGTATGCATAAAAGGTGATATTTGATGAAAAATTGAATATTGCTTCATTAGCTAAAATTTCTAGCTTATGTCAAAAGAAGGCTTTGCAATTCTCTTTTATATTTGACGATTCTTGGAGCGTTCTCAGCAGAATATATAATTACTTCTGCCTCCTCTTGATAGTCTAATTTCTTGCAAGCTACATATGTGTTATTTGTTGCAGAATCAAATTCACTTTGTTCAACCACAAATACATTTATTGCGTTTTGTTTCTCACATACAAAAAGTGGAACGATAAAATCTGTTACCACTTCTGGAAGTATTTTTCTTTTATTCACGATATTATTTTCAGGCGTCGAAAGTAATGAATTTTCACAAGCCAATTTCTACAGCTATTAATTTTAAAGATTATCTTTTTTTTGAACAAAACAGCTCTATTGATAGAAAAAGAGGATTTTGCTGAGCAAATTTTCACACCCCAATTTCTATAACTATATATCCTAAAGAGTATCTTTTTTTCTGAACAAAACAGCTCTATTGATAGAAAAAGAGGATTTTGATGAGCAAATTTTCACACCCCAATTTCTATAACTATATATCCTAAAGAGTATCTTTTTTTCTGAACAAAACAGCTCTATGGATAGAAAAAGAGGATTTTGCTGAGCAAATTTCCACACCCCAATTTCTATAACTATATATCCTAAAGAGTATCTTTTTTTCTGAGCAAAATAGCTCTATTGATAGAAAAAGAGGATTTTGCTGAGCAAATTTCCACACCCCAATTTCTATAACCATGTATCCTAAAGACTATCTTTTTTCTGAACAAAACACCTTCATTGATAAAAAGGAGTTTTTTAGGGGAGTACTTTTATTGACTTTTTTTTACTTGAAATAGAATACCTCCCTCTATTGAAAACATACTGTTTTTAGCCTATGCACCTTTTTTTGTCACCCCCTCTATTTTTCAAATCACTTGTATTCAATTATTTAGCAGACTAAAAAACACCTCTTTTGTCACTTTACCAAAGTCGCGCCAAGGAATCCTTGTATAGCGAGAGTACTTTGGCTCAAAAGAAAAACGGTTTGAAATTCAAGATTCAACACAATAAGGAAAAAAGCATAGGACTTCACTTTGAAAGTGAAATTCCTGAACATCTATTGGATTATCTAAAGGAATTGGGTTTTAGAGATTACAAGTACGCTCCTTTAAAACTATTTGCTAAAGACCGCCCCTCTTATCATCAATTCATAAAGGACTTTCAAAATGCGATACAGAATGATTTACCGTGGGATAGGATTGTGATTCATCCTTCTTACGAGCCGTCAAACGATCACATTACAGATGATAAGTTCAGCAAAGTGCAACTCCTATTCAAGGATGCTTCTAAAAAAAAAAAAGAATACGTGGTCTTTGAGCCATTAATACCACTAGCCACTAAGATTGCAGAACAGTTTAGTGAAATCCATTTTAAAGAGGAACTAAGAAAAATTAATATATACCCTAAAAATTATAAGGCAGATAGTAGAGATCTATTTTACAATGGTCGCATTATACTTAGTGCAGATTCTTATAAAACTGATCCGATAGCTATAGAAAAAACTGCTGTTGAAACGCTCAAAGAACCTATTGAAGAAAACGCAGTAATAATCACTCAAACAAAAGAAGAAGATCATCAACCTACCACAAAAATCCCTAATCAAGAAACCGAAAAACAATTCGTAAAAAAATCCAAAGAAAAAAAACAAACGCTTTGGGAGTATACTATCCCAATAGCTAAAAAATTAAAATACAGAGCTAAAATTTCTATAGCACAACTAGAAAATGGCAGTTATAGCTATGGGCTTAGTTATCAAAAAAACTTCGGAAACTTCTCTGGCAATTCAGGATCACCAAGCATCTATGATCCGCAATTTCCAACTCATAAAAAAGCATTAAAAGCTGGTTTTGTTTCCCTTATAAACAAAGTGGAAATGGTAATAGAAAATGGCGATGCTATTTTAAATAATGATCCGCTTCATAAAAAACGATTAGAAGCTGTAGGTATTAGTATTCAAGCTTTCGCGAAAGAAAAAAACATTGAACTTGCTCAAACCGATACACATCCTAAAGAAAAGAAAACACCTTTAAAAAAAGAGGTTTCTAATGAAAAACAAGGCATTACTGAAACTAAATCTACGAGAGTTGTCTCTCAATTATACAAAGAATACACTCGGAAAAAACAGGCAAATGGATATGGTGTTGTACAGCGTGTTATTCAAAAACTACACCTAGCGCTAGATGAGTTACAAGATGATAAGGAATTAGCACAGCGACTCATTGAAGCATTACTAGATGCGAGTGAATCTGACAATCTACAACAAGAGGTTGGACTTGCGGTAGATCAATTTAGAAAGCACTATAAAGAATCAATTTCTGATACGATCACATTTCAGGTTTTGGTTTTAATAGAATTTTTCAGACTTGCGACACTAAAAGAGGAAAATACCCCTGCAATCCGTACAAAAACAATTCAAGAAGAAACCCTAGAGAATATGATGGTTCCAGAGGGCATTGGCGAACATTTTACTTATGGAGCGATCAATTTTTCTATGCGTGATCTTATAAAAAGAGACTATCCTTATTTGAGATCTATTTCAGACAGCAATTTAGAAACGGCTGATGCTACTTCGCTATTTGAACTCATGCAATTTGCTCATCCCACGGATTATGGAATTGATGTAAGTCGTAGCACATTACTTCGCCATTTTGAAAAGCAAGGCGAGGTTATTTTTAAAGAATTAGAACTCCCTATCGCCCTTAACTATCCGTATGTCAATATTTATACCCATCATAGAGCGGTGCGCCCTCTTGGAGAGATTATATCTAGTACTTCGGACAAAAAACAGTGGTGGCACGCCGTAGAGGGATACCGCCCTGTAAAAGATGTAGAGTTTGCCCTGAGCTTGATAGATGAGCAAATAACCAATGAACAAGAAGCTCAAAAAACCCTTATCAATCCTAAGACGGGCAAACCCAAAGGGGCAACCAAAGAAGCTTATCAAAACATCAATTGGACGATCACGCTTTTAAAGCAATCAAGGAACCATGTTGTTCAGTACATAGAAAGCCGATCAAGTTCCAACCCTTCAGAGCAGAGAGAACCCAAAAAAGAGGACACCTCCTATTTAGATCAAGTGGTGGCTATCATGCATACGCATTATCACAAAGAGGAGCGCCTTTCTAAAAAGAAAGTAGAAGCTTTAATGGAAACCACAGCAGCGCCTACTCTTGGAATGTTATGGGAAGCGGTGGAACTCTCTTGGCTACTCTGGTACAGACAGCTGTATTTACAAATCACTCCCTTTGAAGCGAGTTTAAAAGCAATGATTCGATTTTGGACTACCGTGCAACCCACTTATGCCTATTCAGATAGTAGTAAGGAGAAATACAAGCAATATTCCACGCCTTGTCTTATTGGCGCCATGCTCGCCGAGTACACGGGTATGAGAAGTGCCAAAGCTATTTTTGAGCCAAGTGCTGGTAATGGACTATTACTTGTCGGGGCTAAACCTCACAAGACCATTACCAATGAGATCGATGCCACCCGTAGGGCTTCTTTACAATTCCAGCGGTTTTCAGAGGTACACGCCTTAAACGCCTCAAAGCCTTTTCCGAAGAAGTGGAAACATCATTTTGATGTGATGGTCACTAATCCCCCCTTTGCAAAATGGGAAGATGATCGTTTTGACAAAAACCGAATCGTCAATAAGTATTTCAATAAACACTATGAGCTAGCAAGCTTTATGCGCTTGGAGCATTTAATGGCAGGATTAGCCCTAGATACCCTTAAAGATACAGGCAAGTCAGGGATCATCATTATGGGACATTTTATCTATGGAGAAGATGGACACATACGAAGATACGCTCCCTTTTACAAATGGCTGTACCGTCATTATATCGTTGATGATATTATCAATCTTAATGGATTTACGCTTTACAATAAACAAGGCGCTGTAGCAAGTATGATGCTCATTTTAGTGGGCGGTCGCAAAAACACACCTACGGCTATTTTCCCTACAAAACAAACCCATCCCCAATTAGAAGCGGTTATAGATAGCTATGAAGCATTGTGGCTTCGGATCAAATCGCATTTACACCCTTTAAAAAATTTAGTAGAACAATTAAAAATTGCAAACAGATGATATTTTATAATCCACAACTCATTACCGATACCGATAGCGCGACGCTATTCTGTGTTCAAAACGCTATGGCCTTCGATCAGTACGATGATCACTATTCAGGTATTTACCTTCATCTTTTTGATTTGATTGAAAACGCCCTAGAAGAAAAGGAAAATGTCACAGGACTGATCGAAGATTATTTAGAGATTCCCTACTCAGGGGGTCAAAATGCCGAAGAGTTGACCGCTTTCATTTTTTATAGTGATTGTATGAATAATGCACTCGCTACTCTTAGAAGTCGTTGGGGTGCTTATGATCCTGAATTAGATGAAAACTCCCTCACTAGGGCTTCTCATGTCACTAGAAAAGAAGCAATACAGCGATACGGCTATACAAGTCTACGCAGTTATTTAGAGGCTTTAACCAGCATTGAACTTGACTGATATGCAAGAGATCGCTTTAAAACAGGTAGAGAATACTACCGTAGATGCAGATGCGCTTGTCAATTCACAAAGCGCTTTGATGGAGTATATTCCCAAATCAGATGCGCCGTATGTGATGGAAACCCTAGTGCCTCGGAATTTAGCTTTTGAAACCCAAGTTGCCCTCACTCGAATTGTTAAAGACTATGGAAATATAGATCATTTGGTACGTGACAGATTGCGTTATAACTCCTTAGAGGATCTTTGGAAAGCCTTTAGTGCCGAACAGGTGGATGCCCTTGGACTGTATATAAAACAGTTTGATATGGGCAAAAGTCTGATTATAGCCGATGCTACGGGTATTGGCAAAGGTCGTGAGGCAGGTGGCGTGATCCGCCATGCGGTTATGGAAGAATACTTGCCGATATTCTTTACTCAAAAAGTGAAGCTGTTTTCGGATATCTACAGAGATGTAAAGGCTATTGATTTAAAACAGATTGATCCTTTTATTTTGAATACCGATAGTCAGGCTAAGATTAAAGATGCAGATGGAAGTATTGTGTATAGCTCCCTTTCCTCATTAGAACAAAAAGAGCTACTCACTAGCTCAGAAACTGTACCTACTGATAGTGACAAAGCGATTGCGTATTACAAATCTATTGGCAGGGATTTACCCGATCCTGATACCTATCCCGAACTTACCATTACCCATGTGATCGATCATGTGCCGAATGAGTATGATATGATCTTTTCTACCTATTCCCAATTACAATCGGCAGCGCCTTACAAATACTTATGGTTAAAAGCGATTTGTGAGCAAATACAATTAGGTAATTCCCGATTTAAAGGAGTGGTTTTTGTGCTGGATGAATGTCATACTATTGGATCACATGAGACGATTATTGGACAGGCGATGTTATCGCTTTTATCCTTGTCGCATTCGTGTTGCTTCCTCAGCGCTACGTTTGCTAAATACCCTCAAGTAATGCCTATTTATGCAGGGTATACGGCTATTGCCGAAGCCAAATTGAGTAATGATGCTTTTGTGCGTTCTATGAAATCAGGCGGACTTGCCTTGCAAGAGATCATCTCGCCCAACCTAGCAGAAATGGGACAGCTTATTTCTCGTCAACGCTCTAGTGAGGGTATTGAAACTTTCTACGAGGTATTGGACCAAGAACCAGAGCGTAGCTTACATCGAAAGCAAGTAGATCGGATTATAAAAATCATGCGCCGTATTGCTGAATTTGAAAGCCAATATTTAGAGAGTCGCTTTGCAATGATTCATTCTAAAGCAAAAAGTGAGGGCGATAAAACGAAGCAACAACCAAGGAATTTAGGAGTCAAGCAAAGCCCTTATTTCTCCAGAGTTTTTGGGATTGTAGATCAGATGCTTTTTGCGCTCAAGGCAGAATCAGTGGCTAAAAAGACCCTTGAATTATTAGAACAGGATAAAAAAGTAGTGATCGCTTTTAAAAGCACGATGGGTGCTTTTTTAAATGATTTGCAATTAGGTTCGGGCGATACCATCCCCGTGGCAGATTTAGACTTTGTTCATGTTTTGCAAAAAGGACTCGATAGCATCTTTCAATATAGCTATACCACGATAGATAATGTAAAGTCACGAGAGCGTATCCCCTTAGAGGATTTATCTGTAGAGGCACAGACTGCCTATGAAGCCCTAAAAAGTGATATTCGTAAAGAGCGATCTGGTCTTATGATATCTCCCATTGATATTTTAATTGATGTCATTACCAAGGCTCAAAAATCAAAAAACCTTGGAGGTCACAAAACGTCTCATTTTAAAGTAGGCGAAGTCACAGGACGTAAACAGCGTCTCATTTTTGAAGGGGATCACGCTATTGTACAATCCTTTCGATCAGATTCTGAAAAAGCGTTTCGCTTGTTTAATTCAGGGGAGTATGATGTACTGTTGATTAACCAAAGTGGAAGCACGGGTGCTTCCGCCCACGCATCTAAGGATTTTAAGGATCAGCGTAAACGGGCGCTACTGATGCACCAATTTGAATTAGATATCAATACGGTGGTACAAATTTTAGGGCGCGTGAATCGCACAGGGCAAGTAGTATTACCTGAGTATTATTACATCACATCGGATATTCCAATGGAAGCTCGGCTTTTGACGATGCTCAAAGCGAAACTAAAAACCCTAGATGCCAATACCACAGGCTCACAGAAAACTCGTGATGATACTTTAAAGAGTCCTGATTTTTTAAATAAATACGGTGATACGGTAGCCCATGCATGGATTAAAGAACATCCGGAACTCATGCCTGATTTAGGATATCCGAATCATACGAAGGTAAAAGATGACAATGGATATTCTCGCTATGTTTTAAATCCTGAAAAGCATGGAGCGATTCGTCAATTAACAGGACGTGCGGGATTACTACTAGTCAAAGATCAGGAAAGCCTATATGATGAGCTACTCTCGCGGTATAAAGATCAAATCCAATTAGAAAAACAGCAAGGCACCTATGATTTAGAGGTGGAATTTTTACAACTCGATGCCGAGGTGCAAAAGCGTTTTTTGTTTCATAAAGGCGTGGGAGGTCTAAGCGCTTTTGGGCGTGATACGATAAGGGAACAAACCATTGTGAATAATCTAAATCGCCCTTTTACTGGGGGGCAAGTAGAGATGAGAATCTTAAAGGCATTGGAAGGGAAACCCCCTGAGACCGTTCAGGCGCAACTACTTGCTAAGATCTCTTTAGAATATCCAGAAATGGTTGCTAAAAGAGAGCTTGCCAAAAAAGAAAGTATTGAGAAATTGAGTGCTCAAATGCTGGAGTATCAATTAAGAAAAGAGCTTACTGAAGAGGATGAACAAGAAATAAAACTCCTTAAAGAAATCATAGATGAAAAACAGCAGAGTCTTGACAAATACTTACGCCAATTAGAGACCACCCGTAAACGAATCGAATCCCACATTGGCTTGTGGCAGATTGGGGATGCAGTCAAAGTCCCATCAAGCTATAGCGCTTCGATTGCACCTTCGTGGGGCGTGTTCTTGGGGGTTAGTATTGGCAAAAGCGCCAAAAATCCCTATACCCTTGGAAATATTCGATTAAACTTCGCAGTTACAGATAGCCGTAAAGCGCTGAGTGTTTCCTTAAATGAAGGAGGAGATAATGATCTTCTAAGTGCTATTTTTAAAGAAAGTAAATCTACAGCTATTACCGAAAGAGAGCAAGAAGAAGTACTTACCCTATGGAATAATCGCATCAAAGAGGCCTCTGCCAAGCGGGAACAGCGCCAAATCCTAACAGAAAATATTCTAGCCTCGGCTGGGTATATTGATGGAAAGAACAGACTGATTAAATACAATACCAAAAATGGAGCAATTCAAAGTGGTATTTTACTATCAAGAGATACAGATGCCTCTTTTTATTCTCAAAGTAGCTATCCCATTAGTGAGGCGCTTTCTAAGATTACAGATTTGGCTATTGGGGGTTATTTTAAAGCAAATAAGGACTCGGTGCGATTTGAAAAAATAAGCGCTTCCACCTTTAATGTGTTCCTTGAAAAGAAGGAACTCTATAAGGCGATTATTGATCCTGAACTACAAAAGCTTTTAATACCAAGAATGGGAGCTGATCCAAACGAGTTACCAGATTTCGTGCAAAACGGAAATGAAATGACAGGGGTTATTTCCCTGTCTCACCTCCCTTCTTTTTTAAACAAACTCAATGAGTATGGTATCTATTACTTTGATGGCACAAAACAGGTCAAAGAATTAAAAGAAGAAAACGAAAAAGATTGGCGGTCGCGGACCGAGCGATCTAAGGAGCGGTATGTGTATGAATTGGGAACAGCGTATGGCAAATCAAGTCATCCAAGTGCAGGCTTTGAAAACTTCTTTGAAGGAGATGGTCAGTACCCATTAGGGCGTGTGGTGTATAACAGACGGCTTTCTGATAAGGAGCGGTATAATTTCACGCTCATCCCTGTTTTTAAAAATGCTACGGAATCCTATACACTATGGAAAAATGCGAGTAGTGATACTAAGGTATACGCTGACTTTTTAGCCCTTGTAGAGACCCTTAGTGATACTCCATTATTTAAAGCCATTGAAACCCTGGGGTATTTCATCTTTAACCATCCCCATGAGAGTGGGAATACAGAATTTGTCTTTGGTAGATATAGCGCTTTGGAACTTGGCAAGGCATCCTATAGTCAAGAAATTAATGAAGTGACCCCTTTAACAGAATTTCTAGCAAAACTACAATTACATCAAGAATTAGAAAAAATAGTATGATCACAAATAAGCGATATCAACAGTTAAAAATCGATATTCCCGAGATGGATCAGGTTCCCAATTTCATGAAGATTTTGGATGATTTGATTTGGGGGAATAATGTCTTTTTAGTGGGATCGGCAGGAACAGGAAAAACTACGCTGGCAGAAAAAGTGAGTTATTCTCTTTTTGGTCGTCACGAAAGGGATAAACAAGAGCTTCCCTACATCACGATTAATTGCAGTCAATGGACTTCGCCTACCGAAATTAAAGGTGGACAAACCATGACGGGCTATAAAGAAGGAGGACTTATAGAGGCATGGCGTGATGGTAAAATTCTTATCCTAGATGAGATGCCCAAGCTTGATCCAAATACGGCAAGTTTACTTAATGATGCCCTAGCGAAGAGTGCGAGCGAAGAAGCGGTTATTTTCAATGGTTTAAATGAGCCGATTGTAAAACATCCCCATTTTGGATGTATTGCTACAGGAAATACCACAGGAAAAGGATTTAGTAAACACTATGTGGGAAATAGCAAGCAAGATGCCTCCCTTATTGACCGCTTTAGTGGATGTATCTACCATGTGGGTTTTAATGAGCGTTTAGAAAAAGCCCTTATTTATCCAACCCTTGTAGCACATTGTCAAGCCATTCGTACAGCTATTTTACGCTATGAGGCAAAAGAGGCTGGGGATGATACTACCGAAGACATTATGACCCTTCGTACGATGCTGAACTTACAACGTTCTTATGTTCTTGAAATGGTTCGCGAAATGGGTATCACGGATGACGATGATCATCGATTTACCAGATATGATCATGGTAAAACATTGCACGATGCTTTGGAGAGTTATTTCTGGGTAATGAATAGCGAAAAAGCGAAAAAGATCAAAGCAGAAATTGGTCATGATGGCTTTATAAATACCTATAAATCTGCCGAGGCTAAAACAGAATTTTCAAAAGAATATGCTCGCCGTGTCTAAAGCTCCTATTATACATACCCATTCTTATAAGAAGCAACGCTTTCAATACATTCCTTTTGGGAGTCCTACAGCGTATCATGATTTTGTAGAAAAACAATGCAAGTCCCTATTTATGGGCAATCAGCAAACACTAGAAGTGATTATTAAAAATGCGCAAACGCGTATTGTTAAGTCAAGTGATTGGTATGGAAATCCCCCGCCAACATCTATGAAGGATTTAGAAGCGCATCGCTATTTTGGGAAAATGGAACTTTTGGATGTCATCGCCCCTAAAATCCAAAAGGAACTTGATCGCTATACCGAGCTTGTGGAAGATGAATTACTAAAGCGCCCTCAATTAAGTGCCAATAGTAAAGGTTTAGGCGTATTTTCTTTTGATCGTGCGATGATGGGTTTGTATAAAATTCCCTTTACAAAAGGGAGTAGCGAGTTAGAGAGATTTCATCATCAACTTAAAATTGAACTAGGAAAAGACAAAGCCACTACGGTTAAAAACACCCACATTTATTTTGAGAATACTTTGGCATCCAAACCTACCCTGACCCTGACCCTATTAGCTGGGGCAAATGCCAATATACAAGGAGATAGTTTGTATTACGTGGGCATCGCAGTTGCTTTATTAACCGAGTATTTAGAAAGCTGTCATATAGGAGTTGCCATCGATGTACTATTAGGCACTTCTTTTGGGGTGCATGCCATTGTATCGGTCATTAGAGTCAAACGCTTTGAAGATCCATTAGATGTCAATCAACTTCTAGTGCTTGGGAGTGACCCTCGTTATTTCCGATACAATGGCTTTAAAGGACTCATTGCCTTAGCCGATTATTGCGGGCTGAATATCCCTAATGGATTAGGCAAAATAGATGATACAATACCCAAGGCATATATGGAAGTGACCCCCGATGCCCTGCTGTTTAATCAAAGCTATTCCATAGATCACGCAGTGAAAGAAGTGTCGCGCATCTTATTGGAATACACAAAAAAAACAAAAGTCTTATGAAGATATCTAAAGAGATCATACAAAAACTATGGGATCAGGCAATAACTATTGATAAAAGTTGTATGGAGTCGTGTTTTGAATTTCAGATAATGACTTCAAAGTTTCATAAAGACACCCTCATTCTTCGTTGGATAGAAGTTGATATTAGTGATGTAGAGCGCCCTATTCAGTGCTATCGGTATCGCTGTTTTAACATAGATGGAAGTTCTCAAAACTGCTCTATTCATTACGCAGATCAAGCAGAAGCCAACGCTTTTTTCAAGAGTTTAAGAGCCTATCCTACCCAAGAGTTTACTAATTATAAAAACAAGCGCTATGTATAGATTAAAAGATATAAAACCAAATGAGCTGAAGGATATTCCTATTACTCATCAACAAGAGATTATACATCAAACAGGAAGCCCATTAGTACTTACTGATGGATATGCACTCATAAAAAAACAAACCCAGCATTTCACCGTAGATGACATCCTAGCTAAACAAGCGGATAGCTTGCTATTTGAAATCTTAGAGAAGCATCGAAAAGAGAAAACGAAGGCATCCGAAATTAAGGAATCAAAAGGTAAAGAAATACCTCTTTTAAGCAAACAGGCCATTCGGATTCGTGAAAACGAGCGTCTACGAATTTTAAAATTACTAAAGCTACAACTTAGTCTAAACCCAAAAAGCGCATAATTATGACACAGATAGAACAGATAGAAGCCCTTGATTTGACTAAAATCCTTAATAAGGATATTAAAAGTGAAATTCAAAAACTCATTGAAGAGTATAATACGGCAGAAGATAAACATGATTTTATAGAAGCTACCAAAGAAAGTGCGACACTCATTTTAGAAATGGTCGCCGATGTATATCCAGAGGCTATTGCTGAAAAAGAAAAACCATGTATCGAAGTAGTGGTTTCTTCCAAAGAAGTAGCTGAGTCAAAAAAGCAAACAAAACCTACACCTAAACCTAAACCTACACCTACACCTACACCTAAATCTAAACCTAAACCTAAAATCGGAAAAAAGAATAAAAAGGTAGTGGTTAAAAAAACTGAAACTCAAAAAAAAACCAGTAAGAAAAAACCTATTAAGAAAAAACCTGCCATACCCACCCTAAGCAAGCTAGAGGCGTTGCAGAAAGAGGTAGAGGAATGTCGAAAAAGAGGGGCGACTCGAAAAGGTGCGAAAAAGAATACTCCAACGATTCCAAAAACGGTCTATGATAAGGTATATGGTCATATCAATGCGATTGCCAACTTACTTCCTGATCGCTTTAAGGAAGATCCTGAAAAAGTAGCGGCACTAAAACGGGTATCTCTACAAATTCATAAAAAGGTGGTAGGTGTTTTTGAAATGAATGAAACCTTAGCAGAGAAAGGAAAGCTCGCCTTGAAAGAGAAATTTAAGAGTATGAATCAAAAAATAAAAACCGATGACAACAAATAAAAAAATGCTCATTATCACTGGAGCTGGACTCGCCATTGGGCTTGCCGAAGCACTTTTGTATTACAATCTAGGAAGAAATTCAGATACCAAAGAGGGTTTTAAGTTTGGTATTCCTAAAGGTGAAGAACTTGGAAAGACATTGGGTATTGTTCTAGTCACTTCACTCGCTACGGCACTACTATCAAGTGGTGTTGAGAACCTACTGAACAATAACGAATTACAAATCGCATAATACATTTATTATGAAAAAGATCACACATGAATTATATATCGATAAACACGCATTAGAAATCCTCTTATTGCCTAGCGATATTCAAGATAAGATCGGTGTTTTTAAAAAAATGCTTGCTTTGGAAAAGAGTATAGAGGAGCAAGATGCCCAAGAATTGGAGAATCAATTACGAAAGTTAGATGCAGAAATCCTTACGGATATTAAACACCTAAAAGAGATTCACAAAGAACATAAAGGACATACAGCCACAGAAAAAGTAATAAGCCCGAAGCCTGATACGCAGAAAAAGAGTCAGTACGAAGATATCTTACAACGTCTTATTGATGAGAAAAAACACAAAAATGTACTTCGCTCCACCTTAAGAAAACGTGGGATTACTTTTCCACTTTCAAAGGTAACAACTCTTGGAAAGTACTGTATTACAAGAACTTCCTTTTTCAGCTATCGCTATACTATTTCAGTAGTGAGTACTTAGGTGTGTTTTTAATAACCATTTACTGACTACCCTAGTAAAGCATTATTAGGTAGCTAGCCGTGTGAGAATTAACCGAGTAGTAATTGTATAGAATTGAATATTGGATACAATAATGATGTAGTTTGAAACTATGAACAAGCAAAAAGATATATCGAAAGAGAATCTGACCATTTATGGTTTGCTTGATACACGGGTACAGGAATTAGTTTCCAAATTTGGGATTACCAGAGCCATTGTGATGTTAGATGGAATAACATCTGGCAAAACGGTTTTAGATGATTCAGAAAAAGAAACGCTGATTATTAATTTTCTAACTATTCGTGCTAAAAAGCACTTTGGTTTTTCGGGTGACGATTTTTTAGAATCTCAGGATCAAAACGCTAGAGACGCCCGTATGTGTTGTTACTATTTGCTGATTAAACACCTAGATATGAGCTATCAGACCATCGCTTATTATTACAGACAAAAAAGGAGAAACATACGCTATAATTATAAAAAACTTGAAGAAATAGTAGTGATTAAACCTTTTTACAAAGACTTCTTTAAGCGATTTGATGCGCTGGAAGCTTCATTTATAACCTATTTATTAGAATTAAAAACAAAGTAATGGATGACGAATTAGAAAAAGAGATCCAAAATGCGCTTGTCGATACAGGAGAGGATCGCATTTTAGAAGTGCCTATTTCAGAGGCACAAAGTCCCCTTAACAAGGCAGTCAAAACAGGCGATATTGCCGATATATCTGAAAAAGGCGCGACACAAACCGACAATTTTCGAAGAACTGCTGAAGATGCGTATGCTAGTGAACAATCACAGCAAATTATAGCGGATGCGCCAAAACAACATATTGGAGAAACACCTGAATATACTTCAGAGCAGAAACAAACTTCACAAGCAATCATATCTGATAAGCAAGCCACTCAAACAGCAGAAGCGCTCTTGGGTATGGCTGATAACTTTTTAGCCGTTGGTGGGGGCTTTTTTGTTAAGATTTCCAAGCACGAAGAGTTCTTTGAATTTGAAGAACTTGTTGAAGTGATTGATACCCAAAACGAAAAGAATATTAAACGTATTCGTTTGGATCAGGATGATAAAGCACTTCTAACCCCTTTGTTGGCGCAGGTAATAAAAAGCAAAACCAAGCAACTCACCCCTGAACAGCAACTCTTAGGGGCTATTATTTCAGTGATTGTAAAAAAAGCACAGACTGTGATGGAGGTGCGAAATGAAAATAAATCCCTCGAAGGACGCATCCTACAGATTGTACGTGAGGCAAAACTTCCACAGACTACAGATTCCTTAGAGGTAGAAAAACAACAGCACTCTAAAAAGCAGGATGAGAAGGAAGAAGCTTTTGTAAAAGAGCAAGCTATAACCCCTAGTTATCAGGCGGTAGATAAAGAAGAAGGGCTAGAAGAAGAATTTGCCGATATAAACTATCCCCGTGCTAATGCAATGGATGAAATGCAGTTAGTGTATGAAGAAGTGGCTCCTACAGAGGTGAATCAAAGACACATAGCTTCTTCTAAATCAAACATGAAAACAAAGCAAGTGATAAGTTCCCATAGCCAAGATCAAGATGGCGACTTGCAAGACTCCGATGATACTTCCTAGCTACGATCTAAATACTAAGATATCTGCTTCTCTTGAATCATTGACTTGAGATAACTAGATATAGAGCTTCTTTTTTTTAAAAAAGGAGGTATTCCCATCTACTTAAAAAAGTACGATGGCAAGGATCATAGTGGCTTTTTTTAATAAAGAAAAAATCCTAAAGAAATGAATTAAAACCCTATAGGCTATGAAACAAACCTCGATGCGCCAACCTATGATTATGCTAGTTTGTGGCGAAACAGGTGTTGGAAAGACCTATCGTAATAAGCTGGAGATTTATCAGTATATGCAACAGCATTTAGCCGTTGGTAAAAAAGGGCGTAAAGTATTAGCCTTTGATACCAATGATGATGATTATCCAGAGTTTACAACGGTTGATCCAAACCATATCAAATCACTTTCCAAGATTCATGCACGGCGCATACGCCCTTTTAATCCTGACGGCAGTCCGATGGATACTGCTCAAAAAAGAGAAGTCATTGAAAAGATTATGAAGCATTATAAAAATGGCATGGTGGTTTTGGATGACATTGATCATTATATGGCAGGGGCTAAAGGTCAGAATATGATTGGTGCTTTATGTACGGTCAGACACAAAGGGATTGATGTGTTACTTACTCATCAATCGGTCGCTAAAATTACTACCTCAGAATGGCAAAACTGTACGTGGCTTCGCCTGCATCATCAAGTGGATGATGTGACTCGATATCGGGATCGTATTCCCAAATACAATTTGGTACGTATTGCTCAACTAATTGTGGATGATCATTATCAGATGTCTTCAAGGGCTTTTTCTTTAGGGAAGTTATCTGAAAAGAGATATCAGGTATTAAAGAGTTTTTTCGTGTATGTCAATATGCGAGAACAACAGATTATAGGATGCAGTAAAAAGAGCTATATCAAAGCGGTAAAACGATTTATAGATCAAGAAGAAACCAAGAAAATACGAATGCTATTACAAGAGCGTGATTTTGGTGGTAATGCGATTTATAAAGATCGAAATGCAGTAATGATCCATCTTATTTCAGGCTATTTACGCCACTTTAAAGGCGAATAAAAAGCTTCTTTTTATAGACTTTGGTCGTTTTAGGGGTGTTGAAAGATTGTATAAATCACTTTAAATAAGATATTTATGATTTTTAAAATTCGCTCTTTTGTCACTTTACCAAAGTCGCGCCAAGGAATTAAGAACCTTTGATGGGAACTTGCACCCAAGTAAGAACATAAGATCACTTGACGTGAATAAAACAAGAATTAACTTTTAAAAAAACACATTGATGGCACAAGAATCAAACATTGATATCAAAGCAATTGCTTATATCGCAGGAGCTGGTATTGCTGGAGTATTATTAGGCACTTTTTTAATAGCTCCTATGATGGCAAAAACAAAGGCTAAAAAATTAGAAAAAGAAAAACAGCAAGCGGTTGTAGCTAAGAAGTAAAATGGCTTTTAAGCCCTTTTTAAAGGCTATTTCTAAAAAGATTTTAAACTAAAAAAAATAAACACTATGAGTCCATATAATGATGAATTAATGCGATACGAAGAAGAAGCGGAGGATCGCTATGATGATTTTTACGGGGGAGAATTTGATGAAGATGAGTTCGATACAGGATTAGAGGGATATGATGATGAGCAGGACCTTTATGATAGTTATGATGATGAATTTGATGACGAATTTGATGATCCTTATGAAGAGGACGGATATATTGAAGCTTTAGGAGGGTATGATGATTATACCAAACAAAGCATAGGACGTATCAATCCTAATGATCGTACGTTGACTATTTCTGTAAATAACACTTCAGCTGAGCCAGCACAAGCTATTCTTTTTGGTGCGAATGCGGAAGAGGCACAACCCAATGGAGTTACTGTGGTGGTTGAAGAGTCTTCCCATAAAGAAGTACGTGAGGAGAGTAAAGCACATCCTTTTAAAATTGCAGGGATGAAATACTCTGTCAGTAGTGCTTTGCAGTTTGATAACGTACTTCGTATTCAAAGGCGCACGGCATCGGGAACGCAGACCAATCGGGTGTATCAACCTCGTAATGCGACTTCTCCTCAAAATTTTAACAATACCCTTATTGATGATGACAATTTTGAAATGGATGTTACAGGACAAGATGCGCTTCGTTTTACGATTAATGCCAATAGTTCAGCGGTATTTACCTTTACGGTTAAAGCCCGTGCGAATCTAGGGAACTTACTTCGTGGTCAAAACGTGGCAGAACTCTCTCACGCACCAAGAACAACGGGACTTCCTCAATTAGATTTAGTCAGAAGAAAACGTCCTACGGCATTGGGGCTTCCCCCACGTAGACGTCCGAGTAGAACACGTCGTAGACCTCTACGTCCTAGTAGTCGAAAACGTGTTACTAGAAGACGCACAAAAAGACGTCCTAGCACGCAACTGATTCGCCGAAGACGTTAGAAAGGCTTGAAATCTATCTGTAACCTTAGTCAGTATAGCGGGTTTATAACGCTATACTGACTTATTAAACTCATGTTACTTTATGAAGACTACCCGATATACTGAATTGGGACAAAATCGGATTGATTACATTGTCTATCACAATATACTAGAAGCACAAAAGCTTTTATACGATGAAGGTTTTGAATCTGTAGAAGACCCTGAAGACCTTGTGGAGGCTATCAAAGAGCTTGTTCGCGAAAAAGGACGCAAGATTATTGAAGCGCTTTTAAAAATACATCCAGATAAAAAAGCAATTCTCTCTATTGTAAGCCCTCCAAAGGTGTGCGAGAACTGTAAGAATAAACTTGACGATACTAAAAAAAGTGGTTGTGGTTCTTGTAAAAAAGCGTCTGCTTTACCTCAAGATAACTTTATTTCAGAGAGTGGCGAGACAGATCGTAGAACTCGTTTGGAAGCGTTGATTAAAAAACACAGAGCCACTCCTAATGATAGCGAACTAGAAAAGGAAATTGAAGCGCTTTGGAACTCTTTGCGCTCAGATGCGCCAACACCCCCTTTGAAAGAAGAACTCACAACAGAAACTTCTTATACTCTACTCACTAAAAGGGAGCTAGGTATTTATGCTAGCATCTTTGGTGTAGGTATGTTTATGGGTTGGGTGTTATCATTTTCTAAAAACAGTTAACTATGACACAACAGCAATATAATGAAGCCATTAATTTAATAGGACATTTAATCCTTACCGCTAGTGGTTCTCTAACCGAATTAATAGCCCGTTATGGAGTGGGCTTTGAAAATCCCCCCACCAAAAGGCAACTCATTGATGCTACGGTGGAGCTTTTAAAAAACGACCCTTCTAATTTCACTGATGCCCTTTCCAAACTTGTAGATCGTCACATAGATGTAGCGGGGGATTCTATGTTATGGCTTCGCAGGGTTGGTTTTGATCTACCCGAGGCGGAAGATGCCTTTTTTGGTGGACTCATCAAAGGCGCGATAGGCGCGATTGGAGGGCTTTTAAAAAAGAAAAAAGGCAATAATAATAACAGTAATAATAATGCCTCCTCATCCCAAGCTTTACAGGCAAAACGAGATTTAGAACTGCAAATCCAGCGGATGCAGGAACAACAACGCCAAAGAGAGGAACAACTTCGCAGAGAGCGAGAAGAGCGTGAGCGAAGAGAGCGAGAAGAAAAAGCCAAGAAGCGTTCACAAACCATGCTCATGGTAGGTGGGGCGGTTGTCTTGGTAAGTCTTATTGGGGTTGCCCTGTTTATGTCTCGTCCACGTCCACCCCAAGTATAATGTTTCGATACCATAGAAATTATGATCCCTATATACAAAGAAGACTTTTTAGAACAAGAGGAGTTATACGATGATTTTAACCTGTATAGACTTCCTATGCGACCCATAAGGACTGATCGTGGGATTGCTCAGCGATATCGTCCTAAAAAAAGAAGTAGAACCTTGCCAAGAGTGATACGAGGTATAGGTCGCCCCTATTCATTGCCTAGAGGGCAAACACAAGGCAGAGCAAAACCGCAAATACTTTTACCTAGAGATAAAGTGATCCAACTCAGAAGGCCAAAACAAAGACCTGTAGAGAGATTCCCACTAGCAAAAATTGCAACTACGGATACAAATCCATTAGCAAATAAAAACAAGGTAGTTTCCTTGCAAAGAGTCCCTGTAAGACCCATTACCAAAGCAAAGATAAAAGCCCTTAAAGAGGAAGTCGCTCAAAAAGAAGATGAATCTCAAAAGCCTGAAAATAAGAAGAGTTCAAAGAAAAAAATACTCATCATCGCTCTGGTTATAACCACTACCGCTATGGTAGGCTATGTGGTATGGAAAGGGCGAAAAAAAGATAGACTATGAATACACAAGCAAATCCAATAGAAATTGAAACTGACGGACAAGGACAGTTAGAGGCGGGTTTTTTATTTGCGTCTTTTAAAAATACGGGGATCACAAATGCCACAGTCAATGGCGTGATATTGCCCCCTGGAGAAGCCAAGGGATATCCCTTTGTTGGCAAAGCCTATGATGCCATTGCTTATGATGCAGTAGACAGCACTTTACGAATCTTACACATTCTATAACAAATGATAGATGCATATATAGCTCAGGACTACCAAGAAGATGCTTTTTTTGGTAATAAGAAAAAACGAAAAGCACGTCGTCAAGCTCGAAAGGCACGTCGTGCCGTGCGAAATGCAAACCCTAAAGTGATCGCTAGAAAGGCTCGTCAAAAAGTATTTGCAAAAAAAATAGGGAATGTATATCGTGATATAGGAGGCGCTACAGCCATTGGACAAGCGGTAGATACCTTATTAAACCCTATTCAAACCGATAGCCTAGAGTCTTCGAGTGATTTTGAATTGGGACTCTCCTCTGGGCAAGAACAGGATGATACCTCGGATGAAAAAAGTGGTATTCCTGTGCTGTTTTTTGTCATCGGCGGTGTTTTGGTTGTTGGGATCATTGGGGTGGTTATTTATAAAAAAAGACAATCACACTAACAATATGATTATTCCAATTCCAACAAATAAGAAGCGATTTGTGATCCACTTACGGATTAGGGCGCACCGAACTATGGAGTTAGGAATTCAAGCCTATGATCCTAGATACCCTCATACGTATTACTTGCGTCGTAAAGCTCGGTTTTTAAATCCTTCACAACAGCGTGATTTTGAACTCAAATTTCCTGTGTCTTCAAAAAAAATGGAGCTGTTCCTTTTTGATAAAAACGCAGTACACGATGAGCATTTTTCGGTGATCTCTTTTAAAGTAGTAGAGATGGAACCTGCCCTAGTATGGGCATCAGAGGCACAGCATCGATTCTTGAAATTTGCCATTGAATTTGCTCAAAAGGCAGGACATACCCCAACGGGTTTTTATGATAGCCAAAACCAAGAGTTTTTATTTCATTACGTGGCCTCTATTACCGATCCCTTGGGAAAAGAACTCATTACCCCGGCGAGAACCCACCGATTAATGCCGAGAGTTCAAATCTCAAAGCGACTGTTTGTAGGTTATAGCATTCCTATTCGCGTAGCGATTTTAGCTCATGAAGGATGCCATTGGTTTTTAAATACACGAAGCCAAATCACCGCTGATGTATGTGGGATCAAGCAGTATTTAGATTATGGTTTTCCAAAGATCGAAGCCGTCTATGCGATGACAAAAATATTTGGAAGCTATCCACAGCTTATTGGACAAGCGCAGTTAGAACGCACCCGTGAGGTTCTTGACTTTATAGAAAGTTATACCCATGAGAAAGAATCGATTCGTTACACATAAAACAAAAACAGTCATGATACATCCTTTAGATTCGCACTATACCTATAGACATTTCTATAAGACCCTTACAAAAGAGTTTCAGTCTGTTCAGTTTGTTATTTGTAATTCGACCGATACTTCTCAAAGAGTGCGTTTATGGGGCGCAAATAGCGACTTGTCGCTCAGTACCACCGAGAAATTTGCCAATCGTTTTAACGATACTCAAACCATTGCTGTTGGAAGTTATCCGCAAGGGATGGTCTATAACCCTGCCAATGATTTGTTTTATGTGGTCAATCAACTCTCTGATGATGTCACTCTATTTAATAGTCAAGGAAGTATTATAGAGACAATAGCCCTTTCCGATATTCCTTTTTCAATATCCTATTCCCCCATAGCTATTACGGTAAACACCAAGGAAGATAGCCCTCGCTACGGAGAGGTCTACGTACTTAGTTCTATTAGAGATACAATAAGTGTGATTACGCTTGATTTTAGTATTAGTGAGGAATTATCGGTCATCAAACGTCCCACAAGTTTTGTGTATAATCCCATAGATGACGCGCTTTATGTAGTAGGGATTACCGAACCCAATATGTTTGTCATTGATATAGTCACTAGGGCAGTTGAACAACGAGGTATAGAAGGCATTCCGTCAACTATAGGGCTTGATAGTGACTCAGGGAATGTGTTTATACATATTCCAGAATTAGAAGAGATCTATGTCTATACCACAAGTCATACCCGTGTAGCGATGATGGATCAAATCACAAAGAATATAATCGCTTGGGCATACCATCCACTTTCTAAGCATATTTATGGAGTTGTAGAGAATAATGCTTCTTTAGTAATTATTGATGCATTGAGTCTGACACATATTCGCATCCCATTAGAAGGTGTTGGTGGAAGTATTGCCTATAGCGAATCTGAAGGGCTAATATATATTGGGGAGACGACCAATGGTCAGATTTTAAGACTCAATAGCGAAAATGAGTTCATTGATCCCTATCCTATAGCGGATTTTGAAACAGGCATTGCTATTCATCCCAAAAGTGGTCTAGTGGCACTTTCAAAAGCAACACTCAATAGTGTGACCCTTGGACGGGTTACTCATCAAGAGGTAAGCATAAAAGAAGATTATGATGAGTATCGTCAAGAGTTTCAATTTAATCCTGCGCAAGTAAAACATTTAAAAATCATTAGTAGTGGTCGCCTGATCAGTACACTAGAACTCGAAGATATTTCAGTGAGTGGGAAAAGTGATCGTCGCTCTCTAAGCATTGGAAATTATAACAGCCCTCAAAACTTTTTAAATGTAGCAGAAGTCCACGAAATAGAGGGAACCGTCATTGACGGACTTCACAGATGGTACTTTACCATTCCTGCACAAACCACGATCACATTACTTATCTACTACACCAAACTAGATTGGTTTGATGTTTTGGAAAATGAACTAGAAAAGCGCTAACACTAGCGCTAAAGAGTACAAACACTTTAACTCCCTTAAACAAATGAATACACTGATAACTATTGCGCTGAGTCAATATGGAACTACTGAAAAAGTAGGAAGGTTACATAATCCGATAATTGTTAATTATTTCAAAGAGATCGGATCAACGTGGGTCAAGGATGATGAGACTGCTTGGTGCAGTGCCTTTGTTAATTGGGTGGCATTAAAAGCCCGTAAAAAAGCAAGTGGAAAACTCAATGCACGCTCTTGGCTTAGTGTAGGCAACAAAGTAACAAAACCCTCTGTGGGAGATGTGGTGGTGTTTTGGCGTGAGGCTAAAAACTCATGGAAAGGTCACGTTGGCTTTTTTATTGGCTATTCTGAAGATAGAACAAAAATCTATTGCTTGGGTGGTAATCAAAACAATCAGGTAAATATCAAAGCCTATCCTTCCTACCGATTGCTCGGTTTCAGAAGATTATAAAATCCATAACGGACAGCATTTAAAATAGATAACAAGGAACTTAGAAATTATGGAAACACTCAATTATTTGATACTACATTCTACCGACAGCTCAGAGGCTAAGAACCTGAGTAGTCAAGATATTGTAACCCATCATACCCGCCCTATCTCAAGTGGTGGTTTAGGGTTTAATAGACCTGGATTTGATTACCTCGTTTTACAAGATGGAACGCTCGAAACCTTAGTCAATGAAAACAGTCCTACGGATGTGGATTTATGGGGAATCTCAGGCGGACAACATCCCATTTTAGGACGTGTAAAGCACATTGGTTATGTGGGTGGACGAACGCTCAAAGAAGCCTTTTGGAAGGATACACGAACGATAGAACAAACCAAAACCCTAGAAGCGATTGTCAGGTTTTATACCCTTCGTTTTCCCAAAATGATCGTCTTAGGATTTGATGATCCTACCCGCACAGAGGAATCTAAAAACCCTGCTTTTGATGTACAGGCGTGGTTGAAATCCCTTGGAGTACCAACGCGTAATCAATATCAAAAATTACCTCAAGTCAGAACTGTTTAATAGCACTCAATTCCTTTTAAAAATGTCTAAAGCTCTCACTGTAAACACCTACTCCTTTGTGATCCCTGAAAAGGATGATCCGTGCGATTTATGGATCAGCTATTTTGATGCCTTGAAAAAAGCGGTAGGAAGCGCTCATGCCAAAACCTTATGGCTCATTACTTGGAAAAGTAATGGTGATGTGAGTTGTACCACACGTCCTGCCTTTACCACTTGGATGGACAAACAAGGGCTAGATGTATCCAATATCGCAACACGCACGATCTCGGATCTCTCTGAAATTCAAGGCAACCTTTTTGGACTTGGAAAGAATCTAACTAAAGCTATAGCTATAGGCATTCCAATACTTTTAATTGCTCTTATTATAGGAATTCTTGTAATTGGAAAAAAAGCAGTGGATAGTACAGATGTAGAGGATTTAAAAATGCTGACCCCCATTGGAAGAGCAAGTAAATTACTACCCAAATGAGACTTGTAAAAACACATAAAATAACCGTAGCAAGCGCACTAGGAATTATAGTGATCACTATAGGATACGTGAGTCTAAGAGCTAAGAAAAGAGATACGCGATATGTCCAATTCTTAGAAGCGATCTCAAGGGTATTAGCCAATACAGAAGGCGGACTTGATGCAAGTCATGCTTTTGATTTACAATATAAAAATAGGGTTTTACAAAGCGTATCTCAAACAGTGATTACTCTGAAAACACAAACCGCTATAGGGTATGCATATCAAATCTATAGTGCTTTAACACCTTGGTATCTAAATGACGATGAAGAAAAAATCTATGGTGTTTTTAGAAGCCTTAAAGATAAAGTGCAAGTATCACAACTTGTTTTCGCATATCAAGAGGAATACGGGAGCAACTTAATTGATGTGTTAAAAGATCGTTTAAGTACTTCTGAAATTAAAATTATTATGGGGATTGTAGCAAAGTTGCCCCCCTATAGAACCTTATAAAAAATAACAGATGAAATTATCAAAAACGACATGGTGGATGATTGGTGGCAGTGTGCTAGCTGTTTCAGGTATTGGATTGTATCTGCTACTTTCTAAGAAAAAGAAAAAGAATTTCCAAAGTGAAATTGCAACAACGGCAGATGGGATGTTCTCAAAACAAAACACCCCACAATCCGTCACTCAAAAAGCAACGGTTAAAGAAGAGCCGAATTGGAACAAGCCTTTTAATTACGGGTATATCGATGATGTAAAAGCTTGGGTAGCCCCTAGAACTATTAAGGAATTACCAAGAGCCAAAGCAGTAGAATTAGCCAAAGTCTTGAAAGATGCAAAAGGTACTTTTAACGATGACGAAAAAGCCG